>NZ_JBICMV010000016.1:0-28436 GCF_043106745.1 Vibrio sp. CJQ_6 | reverse complement strand
CGTTAAGTACGATGAAGACTCTGCCATTTACCTGAAGTAAATGGAGCGACACACGAGGTTCGAACTCGTGACCTCAACCTTGGCAAGGTTGCGCTCTACCAACTGAGCTAGTGTCGCATCAACAACGTTTTCCGTCGTTTAGGGCTGCGAATTATAAGAGCATTTCTGTGTGATGCAAGAACTTATCGCGAAAAAAATCTAATTTTTTTTCAGTTGATGAAAAAGCGCGCAACCCAGAACATTCAGCCAGCAAATTGTGCTGAACTTGCCACCAGCGCGCGCATTCACCGCCGGCCAACGCAGGCCAACCGTCCGTTGCGGCCAGCCATGCGACGCCCTATTTTAGATGCTAAAGACGGTCGAACGATAAAATTGTAGCTCCGCGATCGACTCACGAATGTCATCCAATGCGAGGTGACTACCCTGTTTTGAAAATCCATCCAGCACGGCTGGCTGCCAACGACGAGTCAGTTCTTTGATGGTGCTGACGTCGATGTAACGGTAGTGGAAATATTCTTCCAGACGCGGCATGTGTTTGTAGAGGAAACGGCGATCCTGACCAATACTGTTGCCACAAATTGGTGATTTGCCCGCAGGTACCCACTGTTCAAGAAACGCGATGGTTTGCGCCACAGCATCGTCTTCACTCACTTGGCTTTGGCGTACACGCTCCACCAACCCGCTTTGGGTGTGCGTGTTGGTACACCAATCGTCCATTTTTTGCAGTTCGGACTCGGGTTGATGCACCGCCAATACCGGTCCTTCGGCCAGAATATTGAGCTGACTGTCGGTCACGATGGTCGCAATTTCGATGATTTTATGGGTTTCAGGATCCAAGCCTGTCATCTCTAAATCGATCCAGATTAGGTTTTGATCGCTAAAAGACATAGAGGAGTACCTATATAGGTTTGTCGATAAAGCAGGTACTATATACCCAAGTCTGTACAATTCAAATTATCGGCTGTGTCTGATAACACGTACTAAACCGGGCGGCGAAGGGGAACAATGTCTTTCTTCATGTCGTCCAGCAACACGAAAGTAGAACAGAGTGGCAAAGAAAAAGAAGCTGACAAAAGGTCAGGTAAGGCGCGTACGAAATAACCAGCACCGCAAACTGAAACAGGAAGAAACCGTTCAGTGGGATGAGTCGATGCTGGAGAACGCCAAAACTGGCTTGGTGATCACCCGTTTCGGTCAACATGCGGATATTGAAGATCCTGAAACTCAGGCCATTCATCGCTGTAACCTGCGCCGGGGCATTGAGAGTTTGGTCTCTGGCGATCGCGTGATCTGGCGTCCGGGCATCGAAACCATGGCGGGGATTTCCGGCGTGGTGGAAGCGGTTGAACCACGCACCTCCGTGCTGACACGTCCCGATTACTACGATGGGTTAAAACCCGTTGCGGCCAACGTCAACCAGATGGTCATCGTCTCGTCGGTGCTGCCTGAGTTGTCGCTCAATATCATTGACCGCTATCTGATTGCTGCCGAAACACTCGCCATCGCCCCATTGCTGGTGCTCAACAAAGTCGACTTGTTGGATGAAGATCAGCGCGCGCAGTATGAACAGTGGCTCTCGGCCTACGAGAAAATTGGCTACGACGTGCTGTACGTGAGTAAAAACAGTGGCGAAGGCATTGAAGCGCTGGAAGCCAAACTGCGCGATCGCACCAATATTTTTGTCGGTCAATCCGGGGTCGGTAAATCCAGTTTGGTGAACGCCCTGATGCCCGAATTGGACGAAATGGTGGAAGAAGGCGAAATTTCTGAAAACTCAGGTCTGGGCCAACACACCACAACGGCGGCGCGTCTGTACCATATTCCATCTGGCGGTAATCTGATCGATTCACCGGGGGTACGCGAATTTGGCCTCTGGCACTTGGAAGCGGAAGATGTCACCAAGGCATTTGTCGAGTTCCGTCCTTATTTAGGGGGCTGTAAATTCCGCGACTGCAAACACGGCGATGATCCGGGTTGCATGCTGCGTGAAGCCGTCGAAAAAGGCGAGATCAGTGCGACACGCTTTGAGAACTATCATCGCATCATCGAAAGCATGGTGGAAAACAAAGCCAACCGACAATACTCGCGGAATAAAAAAGCCGATCTGTAACGTGGTTCCGCTTTCGTCAGTGAGATAAAACGAGAGCGGTTCTCGTTCTTGCGGGGATAAATGCTGACATCATTCACGATTTTCAGTAACATTCCGCGCCCAAAGATTAAACACCCCAAATTAAACACATTGGAATGACTTACAATGGACAAGATTAAAGTTGGACTGCAATACTGGATTCCACAACACGGCCTGACCCGTTTGATGGGCAAATTGGCATCAGCCAAAGCCGGCGGTCTAACCACAGCCATCATTCGCTGGTTTATCAAGCAATACAACGTCAACATGGACGAAGCATTGCACTCCGATCCAAAGCATTTTAAAACTTTTAATGAATTTTTTGTCCGTGAACTCAAGCCGGATGCTCGCCCACTCGCACAAGGCGATGACGTG
The DNA here is from genome assembly GCF_043106745.1 of Vibrio sp. CJQ_6. Taxonomy (NCBI): domain Bacteria; kingdom Pseudomonadati; phylum Pseudomonadota; class Gammaproteobacteria; order Vibrionales; family Vibrionaceae; genus Vibrio; species Vibrio sp. CJQ_6. The sequence continues at coordinate 25,933 of NZ_JBICMV010000016.1, read as the reverse complement.
ATCACGCACCCCGCCGATGCGTGCGTCAGTCAGTTTGGCCCCATCCATGACGGCAAGCTGATTCAAGCGAAAGGCCATGATTTCTCCGCGCAAACGCTGCTTGGCGGCGATGCCAAACTGGCCGAAGAATTCACGGCCGGTGAGTTCGCCACGCTTTACCTATCACCGAGTGACTACCACCGCGTACACATGCCATGTGACGGCACATTGCGCCAGATGATTTACGTCCCGGGCGATCTGTTCTCGGTGAACCCATTGACCGCAGCCAACGTACCAAACCTGTTCGCGCGTAACGAACGCGTGGTGTGTATTTTCGATACCGAATTCGGCCCAATGGCCCAAGTGCTGGTTGGCGCCACCATCGTGGGCAGCATTGAGCTCGTCTGGGCAGGCACCGTCACACCACCACGCGGTAACACGGTCTACCGTTGGGATTACCCCGCAACTGGCAACAAGGCCGTTGTGCTGAAAAAAGGGGAAGAGATGGGCCGCTTTAAGCTGGGGTCGACCGTCATTAACCTGTTCGCAAAAGATGCGATTCGTTTTGATGACAGCATGCAGCTCAACGTCACCACCCGCCTTGGCGCGCCATACGCCCACAAAGCTTAATCGCCATTCACATCCCGGCCCGCGCGCCGGGATGTTTGTTTTTGACCGCCAGCACACTTCTTTTCGCCCAGCGCGCCAAAAACGTAAAACTTTGTCGCCCCTCTAAGACCTTTGCCATTCAACGCGTTACCCTAGCTGCAATCTTGTCGAACTCACCAAGGAAGACGCTATGCAGACTCTGGATAAGGGCCTTCTCCTGCGGCTCGCACTCAGTTTCGGACTCCCGATTCTGGTATTGATGTTGCCTATCGATGCCATCCCAATTGACGATCTCACATTGGTCCAACACCGTCTGTTGGCGATTTTTTTATTAGCCGCCCTGTTGTGGGTTCTGGAACCTGTGCCAGTGTTTGCCACGTCGATTCTGATCATTGCGTTGGAATTGGTGATGATCTCCGACAAAGGGCTGCATCCGTTCCGCGCACCGGTCGATGGCCATGAACTGGGTCACTTGCTGCCGTATACCGACATTTTCAGTGCCTTTTCATCCCCCATCATCATTCTGTTTATGGGGGGATTTGCGCTGGCAATTGCAGCGTCGAAGTACGAACTCGACAACAACTTAGCACGCGTACTGCTTAAGCCCTTTGGCAACCAACCGAAATACATCATGCTCGGCCTGATGCTGATCACCTCGGTGTTCTCGATGTTCATGTCCAACACCGCCACCACAGTCATGATGTTGGCATTGCTTGGGCCGATTGTTGCCTCAGCACCCAAAGGCGATTTGGGCATTAAAGCGCTGGTGCTGTGTATTCCGATTGCAGCAAACACTGGCGGGATTGCCACCCCCATCGGCACACCGCCGAACGCCATTGCCCTGCAATATTTGACCGGTGAGAACAGCATCAGCTTTTTATCGTGGATGATGATGGGCTTGCCGTTTGTGATGATCCAATTGACCATCGCTTGGTTCTTGCTGCAAAAGCTGTTTCCTTCATCGCAACCGACCATGACGCTGAAACTCGACGGCACGTTTCAGCGCAACTGGCGCGCCATCGTGGTGTATCTCACCTTTGCCGCCACCATTGTGCTGTGGATGACCACATCACTGCACGGCATGAACACTTATGTAGTCTCGATCATTCCGCTGGCTGTGTTTACGCTGACGGGCATCATGGGCAAAGAAGAGCTGAAGCAGATCAACTGGGATGTGCTGTGGTTGGTGGCCGGGGGGATAGCCATTGGGATTGGTTTGGAACAGACCGGCTTGGCACAAGCGCTGGCACATGCCATCGATTATGAATCGCTGTCGCCGATGTCGGTGGTGATCACGCTGTCGCTGGTCTGCTGGCTGATGGCCAACTTCATGTCCAACACTGCCACCGCGAACTTGTTGATGCCAATTGCTGCTGCCATTGGCACCACCATGAGCAGCCTCAACGAGGTGGGCGGATTGCAAGGCCTGTTGGTTGTGGTCGCGTTCTCCGCCTCATTGGGGATGATTCTGCCAGTGTCGACCCCGCCCAACTCCCTCGCCTACTCGACCGGCCTGATTCAAAGCAAAGATATGGCCAAAACTGGCTTAATTATTGGATTAATTGGTTTGGTCATCGTCTATATTACCGCCGCCATTCTGGGCTAACCCGCTTCACTCGTGACTTGTGTTTTCTGGCACACAAGTCACGAGTTCATCATTTTCGTCCATAATTCCCTTATCCACACGACTGTTGATCAATTAATAATCGATCCCGATCAAGTTAATTGAAACGATAATTTCTTAGGCTTTTGGTGATAAAACATTAAAAATTACCGTATTTCAGTAATTTAAATTAACTATTCACGCTTATTGGATTAAATTTCAGTACGATCTATTCGCGGCATCAGGTTGTCCGGCAGGTAAGGTAGACTATGAGACATACAATAAAGTTTAAAATTCAGGTCGCGATAGCGATCATCATTGCCATCGTCAGTGGTGTGCAGGCGTGGAACTCCATCAGCCAGCTACGACAAGAGACGACGAAGTCAATCAACAGCGAGATGGCCAACGTCAGCCTCGCGACCAACCGCTACATCAATGACTGGCTCGAAATTCGCAGCGACATGATGTTAGCCAACGAACCGCGCATCGCCAGTGGCGACAATGCCGACCGTGAACTGTTGCTGACCAAACATGCCGGTCAATTTTTGTCGGTGTATGCCGGCTTTAACGACGGCACCATTGCGTACGGCGACAAAAGCGAAGATTGGCCAGCCGATTACGACCCGCGCACACGTCCTTGGTATCAAGATGCGATGGCGAGCAACGGCTTAATCCTTACCGAACCGTATCAAGACTTTGACGGCAGCATTGTGGTCAGTTTTGCCAAAGCGTTCCACGGCAAACGCGATGGTGTTTTGGCGGCAGATTTAACAGTCACCAACCTGATCAAACAAGTGTTGAGCATCAAACTCGACAACAATGGCTTTGCATTTTTAGTCGATGGCAACAATAAAATCGTCGCTTACCAAGATGAAAAGCTGAGTCAAAAACCACTCACCGAGCTGAACGCCCAACTGAATGTTCAAACCATGCAACAACTCGCTGCAGCAGATGATGCGCGCCAAATCCAATGGCCCGGTCGCGATGACCAACTCATCTACGTGAGCAAGATTGCGGGCACCAATTGGCTGCTGGGGATTGTGGTGGATCACGACATGGCGTATGCCTCGGTCAGTGAGCAAATCACCTTTACCTCCATCGCCACGTTGATTCTGTATGTGCTGATCGCCTTGGCCAGTACTTGGGTGGTCAATCGTCTGCTGCAACCGTTGCAAGTGCTGTCCGGCGCGCTGGAAGAGCTGTCACGCGGGGAAGGCGATTTAACTCAACGCGTCAATATTGAACGCAAAGATGAAATTGGTGAGCTGGCTGAGAAGGTCAATCAGTTCATCAGCCAGATGCAAATGATGCTCAAAGACATCGTGGAACACAGTCACAACTTGTCGAGCCAAGCGCAGCATGCAAAATCACTGTCGATTCAATCGACGGATCGCGTGAAACACCAACAAGACGACGTCAACCAGATCGCCACCGCGATTCACGAAATGTCGGCCACTGCGGCCGAGGTCGCCAGCCATGCGGAATTGACTGCCAACGCATCGCAAGCGTCATCATCTGCATGCGAAGACGGCCAGCAAGTGATTGGCAAAAACCGTCAAGCCATCACCGATCTGGCCAATCAAGTCACCAGCGCTGCCAGCGTGATTCGGGAACTGGAAAGCAACGCCCAGAGCATCAACCAGATTTTGTCGACCATTCAAGGCATTGCAGAACAGACCAACCTGTTGGCACTCAACGCTGCCATCGAAGCAGCGCGCGCCGGAGAACAAGGCCGAGGCTTTGCCGTGGTGGCTGATGAAGTGCGCGTGCTGAGCCAGCGCACACACGGCTCCACCGAGGAGATTCGCACCATGATTGAAACCCTGCAACGCAATACGCAGCAGGCGGTGGAGAGCATGGAAGCCAGTACCTCGCTGGCCGATAGCAGCGTCTCTTACGCGCAGCAAGCGCAAGATAGCCTCAGCAGCATCACGCAGGCCATCAATGAGATCAACGACATGGCGTTGCAAATCGCCAGTGCCGCTGAAGAGCAACGCGCAGTGAGTGAAGACATCAGCCGCAACACGCAAGGCATCAAAGACGCTTCTGATGATCTCGCCGCCCAAGCGCAACAAAGCAGCGAAAGTGCAAGCGAGATGCACCAAGCGGCCGATGCGATGCGCCAAGAAATCAGTCGCTTTAAAGTATAACCTCCCCCAGCGCTTGAACGCGTTTGTCGGATGCCCCTGTTGACGGGGTATCCGACACCTTGAATTTGCTTTGTTTTCCCCAGCCTTAGTGGCATATTGAGAGCCTATTTTTCCCGCATACCCAAGGACGATGTTATGGGATTCGAGTGGCTCGCGCTCGCCGCTGCCTTTTTGTGGGCCATCGCTGGCCTGATGTCGGTGACACCCGCTCGCCATCTAGGCACCTTTGCTTACAGCCGCTGGCGCATGGGATGCACGTCGGTGATTTTGGGGAGCATTGCGCTGCTTAGTGGTGGCTGGTCGAGCGTGGCGGTCAGTGCGGTCACGCCGATGATGCTATCGGGCTTGATCGGAATTTTTATTGGCGATACGGCGCTGTTTGCGTGTCTCAACCGCATGGGGCCGCGCCAGGCCGGGTTGCTCTTCTCCTGCCACGCGGTGTTTTCCGCCATTTTAGGCTACTTCCTGTTTAGCGAACGCATGACGTCGGGCGAACTGCTCGGCTCCGCCTTGGTCTTTTCTGGCGTGCTCACGGCGATCTTTTTCGGGCGCCGAGGTCAAACCAACAACACGCTGGAGATGATCCGCGGCAACGTCTGGATCGGGGTTGGGCTTGGGCTCACCGCCGCCACGTGTCAGGCGCTGGGCGGCATCATCGCCAAACCAGTCATGCAAACGGCGATCGATCCCGTGGCCGCATCGGCGATTCGAATGATGACGGCATTCGCGGCGCACTGTGTGTTGCGAGCCACCGGCTCACGCGTGGCGCGTGCGACTCAACCGATGAACCGCACGATTTTTGCCATCACCGCCCTCAACGGTTTTCTGGCAATGGCGGTGGGCATGACATTGATTCTTTACGCACTCCGAGAGGGCAACGTGGGCATGGTGGCGCTCCTTTCTTCCACCACACCCATCATGCTTTTGCCTATACTATGGGTCTATACCAAGCAAAGGCCGAATCGATTCGCCTGGCTGGGTGCACTGGTGGCCGTCATGGGCACCAGCATATTGGTGTATTGAGAACGACCTTGCGGCCACGGGCTGGCCGATTTTGATCAATAGGCAACGTTTTATTGCATTGATAGGGAGAATCATTGATCTTAACCTACTGCAAGCGCACCAAAGTGTAGTAAAATTACGCTAATTTCGATTTCTAGTTACTTTGAATTTGACGAGGTCATAACTATGTCAGCTAAGAAGCCTATGGCTCTGGTGATCCTAGATGGATGGGGTTACCGCGAAGACAACTCAAGCAACGCGATCAACAACGCAAACACACCGGTTCTTGACGGTCTGATGGCGCACAATCCACACACGCTTATCTCTGCTTCAGGCATGGACGTCGGTCTACCTGACGGTCAAATGGGTAACTCGGAAGTGGGTCACACCAACATTGGTGCGGGTCGTATCGTGTACCAAGATCTGACGCGCATCACCAAAGCGATCGCCGACGGCGAATTCCAAAAAAATGAAGTGTTGGTTGCGGCCATCGATAAAGCCGTCGCAGCGGGTAAAGCGGTTCACCTGATGGGTCTGATGTCACCCGGTGGCGTGCACTCTCATGAAGACCACATCTACGCAGCGGTTGAACTGGCAGCGGCACGTGGCGCAGAAAAAATCTACCTACACTGCTTCCTCGACGGTCGTGATACACCACCTCGCAGCGCAGAAGCCTCTCTGAAACGTTTTGATGAACTATTCGCAAAACTGGGCAAAGGTCGCATCGCGTCACTGGTTGGTCGTTACTACGCCATGGACCGTGATAACAACTGGGATCGCGTTGAAAAAGCGTACGACCTGCTGACTGCAGCGCACGGCGATTTCACCTTCGGTTCTGCGGTTGAAGCCCTGCAAGCGGCTTACGCACGTGACGAAAACGATGAATTCGTGAAAGCCACTGAAGTGCGTGCTGAAGGCCAAGATTCAGCAGCCATGCGTGATGGCGATGCGGTGCTGTTCATGAACTACCGTGCTGACCGCGCACGTGAAATCACACGTACTTTCGTGACCGATTTCGCGGGCTTCGAACGTAAAGCATTCCCAGCCATTGACTTCGTGATGCTAACTCAATACGCAGCAGACATTCCGCTGCAATGTGCATTCCCACCAGCGTCTCTGGATAACACCTACGGCGAATGGTTGTCGAAAGCAGGCAAAACGCAGCTTCGTATCTCTGAAACCGAGAAATACGCACACGTGACCTTCTTCTTCAACGGCGGCGTTGAAAGTGAATTCCCAGGTGAAGAACGTCAACTGGTGGCTTCGCCAAAAGTTGCGACCTACGACCTGCAACCAGAAATGAGTTCAAAAGAGCTGACTGACAAGTTGGTTGCCGCGATCAAATCAGGCAAATACGATGCGATCATCTGTAACTACCCGAACGGCGACATGGTTGGTCACACCGGCGTTTACGATGCAGCTGTAAAAGCATGTGAAGCGGTTGATGAATGCATCGGTCGTGTGGTTGAAGCAATCAAAGAAGTGGATGGTCAACTGCTGATCACAGCAGACCACGGTAACGCGGAAATGATGGTGAACCCAGAAACTGGCGGCGTGCACACTGCGCACACCAACCTGCCTGTGCCACTGATCTACGTCGGCAGCAAAGACATTGCCCTGAACGATGGCGGCAAACTGTCTGACCTAGCACCAACCATGCTGGCACTGACCGAACAAGACATTCCAGCGGAAATGACAGGTCACGTCCTGTTCTCTTAATGTCAGAACGATGAATGAAAAGCCTCGACTTGCTCGAGGCTTTTTTTTATTTTTTTGCCCGTGACATTGGAACAATTGCAAACTTTTTACCTGCTGCACTCGCCTCATTCTGCACATTGAGTATACTGAGTGCTCCATGCTTCCAATCGCGATTATCGTAAAAACATGACGTTATCAACTTCCCAGCCGGCTTCACGCCTGTGTCAACGCCTGCTCATTCTGTGCCTCAGTGCCGGCGTGCTCTCCAGCCATGCCTTTGCCGCGACGCAACAGGAACTGAAAGGTGTCAAGAGCGAGATCTCACGTCAGCAACAATCGTTATCGCAGCAACAGAAAACACTCGACCAGTTGCAACACACGCTGAAGCAACAGGAAGTGGGCATTTCCGGCTTGGAAAACCAGATCAAGCAAACCAAGAACCAGCTGGCAGAATCCAATGCCAACATTGGTCGATTGCAGCAAAAAATAACGGCCTTGGAAGCGCAGCGTCAACAACAGGCCGATAAGCTGGCCGAGTTGCTACAAACCTATTACGTGACACAACGCGCCAAAGCCAGTGGCGACCTCCTCAACAATGGTGTGGAAGAAGATCGCATCAGTCAGTATTACCAGCACTTGGCCAAAGCACGAACCGAAACCATTGCGGCGTTAGAAACAACGCGTCAAGCGCTGCGAGACAACGAACGTCAGTTGCAGTTGGAGCGCGACCAAATCAATGCGCTGCTGGAGCAACAAACGAAAAAACGCGACCAACTGGCCAAAACACAATCCGAACGTCGTCAGACGCTGGGCAGCATTCAAAAAAGCATCTCGGGCGATAAAGTGTATCTGGCCGAATTGCAACGCAATGAAACCCGCCTCAAAGCTGAAATTGCGAAAGCAGCAAAACGGAATGCCGTGCCGATGGATGGTATCAGCCGTCAGCGCGGTAAGTTACCATGGCCATTGCAAGGCAAGGTGTTGCATCAATTTGGCGAACGCCAAACCGGTCAAATCGATTGGAAAGGGCTGGTGATTGATGCCAATTACGGACAACCGGTCAAAGCAGTGTACCCGGGCACGGTGGTGTTTGCCGAATACCTGCGCGGCTATGGTTTAGTGGTGCTGCTGGACCACGGAAAAGGCGACATGACGTTATATGGTTTTAACCAAACACTGATGAAAAAAGAGGGCGATAAAGTCGCGGCTGGCGAAACATTGGCGCTGGCTGGTGACACCGGGGGACAATCTCGTCCCGCCCTCTATTTTGAGATTCGCCGCAACAGTAAAGCGGAAAACCCACGTACCTGGCTGACTCGTTAATCCCATCACCTTTAAAACAAACAGGCCGCTCAATGAGCGGCCTGTTTCATGTTCCATACGCTAGGCATTTGTCGCCACGTAATAGGCTTGCACGCCATCGATGAAGCGCATCAGCTCTGATTTGGGTAGGCGATTGATCCCCGCCGCCGCCTCTCGGCCACCACCGGTGGCAAACTGGCTGCACACCGTGCCCGCCCCCTGCTTATTGTTCAGGGGCGCGCGCAGCGATACCGTATAGTGCGCTTCATCGGCCACGGTCAACACCACATGCGCTTGTTCAGGCCGTTGATTGGCAAGCAAATTACCGTATACCCCACTCACGCGGTGTGAGGCCGCTTCATCAGCCAATTCAAACACGCGCAACGTGTCACTCTCATAGTAGGGCGATTTAGCTAGCGCTTGAGCGATATCCTGCTCATACGCCTGTTTCAACACCGCATAAGGCGATTGGGCATCTGCAATGACATCAAACGGCGACATGTAGCCTTGCAGCGCGCGAAACAAATCCGCCGGATGATAATGCAAGTCGCTCACCGTTTGGCCATAACCGTTGTAATTGATCAAGGTCCCCAACTGTTTTAACTGCTCGGCCTGTTCAACGCTGAAACCTGCCTTGGCTGCCAGCGCATCGGCAACACTGAGCAAGTTATCGCCATAAGCCGCCGTGATGGCCCAAGGGTGAAACTGACCGTCAAGCAGCGCGTCCACAATCAATGCGGTACACACATTGGCATCCAGATTGATGTGCGCCTCTAACTGCTCATGCTGGGGAATGTCACCCGATTGATGGTGATCGGCATAAAACACGTGCGCGCCGTTATTCAGCACATGGCACAACGCTTGATGGTTTTTCGCCATGGAGATATCCAGCACGGTCAGGGTATCACCGGGTTGTGCATCGACGTTGGCCAATAGCTCGATATCGCGTTTCACACCCGTGATCAATTGGCTATCTCTCGGCTGAGCCAAATGAAGTTGAAGAAGAGCGATGATGCCATCGGCATCACCATTAAATACGTCATAATGCATAGTGAGCGCTACTTTAAAGCCTTGGAATAACATCAGAAACTAGCAGTTTCACGCCCACCAGCACAAGAATGAAAGGTTATATGTCATCTCGTTTAAGCATGCATGGCGCGCACGCCATCTTCCAGCAACTGCAACTGCTCGAGTCCTTGCTCAGTCGCATTTGGTTTCATGACCGAGATAATCTGTAACATGCCTTGATGAATCACCTGTTCAGTGATCTGAGTTTTCGGTGACATTGCCGACTGATACGCCAGCCAACTGCACGCAATCAGGTGTAAAGTCGTAACCAGCTTTTTCATCTCATCGTCATTGAGTGCCAGCAACTGCATGCCAACAAAAGCACGCATGATATTGACCAAGTTGGTTTGCAGTTTTTCTTGCACGCGAATGTAATCGTCATGCAGCTCTTCGTCCCGTTGCAGAATTTCAGGCAAATTGGCGTAGAAAAAACGGTATTTCCACATCAGGGTGAAGATGGAGTCGAGGTAGTGTTTGAGCAGGGTCAGGCTTTCATATTGACCTTGCAGCGGCGTAAAGCGTTCAATCAGCTCGGCCGAATAGAGCGCAAAAATTTCACGCACAATTTCCTGCTTATTGCGGAAATGGTAGTAAAGATTGCCCGGGCTGATCTCAATATGTGCCGCGATATGGTTGGTGGTCATCGGGCGTTCACCATGCTCGTTAAACAGCTCTAACGCGGCATGGACAATTCGGTCTCTTGTTTTCATTAATGGGTCACATTCCTTCCTGATTACCTAAAGTATAAAACAGCTCCCTTAAATGGTAAAAAAGCGCCCATGTCGGGCGCTGATCGTATTGGCTTACTTGTGATATGGCTTCGACAGCTCATGCACCGCATTCACAAATACACCGGCATTTTCGGGCGGCACGTCGAGGTGAATACCATGACCGAGGTTAAACACATGGCCAGTGCCACCGTGACCAAAGCCATCAAGAATCGATGCCACTTCTTCACGAATGCGTGCTTCCGGCGCGTACAGCATGGATGGGTCCATGTTGCCTTGCAGCGCCACTTTCTCACCAACGCGCGCTTTGGCATCGGCAATATTGATGGTCCAGTCAAGGCCAACCGCATCGCACCCGGTAGCCGCGATCTGCTCTAGCCACATGCCGCCGTTTTTAGTAAACAGCGTCACGGGGACGCGGCGACCGTCGTGTTCACGGATCAGGCCATCCACAATCTTGTGCATGTACTGCAGTGAGAACAGATTGTAGTCACGTGGCGTCAGCACGCCGCCCCACGTATCAAATACCATCACCGATTGCGCGCCGGCTTTGATTTGCGCGTTGAGGTACTCAATCACACTGTCCGCCAGTTTATCCAGTAGCAAATGCAGAGTCGCAGGCTCAGCGTACATCATCTTTTTAATCTTGGTGAATGCCTTAGAGCTGCCACCTTCAACCATATAGGTTGCCAGTGTCCATGGGCTGCCAGAGAAGCCAATCAGTGGCACCTCACCTTGCAGATCCTTGCGAATTTGACGCACAGCATTCATGACGTATTGCAGTTCGCCTTCGGGATCCGGCAAACCAATTTTATCGACATCTGCTTTGCACGTGATTGGGCGGTCAAATACCGGGCCTTCACCCGCGGCAAAACGCAGCCCCAATCCCATGGCATCGGGAATGGTCAGAATGTCTGAAAACAGAATCGCGGCATCGAGCGGAAAACGGCGTAATGGTTGTAACGTCACTTCAGAAGCGAGTTCAGCGTTTTTACACAGAGACATAAAGTCGCCAGCTTGAGCGCGTGTGGCACGGTATTCTGGGAGATATCGCCCAGCCTGACGCATCATCCATACCGGCGTGCAATCCACAGGCTGCTTGAGCAGAGCGCGTAGATAGCGGTCGTTTTTTAATTCAGTCATTCCGTATTCCACTTCTTTTTTGGGCTTATTTATGGGGCGTATTCTAGCATTGATTTTTATTCATGAGCGGAGAGCTTTGCAACCCAGATCAAGTTATTAACTTTTAAATCAATGCTTAATTTGCGTACAATCTTTTTCGATGTTACAAATTTGTTCGCTAGCGAAAACTACAATTATAAACTGAGTATTCAGTACTCAGCATCTCATAACGACATCTTACTTACCCCCTCCCTAATCGGAGGGTTTTTTTTATCTATTTTCCGACGTAAGACGAATATCTTCGAGCGTTTGCTCAATCAAGGCGCGGGCGATGGTGCCTTGCGGCGCCACGGGCGGCATTTCGGTTGGTCGAAACCATTGCGCATCGCTCAATTCAGAGTAATCCGGCTTGATCTCTCCACCCGCATAATCGGCCAGAAAACCCATCATCATACTGGACGGAAATGCCCACGGCTGGCTGCCAAAATAGCGAATGTTGTTCACTGCGATACCCGTTTCTTCTTTGATTTCACGTGCAACGCACTGCTCCAGCGTTTCTCCCACTTCCAGAAAGCCCGCAATCACGGTGTACATACCGCTGCGATGGCGTGGATGCTGGGCCAGCAGAATCTCGTTGTCTTTACGCACCGCGACAATAATGCACGGGAAAATACGCGGATAATGTAACGTTCGGCAATCGTGGCACTGCATCGCTAAGTCGCGATGGTTAAGGTAGTTGCGGCCTCCGCATTGCGGGCAAAAACGCAAGCTCTGGCTCATATGGCCGTATTGAATCGCTTTGCTTGCCATCAGGAACAGCGGCTCCGGCACATGCAGTAAGTCACGCAATGAGGTCAACGCCAGATCGCGCTCCCAATCCGAGGCATTCACCCAATACACCGGCGCGCCCTGATGCTGATCGATTTTGATCGCCGCCTCAACGGGTAGATCCCACTGCTCACCGTTGCCAAACGGGATTTCCCCATCAATCGTCCAGATCTCACTGCCTGAAACCACACACCAATAAGCGGATTTTTTGTCACTGTTTTTTAACATGCCAACTCCTGATTGCTTGCAGTTCGTTCATTTTACTGGCAATCTAATTTCATACCAGAGTTTGTATAGATTTGATTTTAAATCTATAAATTCTAGTAGGGACAAGACGTTGTGCTGTACCACTACAACAAACGTGCAAAGGAAAGATCATCGTTGAATGATCCCGATCATGAGGGCATGGTCATGCTAAAAAAACTTAAACGAACGCAAGAACAATGGGGCGGTTCGAGTCAAGTCATCGATCATTGGCTGGATAAGCGCCAGCACCTGATCGTCGAATACTGCAAACTCGCAGCGCTACAACCCTGCGCAACCAAAGCTGCGGTCACCGAACTTCCATCCCCCAAAGCGCTGCAATACTTCAGCCAAGAGCTGGTCGATTACATTTCAGAAGGCCATTTTAAGATTTACGATATGGTCATGAACACATGGCATGCGACCGGTTTTCATGCCACAGATGAAATCAATCAGACGTATGCGCAGATCATCGAAACCACCGAGCCGTTACTCAATTTCACCGACAAATACGCCACCATCCACGCAGACGATGATCTGGAAACGCTGGATGATGATTTGTCGCACGTTGGGGAATTGTTGGAGTCGCGTTTTGAAACCGAAGATGGTTTGATCCAGCTCATCGCAGATAGCCTTTCGATTCCGCCGGGCGCTTAACGTATTCGCTTGATTCACCGTCAACGAAAACCACCAGCGTGAATCGCAGGCAAATAAAAAGGCACCCGAAGGTGCCTTTTTTGCTATCAGAACGATTACTCGTCAGCTGAGAAGCCTGCGTTAAGCAGCGCTGCTAGGTTGTCGGTAGCCTGCTCTGCTGAAGGACCTTCTTTCTGAGCTTCACGCTTAGATTGACGGTCTTGGTGGTACGCAAAACCAGTACCAGCAGGGATCAGACGACCCACGATAACGTTCTCTTTCAGACCACGTAGGTCATCACGCTTACCAGAAACCGCAGCTTCAGTCAGAACGCGAGTCGTTTCTTGGAACGATGCGGCTGAGATGAACGATTCTGTTGCCAGAGACGCTTTCGTAATACCTAGAAGTTCACGTTCAAAACGTGCTGGCTCTTTGCCTTCAGCTTCCAGATCACGGTTGGCGATCTTCACTTGTGAGTATTCTACTTGCTCACCAGGCAGGAACTCAGAGTCACCTGCGTGAGTAATAGTACACTTACGTAGCATCTGACGAACGATTGTTTCGATGTGCTTGTCGTTAATCTTAACGCCTTGCAGACGGTAAACTTCCTGAACTTCGTTCGCGATGTAAGTGGTCACAGCGTGGATACCACGTAGGCGCAGAATGTCATGTGGCGATTCTGGACCATCTGCAATCACGTCACCACGTTCGATGCGCTCACCTTCAAACACGTTCAATTGACGATGCTTAGGAATCATCTCTTCGTAAACTTCACCGCTATCGCGAGTGATCACGAGACGACGCTTACCTTTGGTCTCTTTACCGAAGCTCACAGTACCTGTGTACTCAGCAAGAATCGCAGGCTCTTTCGGCTTACGTGCTTCGAACAGGTCAGCAACGCGTGGTAGACCACCGGTGATGTCCTTGTTACCGCCAGATTTCTGAGGAATACGAGCCAGTGTGTCACCCACATTCACTTCAGCGCCATCGTCGATGTTCACGATCGCTTTACCAGGTAGGAAGTACTGAGCTGGCATATCGGTACCAGGGATCAGGACATCGTTACCTTTCTCATCCACAAGTTTGATAGCTGGACGCATATCTTTACCTGCTGCTGGACGAGCGGCTGCATCGGTCACTTCGCTTGAAGACAGACCTGTGAGGTCATCCGTTTGACGAGAAACAGTGACGCCATCGATCATGTCAACGAATTGGATGCGACCTGCCACTTCAGTGATGATTGGCATGGTGTGCGCTTCCCAGTTCGCCACGGTTTCGCCCGCTTGAACTGCATCGTTGTCACCTTTGCTCAGTAGCGAGCCGTATGGCAGTTTGTGTTTCTCTTTCGTACGGCCGAACTCATCAATGATGGTCAGTTCAGATGCACGAGAAGTAATCACCAGCTTGCCATCTTTGTTCGTTACGAACTTCGCGTTGTGCAGTTTCACAGAACCGTTGTTCTTCGCTTGGATGCTGTTCTCTGCTGCTGCTGTCGATGCCGCACCACCGATGTGGAACGTACGCATGGTTAGCTGTGTACCCGGTTCACCGATTGACTGAGCCGCGATAACGCCCACAGCTTCACCTTGGTTCACCAAGTGACCACGTGCTAGGTCACGACCGTAACACAGTGCACAACAACCGAAGTCAGCGTCACAAGTTACCACTGAACGTACTTTAATACGGTCAACAGAGTTGTCGTTAAGAACCTGACACCATTTCTCATCTAGAAGCGTGTTACGAGGAACAAGCACTTCTTCTGTGCCTGGTTTCAGGATGTCTTCAGCAACCACACGACCCAGCGCAAGCTCAGTCAGAGGAACTTTAACGTCACCACCTTCGATGTGAGGCATCATGTCAACACCCTCTTGGGTGCCACAGTCGTGCTCATAAACAACAACGTCTTGAGCAACGTCTACCAGACGACGGGTGAGGTAACCTGAGTTCGCTGTCTTCAGTGCTGTATCCGCCAGACCCTTACGAGCACCGTGCGTTGAGATAAAGTACTGAAGGACGTTCAGACCTTCTTTAAAGTTCGCTGTGATTGGCGTTTCGATGATCGAACCATCTGGACGAGCCATCAGACCACGCATACCAGCAAGCTGACGAATCTGCGCTGCAGAACCACGAGCACCGGAGTCGGCCATCATGTAGATGCTGTTGAACGACTCTTGTTTCTCTTCTTCGCCGTCACGGTTGATCACCATTTCAGACGACAGGTTCTCCATCATCGCTTTCGCAACGCGATCGTTGGTTGATGCCCAAATATCGATCACTTTGTTGTAGCGTTCACCAGCAGTTACCAGACCAGACTGGAACTGTTCCTGGATTTCACGTACTTCTTCTTCCGCTTCGGAGATTTCAGTGTATTTCGCAGGTGGTACAACCATATCGTCGATACCAACAGAAACACCTGACAATGCCGCGTAAGCGAAACCGGTGTACATGATTTGGTCTGCGAAGATAACAGTGTCTTTCAGACCCAGTTTACGGTACGCCTCGTTCAGCAGGTTAGAAATCTGTTTCTTACCTAGCTTCTGGTTCACGACGCTATATGGCAGACCTTTCGGTACGATTTGCCACAACATTGCACGACCAACAGTGGTATCCACCATCTTGGTCTCAGTTGTGCGATTGCCGTCTTCGTCAACCACGGTTTCCGTGATACGTACTTTAACGCGTGCGTGCAGTGAAGCCGTCTTCGTGCGGTATGCCTTTTCAGCCTCTTTAGGGCCAGCCAGGTACATGCCTTCACCCAGAGCGTTCACTTTTTCACGAGTCATATAGTACAGACCCAATACAACGTCCTGAGAAGGTACGATGATCGGATCACCTGACGCTGGCGACAGAATGTTGTTTGTCGACATCATCAGTGTACGAGCTTCTAGCTGTGCTTCTAAAGTTAGAGGCACGTGTACCGCCATTTGGTCACCATCGAAGTCCGCGTTGTACGCCGCACACACAAGTGGGTGTAGCTGAATCGCTTTACCTTCGATTAGAACAGGTTCAAACGCCTGAATACCTAGACGGTGAAGTGTTGGTGCACGGTTCAGTAGCACTGGGTGTTCACGGATAACTTCATCCAGGATATCCCATACAACCGCTTCTTCACGCTCAACCATTTTCTTCGCAGCTTTGATCGTCGTTGCTAGGCCACGAGTTTCCAGCTTGCTGTAGATGAATGGTTTGAACAGCTCTAGTGCCATCTTCTTAGGAAGACCACACTGGTGCAGACGCAGGTAAGGACCTACTGTGATAACAGAACGGCCTGAGTAGTCTACACGTTTACCAAGCAGGTTCTGACGGAAACGACCTTGTTTACCCTTGATCATATCAGCAAGAGATTTCAGAGGACGCTTGTTCGAACCTGTGATCGCGCGGCCGCGACGACCGTTATCCAGAAGCGCATCAACAGACTCTTGTAGCATACGTTTTTCGTTGCGTACGATGATGTCCGGAGCAGCAAGCTCTAGAAGGCGTTTCAGACGGTTGTTACGGTTAATCACACGACGGTATAGATCGTTCAGATCGGATGTCGCAAAGCGACCGCCATCTAGCGGTACTAGCGGACGTAGATCTGGCGGAAGTACCGGAAGCACAGTCAGAATCATCCACTCAGGTTTGTTACCTGACGCAACGAATGCTTCAACCAGTTTCAGGCGCTTCGTAACTTTCTTACGTTTAGTTTCTGAGTTCGTCGTATCCAGCTCTTCGCGCATCTGCTCAGCTTCAGCCAGCAGATCCATAGATGACAGCAGATCTTTGATCGCTTCTGCACCCATTTTCGCAGTGAACTCGTCGCCCCACTCTTCCAGGCGATCCAGATACTCTTCTTCAGTCAGCATCTGACCACGTTCTAGGTCAGTCATGCCTGGTTCAGTCACCACGTACATTTCGAAGTAAAGCACACGTTCGATGTCGCGCAGTGGCATATCCATCAACAGACCGATACGAGACGGCAGTGATTTTAGGAACCAGATGTGAGCAACAGGAGAAGCCAGTTCGATGTGGCCCATACGGTCACGACGAACTTTAGTTTGCGTGACTTCAACGCCACACTTCTCACAGATAACGCCACGGTGTTTCAGACGCTTATATTTGCCACAAAGACATTCGTAGTCTTTTACCGGGCCAAAAATACGCGCACAGAAAAGACCATCGCGTTCAGGTTTGAACGTACGATAGTTGATGGTCTCAGGTTTTTTCACTTCACCAAATGACCATGAACGAATCATGTCAGGTGAAGACAGACCGATTTTGATTGCATCAAATTCTTCGGTCTTGTGCTGTGCTTTTAGAAAGTTTAATAAGTCTTTCACAATCAGCTCCTGTAAGGAGTTAAAAGGAACTCGCCGTGTGAACTAGCGAGCTCCTTCCTACCAGAAAACCGGTTAGGCTCCCCGAATGGGGAACCTTAAGGTTTACTCTTCGTCTTCTAGCTCGATGTTGATACCTAGCGAGCGAATCTCTTTCAACAGTACGTTGAACGATTCTGGCATACCAGGTTCCATCGCGTGGTTTCCGTCGACGATGTTTTTGTACATCTTCGTACGGCCGTTAACGTCATCCGACTTAACAGTTAGCATTTCTTGTAGGGTGTAAGCTGCACCGTATGCTTCCAGTGCCCATACTTCCATCTCACCGAAACGCTGACCACCGAACTGAGCTTTACCACCCAGTGGTTGCTGAGTTACTAGGCTGTAAGAACCTGTTGAACGAGCGTGCATCTTGTCGTCAACCAAGTGGTTCAGTTTCAGCATGTACATGTAACCAACAGTGACAGAACGCTCAAACGCATCACCAGTACGGCCATCAAACAGAGTCAACTGACCAGATTCTGGCAGATCACCCAGTTTCAGCAGCGCTTTGATTGACGCTTCGTTCGCACCATCAAAGACTGGCGTCGCAATTGGCAGACCTGAACGCAGGTTTTGTGCCAGTGTACGTACTTCATCATCAGACAGCGCCGCAATATCGACTTGTTGACGAGTTTCGCCCAGATCGTAAACTTTTTGTAGGAACTCACGCAGCTTAGCCAGCTCTTGTTGTTCCTTGATCATCTGGTTGATCTTGTCACCGATACCTTTCGCAGCCAGACCTAAGTGAACTTCTAGGATCTGACCGATGTTCATACGAGACGGTACACCCAGTGGGTTCAGTACGATGTCGACCGGTTGGCCTTTCTCATCGTATGGCATGTCTTCAACAGGGTTGATCTTAGAGATTACACCCTTGTTACCGTGACGACCCGCCATCTTATCACCCGGTTGGATGCGACGTTTCACTGCCAAGTACACTTTCACGATCTTCAGAACGCCAGGTGCAAGGTCATCACCTTGGGTGATCTTGCGACGCTTGGTTTCGAATTTCTTATCGAATTCAGCTCTCAGTTCGTCGTACTGTTCAGCCATTTGTTCTAGCTGAGTTTGCAGTTCGTCGTTTTCTAGCGTCTGTTCTAGCCATTTCTTACGATCGATAGCGTCCAGTTTCGCTTCGCTGTAACCGCCAGTGATCAGCAGAGAACGAACACGAGCAAGCAGACCGCCTTCCAGAATCTGGAATTCTTCGGTCAAGTCTTTCTTCGCTTCTTTCAGCTGCATCTGTTCGATTTCAAGCGCACGTTTGTCTTTCTCTACGCCATCGCGAGTGAAGACTTGAACGTCGATAACCGTACCCGCAACAGAGTTAGGTACACGCAGAGAAGTATCTTTAACGTCTGATGCTTTCTCACCGAAGATAGCGCGTAGCAGCTTCTCTTCAGGTGTCAGTTGGGTTTCGCCTTTCGGCGTTACTTTACCAACCAGGATGTCGCCACCCTTCACTTCAGCACCGATGTAAACGATACCTGACTCATCCAGCTTAGACAGCGCAGCTTCACCGACGTTTGGAATATCTGCAGTGATCTCTTCTGCACCCAGCTTAGTATCACGCGCCACACAAGACAGCTCTTGAATGTGGATAGTCGTGAAACGGTCATCTTGAACAACACGTTCAGAAACTAGGATCGAGTCTTCGAAGTTGTAACCATTCCAAGGCATGAACGCGATACGCATGTTTTGGCCAAGCGCCAGTTCACCAAGGTCAGTTGATGGACCGTCAGCCAGTACGTCACCGCGAGCCACAGGTTCACCCGGCATCACACATGGACGCTGGTTGATACAAGTGTTCTGGTTAGAACGGGTGTATTTAGTCAGGTTGTAGATATCGATGCCCGCTTCGCCAGGAATCAACTCTTCTTCATTAACCTTAACCACGATACGTGATGCGTCAACAGACTGAATCATACCGCCGCGTTTCGCGACTGCAGTTACGCCTGAGTCGACCGCTACGTTACGTTCAATACCGGTACCAACGAAAGGCTTCTCAGCTTTCAGCGTTGGGACTGCTTGACGTTGCATGTTCGCACCCATCAATGCACGGTTCGCGTCATCGTGTTCCAGGAATGGAATCAGCGATGCTGCGATCGATACAACTTGGTTCGTTGCAACGTCCATGTAGTTCACGTGTTCACGTGGGTGAAGACCAGATTCACCTTTTTGACGTGCTGTAACCAGCTCATCAGCAAAGCCACCTTCTTCAGTCAGTTTCGCGTTCGCCTGTGCGATAACGAATTGACCTTCTTCGATAGCTGACAGGTAATCCACTTCATCCGTGACAACGCCATCTACAACGCGACGGTATGGGGTTTCAAGGAAACCGTACTCGTTGCAGCGTGCAAACGCAGACAGCGAGTTGATCAGACCGATGTTCGGACCTTCAGGCGTTTCGATAGGACATAGACGACCGTAGTGAGTTACGTGTACGTCACGTACTTCAAAGCCAGCACGCTCACGAGTCAGACCGCCAGGGCCCAATGCAGAGATACGACGTTTGTGCGTAACTTCTGACAACGGGTTGTTCTGGTCCATAAACTGAGACAGCTGTGAAGAACCGAAGAATTCTTTAACAGCAGCAGAAATCGGTTTCGCGTTGATCAGATCTTGTGGCATCACGTTGTCCAGATCGCCAAGACTTAGGCGTTCTTTCACTGCGCGTTCAACACGTACAAGACCAACACGGAATTGGTTCTCTGCCATTTCGCCAACAGAACGGATACGACGGTTGCCAAGGTGGTCGATATCGTCCACTTCGCCTTTACCGTTACGGATCGCGATCAGTTTCTTCATCACTTCGACGATGTCTGTTTCGTCAAGAGTGCCTTGCTCTTCAGCGTCTGCACGCTCGATAGAGCTGTTGAACTTCATACGACCGACAGTAGACAGGTCGTAGCGTTCTTCAGAGAAGAAGAGGCTTTCAAATAGGGCTTCTGCCGCTTCTTTTGTTGGCGGCTCGCCAGGGCGCATCATTCGGTAGATTTCTACCAACGCCGAAATACGGTCTGTTGTGCTGTCGACACGCAAGGTCTCAGACATGAACGGACCGTGGTCTAGATCGTTCGTAAACAGAACTTCTAGTTTTTTGTAGCCTGCTTGTGACAGGTTCGCCAGCGATTCAAGGCTAATTTCCTGGTTCGCTGCAACGATGATCTCGCCAGTTGCTTCATTGATGTAATCTTTAGAAGAAACTTTACCTACGATGTACTCAACCGGTACTTCGATAAAGGTCACGCCATCTTTTTCAAGTTGACGAATGTGACGAGCCGTTACACGACGACCTTTCTCAACATACAGCTTGCCATCTGCTTCGATATCGAAAGACGCAGTTTCACCGCGTAGACGCTCAGGCACCAACTCCATCATCAGAGTTTGGTCTTTCACTTCGAAGTTAATTTTTTCGAAGAAGATGTCGAGGATTTCTTCAGTCGTCTTACCCAGCGCACGCAGGATAATAGATGCAGGTAGCTTACGACGACGGTCAATACGCACGTACAGGTTATCTTTAGGGTCGAATTCGAAATCCAACCAAGAACCGCGGTACGGGATGATGCGTGCGTTGTAAAGCACTTTGCCTGAAGAGTGGGTCTTACCCTTATCGCTGTCGAAGAATACGCCAGGGCTTCTGTGCAGCTGGGATACGATAACCCTCTCGGTACCATTGATTACAAAGGTACCATTGTCTGTCATGAGTGGAATTTCACCCATGTAGACTTCTTGTTCTTTAATGTCTTTGACAGTACCTGCTGGCGCGTCTTTATCAAAGATCACTAGGCGCAGTTTCACGCGTAGCGGTTTTGAATAAGTTACACCACGGATTTGACATTCTTTAACGTCAAAAACTGGCTCACCAAGACGGTAGCTAACGTATTGCAGCTCTGAATTGCCGTTGTAGCTCTGGATTGGAAATACAGAACGAAAAGCGGCTTCAAGACCGTATTGTCCCTCAGGATCCTGTTCGATGAATTTTTCGAACGAATCGAGCTGGATCGATAGCAGGTATGGAATGTCCAACACTTGTGGACGAGTACCAAAGTCCTTACGGATGCGCTTTTTCTCGGTATAAGAGTAAACCATGGGGTTCCTCAGCTCGCTGATAAGTGACCCAAACTGTCCGCTAAAGAGGGGACAGTGACTAAATCGCTGTTTACTGTAGTGACGGCTCATTACGTATGAATGAGACGTTTTTTGCAAGAATATGAGACGCCTAAACAGCGGGAAAATTCGCTCATACCCTACAGCGCAAAAAGGCCGGTGGTCATTAAACCACCAGCCATTAGCCTTGCGGCTAAGAATTTAAGTAATTATTACTTAACTTCAACAGATGCACCAGCTTCTTCAAGCTCTTTCTTCAGTGCTTCAGCTTCATCTTTAGATACAGCTTCTTTCAGAGGTGCTGGAGCGCCGTCAACTAGAGCTTTAGCTTCTTTCAGACCTAGGCCAGTTGCGCCACGTACTGCTTTGATAACAGCAACTTTGTTTGCACCAGCAGAAGTCAGAACTACGTCGAACTCAGTTTGTTCTTCAGCAGCTGCGCCACCAGCAGCAGCGCCGCCAGCAACTACTGCAGCAGCAGCAGAAACACCGAATTTCTCTTCCATTGCAGAGATCAGTTCAACAACTTGCATTACAGACATTTCTGCAATAGCGTCTAGGATTTGCTCGTTAGTAATAGACATAACAATTCTCTTTTAAGTCAACAATAAGTTTATTTTGCAACCAGTAAAAAGCAAGGCAATTAAGCCGCAGCAGCTTCTTTTTGATCACGGATAGCAGCGATAGTGCGAGCCAGCTTAGCAGCTGAAGCTTCTTTCATGCACATCATCAGACGTGCGATTGCTTCATCGTAAGTTGGTAGCGTCGCTAGTACTTCAACGTCAGTAATTGCGCCTTCAAATGCAGCCGCTTTGATCTCGAATGCTTTGTTCTCTTTAGCAAAGTCTTTGAAAAGACGTGCTGCAGCACCTGGGTGCTCGTTAGAGAAGCCGATCAAAGTCGGACCTACGAATACGTCTTGTAGACATTCGTAAGCTGTGCCTTCTACTGCGCGACGTGCTAGTGTGTTACGAACAACACGTAGGTAAACACCCGCTTCGCGCGCTTGTTTACGTAGAGTTGTCATCGCAGCAACTTGTACACCACGAGAGTCAGCTACAACTGCAGAAAGTGCACCACTGGCCGCTTCGTTGACTTCAGCGACAATTGCTTTTTTGTCTTGAAGATTTAAAGCCATCTTGGATTACTCCTGGTTGTCGTTACACCACTCACTATTATCACAACAGTGAGAGCTTATTAGGTGCAGTCCCAGAAGAAAGTTAACGCATTCTTTAAAATAAAAAATGAAAATCTTTCTGTCAGGTTCGGGCACCATCTACGTAGGTTGCATTAAGTTATCAAGAGATAACGCCTACGGTCTTGGACGGAGACTGAACACTCATTCAAAGAATGAGACCTCAGCCCCAACCACAAATATTAGGCGCGAAATTATACACAAATTTCGCGCCTAAGCAAATGCATTATACTTGAGCAGTCAGAGTCGCCTGATCAACAGCAACACCAGCACCCATGGTAGTAGAGATGCTAACTTTCTTCACGAAAGTACCTTTCGCAGAAGAAGGTTTTGCTTTCTTCAGAGCAACTAGCAGAGCTTCTAAGTTCTCTTTTAGTTGTTCAGTTTCGAAAGACACCTTACCGATGGTAGTGTGGATGATACCGTTCTTGTCGTTACGGTAACGAACCTGACCCGCTTTAGCATTGTTTACTGCTTCAGCAACGTTAGGAGTTACAGTACCAACTTTAGGGTTTGGCATCAGACCGCGAGGACCTAGGATAGTACCTAGTTGACCTACAACGCGCATTGCATCTGGAGATGCGATAACTACGTCGAAGTTCATTTCGCCTTTCTTCACTTGCTCAGCAAGATCTTCCATACCCACTAGGTCAGCGCCAGCAGCTTTAGCCGCTTCAGCGTTTGCACCTTGAGTGAATACAGCAACGCGGATATCACGACCAGTACCGTGTGGCAGTACAGTTGCACCGCGAACGTTTTGGTCAGATTTACGAGCGTCGATACCTAGGTTAACAGCAACGTCAACAGATTCTACGAATTTTGCAGTTGCAAGTTCTTTCAGAAGAGCAACAGCTTCGTTGATGTCGTACTCTTTAGTTACATCCACTTTTTCGCGGATAGTACGCATGCGCTTAGTTAGTTTTGCCATTGTCTTAACCCTCAACCACTAGGCCCATTGAACGAGCAGTACCCGCGATAGAACGCTTCATTGCTTCGATATCAGCACCAGTCATGTCAGCAGCTTTAGTTTCTGCGATTTCTTGGATTTGAGCGTCAGTGATGGTACCCACTTTTTCAGTGTTTGGACGACCTGAACCAGACTTAACGCCAGCAGCTTTCTTCAGAAGAACTGCTGCAGGTGGAGTCTTAGTTTCAAAAGTGAAAGAACGGTCGCTGTATACAGTGATAACAACTGGAGTTGGTAGACCTTTCTCTACAGACTCTGTACGTGCGTTGAACGCTTTACAGAATTCCATGATGTTCACACCACGTTGACCTAGAGCAGGACCAACTGGTGGACTTGGGTTAGCCATACCCGCTGCAACTTGCAGCTTGATATAAGCTTCAACTTTCTTAGCCATGATATTTCCTAGATTATGGGTTCAGACGCTAATCGATTGATCAGCTCCCCGTTAGAGCAAAAAACTTTTCGCTTCCGTAGAAGCAAAAAGGCGCGAAATTATAGTCAGATTTCACGCCTTAAACAAGCCTATAAAGCTGTTTTTTTAATCAAGTTTTTCAACCTGACCAAATTCAAGCTCAACTGGTGTCGCACGACCAAAGATCGACACGGACACTTTCAGACGGCTCTTCTCGTAGTCCACTTCTTCAACGGTACCGTTGAAGTCAGCAAACGGACCTTCGTTAACACGTACCACTTCACCCGCTTCAAACATGGTCTTAGGACGCGGAGCTTCGCTCGCTTTCTCAAGACGGTTCAAAATAGCGTCAGCTTCTTTATCAGTGATAGGCGCTGGACGATCAGAGGTGCCACCAATGAAGCCCATTACACGAGGAACGCTACGCACTAAGTGCCATGATTCATCATTCATGATCATTTGCACTAACACGTAACCAGGGAAGAATTTACGTTCGCTTTTGCGGCGTTGGCCCGCGCGCATCTCTACAACTTCTTCAGTTGGAACCAATACTTCGCCGAACAACTCTTCCATGCTATGCATTTTGATATGTTCACGCAGTGATTGAGCGACACGACCTTCAAATCCCGAGAAGGCTTGAACTACATACCAGCGTTTTTTTGGAGCTTCACTCATGTATTAAACCCTCTATACCCCAGTTGCAAAGGCAACAAGACGAACCATAATGCCGTCAATGCCCCAAAGCACTAGAGCCATTACAATACTTACAGCTAACACGATCAGTGTCGTTTGCATTGTTTCTTGGCGCGTAGGCCAAACAACTTTGCGAACTTCCATGCGAGATTCGCGTGCAAAAATAATCGCGGCTTTACCTTTTGATGTCGTTGCAGCAACGCCAAGCGCCGCGGCAATCAACACAATCACACCTGCAGCGCGAATCACTACAGACAATTCACCATACAGGTAATTACCCACAACAGCGGCAGCTAGCAGTACAAAAGTGACAACCCACTTCAGTGTATTTGCTGCACTTGAGCTATCAGGAGTCTCAGCATTGTTTGCTTTCATAAACCAACCTGTCACAAGTCTAACTATAGACGACAACAACCCCGCTGTTGCAGGGCAAATCCATTCCATTGACACAAAATGTGCCAATCGATCGTTCAAGACCAAGAGGATCTCTTAGCCCCGGAATTCCTTGCTAAGTGCGAGATTTGATGAATAAATCAGCACCAAAAACTACAGCGCAGAAAAAGGGCATCAAATGATGCCCTCTTTGCTACTGTGTAGTCAAATCATTCTTCACAGAATCTGTGATTAAGCGATGATCTTAGCAACAACACCAGCACCAACTGTACGGCCACCTTCACGGATTGCGAAGCGTAGACCTTCGTCCATTGCGATTGGCGCGATCAGCTCAACAATCATTTGAATGTTGTCGCCTGGCATTACCATCTCTACGCCTTCTGGCAGTTCGATGTTGCCTGTTACGTCAGTTGTACGGAAGTAGAACTGTGGACGGTAGCCTTTGAAGAATGGAGTGTGACGACCACCTTCATCTTTAGACAGTACGTATACTTCTGATTCAAACTTGGTGTGTGGAGTGATTGAACCTGGTTTCGCTAGTACTTGACCACGTTCTACTTCATCACGTTTTGTACCACGTAGTAGTGCACCAACGTTCTCACCTGCACGACCTTCATCTAGCAGTTTACGGAACATTTCTACACCAGTACAAGTAGTTGTTGTAGTGTCGTGGATACCTACGATCGCTACTTCATCACCTACTTTCAGGATACCGCGCTCGATACGGCCAGTTACTACTGTACCACGACCTTGGATTGAGAATACGTCTTCGATTGGCATCAGGAACGGCATGTCTACTGCACGCTCTGGCTCTGGAATGTAGTTGTCCAGTGCTTC
>NZ_JBICMV010000015.1:0-17767 GCF_043106745.1 Vibrio sp. CJQ_6 | reverse complement strand
TATCATCAACGAGTGCCCACACAGATTGATAGGTTTATATTGTTAAAGAGCTTTCTTCCTGCTTCAGCGACTGAGTCACCGTGGAAGAGGCGGCCATTCTAGCGAGATAATCTTCAGTGTCAAACACTTTTTTCAAATCATTTCGTTTTTCTTTCTGGCCTGTCTGACTAGCTTTGAACCCTTGTGAGCCCTTGCCCTGTCGACGAGGTGGCATTATAGAGATCCGAATCACACTGGCAAGTACTTTTTATGAAAAAATGAAAAAATAACGCTTAAGTGATGAATTAACGCTCAAAGCCTTATTTATCCAATTTTACCCCAACGATACGTACAACTTATCCACAGAGTTATTCTTTTTAGCCCTTTGATCGCGGCGAATCTACATCACTTATATATAGAAAAAGCCGCTAACGCGGCTTTTTCTATATTAGGCAGATTAAATACCAGAGCCATCTTGCTCAGGAGAT
Source organism: Vibrio sp. CJQ_6 (assembly GCF_043106745.1). Taxonomy (NCBI): domain Bacteria; kingdom Pseudomonadati; phylum Pseudomonadota; class Gammaproteobacteria; order Vibrionales; family Vibrionaceae; genus Vibrio; species Vibrio sp. CJQ_6. The sequence goes on along the minus strand of NZ_JBICMV010000015.1, from coordinate 17,300 downwards.
TCTTCATGCAGCCCACATTCTCGCTTCAAACCAAAGAATCGTGTTTCTTCTTCACTCATGCCCGGTTCCCACTTACGGGTCGTATGCGTATCGCCGACTGACAGATAGCCTTGGTCCCAAAGTGGGTGATATGGCAGATCGTTGTCTTTCAAGTAATAGTGGACATCTTTATTGGTCCAATCGATCACCGGAAGGAATTTGAAGACGCCATTTTGAACCGCCAAAATCGGTAAGGTCGCCCGTGACTTCGATTGCTCACGACGTAAGCCCGAAAACCAAGTGCCAACATTAAGTTCATGCAGCGCGCGGCGCATCGGTTCCACTTTATTGATGCGATTGTATTGTTCAATCCCCGTCACGCCCTGTTCCCACAATTTACCAAAGCGAGCTTCCTGCCACGCGGACGACATCTCTGCGGTGTAGATCTTGAGATTCAGATCCAAACGCTCCGTCAGTTGGTCAATAAACTGGTAGGTTTCCGGAAACAGATAGCCCGTGTCGGTCAGGACCACCGGGACGTCTTTGTTCACAGACGTCACCAAATGCAGCATTACCGCCGCCTGAATACCGAAGCTAGAAGAGACGGCATGCGTACCCGGCAAATGTTCCAGCGCCCAAACGACACGTTCTTGCGCCGTGAGCGTTTCTAAATATGCGTTAACCTCGGCCAAGTGGAGCGCCTGCTCCGCCTTGGTGAGCGTTAACAACTCCGCCAAATTCGGAGTCGCGACGATCTCAGGCATAAAAATCCCTCTTTGACACAATCACTTCTTGAATGATGCCGGTACGAATCGTGAAATCACCAAACCCTTCCCCAACCTCACGCTCTGTCGCCCAACGGCCCACCAGCGTATCGATTTCGTCGAGGATCTGTTTATCGGTAATGTTCTCTTTATACATCTTCGGCACACGAGTTCCCGCGCGGTTACCACCGAGGTGCAGGTTGTAACGGCCAGGCGCTTTCCCGACTAAACCGATTTCAGCCAGCATCGCACGGCCACATCCGTTTGGACAGCCGGTAACACGCAGGATGATGTTGTCTTCTTTTGGCAGCGCGTGTTTTTCCAGAATACCTTCGACCTGAGTGACAAACTCCGGCAGGAAGCGTTCAGCTTCAGCCATCGCCAATGGACAGGTGGGAAACGCCACACACGCCATCGAATTCTTACGCTGTTCGCTGACACTGCTGTCCATCAAACCATGGGACACTGCCAATGCTTCAATCTCAGCTTTTTGGTCGGCCGGGACACCAGCAACAATCAAGTTTTGGTTTGCCGTCATCCGGAAATCGCCCTGGTGAATCTTCGCGATTTCCGCCACACCGGTTTTCAGTGGCTTGCCAGGGAAATCTAATAGACGACCGTTTTCAATGAACAGCGTCAGGTGATGCTTCCCATCGATGCCTTCTACCCAACCGATGCGATCGCCGCGTTCGGTGAACTCGTATGGACGGCTATCGCCGAACGTCACGCCTGCACGTTTTTCGACTTCCGCTTTAAAGACATCCACGCCAACACGATCCAGCGTGTATTTGGTTTTCGCGTTCTTACGGTTTGAACGGTTACCCCAATCGCGCTGTGTCGTCACCACAGCAGCCGCCACATCTAACGTTTTCTCCAGCGGAATAAAACCAAAGTCATCCGCGCGACGTGGGTATGTCGAGGTATCACCATGGGTCATCGCCAGACCACCACCCACCAGCACGTTAAAGCCAATCAGCTTGCCGTTGTCTGCAATCGCCACGAAGTTCAAATCGTTCGCATGCACATCAATATCGTTATGCGGTGGGATCACCACCGTGGTTTTGAATTTACGTGGCAGATAGTTGCTGCCCAGAATCGGTTCTTCGTCGGTGGTTTCGACTTTTTCGCCATCCAACCAAATTTCTGCATAAGCGCGCGTTTTCGGCAGCAAATGCTCACTGATTTTCTTCGCCCACTCGTACGCTTCTTGGTGCAGCTCAGATTCCACCGGGTTTGAAGTACACAACACGTTACGGTTGACGTCGCCTGCCGTCGCAATCGAGTCGATGCCGATGCTATTGAGCGTCTGGTGCATCAGTTTAATATTCGGTTTCAGAACGCCATGGAACTGAAACGTCTGGCGGGTCGTCAGACGAATACTGCCATACAGCGAGTGTTCGGTCGCAAACTTGTCGATCGCCAGCCATTGTTTGGGTTGGATGATGCCGCCTGGCATACGAGCACGCAGCATCACGTTGTGCAGCGGCTCCAGTTTTTGTTTGGTACGTTCGTTACGAATGTCACGGTCATCTTGCTGATACATGCCGTGGAAGCGGATCAGCTGGAAGTTATCAGCCGTGAATCCACCCGTGATGCGATCTTGCAGATCGTGTTCGATCGTGCCACGCAGGAAATTACTTTCGCGTTTGAGGCGTTCATTATCAGAAAGCGAGCCGAGCACTTCGCCAAGGACTTCCTGTACGTTGTTTTCAATCTTGGTGCTCATTAGTACACATCCCTCTGGTAACGTTTCGCTTTACGAAGCTCATTGAAATATTCTTCTGCTTTTTCACGTGACAGGCCGCCCTGTTGCTGCCCGACGACGATCAGCGCTTCATGGACATCTTTCGCCATGCGTGTCGCATCACCACAGATGTAAACGTAGGCGCCATCTTGCAACCATTGCCATACCTGCTCCGCTTGTTCCAACACACGGTGTTGAACGTACACTTTCTCATGTTGGTCACGGCTGAAGGCGACGTCCAAGCGCGTCAGCGCACCTGATTTCAGGTATTTCTGCCATTCCACTTGATAGAGGAAATCTTGAGTGAAGGTACGGTCACCAAAGAACAACCAGCTCTTACCCTCCGCTCCGCGGTTATCCCGCTCTTGAACAAAGCTGCGGAATGGTGCGATACCGGTCCCCGGGCCAATCATGATCACTGGCGTTGCATCATCTTGCGGCAATTTGAAGTTGTTGTTGTGCTCGATGAACACTTTCACGGACTCGCCTTCTTCTAGGCGTTGACCCAAGAAGCTGGACGCCCCGCCTTGGCGAACATCGCCATCCACATCGTATTCCACGATACCAACCGTCAAGTGCACTTCTTCATCCACTTCCGACTGGCTGGACGCAATAGAGTACAGACGTGGCGTGAGACGACGCAGCAGAGCAATCAATTGTTCCGCCGAGAGCTTGGTTTTCTTTTCTTTTAGGACATCGACAATTTGAGTATTGGCCGCGTATTCACGCAGCTTGTCTTTGTCTTCCACCAGCTTTTGTAGTTTCTTGCTACCTGACAGCTCAGCAAACTTGGTGACAAACTGCGGGTTCGAACCAGTGATCTCGTATTTGCTCACTAGCGCGCTATGTAAAGAAAGGCTTTCACCATCAACTTCAACACTTTCGACACCCGACAACCCTGCCGCCGCCAGAACCGCATTCGCCAGTTCTGCACTGTTCTCATACCAGACGCCCAACGCGTCACCCGGTTGATACGTCAGCCCCGAGTCCGCCAGATCGATTTCGATATGACGTACATCTTTGCCTGAATCACGGCCCGTGATTTTCTGGCTGGTCAACAACGTGGCGGTATATGGATTTTGTTTGTTGTATTGAGAATGGGACGTCGTGGCTTGACCGACAGGCAACTGAACCACTTCCGCTTGGCTGCTTGCCAATGCTTCTTTGACGCTGGCTAACGCTTTCGCACGCCATTCTGCGGCAGGGACATCGTAATCCACATCGCAATCCACGCGATCGATAAAGCGCTTCGCACCCAGTTTTTCAAGGAACGTATCGAAATCTTTGCCTGTTTGGCAGAAGAACTCGTAACTCGAGTCGCCCAGGCCAATCACGCCATATTGCAGGTTGGGTAATTTCGGGGCTTTTTTCGATTGCAGGAATTCGTGCAGCGCCAACGCATTGTCCGGCGCTTCGCCTTCACCATTGGTTGAAGCCACGACGATCACGTGCGTTTCTTTCGCCAGATCTTTGCCTTTGTAATCGCTGGCATCAAACAGCTGCACGGCAATACCCGCCGCTTGGGCGTCTTGTTCCAACGCTTCAGCCACACCTTTCGCATTCCCAGTTTGCGAAGCAAAGATAATGGTCAACTTACCGGCAGGTTTTGCCGCAGTCAGCGCTGCCGCCTGAGTCAAAGGTGCTGAAGCCCCCAGCGTCTGAGACTGGCTGAGCCCCCAGAAATAACCGCTCACCCAAGCCATTTGCTGAGGTGAGAGTTGTGAAATCGTTTGTTGCAGCTGATTGAGCTGCGAGTCGTTAAGTGGGCTGGCAAGCCCAGCGAGCTCTTTTGGTATGGTGTTTCCTGAAGACATTGTCACGACTTCCTTATTCATTGCGTGACGATAGATTAACCACTCCTCTTAATAACAAGAAAGAATAGATGAGCATGTTTTATAACTTTTTGGAAGTAAGGCGGGTAAAATTTGAACTCACTTGGATTCCACTCTCACCTGCTTAAATCCCACCGCCATCGCCGATTTAGAAGCTTGGTCGAGATCGATGTAATGGCACTCCTCGCCATTGATGCCGGTCAGCAGGACAAATCCGCCGCGTTGGTGACGAAATTCCACTATCCATGCGCCTTCTTCTGAAGAAGGCTCAATTATGGCTTCTACAAGCTGGTTCTCGCGGTAAAGGTTTCTCAGTTCCGTGATCGTCATCGCCACTCTCACTCATATTGCCGTTCCATCCTATTAAGCATGGTCTATTTCGAGCGGATTGCGAATTCTGCTGATGAGATTGTCGTTAGCACAACAAAAACGCCACCAAGAGACGGTGGCGTGAGGACAACATCGGGATGATTTAAAAGCGGAAGTCAGCGCCGAGGAACCAGCCATCAACAAATACATAAGAGGTTCCAGTGTCTGGTGACTGCGTGGCCAAGTCATCAAACTCAAGGTCAATCACACGGTATCCGCCTTTGAGTGCCCATTCCCCGTCTTTCACTGGCAAACGATATTGTACGCCCGCGGTTACATCCGAACTTTTCATGCCACTGTTATTGCCGACATCAAACTGGCCGATGATGTCAAAGTTGGTCTCTGGGATCGAAAGCTCCGCGGCGGCATACCAGTTAAACGTGGTGTCGTTAAAGTCGTACGTTTTGTCATCCTGAGCACGGTAATGAGAACTGCGATATTGCGTGACCGTCACCCCGGCATCAAAATTCATCCACTCATGATGCAGTAAGTTGTAATAGAAGGTGTAATCGAGTTTATCGAATGCGGCGTAATTAGCATCGACACTCGTGTAACGAACGCTGAAGTTCGGCAGGTAACGCAATTGGTGGTCGAGCGCGGCCTGAAATGCAGGCGCTTGATCCGTTTCATGGCGCACTTCATCAACCTTGGTACTGCCCCACCACATCGCTGCGCCCAGTTTGACGTCATAAGCCGTGTCGTCACACCACGCCGTGGCAGAAAGCGATAATAACGCGGTTGTCAGTATCGCCATGGCTGGCTTATTCATGGTCATTGCTCCTGTCAAAGTGCTAAGTATATGTCATCTTTTGGGTCGGCATAGTAGCACAGGCACAGACCATGTTGAGATGGCCAAACCATTCTTAACGTGGAATTTGCTGATAGTGACGATACACCCATACGCCTAGCGCAATCACAATCAGCCAAGGCAGCAGTTTGAGCGCAAAACCAAGCAGGCTCAGCAACATCAACACACCAAACGCCACAGCGATGGCTAACAGTGTGCCGAAGACGGTCAACCCCGTCACCAACAAGCTGGCCACAAATACCAAAATAAAAATCAGCTCTACCATCATCGTTCTCCTTTTCTTGGTGTTATTGCACGTTTCGCGCCAACCGAGAACGCTAGGCTAATTAACTGATTTAGCTGAAGTAAATAAAAAGGCCGTGGCGAATAAACGTCCACGACCTCATCTAACTGGTTAAAGTCACCAACAGTTGGTGAAATTTACACATCCAGCTCTTGATACGGAATTTTGGCCAGCGCCTGCTCGACCACTTCAATCCCCGCGCCCGCTTTATGCGCGTTTTCACTGATGTGACGACGCCATTGACGCGCGCCCGGCATATTTTGGAACAACCCCAGCATGTGACGCGTGATATGTCCTAAATAACTGCCCTGTGCCAGTTGTTGCTCAATGTACGGATACATCTCTTGCACCACCTGAGAACGCTTCTTCACTGGCGTATCCAGACCAAAGATCTGCTGATCAACTTCGGCCAGCAAGTATGGGCTTTGGTACGCTTCACGGCCGATCATGACACCATCCAGATGTTGGAGATGTTCTTTGGTTTCCGCCAATGATTTCACGCCACCATTCACAGCGATGGTCAACTGCGGGAAATCCTGCTTCAACTGATACGCGCGTGGGTAATCCAGCGGCGGGATCTCGCGGTTCTCTTTCGGGCTCAAGCCGCTCAACCACGCTTTACGCGCGTGAATGGTAAACTGCTCACAGCCACCTTGCTCCGACACCACGGTAACGAAGTGGGTCAGAAACTCATACGAATCCTGATCATCGATACCAATCCGGGTTTTCACCGTGACCGGAATGTCCACCACCGCTTTCATGGCCGCGACACACTGCGCAACCAGCTCAGGTTCCGCCATCAGGCACGCGCCAAAGCGACCGTTTTGCACGCGATCAGACGGGCAACCGACATTGAGGTTGATTTCATCGTACCCGCGCTCCTGTGCCAACTTCGCACAATGCGCTAGATCGACGGGGTTCGAGCCACCCAGTTGCAACGCAAGCGGATGTTCTTCCTCGTTGTACGCCAAGAAGTCACCCTTTCCATGGATGATCGCACCTGTGGTTACCATTTCGGTATAAAGCAAGGTTTGCGATGACAGCAAACGATGGAAATAGCGGCAGTGGCGGTCTGTCCAATCGAGCATCGGCGCCACAGAAAGCCGGCATGAGTGAGTCATTGGTTCAACATCCCCATTTCAATCAAAAAGCATTTGGCCACCGAGTGACCAAAAAGAAAGTTTGGCATTGTAATCGCTTCTGTTTATATCGCCAACAGTTCTTCGGAGGTATCGTTTCGCGACAAGATAAGGTAACTTAGCGCTTATCTATGGAAATATCGTCGTTAGTGTATGAATCAAACCAGATTTATTGATGAGCAAAACGATATTCATCCGGAAATAGTATATGATTACTAAAGTCCGACGGTTATGGTGATAGATTTGGACAATAAGCTTACCAAACAGATTGAAGAAATATGTACGGCTCGAGGTGTCAGGCTGACGTCTCAACGAAAACGGGTGTTTGAACTCATCTGTGCGAGCAAAAAAGCCTCGAGTGCTTATGAATTGCTAGAAGATCTGAAACAGAGTGAACCTCAGGCCAAACCACCGACGGTTTACCGAGCGCTGGATTTTCTGATGGAACAAGGCTTCATTCACCGGGTAGAATCAACAAATAGCTTTATATCCTGCTGCTCTTGTAATGCACACAAGCACTTTTCACAGCTATTGATTTGCGACCAGTGCGGCAACGTGATTGAATTGCAAGATGATAGCCTGATAGCATTGCTGGCAGACAACGCGGAGAAACACGGCTTCAAAATTGCCAACCACGTGATTGAGTCGCATGGTGTGTGCCAATCGTGTTCCTCGAAATAAAGAATGAAACAATAGAAGAAGGTTATGCGCGCTGAATTTGTAAACCCGTTTTTAGCGTCTTTGCTGAACGTGCTAAAAACAATGGCTTCTCTTGAATTGAAGCCTCAAAAACCTCGTTTGAAAAAAGACGAAATTGCTCGCGGTGATGTGTCTGGCCTGATTGGTATGGTCGGTCAACAGACCCGTGGTTCCATGTCGATTACGTTCGATGAAAGTCTGGCGCTGGAAATTATGCAGAACATGCTGGGCGAACGACCGAACGGGTTAAACGAAGAAGTGACAGACATGGTGGGTGAAATCACCAACATGGTGACTGGTGGCGCGAAACGCATTCTGGCAGAGAGTGGGTTTGATTTTGATATGGCAACCCCTGTGGTGGTGTCTGGTAAAGGCCACACTATTCGTCACAAATGCGAAGGCTCAATCATCATCATGCCGTTTTCTTCTCAATGGGGAAATGCCTTCATCGAGATCTGTTTCGAATAAACGCTTCGGTGAGATTTCATAAAAAGCGGATGCCTTGGCATCCGCTTTTTTTTATTGCGCTGACTCCGAGCCGGGGCTCAGAGTCAATTCATCATTCACCACGAAACGCTTTGAATGCGTTGATCAGACCGTTGGTCGAACTGTCGTGAGAGCTGATTTGCGCACTGTCTGCCAGTTCAGGCAGAATTTGGTTCGCCAGCTGTTTGCCCAGTTCTACACCCCATTGGTCAAAGGTAAAGATGTTCCAAATCACGCCTTGAACAAAGATCTTGTGTTCGTACATCGCGATCAGGTTACCCAGAGAACGTGGCGTAATCTCTTTCACCAAAATAGAGTTGGTTGGACGGTTCCCTTCAAACACTTTGAATGGCACCAGCGCTGCAACTTCTTGCTCTGATTTACCAGATTTCACCAATTCCGCTTTCACAACATCCGCTGATTTACCAAAGGCCAACGCTTCTGTTTGTGCGAAGAAGTTCGACATCAGTTTCTGATGGTGATCGCTGACCGCATTGTGTGTCAGTGCTGGCGCAATGAAATCACATGGGATCAGTTTGGTGCCTTGGTGAATCAACTGGTAGAACGCGTGCTGGCCGTTGGTGCCAGGCTCGCCCCAAATGATTGGGCCAGTTTGGTAAGTCACTGGGTTGCCATCACGGTCAACGTACTTACCATTCGATTCCATGTTGCCTTGTTGGAAGTACGCAGCAAAACGGTGCATGTATTGGTCGTACGGAAGAATCGCTTCAGATTCTGCGCCGTGGAAGTTGTTGTACCAAATACCAATCAACGCCAGGATCATTGGAATGTTGTTTTCGAACGGAGTTTCAACGAAATGTTTATCCATTTCATGAGCACCGCTCAGCAACTCAACGAAGTTGTCAAAACCAATCGACAGAATGATCGATAGACCAATCGCGGACCACAGTGAGTAACGGCCGCCAACCCAGTCCCAGAATTCAAACATGTTGTCGGTATCAATACCAAACTCTGCAACCGCTGACGCGTTGGTAGATAGCGCAGCGAAGTGCTTCGCAACGTGCGCTTCATCGCCCGCAGTATCAAGGAACCAGTCACGCGCAGAGTGCGCGTTGGTCATGGTTTCTTGCGTGGTGAACGTTTTTGAAGCCACCAGGAACAGCGTGGTTTCTGGATTCACTTTCTTCAGTGTTTCCGCAATGTGCGTGCCATCGACGTTCGATACAAAGTGCATGGTCAGGTGGTTTTTGTATGGCGCCAGCGCTTCTGTCACCATGTAAGGACCGAGGTCAGAACCACCGATACCGATGTTCACCACATCCGTGATCGCTTTGCCAGTGAAGCCTTTCCACTCGCCGCCAATAATGCGCTCAGAGAACGCTTTCATTTTCTCAAGCACGGCATTCACCGCAGGCATGACATCTTCACCATGAACCATCACCGGTGTATTGCTGCGGTTGCGCAGCGCGGTGTGCAGCACGGCACGACCTTCGGTTTGGTTGATGGCTTCGCCACTGAACATTGCCTGAATCGCACTTTTCACATCCGCTTCGTCAGCCAGAGCGAATAGATGCTTCATGGTTTCTTCGTTCACAAGGTTTTTTGAGTAGTCGACGAGAATGTCGTTACCGAAACGGGCGGAGTATTTAGCAAAACGTTGACTGTCCTCTGCGAACAGAGTTTTGAGGTCCATATCCTGCGCGGATTCAAAATGCGCGGTCAGTGCTTTCCAAGCTTGAGTTTGCGTTGGATTGATATTTTTCAACATGGTATCTATCCCGATGTTACTGTAGATTTTATTCCACTAATCTTAGTCACTGGCACCAAGAATGCAGAATCCCCGATTAAGCAAAAAGAAAATGATAAAGTTCTCTGCCTGACGCAGAGCAAAGTGTAATAAATTTTCAATGCACAATTATGACTCAGCTCATGTACCCCCACATTGAGTTAAGTCACGTAAACACCGAGTGTTTACCCAATTGTGTTGCAATCACTTGGCGCCAACCATAGCGTTTATCCGGCCGTTTGCCAATCAGATTATGGAGAGAGACAAATGTGGGCTCAGCAGCAAATTCACCTACGTGCATATCCACGCGGATTTCATTTGATTACTGATGAAATTGAACAACAATTACCGCAATTAGCTGATATTTCTGTCGGTTTGCTACATCTGTTTATTCAACACACGTCAGCCAGCCTCACGCTCAATGAAAATGCCGATCCAACCGTCCGCTCGGACATGGAACAGCACTTTAATCACTTTGTCCCCGAGCGTGCCCCGTATTATGTGCACACCTACGAAGGCGATGATGATATGCCCGCCCACATTAAAGCGTCACTACTCGGCTCCAGCGTGACGATTCCCATTTCGCAAGGTCGTTTAGCGTTGGGAACATGGCAAGGCATTTACTTAGGCGAGCACCGTGACCACGGTAGCAAACGCCGCCTGGTTGCGACGCTGCAAGGGGAATAAAAAAGCAGGCCTATCGGCCTGCTCCGTAATATGACATGTCAACGCGGGAGGTCAGTTTAGTCACCAACTCATAACCCAGCGTGCCAATGTGGCTAGCCACTTCTTCGACAGGCAATTCACTGCCCCACAAAATGGCTTCATCGCCCACGTTATCACGCGCATCCGGCCCCAAATCAACGGTAAGCATATCCATGGACACGCGACCGGCAAGCGGTACCACACGGCCATTGACGACCACGGGTGTGCCGTTAGGCGCAGTGCGTGGGTAGCCATCGCCGTACCCAATCGCAATGACGCCAATTTTGGTATCGCGCTCGCTGACCCAAGTCGCGCCATAGCCCACACTTTCGCCAGCTTTCACGTCGCGTACAGCGATCAAATGCGATTTGAGTGTCATCACCGGCTGATAGCCGAGTTGCTGCGCGTTTTTCTCAGCAAAAGGCGACACACCGTACATGATGATGCCCGGGCGAACCCATTCCATCTGGCTTTGCGGCCACGCCAATAAGCCTGCCGATGCTGCCATAGAGCGTTCACCTTCACAGCCGTTGGTCAGTGATAAAAATAGCTCAATTTGCTCCGTGGTGGTCGATTTATCCAGCTCATCAGCACAGCCAAAATGGCTCATGTAGCGCAGCGGTTTCGCCACGTTGTTACATGCTTGAAGCCGTGCCACAAACTGCGCATATTGCTCTGGACGCACGCCTAAACGGTGCATGCCACTGTCGATTTTCAGCCACACCACCACCGGCGTTTCCAGCTCAGCGCTTTCCAGTGCCTGTAACTGCTCTTCGCAGTGCAGCACAGTTTGAATATTGTTGGTCACCAGCACAGGTAAATCCCCCTGCGAGTAGAACCCTTCCAACAGCAGAATCGGCTTCACCACGCCACTGGCGCGCAGTTGCAACGCTTCTTCAATGCGAGCCACACCAAAAGCATCAGCGCCAACGGCGTGCTTGGCCACATGGCGTAACCCATGGCCGTAACCATTGGCTTTGACCACCGCCATTAATTTACTGTTGGGCGCTTGCTGCTTAATCTGCTGCAGATTGTGGCGTAACGCGTCCAAATTGATACAGGCCGTCGCAGCTTTCATGTAATTCATCGTTTTACTCATCGTCGTCAAATGCCGGTCCTGCATAATTATCAAAGCGGGAGAACTGGCCCTGGAAGGTCAGACGTACAGAACCGATAGGGCCGTTACGCTGTTTACCGATGATGATCTCGGCGGTGCCTTTGAGCGCACTGTCAGGATGGTAAACCTCGTCACGGTAGATAAACATAATCAAGTCCGCGTCCTGCTCGATAGAGCCGGATTCACGCAAGTCCGAGTTAACCGGGCGTTTGTCAGCACGTTGTTCCAGCGAGCGGTTCAACTGCGACAGTGCCACCACGGGCACATTCAGCTCTTTCGCCAGCGCTTTAAGCGAGCGGGAGATTTCCGCGATTTCCAGCGTCCGGTTATCCGACAACGCCGGTACACGCATCAGCTGCAGGTAGTCGACCATGATAAGCGACAAACCGCCATGCTCACGGGCAATACGGCGCGCACGTGAGCGCACGTCGGTCGGCGTCAGGCCAGAGCTGTCATCGATGTACATGTTCTTCTTCTCCATGAGAATCCCCATGGTGGAAGAAATTCGCGCCCAGTCCTCGTCATCGAGCTGACCGGTACGAATTTTGGTTTGGTCAACACGAGAGAGCGAAGCCAGCATACGCATCATGATCTGTTCGGCGGGCATCTCCAGCGAGAAGATCAGCACCGGCTTTTCCTGCTCCATCGCCGCGTTTTCACACAAGTTCATCGCAAACGTGGTTTTACCCATCGATGGACGTGCCGCAACGATGATCAAATCAGACCCCTGCAAACCTGCCGTTTTCTTGTTGAGGTCGGTAAAGCCGGTATTCACGCCGGTCACACCATCCTGCGGCGTTTTATAAAGTAGCTCGATACGCTCAAGCGTTTTTTCCAGAATGTTGTCGACGTTCTGTGGGCCTTCATTTTCGCTGGTGCGCGCTTCTGCAATCGCAAATACTTTACTTTCGGCCAGATCGAGCAGGTCTTCCGAACTGCGGCCTTGCGGATCGTAACCCGCATCGGCAATTTCATTCGCCACACCAATCAGATTGCGCACTAGCGCACGTTCAGCCACGATCTCCGCATAGGCGTTGATGTTGGCCGCACTCGGGGTATTTTTGGCAAGATCGGCGAGATAAGCAAAGCCACCCACGTCTTCGAGCTGTTCTCGTTGTTCGAGAAATTCCGACAGCGTGATCAAATCGAGCGGCTTACCCGCATCCAGAATCGACTTCACACCATCAAAAATCAGGCGGTGCGGACGGCTGTAAAAGTCTGATGTCAATACACGTTCAGAGACCGTGTCCCAGCGTTCGTTATCCAGCAACAAGCCGCCAATCACGGATTGTTCAGCTTCTAAGGAATGGGGAGGAACTTTAATCGCATCGACCTGCGCATCAGCAGATTTACGGTTTCGGTTATCTGTTCGGGGATCAGCCATGACTTCACTCGGTAACTCTTTAATGACCGTCCATTATAACGAGAATACAAAATTTGTAATTAATGATACGAAAGTTTGTGTATGCTAGCGGCAGAATTAACCGTCTCATGACCCAATTAGCAACATAGATGCTTATCATGCAACGATTCAACCCGTGTATATGAGGTAAAGTGTGTCCAAAGTTTGGCTTCTAAGTATTGGCCTACTGACGAGTTATAACGTCTGCGCAAACGAGGATCCCAAGCGCGATACGGACATCAAGATTCCTTCTCACTGGCACAGCCAGATTGAGTTCGGCTATCAGTCGCATACTGGCAATACCGATTCAGAATCGCTCAATACGCGCCTGAAAGGGGAATATATCGAAGGGCGTCACCGGACCAACGGGGAATGGCGTTTTTATAAGTTGGACAAAAACGGCAAAGAGAATAAGCGCCAATCGAACTATGCATTGCAAACCGACTACAAGCTTGGCCCCAAAACCTACTTGTACGGCAGCTTTAAAGGCATTGATTCACGTTACAGTGCTTATTTTAAGGACTACACCTTATCTGGCGGTTTGGGTTATCAAATCACCCACACAGAGCAGTTGTTGATCGAGGTGGAATTGGGCCCAGGTTATCGCTATCAAGAGCCGAATTTGGATGAGATCGATAAAACGGACGTCGTCTTTCCAGACATCGTGCAGGAGCCGATTTTTCGTAGCAATTTGAAAACCGAATGGCAAGCGCTGAAGTCGCTCAAGTTTGCGGCAGACCTGACGTTGGTGAATGGTGAAAGTAACACTCGCTTGGACTCCGAGCTGAGTGTGATTAACAACATCACTGAAGACATCGCACTGAAGATCAACCAATCCCGTCAGTACCATACGCGTGTGCCTGATGGCATGAGCAAGGCGGACACCGTCTTGTCTGTGAACCTGATTTTCCTCTTCTGAAGCCGCTCATTGCGTTGCTTCAGACATAAAAAAACACCAGCCGAGGCTGGTGTTTTTGATTCGTCTGTATACTGAAATTACTCAGCAACAACCTGTACTTTCGCAGTAGCGAAAACTTCAGAGTGAAGTTGAACGCTAACTTCGAATTCACCAGTGTTGCGCAGAGCGCCTTCAGGTAGGCGAACTTCGCTCTTAGAAACTGCAACACCTGCCGCTGTAATAGCGTCAGCGATGTCACGAGTACCGATAGAACCGAACAGTTTACCTTCGTCACCAGCTTTAGAAGCAATTACTACTGCTTCCAGAGCGTTAACTTGGTCAGCGCGAGCTTGTGCGTCTGCTAGGTGTTCAGCAACTTGTGCTTCTAGCTCAGCACGACGGCTTTCAAACATTTCAACGTTAGCTTTAGTTGCCATAACAGCCTTACCTTGAGGGATAAGGAAGTTACGAGCGTAACCAGATTTAACGCTAACTGTATCGCCAAGACCACCTAGGTTACCGATTTTATCAAGTAGAATAACTTGCATTGCTTAATCCTCTTTCTTAATAAACGGTGCCAATTACTGATGTTTGTCAGTGTATGGCAGTAGAGCTAGGTAGCGAGAACGCTTGATTGCACGAGCTAGCTGACGCTGATATTTAGCGCTAGTACCAGTGATACGGCTAGGTACGATTTTGCCAGCTTCAGTGATGTAGTTCTTAAGAGTTGCTACGTCTTTGTAATCAATCTCTTGTACGCCTTCTGCTGTAAAACGGCAGAATTTACGACGACGGAAGAAACGAGCCATGGGCTATCTCCTGATCTAAATTTGGATAATGTTGTCGGCATGTAGCACCAATTTCCCCACGCCATTTCGGCCGGTTTGGTAAGCCAAAAAGCCACTTACCTGAATGATGCTGCCTTGTACTAAATTTTGAGTTAACGCTTTTGACCGTTGCCCACTGACAACCACCGGGATTCGGCAATACACCTGTCGCGGTAGGTCAGCTTCGATCACCGTAGAGCGATGCTCTAGCCAAAATCGGCAGTGTTCGATGCCCGAAGGGCTTTGGCTTCGAATCGGAGGTTTAGCGATGGAACCACTTAACTCCATTCGATTGGTCATCAATGAAATTACTCAGCGTCTGCTTCAAATTTCGCTTCGTCACGCTTAGAACGCTCTTCTTTAGCTTTCAGCATGATTGAAGGTTCAGTGATTGCAGCTTTAGTACGCATAATCATGTTACGCAGAACCGCATCGTTGAAACGGAAAGCAGTTTCCAGTTCATCGATAACAGCTTGGTCAGCTTCAACGTTCATCAGAACGTAGTGAGCTTTGTGAAGCTTGTTGATTGGGTAAGCCAGTTGACGGCGGCCCCAGTCTTCTAGACGGTGTACTTTACCGCCAGCTTCAGTGATTGAACCAGTGTAACGCTCGATCATGCCAGCAACTTGCTCGCTTTGATCTGGGTGCACCATGAATACGATTTCGTAATGACGCATTTATTTGCTCCTTACGGATTATTCAGCTTCCCAAGTTGGCCCGGTCATCCAGAGGAAGCAAGGAACTAATGAAATTTGACCGAGAATTAAGGAGCGAGAATAGTACAGAAAGACAGCAGCATTAGCAAGGGAAATATTAGGCAGGAAACGCGGCGTTTTACAGCCAGTGCCAAGGCGTGGCGCTGGCTGAAAAACGGTTAATCTTCGTCGACGAATTGGGCTTGAAGGTAATTCTCAATCCCCGTCATATCAATCAAACCAAGCTGAGTTTCCAACCAGTCCACATGCTCTTCTTCATCTTCCAGAATGTCCTGAAAGAGGTCACGTGACACGTAGTCGCGAATGTCTTCGGCATAGGCAATTGCATCACGAAGGTCCGGAATGGCAGCGAGCTCCAGTTTGAGGTCACATTCGAGCATTTCTTTGGTGTCTTCCCCGATCATCAGCTTGCCGAGATCTTGCAAATTAGGCAGGCCTTCGAGAAACAGGATACGCTCAATCAAATGATCCGCATGCTTCATCTCATCGATGGATTCGTGATATTCCTTATCCGCGAGGTGTTTTAACCCCCAATCCTTGTACATGCGCGCATGGAGAAAGTATTGATTGATGGCAATCAGTTCATTGCCGAGAATTTTATTCAGGTGTTGGATGATGATTGGATCACCTTTCATGACAAAGCCCTCCTCTTTGGCTCTTATAACTGTAGAACCAATTGAGAAGGTGTCAAAAAGGTCGCTGGCCTAACTGGCTTGTTGGTACTGTACGACGATGGTTTCGTTCAGAATTTCTTTAGCCTGTTTCACGCACTTGCCACATTGCGAGCCCAGTGCGGTGCAACGTTTGATGCCGCGGATATCGGTGATCCCTTGCTCAAGGGCAAGCTTTTTGATCTTCTTATCTGACACACCGTGACACAAACACACGTACATACTGCAACCTCATTCTCTTGTTGCCTTGAACTATAAAAAGGAATCGTTCTTATTACCAGTTGGTTTTCAACTTCATTAAGATCGTTTCGTTATATCAAAACCACGGATTTTCAAGGCAAGATCACTTAGCACGCTGTGCATTGAATACACGACTGCTAACCAATTGTTTTATGGCACATGATCACAGACAAACAGTGAAGACTAGAAAATTTTTTTATAACCAAAACGCAAAAAGGGAAGCCAAAGCTTCCCTTTTTTCATGCGAGGTTCGCAGTAAGATTATCGATTAAGCGATGATCTTAGCAACAACACCAGCACCAACTGTACGGCCACCTTCACGGATTGCGAAGCGTAGACCTTCGTCCATTGCGATTGGCGCGATCAGCTCAACAATCATTTGAATGTTGTCGCCTGGCATTACCATCTCTACGCCTTCTGGCAGTTCGATGTTGCCTGTTACGTCAGTTGTACGGAAGTAGAACTGTGGACGGTAACCTTTGAAGAATGGAGTGTGACGACCACCTTCATCTTTAGACAGTACGTATACTTCTGATTCGAACTTGGTGTGTGGAGTGATTGAACCTGGTTTCGCTAGTACTTGACCACGTTCTACTTCATCACGTTTTGTACCACGTAGTAGTGCACCAACGTTCTCACCTGCACGACCTTCGTCTAGCAGTTTACGGAACATTTCTACACCAGTACAAGTAGTTGTTGTAGTGTCGTGGATACCTACGATCGCTACTTCATCACCTACTTTCAGGATACCGCGCTCGATACGGCCAGTTACTACTGTACCACGACCTTGGATTGAGAATACGTCTTCGATTGGCATCAGGAACGGCATGTCTACTGCACGCTCTGGCTCTGGAATGTAGTTGTCCAGTGCTTC
>NZ_JBICMV010000013.1:0-32568 GCF_043106745.1 Vibrio sp. CJQ_6 | reverse complement strand
CGGTCATCGCGCCTGTTGCAGAGCTGCGTGTTCGCCCGCGCTTTTATGAGTCAAAAGTACAAACACTGGTTTCTCCGTTGATGCCAGTGTTTGAGACGATGGGCGTGAAATTCGTTGTTGGGCAGGTCACCAACATTGAATCGGACACTCAACAAGTGGTTTATGTTGATGAAAATCAGCGCTCGGTCACCAAGTACTACGACAGACTTGTGTTAGCGGCTGGTTCGAATCTACGCCGAGATATGGTGAAAGGCATTGCAGAACATGCGTTTGACCTTGACCAAATCGACAGCGCCGCAGTTTTGGAAGAGCACATCAACGGCCTGGCAAATCAGCCGTCTTCTCAGGCTCGCAATACCGTTGTGGTTTGTGGCGGGGGATTCACCGGGATTGAAATCGCGACGGAACTGCCTGCCAGACTCAAAGCGCTGCTGGGGGAGAGTGAGCCAGTTCGAGTCATCATCGTGGAGCGCAATGGCCAGATTGGTACCAATTACAGTCAAGCGTTGCAAGATGTCATCAAGCAAGCGACAGACGATCTGGAAATTGAATGGATGCTGAATGCGCAGATTGAAGAAATCACTGCTCACGGTTTACGACTCTGTTCTGGCGAAGAGATTCAATCCAAGACTGTCATCTGGACTGCTGGCGTCAAAGCGAACGATTTAACAAACGTGTTCGAGAAACAGCAAGCCCCGCAGGGCAGGCTACATGTTGAGTCATCGTTGAAAGTGATCGATCAGCCGAACATCTTCGCCACTGGCGATGTGGCGTATGCTGCAACGGATGATAAAGGCAATCATGCATTGATGAGCTGCCAACATGCGATATTAATGGGTAAATTCGCCGGGCATAATGTCGCCGCGAGCTTACTCGATTGTGATTACTTGCCCTACAAACAAGAAAACTATGTGACGTGTTTGGACCTCGGTTCATGGGGGGCGGTGTTTACTGAAGGCTGGGATCAGAAAGTCAAATCCGTCAAAGAAGACGCCAAAAAAATCAAAATCGCCATCACCAATGAACTCATTTACCCGCCAAAAGCAGAACTGGACTTGATCATGGAACAGGCCGATCCGCTTGCCCCTTGGGTATAAGTCACGTTACTACACGGTAAATCACACAGACAAAACGCCATGTACGCGTTTTGTCTGTGTCTGGTTTAGATTCGATAAACTGAGATAGATGGGACAGGTTAAAGCAGTGCTTTGAGTCTGAATATCAGCGCGGTACATTCTTCTTCTGTTTTGATGTTGGTGAAGCCGAGAATCAGGCCGGGATGAATTGGCGTTGAAGACCACTGCGACAGCGCTTGAGAATAGAGCCCTTCATGCAACAGTGTTTTGGCTATCTCGACGTCATCGCAGCTGGAATCGTTGAATTTCAATATCATGTGCATGCCGCCGGGTTGCGGCTCGATGAAGACCTTATCCCCCAGATATTGAGCAAATAATCTGGCCGTGAACTCTCTGCGTTTGCGATACAACTTGCGCATCCGTTGAATATGACGGCTGAAGTGCCCTTCTTGCATGAAGTTGGCAATACAGAGTTGGGTCAAGCCAGCGACATTGCCAGCATACAAATCGGAGAGTTGCTCAAAACGGTTCACCAAGTTTTGCGGAACCACAATATAGGCCGTTCTGAGGTTAGGGAATAACACTTTACTGAATGTCCCCGAGTAAATGACCCGGTCTTGGCTATCTAAACTCTTCAATGCGGGCAACGGCAGGCCAGTGTGTCGGTATTCGCCGTCGTAGTCGTCTTCAATGATCCAGCTGTCTTGGGTGATTGCCCAATCCAACAACATCTGGCGTCGTTGCAGTGACAGAGAGACACACGTTGGGCTTTGGTGTGCCGGTGTGACAACGAGCGCTTTGATGCCACGATCTTGAGGGATGGTGACGCCGCTGTCATCGACGGGCACAAACGCGGGCGTCAGGCGCTCATTTTCCAATATCAACTTGGTGAACGGATAACCCGGGTCTTCAACCCCCACTTTGTCATCGACAGAGAGCAAGGCCTTCGTGATCCACTTTAATGAGTTCACATAGCCGGACGTAATAAACACCTGCGTCGGCTGACATTGCACACCGCGATACACGTTCAAATATTGGGCAATTGCGAGTCTCAGTTCTGGCAAGCCATACACCGAAGGATACGTCAAATTCTCTATCGCGGTATGACGCGCATTTCTTGCGGCCATGCGCGCCCAGCTTTTAAAGGGGAAAGCATCCAGAGCAGGAATACCAAGCTGAAAAGGGAGGATATCCGTTGTTTGCAGGTCGGCAGAAAAGCCGGGCTGACGCACCGTCACTTCGCTTAAAGACGGCCTCGGTTGTTCGATAACGCTTTGGCTGACTCGTGTTCCCGCTTGCCCGTTTGCTTCGATAAAACCTTCGGATTTCAGAAGGGCGTAGCCTTCTTCCACGCTGCCACGGGATAGTCCCATCTCCTTGGCGAGGGCACGTGCCGATGGGATTCGCTCACCGGGTTTGAGCACGCCTTCTAAAATCGCGCTGTGAATCCGCTTGTAAACCAGCTTGTAGGCAAACAGTTTGTCCTGGCCTTTTTGCATGTCCAATTATGGTCCATAAAAATCTTAAACTTATGGCTCTTATTGTAAGCCATATTAGCTTGTAACATCACTACCAATACGGCGTGACTATCGAAGTTTTGGAGACAATATGAAAATACTATTGATTAACAGTAGCCCGAGGCAACAAACATCCTCGACGTATGCCCTTGCGCAATCACTGCTTCAGCGTGTGTCGACATTGACGCCTGTGAGCGTGACGGAAGAAAACGTGACGCGACTGGCGCAGGTGGATAGCGAATATTCGATCTCCGTGGCGAGCATTGAACAGCAGCACGATGAGTCGACGGGCAGCCTGGCTGTATCGAATCGATTGATTGACGATTTAATCGCAGCCGACTTGGTGATCGTGGCGTCTCCGATGCATAACTTCTCTCTGCCTGCCGGGTTAAAAAGCTGGGTGGATCATGTAGTGCGCGCTCAAAAGACGTTCGCCATCACGCCAACCGGAAAATTGGGATTATTAGATGATAAACCGGTGTATGTGCTTATTTCTTCCGGTGGGACGTTTTCAGGAAATAATGCGTATCAACCTGATTTTTTCACACCGTATATGAAAGAAATACTCAGCACGATTGGCATTAACAGTGTCAGTTTCTTCGCAATTGAAAGTACCGTGTCTTCTCAGGATGTGATCGAAAATAATATTGAATTCATTCGTCAAAAACTATTATCGCATCTAGAAGAACACGTCATCAAAACCCAATGATTATCAATTTTATTACTTAAACCTTTAAAGTCACTTTAAATAGGATGCTCAACATGAAGCCTATACACAAAAAATATTTAAACCTCTTTGTAACGGCGGTATTCAGCCTCGCGCCTTTCTATCAGCAAGCACACGCGGAAGAGATTGACTACGCCGCTGACGGCCAACGTCGTGCTCAGTCGGCGGGAGAATTTTTGGTCGGTAAACCGGCGCCCGAAATGAAAATCACCACCATTGACGGCAGTACGATTGACTTGAGCGAGATGTATGGCAAGAAACCGGTCTATATCAAGTTCTGGGCGACATGGTGCATCCCTTGCCGTGAGCAAATGCCCGGGTTTGAAGCCATATACAAGCAATATCACGATCAGATCGAAGTGATATCGGTCAATACGGGCATCAATGACAACCAGCAGTCGGTGAAACCGTTTTTGAAAAAAATGGGGCTGACGATGCCGACGGTGATTGATGACGGAACACTCGCTCGAGCCTTTCAACTGAGAGTGACACCGCAACATGTGTTGATTGATAAACAAGGCCGATTTTCTTACTTTGGTCATGTCGATGACGAAAATTTTCACAACCAACTTGAGCGTGTCATTCACCAGTCTACCGTCCACCAGTCCACCGTCGACAAGGTGAGCATCGCTCACTCGTCGGCACCGGATGCGCATACGTATCAAGTTGGCGACACGCTAAAAAATCTAGCGTTCACCACGATTAATGACAACAACATCGAGTTGAAGTTTGGCGAGGACAATAGCGCCAAAGTCGGGCTGGTCTTTTTTGGCCCCTGGTGCGAATGGTATTTGGAAGAGACCGCGCCGGAATCGTCAAAGGCGTGTACTCAGGTCCGCGAACTGCTAGAGGAGAAATCCAAATCAAACAATATGAAGTGGGTTTCAATATCCACCAATGTTTGGTCCTCTGTGGCTGAGCTGCACGAATATAAAAAGAGTTATGGAACCAGTTTACCGATTGTATTTGACGGTGATGGGAAACTATTTGAAGCATTTGGCGTGAACCAAATTCCAACCATTATTTTAATGGATAAAAGTGGACGTATTGAATCGAAAGTCTCAGTGCAAGATAGTGAATTTGAAAATGTTTTAACTTCATTGTGAAATTCTAAAATATAAAGTGTCCCCCAATGGCTGTTATTTTTATTTCACATGAATCATAACAGCCATTCGTTGAATTATTAGAGATGAAAACCATGAAGTATATTGCTCTTTTCGTCCGTATCATCACGTTTTCCGCTTGGATAATGGCTTCATTTCAAGCGTTGAGTGACCCGGATGATGGCCCGAACTATTTACTGTCTGCTTCCATTGTTACGGCGTCTGAACATCCGTCCGCGGGTCAAACACAAATATTAGCGTTAAAAATGACACCACAAGCAGGCTGGCATGGGTATTGGGAAAACCCAGGTGACGCTGGTTTTGCCAATCATTTCAAATGGTCTTTACCGAAAGGCGTGACCGTTGGTGAATTTGCTTACCCGGCACCAAGCCAACTGCTCACCAGTGGTTTAATGAATTACATCTACCATGGTGAATACGTGTTGTTGGCGCCGCTGACGATCAGTAACGACTATCAAGCCGGCGACTCGATCGATTTAGCGCTTGGGCTCAATTACTTGGTATGTAACCCAGAAAGTTGTCTACCGGAAAGTCAGTCACTAAGTGTGACGTTGACGGTTGCTGATGGCACGGCAGCGAGCGCCTTGCAAAATCGATTGAATCAGTGGCAAGCGAAAATCCCCAAACCCATGCACGAAACCGGGCAGTTTTACACCAGCAACGAGACGTTGACACTGCGTTTGCCATTACCCGGTTCTTTTTATCTGAACAACGTCGATATGAAGAACGTGCACGTGTACCCAATCATTAACGATTTGATGTCTAACAGCGCTGTTCAACACTTCACGTTAAATGATGATAGCCTGATGATGAGCACGGCGAAAGGCGACGCGGACGGCGATCTGTTTGAAGGCGTTCTCGTGCTCAATAGTGACACATCGTTGCGGTTCAAGGCCGAACGCATCGACGCGCCAAGTGCATTGTCCGGTCAGCAAGATTCATGGATGGACAATGATATCGCGCTCTCGATGATTGCATTTCTGGGCGCTGTGGCTGGTGGCCTGTTGCTCAACATCATGCCGTGCGTCTTTCCAATCTTGAGCCTGAAAATTCTCAGCATCGCGCATCAGGGGGCTGAAAAAGAAGCCAGAGCCGGTGCACTCGCCTATATGTTCGGCGCAGTCTTGGTGTGCGTGGTGCTGGGCGGCGTCATTCTGGCGCTCAGATCGCTGGGTCATCAAGTCGGATGGGCGTTTCAACTGCAAAGCCCGATTGTCATTGCGGCGCTGATTCTGTTGATGAATGCGATCGGCTTTAACTTGGCAGGGTTGTATGAGATTGGAACGCTCACTTCGGGGTCGCGCTTGCAAGACGCCAAAGGACCCAAAGGCGATTTTTGGACCGGTGTCCTTGCGGCATTTGTCGCGACGCCTTGTACGGGGCCATTCATGGCCACCGCATTAGGTGCCGCCTTGGTGTTGCCGCTGGTCAGTGCATTGATGATTTTTGCCGGATTAGGTTTTGGTATGGCGTTGCCATTTTTGTTGGTGAGCTTTATGCCAAGGTTGCGCACAATGCTGCCAAAACCGGGGTCGTGGATGGTCACCGCTAGACGCATTCTGGCACTGCCTATGTTTGTCACGGTGCTGGGGCTGTTATGGATATTGATGCGCCAGACCAGCAGCGATTTCATCTTGTTGGTCATTGCGGCGACTATGCTGTCTACCTTTGGCTTGTGGCTCACCGGTTTATGGCAGGTGTCACAACGCAAAATGCGCTGGTGGCCAGCCATTGTGTTGAGCTTGATGTCGCTGTCGGTGATGGTCTCGTGGGATTCAGAGCCTTTGGCACAGTCTTCTCATCTCGAATCCAATACTCTACCGTTTGAGCAAGCCAAGCTGGATACGATAAAAGCGGAGCACGATATATTTTTATATTTCACGGCAGATTGGTGTTTGACGTGCAAAGTGAATGAAAAAACCTCGATAGCGCGAGACAGCGTGCAAGCAGCGTTGAAGCAACAGGGCGTGGTCACGATGGTCGGCGACTGGACCCATGGCGACAGTGCCATCACGCAGTTCTTGACACAGCACAAGCGTTCGGGCGTGCCGCTCTATCTGTGGTATCGAAAAGGGGTCGATGCACCAGAGGAGCTGCCTCAGATCCTCACGCCGACAATTCTTCTGAATCAGTTACCTGACTAGCCACGATGCCAGCGATGGGCTAAACCGGTCTGGAATAGTGTTCTGGCAAGAACCCGTGCCCTTGTTTTTCTGAAAGGTAAACGAGGGCATCAATCACGCGAAGCGGTGTTAACCGCGTTTCTTCTCCGCAGCTTTCCAGTTCAAATGTCAGGTAAAGTTGGTCATGTTCCACTTTGAAAAATAGGTTTCCTTGCGGCGGGCGCTCTTGGGTGAGCGCAAAAACGCCCATGCCAATAAAGTGCGAGCTGCTTCGATTGCCAGTCGCGTAGATATCGTTCTGCAACTTGTGGGCGAGCGTTAAGACATCCAGAAGTAGGTTGATCTGATCGTCAGAAACATTGTCGAGCGCTTGGATATGCGGTTCCTTACAGAACCGCTCTAAATAGCTCATCATTTCATCTATATCGTTGTTAAATAACATGATTGAACGCCTTGAGGGTGAGAAACGCGATTGTAGCGTCAGTTGCCTCACATCTCAAAGCATTCAACGACAACGAGAGGTCAGGCCATTTCACGCCATCGTGGTTTGCTTCACTTTGGCAATAAAAGGCAAGTTTCGCGAGTGGTCATGCCACGGTAAGCCGTAACCCACCAATAGGTCATCGCTATCCATGTCGTACGCAAAATACTGTGACACCGGAATCGCAACACGACTAGGCTTCACAAACAGTGTCGCAATGGAGAGCGATTGTATCGGGAAATGTTCAATGAGGTATGCGCTGAGGCGTTTCATGGTGCCACCGGATTCAATCGCATCATCGACCAAAATGACATGCTTCCCCGCGATTGGGACATTTTGGTGATACTCAATTTTGGAGCGGTTGTTTCGCTCTCCCGGCGTGTGTGGGCAAGAGATGTAATCCATGCTGATAGGGAAGGACAGTTGTCGCACCAGATCCGCTGTAAATAAAATGCCTCCTGGTACCACGGTGATGATCACCGCCTCATCAAATTGTTGATTGAGCTGCTCAGCAACGTGTGTGACGCCAGCTTTGATCTGCGCTTCGCTCAATACCAAGTCACCGATGTAATTATCGTGTGTCATTGCGGGCTCCCAGTTGCTGTGGTGATGCCAGCGGTAGCGTCTTGGGATGTTTGCGCGCATGGAATGTCACGAAGAATGCGTGCTGGATTACCACCAATCACCACGTTGTCGCCAAAACTCTTGGTGACGACACTGCCCGAGGCGACCACGACGTTATTGCCCAACGTGACGCCGGGATTGATCGTCGCATGCCCACCAATCCAGCAGTTATCGCCAATGTGAATGGGTTTTGCCGATTCGACACCGCTGGCACGTTCAATGGGATCGAGTGGGTGAGTCGCGGTGTAAATGCCAACTTGTGGCCCGAGCATGCAGTTGTCACCAAAATGGACTTCGGCGCAATCTAGAATCACACAGTCATAGTTTGCAAAGAAGTGATCGCCTACCGAGATATTGCAGCCATAGTCACAATAGAAATTTGGATGGATCGAGATATTGCTCCCCACATGCCCCAGTAAGTGGTGCAAGATGTTCGCTCGAGTTTCGGCGTCCTCAGCGGAGGCGTGGTTGAATTGATGAAGCCAATTGCGTGCCTGCTCGCGCAGTTGGCTCAACTGTTGATCGGCCGGATTGTACAGCGCTCCGGAAAGCATTTTTTCATACTCAGTCATGCTCGATGCCCTTACTTAACCATAAAACGGACGGGTGACATGATGAACGCGTCACGCGAAATAAAGCGTGATTGAGTATACAGAAAAAACGACAAATGAACATAGATAAACATTTTCATGTCCATATGTGTTGTTTTTTTTGATGCGGCGATTGGCGCTGTTGAGCAAGGAACGACATACAAAAACGCGAGCGGCTAGCGTTCATCGAACGGACGAAAGCAGAACGAAAACACGTCCGCTATAGGAATCGCTTGAGAGACGCAAAAGAGATTGTTCATAAGTGAACAGATATGAACATCCACCATGTTCGTTTATACTGGGTCAACTCGCGGTCGACTCGATAACAATTATGGAAAAATTTTCACCAGAAGAACGTCATCAGCTCATTCTCAATTTACTGAACGCGCATCATAAAGTGATGGCAACCGACTTGGCCGCGCAATTGGGCTCAACCGAAGCCACGATTCGTCGGGATTTGCGTTTTCTGGCCAATGAAGGATTGTGCAAGCGCATTCACGGTGGGGCGCTTTCGCTTGTGCCCGCAACGGGGACGCAAGAGCAGCGGTTGGAAAATCGCCATAGCGAAAAGCAGGCGTTAGCACTTGCTGCATTATCCATCATCAAAGCCAATCACGTGATTTTCCTCGATGCGAGTAGCACCCACATGCTGCTCGCCAGTCTGCTGCCCAATACCATGGGCTTAACGGTGGTGACCAATAGCCCGGCGATCGCCATGCGATTACTGGCGCGGCAATCGATTCGCACCATCTTGCTTGGGGGAGAGCTGGATGACAGCGTCGGCGGTGCCGTGGACATTACGGCAGTTGAAGCTCTACAAAAGTTTCGCTTTGACCTCTGTTTCATGGGCATATGTGGTTGGTCGTCGGAAACCGGATTTAGTGCCATTCATTATCAAGATGCCGAGTTTAAACGCCATGTCACCTCGAAAGGTGGCGCAATGGTGGCACTGTGCACGGAAGATAAAGCGGAAGCGTTAGCGCCGTACCCGTTCTTGCCATCTGAACGCCTTGATTACTTGGTGTGTTCTCCCAATAGCCACACCATCAGTGACCATTTTCATCAACTCGATTGCACGGTCATCACCAGTCAACCGGTTGAATAGAATCGGTATGCGTCCATGCCGCTTCATCCGTTTTTCTAATCAGCCTTGTCATCAATGCATGCGCCGCGAAAATGCATGTGTCGAGAGTGGATACACGTGACAGTGTGACGTGAATGCTTTATGAAGCTCCCACAGCGGGGGATTGAATGTGACGGCAAACTTTGATGGCAGATCGTTTCGACAAACTGTTTCGACAATCCGTTACGACAGAAAGGGTGACAAACAAAAGGGGAGCATGGCGCTCCCCTGATTGATCATGGTGATGTGGCGATATTATAACTGCTGCGCGATGGCATCGGTGAGGTCATCGAGGCTTGCGGCTAACGCTTCAACCAGCGCATCGTAGCCTTCGTTTTGCAGCGGCACGGAGATTTTCACCGAAGCGCGGCGCTTCACTTTGCCATTGGCTTCAATCAACATCCATTCGCCTTCCACTTCTGTATTGCCTTGATAGTTGCCATTAAACTTGTTCAAACTCAGTTGCAGTTTGTCGTCACTATTTTGGTCGAGCAGGTTATGAACCGTGACTGGCCAATAATGAGTTTGTTTTTGACGCAAGTCGGCAATGACCCGTTGAGTAATTTGTTCAGACAGATTTTGCGCCCATTGATTGTGCTTGGCCTGAATCACTTGGGATTGTGACGTGCGATATACAATGCCACGATTATTGAGGTAGCTGGCCAATTCGACGGGGCGCACCACCAGTAGTGGACGTTCGGTGAGCGCTTCAGCCGTTTGCGTTTGCGATTCCGGTTGCGGTAAAAGATAGAGCGCGCTGGTGGTCTCCGGTGCACTGCTACAGCCTGCCAACAACGCAGCTGCTAAGAACATGATTCGTCTCATTATTTCTTCCCTCCCACGGGAACCGGATCGTTGACGTCATCCACCCCGAACACCAAGGCGTTTGGTTTGTCGTTCAATTGTTTTAGCACCGGTTTAAATTCAGTCATCACTTTTTCTAGCTCTTTTAATGTCGATTCCATGTCGCTATACATGGTGGAGTTCGGGCCGTAGCCGTCCAACGTTTTTTGCAGTTGTTGCAGGCTTTGGCGAATGTCCGCTGGGATCTGCTGCGTTTCGTTTTGGTTCAGCAGTTTATTGATACTGTTAGCCATTCGTTCCGCCGACGCCAAGGTGCGTTCAGAGGTTTTTAGGGTTTGGTTGAGGGACTCAAGTGTATCTTCCATTGGCAACTTGTTGATCTTGTATAGGAAGTCGTTCACTTGTTTTTGAACCTGCGCAAATCCGCCCCGCATGGTCGGGAAGACGGACAATCCCAAAAACTCACTCGGCTCGTATTTTGCGGCATCGGGATAGAAATCGGTGTCGATATACAGCGCGCCGGTAATCAAACTGCCGGTTTTCAATGTGCCCCGCAGGCCTCGCGCAAACTCCAGTTTGAGTTTTTCGTTGTACTCATCCATTGAATCGGTGTGGAAGTGATCGAACAAGCGGCCCAACTCGATGCGCACCAAGACCGGAATGCGTTTGACCGAAAAACTCTCTTCTTGAGTCGGCAAGCGCAGGGGCACTTTCATCACTGTACCGATCCGCAAGCCGCGGTATTCAACTGGCGCTTTCGCTTTTAGGCCGCGAATGGATTCATCAAACAGCATCACAAAGTCGATGTATTCATCATAAATTCCTTCACGTAACTGCTTCACATCATCGTAGAGGCGGAAGTTGGTCATATCTTCGGTGAGCGGATCGCCAGAATCCATGCCCGGTACGGAATCAAATGTGACGCCGCCGGTGAGCAGGCTTTCCAGTGAGCCTAATTTGAGTTCAAAGCCTTCCGTATTGAGTTGGAGATCAACGCCGGAGCTGAGCCAAAACTTCGAGCGGGTGCGGATTAAACTGTCGTAAGGTTTAAAGATAAACAGTTGATACAACGCCTGACGGGTTTCCACATCAAAACTGGTTTTCTCGACGCGACCAACTGTAAAGCCTTTAAATATAACGGGATCACCCACGCCGAGTTTGCCTGCTTCTCGGTGCGTCAAGACAATACGGCGACCTTCCGCATCCGGCGCAGCGACAGGCGGGACATCCAACACCGTGAAGTGTTCTTTTTCTTCTGCCGACTTACCCGGTTGCAACTGAATGTACGCGCCCGACAGCAAGGTTTCCAAGCCCGAAACGCCATCGCGGCCGATGCGAGGTTTCACGACCCAAAACATGGAATCTTCCCTCAGCATTCGCTCGGCATCTTTATTCATTTGTGCTTTGGCGATGATGTGGTCGTAATTCTCGCTGAGCGTCACTTGGGTGATCACCCCAACTTTCACGTTCAACGCGCGAATCTCGGTTTTCCCCGCTTCAATCCCATCGGCTGTTGGCAATTGCAGCGTGATTTGCGGGCCAGTGCTGCTGATGTACTGAAACAGCATCCAAGCCCCCATGACCAATGCCAGGATAGGAATGATCCAGACAGCAGATATCTGCCGTTGTTGTTTTATTTGAGCGGTTGTTTTGTTCTCATCACTCATAATTGGCTTTCTCTTGTAGGTGTTCAGGCATCGCTTCTGGGACATCACTTTGTGGCTGTTGCCACAATAAACGCGAATCAAAAATCATGGCCGAAAGCATGGTGAGTATGACCACTGCAGCAAACGATAACGCAGCGGGCCCCGGATAAATCGCCATTAGATTTTGCAATTGCACCAAGGCAACCAAAATGGCGACAACAAAAATATCGATCATCGACCAGCGGCCGATAAACTCGGTTAAACGGTATATTTTCAAGCGAGTGATGCTTTCTTCCGGCGGCAGGTATTGTGCTTTTTGTGCTTGAAAATAGAGCCACGCGAGGGTCAGCATTTTAGCCATCGGAATAAACACACTGGCAAAGAAAATGACCATGGCGATGGGATACGAGCCCAAATGCCAAAGTAAGATAACCCCTTCGATGATGGTTGACCCTTCGGCGTGCCCCAAACTGACGGTATACATCATTGGATAGAGGTTGGCAGGAATATAGAAAATGACGGATGCAAACAGCAACGCCCATGCTTTTTGTAAGTTGTCGGTTGGGTTGTATTTGTGGAGTGGACTTTGGCAACGCACACAACGTTTGTCGTCAATGTGGTTGATTTGATGACACGTATGGCAACCGATATGGTTGTGGCTGTGGTGCGTGTCGCCTTCCTTGACATCCGGTAATTCGACGACGGGAATAAAGTGGCCCCACAACCAACTTTTGTCCACCATGGCGATACACTTCACCACCAACAGCGTGTAAACACAAAACGCCCAGAATGAACTTCCCATACCAATATCTGCAAGGGACGCTATTTTGATGAGGCTCACCAATACGCCAATCAAGAACACATCCACCATCAGCCAGGGTTGGACGCGAAACAGAATTCGACACAGGATCTTCGCCATTCGCTGCTGCTTTTTCGATGGCACATGGTTGCGCGTTTTCAGCGCTTCAAGGTGGAGAAATAGAATCAAACCGACGTAAATCGCCGGCAGGATGATCACCGTGGCTAGTAGCAGGCTACCCAACAACACATTTTGAAATTCGGCCAACATTTTTGCAGCGTGCAGTAAGGTGATCTCTTGAGACAATCCTTTGACACTGAACGACATAAATGGGAAGGATATGCTCAGTACCAGCATGATCAAGCACGCCGAAGAGACAGCAATGACACTTTGGTAAGGTTTGGCGTTCACTTTTGTCAGCGCATGAGCACAGCGCGGGCATTGCGCTTTTTGCCCTGGTTCAATGTCAGGGATGCGAACCACAAGGCCACACTCTTCACATGAAATCAGCTGACGTGCATTCGGTTGATTACTCATAGAAATGAATCGTAACGCATTAATCCTAAGGATACTCCGCTTTTTACCGCAGAGCGCTCTTCAAAGCAAAGTATTAGACACATTTTGCTTCGGTTTTACCCGTCTTATTAATCTGGGTTATTTGAGAAGGGAAAGCGATATTTGGCGGGAATTTATTTCGAGGCGGATGTTTTGTGACGGCTTATTGTTCTGATTCGCGGGAAGCAAGGCTTCCCGCATTGCGTTTGGCGTTAGATGGCTTTTGCCCAGTCGCGAAGGACGTACTTCTGGACTTTCCCGGTCGACGTTTTGGGGAGGTTGGCAAAGACAATCGTCTTCGGTACTTTGAACCCTGCTAAATGTTCGTGGCAGTAATCGATGATCTCTTGTTCTGTTGCGTATTCGGTTTCCTTTAACGTGATAAAAGCACAGGGCGATTCACCCCAGCGTGCATCGGGTTTCGCGACCACGGAGACTTCAAGAATGGCGGGGTGTTTATAAAGCACATCTTCCAGTTCGATGGTGGAAATGTTCTCACCGCCCGAGATGATGATGTCTTTCAAGCGATCTTTGATCTCGATGTAGCCGTTGGGGTGGCAGACGCCTAAGTCACCAGTGTGGAACCAACCCCCGTCAAAGGCTTCGGCGGTTGCATCGGGGTTTTTGAGGTAGCCTTTCATCACGGTGTTGCCACGCATGAAGATTTCGCCGATGGTTTTGCCATCTTTTGTGACCGGTTGAAAGGTTTGAATATCGGCAACCATCACTCCTTCAAGTGTGGGGTAGCGTACACCTTGACGCGATTTCAGCGTGGCTCGCTCTTCAAGGTTGAGGCTGTCCCACGCTTCATGCCATGCGCAAACCGTCACTGGGCCATACACTTCCGTTAAGCCATAAACATGCGTGACCTTGATGCCCATTTTTTCGATGTCACCAATGACTTTTGCTGGTGGTGCGGCGCCGGCAACCATGGCATTGACGGGATGGTCGATTGCAGCTTTGGCATCTTCTGGCATGTTGATCAACCCATTGAGCACGATGGGCGCGCCGCATAAGTGGCTGACTTGATGTTCGCGGATGAGCGTGAGAATTTTCTGTGGGTCCACTCGGCGAAGAAAGACATGTACTCCTGCCAAGGCAGTGACTGTCCAGGGATAACACCACCCATTACAATGGAACATGGGCAGCGTCCAAAGATAGACCGGATGATTGCCCATGGACCACGTCATCTGGTTTCCGAGTGAGTTTAAGTAAGCACCGCGATGGTGGTAAACCACACCTTTCGGATTGCCGGTGGTTCCCGATGTGTAGTTGAGCGAAATGGCTTGCCATTCGTCCTCGGGCCACTGCCATTCATATGCAGGGTCGCCTTCGGCAAGAAAGGCCTCGTAATCTAACTCGCTGGTGGGTTGCCCTTCACCATATTCTGGATCGTCCACATCAATCACCAACGGCGGGGTATCCATGAGCGCCAATGCATGTGCGATCACATCATGGAATTCACGGTCACAGATGAGCACTTTGGCTTCACAGTGGTTCAACATGAACGCGATGGTTTCTGCATCTAACCGAATGTTCAACGTGTTCAAGACAGCGCCGATCATCGGCACTCCAAAGTGGGCTTCCAACATGGCGGGAATATTGGGCAGCATGACCGAAACGGTGTCGCCTTTGCCCACCCCACGGCCTGCAAGCGCGGATGCGAGTTGGCGGCAGCGTTGATACGTTTCGGCCCATGTGCGGCGAATCGTGCCATGAATCACGGCAGGATAATTCGGGTAGATAGCGGCGGTTCGTTCCAAAAAACTCAATGGCGTGAGGGCAATATGATTCACTTCACATTGAGCAAGACCATTCTCGTAGATCGACATTTAAACTCCTTTTCACCCAAAGGGTATTCCATTCCACAGTATTGATTTCCAAACAATACCTGCCTGAAAATAACAATTTGTTAACGCGTGATCGGTTATAGCATGTTCATTCGACGTGGAGTAATAGCCGATAGTCGTAGGGGCGGGGTTGTTGTGTCGGAATGGCTGAGAGGGGGGGCGTATTATTTGGGTGAGTCGTCACGTACAAGCAGCAATTAAGGTGAAAACATCATGCTCAACTGGGGCGTACGACTTAAGACGAAAGGGGGAGTAAATTTCATCCATCACGTCATAAGCAACGCCCGACAAACCGTTCTATTTTTGTGTTTATTTTTTATATCGATGACGATATTTTCGTACTATTCATGACACCCAGTGTGTTTTTATTAAGATAAAAATCTCGCATTGTTTTAATAAATAACGATCGAATTTTATTGGTTGAGTTTGTTTTCTTGGTAATGGCCATGATTTCCAGGTGGTAATATTGCGTGGCTGGTGTGATCGCAATCAGTTGGCCGGAGTCGACATAGGATTGCGCGTAGTTCTCAGGTAGATAACCAATGAATTTAGAGGACAAAATCAGCGCTAAACGAGATTCATAATTGTAGGCGGTTGCTTTTAAATTCATTTTCGGAAGTTGTGCATTGAGTAACTCTTGGCTTTTGATACCGGCATAAACAACTGGGAAGGCGTTGATGATGTCATCATTCAATTCCTTTTGGGGCATTTGGGCGAGAGGATTGTCGCTGCTTGCATAGAGATAGCAAATATCCGTATAAATGTGCTCATATTCTAAGCCTTCCAGTTCACGGTGAAAGGGGATAAAACCAATATCTGCTTCTTCTTGCAGAACTTTACGTTCTATTTCGGTCATTTTAGCTACGTCAGCATTTAAATAGACCTCGCGAGCGACCTTTGTGAATTGACGAATGACTTCTGGCATATTTGCCCGCGCATCCAAACTGATATTATCACTGAAAAGAACGGTGAGACTTCCCGAAAGTTGTACATCCAAGTGGCTGATAATATTTCTAAATCGTTCAAGTTCGCCCAAGAGCTTGACGGTCGCCTCGTACACCACAGCACCTTCTTCTGTCAGCGCAAAGCCTGATCGCCCACGGCGACATAACGTAAGGTTTAGACGCGATTCTAAATTAGAAATATGGATACTGATTGTAGATCGGCTGATATTGAGTTCAGTCTCTGCTGCGGAAAAACCACCACAATCGGCAACCACTTTAAAAATCTTTAATTGTTTTATTTCATAATCACCGATAGGTGCTGCGTTTTTCATCATTGTTTTATACTCGTAAAACCTTACGTTTATAGAGGTATATTTATATGCCTCAAGAGCTTGTTATGATTTTTGTATCTCGTAGTTATTGTACGCGATGTGTTCTTTTTATCTTTGACACCGTTAATGTTTATAACTTTTAGGAATAAAAATCATGGCAGATTTGGTTTTATCTCGTGGCTTGATCAATGGCGAATGGATTGAAGCGATCGATGGGAAATACGTTGACGTGATAAACCCTTCCACAGGGCAGGTGATCACATCGGTTCCGGATATGGGAGAGAAAGAGTCCGAAGCGGCGGTGATGGCCGCATATAATGCGTTTCAAGATTGGCGCTCGACAACGGCGAAGTATCGCGCTGGGCTGATGAAAAAATGGTTCGACTTAATCGTTGAACATGCCGACCAACTTGCCAAGCTATTGACCACGGAGCAAGGTAAACCCTACAAAGAAGCGTATGGTGAAGTGCTTTACGGCGCTTCGTTTATCGAGTGGTTTGCCGAGGAGGCAAAACGAGTCTACGGCGATGTGATTCCGGCGGCGAACCCTCACAACCGATACATGACGATGAAGCAACCCATCGGCGTGGTCACGGCCATCACGCCTTGGAACTTCCCGGTGGCGATGATTACGCGCAAGGTGGGCCCAGCATTGGCAGCGGGCTGTACGGTGGTGATAAAACCCGGTGAAGACACGCCGCTGTGCGCCTTGGCCATGGCGAAACTTGCAGAGCTGGCTGGTATTCCCAACGGCGTGATTAATGTTGTGACAACGGCACGTCCCTCGGTTGTCGGCAATGTATTGTGCAGCCATCCATTGGTGCGAAAAGTCTCATTTACCGGCTCGACAGCCGTTGGAAAACTCATTTTGCGACAGGCGGCCGATACGGTGAAAAAAGTCTCTTTAGAGCTGGGGGGAAATGCGCCTTTTATCGTTTTTGATGATGCGGACATCGATAAAGCTGTGTTGGGCGCGGTGATCTCAAAATATCGCAATGCAGGCCAAACGTGCGTGTGTACTAACCGTTTCTACATTCATGAAAAGGTCTACGATGAGTTTATGGACAAATTCACGCGTGCAGTTCAAGCATTATCGATTGGCGATGGACTTCATGACGGCACAGATATTGGCCCGCTGATTAACCAAAAGGCAATGGATAAAGTTTCAGCGTTAGTCACGACTGCCATTGAACAAGGGGCGACATTGGTGCTTGGGGGGGAATGTTCCGAATACGGCCGTCAGTTTTACAAACCGACCATCTTGGCGGATGTCACAGAGAACATGGCAATTGCTCATGAAGAACTGTTTGGCCCGATAGCGACCGTGTTTCGCTTTCGTGATGAAGAGGACGTCATTCGCCGTGCAAATGATACGCCCTATGGCTTGGCCGCTTATTTTTATACCCAAGATCATGCAAAAGTATGGCGGATGAGTGAGGCGCTTGAGTATGGCATTTTGGGGATCAATGAAGGCATTATTTCCACAGAAGTTGCGCCGTTTGGCGGTGTGAAAGAATCGGGAAGTGGTCGAGAAGGCTCCAAATATGGCATCGACGACTACTTGGAAATCAAATATTTATGCCATGGAATTTAAATCGGTGTCGTGCCGTTTTTGATATTCATGCTTTCTTAAAGCAGCACCGGAGTGCTGCTTTTTTTGTGCCTAACACAGGCCACGAGGGGAGTCACATAATGGCTCCCCACTTAGTTTGATGCCAATAAACCTTTAAGTAGAAAAGTTTGAATTTAAAACATGTAAACGAAATGTGATTGTTGTTAATGCAATGACAACTAAGGACGAATCGGTCATCGCTTGTTGTTACTGGCTTAGCCGGAGCAAACAGAATAACGAAAGGAGAAAGTTCATGTTTAAAACCTTAAATAAGTTAAAACAGCGAAGCTTGATGAAAAACATCGCAGTTGGCGCGCTTGCGATATCGAGTACTTTTTTTACTGTTTCTCACGCATACGCAGCAGAGCATAATTGGCGCTTTGTTAATTTATATCCGCGTGGAACCGCATATGGTGAAGTATACAAAGGCTTCGCTGACAACATTGAAGCGATGTCAAACGGACGGATTTCTGTTCAAGTGATGTATGCCGGTGAAGGTGTTGGACAAACAGGCGTATTGGGTTCGGTTAAATCCGGATTGATGACGATGGGGGCGCCTTTTCAACCGATGCATGCCGGAGAGTTTCCCGCCGGTGTGGTTGAAGTCGGTTTACCTGGAATGACCGATGATGTGGGTGAATTAAGTGCTCTGTTCCACGAAAGAGGCTGGGGAGACGTGCTCAAAGAAGCCTATGACAAGCAAAATCTTGTTTGGCTCGAACCTTATATTCAACTCCCCGTCTATGTGCTGACCAAAGCGCCGATTAACTCACTTGAAGACTTCAAAGGCATGAAAATTCGTGCACCGGGAGCCTACGGCAAGTTTTTACGTCAACTCGGGGCATCTCCCGCTTCGCTATCGTACAGTGAAATTTATACCAGTTTGGCGACTGGGGTGATCGATGGTTCGATTGGTAGCAATATTATCGACCACCGTGATGGAAACCATGTCGAAGTGGCCAAATACATGTATCGCCTGCCTATCGCGGGTGCACAAACCCTGCCTATCGTCGTCAATAAGAATGCGTGGAATAAACTCAGCGATGACTTGAAAGCAATCGTGCGTGCTGCGAGTGCAGTCCATGCTCGTGAACAGATGACGAAGTCACGTCTGTGGGAATCACAAGCCATTGCAGACATGGAAGCCAAAGGCATGTTATGGAGCCCAGAACCCAGCGAACAGGATGTTGCGGCATGGAAAAAAGCGGCTTCAACGCTTTGGGCAGAATACGCAGAGTCCGATCCTTACAGCCAACGCTTGGTGAAGATTGTTCAAAATTCTCAATGAGCCAGTGAATCTGATGATCGACAGCAACCTATCGCGCTCGATCATCAAT
The DNA here is from genome assembly GCF_043106745.1 of Vibrio sp. CJQ_6. Classification (NCBI taxonomy): domain Bacteria; kingdom Pseudomonadati; phylum Pseudomonadota; class Gammaproteobacteria; order Vibrionales; family Vibrionaceae; genus Vibrio; species Vibrio sp. CJQ_6. The sequence goes on along the minus strand of NZ_JBICMV010000013.1, from coordinate 13,304 downwards.
CAGAGAAGGGGCATCGCCCCCTCTTTCTTGTAACTCTAATAGAGATGGAACTTATGCTGAGTGCTTTACTTGCCAGTTATTGCCAAGGTGTAAACAAAATAGTGCATTGGATAGGCCTTTCAGCGTCTTTTCTGATGCCAATTCTTGCTGCAACTGTTGCCTTTGAAGTTTTCGCGAGGTACGCCTTGGGAAAGCCAACCGTTTGGGCGTATGACGTTTCCCTTTTCTTGTTTGGGTATATTGCGGCTTTAGGTGGCGCTCTGGCTCAACAAAACAAAGCACATATCAATGTGGATGTGTTGTATCTACAGGTCTCTGTGCGTGTTCGTTCGTTGTTTAATCTTGTGTCGTATTCGTTAGCGATCTTTTTTCTTTGGGTTGTGTTGAGTATGGCCATCGGTAAATTGGATGAGGCGATAGAGTTTAATTATCGTCGCCAATCGGAATGGGCCCCTTCCATGGCACATTTCTGGGTCATGCTCGTCGTCGCTTGCAGCTGTTTTATCGCGCAATTGTCCAGCGATATAGTCCAAGATTTATATTACTTAGTGAAGGGCAAATCACTACTCGAACACGAGTCCAATGCGCGCCAGAATTGTGAAACTTTCGTTGAAGTGGAGGACGCATGAGCATTGAAGTCTTAACTTTGTTACTCATTGGATGTGTCATGACCTTCTTTCTGCTCGGGGCGCCTGTGGGGCTCGCGTTAGGCGGCATCGCCATGGGAATGGGGTATATGACGTGGGGGGAAGGCATATTTAACTTAGTTCCCACGACAATCGAGAGTAACTTTTTCAGTTTTGTTCTGCTGGCGATCCCGCTCTACATTTATATGGGACAGCTGTTAACGCGTTCAGGGATTGGCGATGCAATGTTCAATGCCAGCCAGATGGTGATTGGCCGCATTCGTGGTTCACTGGCGGTGAGCGTGATCGGGGTGTGCTCCATGATCGGCGCCATGGTTGGCATCATTGGTGCTGGAATCATGACGTCAGGCAGTATTGCGCTCAAACCGATGTTGGAGCGGGGCTATGACAAACGTTTAGCGCTGGGTGTCATTATGGCTGGTGGGGGGCTTGGCATCTTGATTCCACCAAGTATTCCAATGGTGATGTATGCCGCCACAACACAGAATTCCGTTGGGCGTATGTTCTTAGCTGCGATCGTTCCTGCCCTAATTTCCATTTTGCTATTGATGGCGTATGTCATTATCAGCTGTAAGATCAATCCCCAAAAAGCCCCGCTTCATACTGGGCATGAAAGTACAATGTCCGGAAAAGAAAAATTGATTACGGCCCGTGATGGATTGTTTTCTCTACTTTTAATAGTGGCGGTACTGGGGAGTATTATTGCGGGTATTGCAACGCCGACGGAGTCGGGCGCTATTGGTGTCGTTGGCGCTATCTTATTGGCGTTCGTATTTAAGCGTTTTCGGTTTGAAATGTTTAAATCGTCTGGTTTTGAAACAGCGATGCTCGTGAGTGTGTCGATGTGGATCATTTTAGGTGCATCTTTATTTAGCAATTTCCACATGTTGAGTGGAGTGCAAACCATGGTTTCCGAACTCACGGAAGATCTTGGTTTACCACCACTGGGCGTCATTATTCTCATGCAAGTGATTATGTTGTTGCTTGGCTTTATTATTGATGAATTAATCATCGTTTTAATGTGCGCGCCGCTGTTTACGCCAATTGTCGTGTCGCTAGGGTATGATCCAATTTGGTTCGGTATTTTAATGATATTAAATATTGAAATCGCTGTTCAAACACCGCCTTATGGTTTTGCACTGTTTTACCTTAAGGGGATTGCTCCTCCGGATGTGAGCATGATGGATATCTATCGTTCTATTTTGCCATTTATTGCATTAAAACTGTGCGTGTTAGTTTTCTGTATGGTATTTCCTGAAGTTGTTATGTGGCTACCCAATATGGTTATGGGAGAGAATTAATATGATATTTAAACGTGTATTAATTCCCATTGATCTTTCCTTCACTGATATGGTGAAGCAGGAGGTGGAGGTGGCTCTTGCGCTCATCGAACCTAGTGGCGTGATCGACATCATCTATGTCGATGATGCTAAAACGCATCACAGTTTGGCACCAACGGTGTCAGACAGCGTTTTTTCTAAACAACATCAGCATGCATTCGATAGCTTAAAAGAAATACTCAAGTACTGTGTTCCAAGGCCCAATCGGGGATCAGCAATGATTCGCAATGGTGTCGTCGCGGATGAAATATTGAGACAAGCGAAAAAATCCAGTGTCGATGCCATCGTTATGGTCTCAAAATCGCCAAAGCTCAGTTCATATATTAATGGTTCGACGGCTGCAAAAATTGTACGTCACTCAGGCTGCTCTGTGTTCGTATTAAAGCATCATGCGGCAACCATGATTGAACGATAAAAGATAAATAGAAATTAATGTATATCTGCTAAATAAAATGGATTTAGTGGAGGGTACTCTCACGTGAAAGGAATGAATCATGAATAATCAGCAATTGCATCAAAGAAGAAACCAAGTATTTTCAAATGGGATGGGCGCCTTATATCCCATTTATGTTGCCAAGGCAGAAAATGCTTTAATATGGGATGTGGAAGGAAATAAATACATCGATTTTGCATCGGGTATTGCCGTCAATAACACCGGACATTCCAATAAACGGATTGTTGAAGCCGTCAAAGCGCAACTCGACAATTTTTCGCATACCTGTGCGTTAGTCACGCCATATGAGTCATTTGTGGCGCTGGCAGAAAAACTGACTCAAATTGCGCCCGGTCCTTCAGAGAAAAAGGCCGTCTTTCTTACAACCGGTGCTGAAGCGGTAGAGAATGCGGTGAAAGTTGCGCGGGCTTATACCGGGCGTAGTGGTGTGATTGCGTTCAAAGGTGGATTTCATGGCCGGACGAATTTAACCATTGCACTAACGGGGAAAATTGCGCCCTACAAAGCCAGCTTTGGCCCATTTCCCGGTGAGATTTTTCATGCACCATATCCCAATGAACTGCATGGCATTTCGGTTGAGCAGAGTTTGCAAGCGCTTGAAGACCTCTTTGCATGTGACATTGAAGCCACGCGCGTTGCGGCAATCATTTTCGAGCCAATTCAAGGGGAAGGTGGATTTTATCAAGCGCCTAAGGCATTTGCGCAGGGCTTACGCGCGCTTTGCGACAAGTATGGCATCATGCTGATTGCGGATGAAATTCAATCAGGCTTTGCTCGTACTGGGAAAATGTTTGCGACGGAGTATTTGGATATTGAGCCGGATCTGATGACCATGGCGAAGGGGATTGCTGGTGGCTTCCCGCTGTCGGCCGTGGTCGGAAAAGCCGATGTCATGAATGCAGCACCTGCGGGAGGCCTTGGTGGGACTTATGCAGGTTCTCCGATGGGATGTGTCGCAGGGCTTGAAGTCTTAAAGATCATTGCAGAAGAAAATTTATGCGAGAAAGCACTAAACATTGGTGAAGTTGTGCATGCGCGATTAACAAAGTTACAAACGCTGGTTCCTCAAATCAGTGAAGTTCGCGCACATGGTGCGATGATGGCAATTGAGTTTTCGGATCCTTCATCGGGTCAACCGTTGCAACAGTTCACGAAGTCGATTATTGACAACGCGCAACAACATGGCGTGATCCTTCTCTCTTGCGGAGTGAAAGGCAATGTCATTCGATTGTTACCACCATTGACCATTGAACTGGATGTGTTGAATGAAGGTCTGGATAAGTTAGAAGCGATTATCAAAGCGCTGGCTTAGTCTTCTTTATATCGCAAAAACAAAAAAAGCCGCTGACGAATCAGCGGCTTTTCGAATGTGGCGGAGAGATAGGGATTTGAACGCTATATCTCAACTCATAACTAACTGATTTTAAACAGCTAATTTCTGCGACAAAAAAGTCGATTTAACGAAGTTGTTATACACAAATTGAACCATAACGATATAAAAGTCAATCATTGGGTTTTCAATAATCACAAATTTTGATTCCAATCACCTAGGTTTAGCAAACTACCCTCGTGAGACAGCACGAGCAATCCACCTAATCATGAACTTAAATAAGTTCTTATATTCAAAGCTTAAAGCTTATGATTCACCATAGCAAATAGCTAAACCGTCTTTCATTTGCTGCTGTACTTGCGTAGAAACAAATTGGGGGACTGAATTTCGGTTTAGAATCATGTAGATTGGCTTAAGGCTAGTAACAACACTTTCTTGAGCTGCTTCTAACTCAAAGGATGCGGGGATGCCGCCAAGCGGGTCAGAGATATCATTTGCTCTCTGCTTAAGAAGCATGGCATGGGACACTTTTAAATAATGCTGTTTTAAAGCAAAAGTTAAGTCTTTCAGATCTTCAGTAGTATAATCATCATTAAATCTAGCTACTCTTTCGTCAACTGTACTTTGATAGCACTCATTACTCATCTGAAGCTCCGCGCTGGGGCCTTTAGCTGCACATCCAGCTAAGATAATGGCCAAAACACTGACAATAATAGCTCTCATACTCAAATTAACCTCCTTGTATAAAAATAAGTAGCCCAACTAAGGGGTGAGCAACGCTACCACCCAACCTAAAGCATTGTACCCTAGCCACTAAAATTGAAGTAGAAGCAAAAATGCCGAGCGTTGGGAATCCCTCTTAAATTGCTTGATATATGCGTACTTGAATATGAAAATACGACTTCTTTAAGTGGCTCTTACCTACCTTTGTATTTACGAAAATAAAGCATTGATAGCAGATACAATAAGGCCCAATGCTGGTGCAAACAAACATAGGATGGCAACAACGAAGAGTATGATAATACGCTTCCAAGACTTTGCTGCTTCTTGGGCAAATTTGACTGTAAACCAAGAATCCGAAGCAACTAACATTGCGTCTTCTTGCTGCGCATTGCTATTTCGTTTCTCATAAAGTGACATAAGCTCTATTCCTTCTACTGACGGAAGCATATAACTCTAATTAGCCGACAAATTCTCGTCTTTTGTCTCTCCATTATGCCGCTCTTTGCATATTGACTCAATTAAAAGTCAATAAGTTAAGTGGAGTTAAGGGTAATTAGACTGCAAAATGTAACCAAATAACGGGAATTCTGATTTATCAACTAGTTCGGATAATATTTGGTAGGGGATACACTCGTTGATAAGCATGTCGTGACCTTCTACTCTAAGAAGCTTTGGGGCACTTTCGAGTTATAAAGTGCCACAGGTAAAAATTCAATCCGAGAAGCTTTTGGACAGAAATTGCTTAGGTGTATAACTCTAAATAACTTGTGTCAGATTAGAAAAGTAACTTGATATCTTACAGATAAAGAGTGCGCAAAAAACTAATCTATTTACATAATTATCTTTTGTTATACAGCTATTCCGCTGCTAGCAACTGATCTAATTTTTTCTTTGCGTAGTGCTCTAATAGTTTCTGCCCACCGTCAAAAATTGACTTGAACGGTGCATCCTTAAGCTCCGTCGCTAGTTTATTAAGTATCTCTTTATTAGTTAACGATTTAGAAAAGTCATGACCTTTTTGAGTAAGGCGGAACTTCTTGTTTTGTAAACGATAACTGCCGTCACCATTGAGCAAGATACCAATTGTGGCTAAACCTAAATTGTCTCCGTTGACGTCACTTATCAGGCAACTGTCTAGCATGAGTTGAATATGAAACAAAAAACTATCATCCAGCATTGGTGAACCAACTTCTATACCAGCCAAATCAAACTCTTTTAGCCCCACAATTGCAGTGTCGGATTCAAGAAAAACAGAACACAACTTTGACATATATTCCAAATTTATCTGCATATTACCTCTTGTCTTATAAATTTTTACGGATACCAGCTTCTTCAAGTGAGTATTGGTAGGCAACATAAAATGCTGCCGCAAACATAGCTAGAGCCGCCAAAAGTGAAAAGCTTGCAACTAAAGCTAAGACTGCAACGATAAAAGATAGAAGGCTCCACGTATGAAACCGTTGAACGCCGACATATTCAGAATCTAACGCAGTACCTTTACCTGTTAGTTTGTTATTGAATGCGATAAAAGCAACTACACTATTTAAACTTAGGCTAACGGCAAAGGAAAACGTTGATAATTCAAGAAGAAACGAATTGGAAACATCAACATTTCCGCTCAAAATAGCCATAAAGTAGGCGAAAGATGCCGCAGAAAAACCAGAACTCAACCAAATATAGCCGTCATATTTCTTCACTGTTGTAAATTTCTCCTGAGAGTTATAACACTCCATACCAAACTAAGTACATAGTCCGCTATTAGTAAAAGTAGGTCAATTGATGGCAAAAGAAGAGTATCCTAAATCTTGGGATAGCAAACAATGGGACAAAAGTTACTTACTGAGTAAAACGTAGAGCCATAATCCACCTAAAATTTTTTGAATGATTTTTCATACTCATAAAGTATTGATTAACAGATATTACTCTCTAAATAACTGAAATTATTAACAATAGTGTATTTTACATTCACTTTTTCTCGATATATCCTGCACTCAAATAGAAGAGCAGCCGAAGCTGCCTAAGTATGAGTAATGGAAAACAGGAATCAAAAAACAGTAAAACAATACACAATTAACTACATGAAAGGCCGCCGTTACACGGTCGCTGAATCAACATTTACCTCAGAAGAAAGCAAGGCTAATGCGGTACAACATTTCTACGGAGATACGTTGATCGAAGATGTTTGTCATAGCAATATCCTCGATTTTATCGATGAACTGCATGAGCATTACGCCAACAAAACCATCAATGGGTTTCTTTCTATTCTGCGTGGCGTATTTAAACGCGCTGAACTTGACGGTGTCATTGAACGAAATCCAATGGTTGGCGTCAAGAACCTCAAGACAGGTAAAAGCAAGCCAAACCCCTTTAATAAAGCAGAACTAAAAAAGCTACATAACACTCCTGCAAAGTGTAAAAGTGGTAAAAACGCTTTTGAATTCGACTCGGTGACGGGTTTACGTATTAGCGAAGTCTTAGCTCTAGGTTGGGATGATGTAGATCTTGAAAATCGTAAACTGTATGTACGTCGAGCGAAAGTGCTTAAAAGCTACAAGACACCCAAAACGCCAGAGTCATTGCGCACTGTCGAGCTCAACCTATTAGCGGTTAATATCCTGAAGGAGCAGTTCAAGCTCACAGGCAACAAACCTGCTATCACGGTATCTGTGAAACAGGATGATAATAAGACATACGTAGATGAGGAAGTACGGTTTGTATTTTACAACAGCCAAACTGATGCCCCCTTCATCCATGCCGCTCAGTTCAACAAAACGTTCTTTCGACCATTTCTAGAAGATGCGGGAATCGCTCACCGAGGTGCAGGACAACTCAGGCACACATTTGCTAGTCAAAACCTAACGGCAGGCATACCTAAAGAATGGATTGCCATGCAGATGGGACATGCTGATACGGCAATGATTGATAAGCACTATGGTGAGTGGATCATCGATGACTCTCCAGATTATGCTAATACATCCGCAAAGCATCTAGCTAACACATTTGGTCAGAGCTTACCTGAAGATGATGTCGAGTTCTCAAAAGAACAAAAAATACCGCGAGAGCAGTTGGCTCTGATTAAAGCGTTGCAGAATCAGCCCGAACTTTTTGCGCTTGTTGTAAAAGTGGTTGGGAATGCATCATGAAGAGCGGTGTCACCAATGGCAGTTCCGTTGTCAGCCATGGCAGTAACACTGCCATGAATGGCACTTTCTGTGCCAAAGGCGTCCAATTAAAAAATGGGACGCTCCAGCAACCCGCTACGCTTGCGTCACACTTTAGCTTCGCAAAAGATGAACGCAAGCTGCGGGCAAGAGAAGCTTCTCTTGACTCTCTAAACACCTGGCCTCCAAGGGGGCCAGAATGAGTCGAGACATTCATCATTTTCATCGCAGGTTTAACTACACATCCCAATATGTTCATCGGATTAAATGTGAAGCATCGCTCAAGCATTCGTTAAGGATGATTGTCACTTTAGCGAAATCAAAAGCGAAAGCTAAGCCTAGCAAAAAGTCGGAGTGGAATAATGCGCTTTCAGATAAAAACCTTGTCTGGTGCAATGGGAAGTTGTCGAAGTTAGATAAGTGGTCTAACGAAGAACGCCTAGAGCTTCTTTATCGTATATCACCCGCTCCACGAATTCATAACCAGAAAAAGCTTCAAACCCAACACCGCCAGTACCGCCTAAAAATGAAAAAGGCGGTTAGCAGTGAATTGAAAAAGGGCAACAATGAGGCTGCTGAGTTTCTTCAGGAAATACTAGATACTCAGGGGCATGTCTCGTATTCCCGAATCGAGAAGTTTGAGAAGCTCACCATGCAACGCAAAAGTCAGCGCATTAGGATGCTCGAAACGTATTTAAATGCGCACAACCAAGTTCAAAATCGGGCACCAACTAACGCCGTCTATTTGCAAGAAGGTATCCTTAAAGTTCCCCATCAATGGAAAGTTGGCTCAGATATATTGACTCTGGAAGAGTACATTGAGTTTACGCGTAAGTTTCTGGCGTATTATTTCCCACAGTACCCTATTGAAGCCATCATTGGACACGATGATGAACGGAGCGTAGAACAAAATACAGGTTGTCACCCGCATTACTTCCTTTCTGGCCGCAACAGTGAGACTGGCGAGTTCGATTTGCACAAAAAGCAAATTCAAGTGGTGAACGAGTACATCCGCCAAGTTTATTCTGTCGAGGAGTTCTTCCCTAGTAACGGAAATCTCACCCGCGAAGAATCCCAAGACTTTGGCATGTTTTTTCAAAAAATGGTGAAGGACTTTGCAAATGAACATCTGTTTCATGCCAAAGGGCTAAACGTGGTATTTGCCCCACTGACGGAGCAACAATCAGAACAGCGTAAGGAAATGAACCGAGAGGCAAGCCTTGCGAAATCTGAGCGAAGCTACAACTACCACTCACATCAACTGGAGCTTCTTCAGGACAAGATTGCGCTGATAGAACAGAAGCACGCTAACTTGTTAAACGAGAAGGGAAAAATTGAACAACAACTGACCCTATTGACGAATGATTCTGCGCAAGAGCAAGCTAAGTTGAGTCAACTACAGGTTGAACGAGACTCCGTGCAAATAGAAATATCAGACCTGAAAGCAGAATCATCGCGGCTGGCTACCCTCACTCAAGAGTTAGCACAGGCTCTAGTGCCCAAACTGGTTGATATATTTAAGAAAGTACTGCTTGCCATTAATGCCAAAGATAAAGGCATGATGAAAAAGCAAAGTGAATATCTGGCTTCAGCCTTGATCTCGACGCTAGACCTACCGCCTAAGCTAGCAGAGAACATCGCTAGTCAGGTTGCTTTGCTCCAAGAGCCCGACAACCACCTAAAAGAACCAGGACGCTGATAACACAGGTATCGAGCACCGTAATAAGTAAGTTAGTTACTTGGCTAACTTACTTTACTAATTAACCTTCATAATAATTACAATAAAGGTAAACCATATGGCTAGGCCAAAATCCTATACAGATGAAGACATTATAAACATTGCTATTCAAGTATCCGCTACAGGTAGAAAACCCACAGGCTGGCTCATTAAAGAAGCTCTTGGGCGTGGAAAAATCGCTTCGATTCAGGCTGACCTTGAGCGCCTTATTAAAGACGGTAAGATTTCCGATATGCCAGACCAACCAAAAGAGAACACTAATCCAGACTTTATACCCAAAACATCTACTTTTGAACTACCTGCTGAGCTCCAAGAGTTACTGTCACTGAAAGAGCAAGAGCTGGGTAAAATGCTCCGCAATATGACCCTACGCTTGAACGACAAGGCGCATATCCATTACGAAACCTTAATGGAGGTGCGTATCAGGGAGCTAGATATCAAATCCAACGTAATGGAAGAAGCTAAGCTGGTTGCCGAGCAAGGCTGCCTCGATATGGAAGAGCGACTGCGGAAACAAGTTGTGCGAAATGAAACGCTTGAAGAGAAAATTGAATCTCTAGAAGCAAGACTAACCAGTTCAAAAAATGAAAAATCTGATTTAATACAAACAATTAGCCAAATAACAGAATCTTTCAAGAAGACTACAGAAAAAGCAGATCAACAGCAGGTGTTGCTAGATGAACTGAGGCAATCCATCTCAGAAATGGATAAGGCGCACACGGCCACCAAGGTCAAACTGGAGTATTCCACAGATGACACTAAGAAACTTCAATCACAGCTATCAGGCTTGTCTGAGCAGCACGAAAAGGCCAAAACAGAGCTAACAGAGGTGTCAACGCTATTGAGCTCAACGCAGGAGCTACTTAACCAGTCTGGCAACCAGATTACTATGCTCAGGGAAGAAAACAATGAATTGACAGCCCGCCACCGCTTGCTGGAGAAAGGGCTGAAAGATTCTGAAATCAGCATCGCTTTACTCCATGAACAAAGGCAGCAGTTGGAAGCCCATATCGTAGCTCTTGAAGGTAGAGGTGCACCAACTAAGAATGGTTCATCTGAGCTGGGTTAGTACTGCTTAGTTTTACAGGGTGCTAGCAAGGGTGATGTGTCAATTTCTCCAAAAAGCGTTCATGAAAGGCGCTATAGTTCGTGAAGTGCGGTTCGCAATATACGGTTCGGGATTTACGAACTGGGAAGCTCTTGCCCCAAAGCTTCTCAGAACCAATGAGTGGCTGATCTAGCCAAAGCACCAATAGACCAAGTTAATCTAATCCGTATTTTGCCCTCTTATACGGAAATTTTCCGTAATTTCTTCCCATAACTCTATGTCGATTCACACAACAAATTGATACCCGTTGAGTTTCATAATAAATGACAGCAACATAGACGGAATGCAAAGATGGAAAAAGTCCGTCTAATAAAGCTACATCTTTAGGAGAATTGAATGGCAACATTGATTAGAACATGCCCGCATTGTAACTCTGTAAGCATGACTTTTGAGGCTTTTGGAGAGCTAGCGACGGGAAGCTATGGTAACGTCGGGAAGCATTTTCTGGTTCCTTTAATGTGCAATGGCTGTAATGGCGGTTTATTTGCAGAAGTAAAATATAATTGGGGCCCAACCCCGTGCAATATTATGGGGACAATTGACTCCAACCCTGAAGCTTGTGAAGTATTGGAAGTGTACCCAGAAGCCCAAGAACCCGAAGCTCCAGATCATGTTCCTAGCAACATTGCATCGTTTTATGTACAAGCTGAAAAGTCGTTGCATCAGAATTCATTTGATGCGTCTGCAATGATGAGCCGTAAAGCGCTCGAAGTTGCAACAAAAACGCTAGATCCAAATGGAAGTGGTGGCTTATATCGTAGAATTGAAAAACTGTACGATGACAATTTAATAACAGTATCTTTAAAAGAATGGGCACATATCATTAGAGAAGATGGTAATGTCGCCGCTCACGAAATCGACCCTGTTGATAAAAAATATGCACAGGAACTAATTGATTTTTGTGAACTATTTTTAATGTACACGTTCACAATGCCACAAATGATCGCTGACAAAAAAAATGTATAACCATTTAAGACGGATTCGCAACGCTCGGCGGTTTTAGTCTGATTTGGCTTTTGTGTTTACGGTGCAATTATTGAATATCGTGGTAGCGCTGTTCACCACTTATGCGGGCGTTAGTTGATCAGGAAATACGATGAATCCAGAACGAATTTATACATGGCTTGAACAGCCTGCAATCCCGTTGTTTGAACGTGATTTAGAACTACAAGAATTAGTTGATTTATTTGTTGAAAATTACGATGGCGTGAAATTGTATCACTTGTGTCGCCCTGTAGATGTGGAGTCTTACTATACGAATGGTATAGAAGCAGGTAACAAAGAGTTACTTGAGTTGAATTTACAGAAAATCTTTGATGCATTGGAATTAGACTTTGACTCAAAGGCTATTGAAGAACTTGAAAAACATGAGTATTCAAGTTCGGGTTCGATATATTCAGTGTTCGACTATCGATTTTTACTTGAACACGGGTTTTGTGGTCACTACGGCACACACGGTAGTGAGCATCTATGCGCACTTTTCCAATCTTTAGGGCATGATCGAGAGCTTTTAACAGAGATTGGTAAAGCAGCGGTAATTTCGTTTATTTTTCCACTGAAACAATTATGTCCAACTGAACTTCGAAACTTAGTTGAAGGTCTTTACGAAGCTGACTTTAATGATAGTAGTGAAATGAAGCGTGACGTTAGAATTGACACCAACATTAAACCTGAACAAATTGTTGATATTAGCTTTCCAGAGTTTGTTAAGGCGTTTGGTCGTACCTATTGGCAACGCAACTAACAAATAAGGATTAAACGCTGCGTAGCCAGCGTTAAAATGCAGCGTTAAGTTCCAAGAGGAAATAATGACTACAGTTTGTAAGCTTTGTTTGAAACCGAAGCCTTTAAGAGAATCGCATATTATCCCGCGAGCCATATATCGTCGAAGAAAGCGTTCTGGAAAATCACAGCTAGTCGCTGTGACCATCGATGAATCGACAGCTCCTGATTTGAGCAACTGTGATCCCAAAGAGCCTCTATTCTGTAGCTCTTGCGAAAACGAGCTATTAAATGATAGGTATGAAAGGTATTCGGATAGCTTTTTAACGGGGAAGTTTCCAGTTAGGAAAACTTCCCAAGCAGTCATATTAGATAACTTTAAATACGACAGGTTTTACCTTTATGTAATCAGTATTCTTTGGCGAGCTTCTATTAGTTCGCTTGAGCAATTTCAAGGCATAGATCTAGGCGATGACTTTAACGAAAAGTTAAGACAATGCATATACAGCGGCAGCATTAAGCTGGGAGTTTCTTTGAAATTAGATCATTTCGTAAGAGTCTCAATGTATAGGATCACAGACGAACAGAGCATATTTGATACTAAATCAATCAAAAGCTTAATCCTCAACCTCAATGTCTATCGTGGAGAGACTGAAGCTGACGGTATGTACTATTACTTCATGATCGAAGGCTTTTTTATAGTCATTCGCTTCAGTGCTGAAAATGGCTTGCATGCGGTACGTACTCATAGAGAACCAGCACAAGTTACAGGTGTGTTTAACTCGTTGTCTGTACCATTCTGTGATTTTAGAGAAATTCCTGTATTAGAACACTCGCTGAGTAGTTTAGTATGGAAAGCTCAAAATCACGGGAAGTTGTAACTTAACAAACGACTATGGCACGATTTGCCTCACTCGAAGTAATCTGTAAATACCTAAATTAGCAGATTCACTAACACGGAATTTGTCCAGAGCATTCCTGACTGGGGCATGTAACACAAAAATGCCCCTTTCCGCGTTTGCGCAATAAAACCGAGAATAATGTAATCTGAGAATTGCCTAACTTTTCCTAATGGTTGTAG
>NZ_JBICMV010000012.1:0-530628 GCF_043106745.1 Vibrio sp. CJQ_6 | reverse complement strand
TACCTAAAACCGAGTTACAATGCTGGACTGAAACTACTAAGCATCCTCTAACTATCAGATCTGTTATTTCAAATGATGTAGGATTTTGTAAAATTGGTATGGAACTGGTTGACTTAGTGGGTGACCAACATGAGCAGTCCGAATTCTTTAATCTGGATCACGAATGGCCCCAAATTAATAGATGTTTAAACCAAAGATTTGGGAGTGACAACGTATTTATAGCGGCACAAGGGATATCTCAGAAGTGGTCAATGCGGCGTCAGATGTTGATGCCGCAATATACGACCCGCTGGGTCGATTTACCGAAGATCAGGTGTTAGCTATCAAACACTCAACAAATCGATGTCAGGATACACTAATCTATTGAGTTTCTTTTCAGCTTTACAATAAATCTGATCAGTAAATTTTTGCGTATTGAGGATCTTTGCGTCTGCGGCTATCGCTTCACCGCGATACACATAACCGTTAACTCCATCGACGCTCTACAACAGCAGCTATGTCATATTCGGATTCATTTTCCAAAAATGTTAACCTGCCAAAGTCTTTGCACAACGTATCGATAAAGACACTACTTTCTAATACTGTCTCTAGTGGTACAGGAACCTTTTTATCATTTGGAATACCGTCTAAGGTCAATTTGTAGCGCCCAAAAGATTGCCGCTCTTCATCGCTTAGCGATAACTTAGGTTTATGCTCAAAAACTCGGCCATACAGCCAGCACTTGATATTGCCAAGTGAGAACTCGACAAGTGGTTCCCCGAAGTAAGTGCCATCTTTTCTATCATCTGCCTTAAGCATTGAATGAATCGTTAATACCAAAGCCACACTGTATGATTTACCAGCGACCTCTATCTCAGGACATCCAAGCTCACACTCATGATCCGCGTCAGATAATTCATACCACTTATTTTTTCTAATCATTGCGGCATCAATGCTTTCTTCTCGTAAATAAGGATGGGAATGAGCAGTTCCGATGTATTGATACTCGTCTCCGAAAACTTTTGCGATGTCCTTTTTAATCAAAAGAGATTGAGAATTGAATTGAACAGAAGAACGTTTTCGCTTTGCTGATGTCTCTACTGAAACATGATGTATCGTACATTTAAATGGATGTGTTTTGTTAACGTATCCCCAAAGGTGAGCGGCAGTTTCTACAGAGATGCCCCTACTGCCTTGATGCTTTACAGCATAAGCCTCTATGCCAGCCATGATTAGCTCAAATATCGCACTTTTGCTGACTGAAATTGTCGCGGTCATTTTTACTTTGTTCCTTTTATTGACGGTTATTTGCTTAACTGAAGAATGCTAAGACACACCAGCGCTATTGAGTGAACTCTACATGTTCTTTAAGTTTGCTTTTGTAGCGCTCATAAAGCGAATCCCATACTTCTTCACTGACCATATTTAGCGGCACATATTCTTCAAAAATCACACCATGCTCATCGGGGTAGGCAAGTTCGGTATACGCATGACATGGGCCATTCGCATGAAGATCTTCCCAACATTCGATGCATTCATCTTTAAACCATTCTTTTGTGATTGGTTCAGGGATGTTATTCAATAGATGAATTAGGTTCTTAGAATCAAAGAAATTATGTTCTTCACTTTTAACATCAAACAGGTAACTAGATAGCAAAGCGATCGCTTTTCCGTCCCATAATCTGTAGCGGTGATACTGTGCCGTGTAACGCTCCTCTACTCGTTCCAGTAGATGACGCTCACACAAAGCACTTAAGTCATTATTCCTCAATGTTGGGACTTCTGGAATTGATTCAACGTCATAAAAGCGTTTATAACCAAATAAATAGCGTTGAGTCAGCTTTATCGCGATGGAATCTACCGAACCTTTAAGCGCAATATCGTTACATGGCAGTTTTTGGGAAGAATCTGCAATTTGTGTCGCTAACGTCTTAACGATGCCTGAAGCGGTTGATTTGACCTGTTCAATCAGTTTTAAGTTTAAATAGCTTAGAGCAGAGATTTTTACATCTCCATTTCGTGAAGGAACATAATGTGGAGAGGAAAGAGTATATGCAGTTGCCGTGTCTAATGATTGCAAAGCCGCGTGCTGATCTAAGTCAACGTTTAGATAGTCGCAAAACACGGCCAGTTGCTCTTTGAAATCATTCAGTAGATCAAGCCTTGTGTACTCTAGTTCTTGCAAATCTTCTCTCGAAACTTCTTGGTAATTCGTACCTGACATATTCTTAAACCTTTAACGCATTGAGTGACAACAATATATACACTATTCAAATAGAAATCTGACGATTTTGACCGAAACTTAAGTCGTTGAAGGGAGTTCAATCAAACCATTGCCCAATGCACTGCGCAAGCAGTGCTGCACCAAAGCGGCTATCGCCGCATAGAACGAATGGCAGATCTCTTTACATACTTGATTACCATACATTTATAACCTGCATTTCAGTTCGTTCGTCATGTTACTTAAACCCAAATCAGACTTGTCAGTACTTTGACCTTGCAAAATCCCACCACACACATAAAATAACTGTATGCATGTACAGTTATTTTATTGTTACTATGAACGTTATACCCATTTTCGCCCATGCAGGCATAACGGGGTTTGAAAGCCCAGCCAATGAGTACACTCAGTTAGATCTTGATCTCGACCAGCTTTTGATTGAACACCCGAGCGCAACATTTTTAGGCTATGCCTGTGGAGATTCGATGCAAGGCCTAGGCATTTTTGATAGAGATCTGCTGATTGTCGATCGCTGCTTATCAGTAAAAGATCAGGACATTATTGTCGCCAATCTAAATGGCGAGTTTGTTTGTAAGCAAATCGATATCTATCGACGTTTACTGCTTTCAGCGAATGAGCGCTATCAAGCGGTGCCTATACATGAGTTTGATCAATTCTCAGTAGAAGGGGTTGTAAGCCGCTCAATTCGCTGTCACCGCCCTAGCCCATTATTGACACAAAACTAATGTTTGCGCTGGTGGATGCTAACTCTTTCTACTGTAGTGCTGAACAAGTTTTCCGCCCTGACTGGCGCGGTAAGCCGATGATTGTCTTGCCCAACAATGACGGTTGTATTGTCGCAGCGAATCGACAGGCTAAGGAAGCTGGAATAGAGAAGTTCAAACCCTACTTTCAAGTTAAAGCACTTTGCGAACAGAAAGGGATAATCGCTCTGTCATCGAACTATGAGCTGTACGCGGATTTATCTGCCAAAATGATGCAGGTTATTGGCCGCTTTGCGCCCGAGCAACACATCTACAGCATTGATGAATCTTTCCTCTCTTTTGAGCGTTCTTATCCCGCCATTAAGTGCTTTAGAGAGCAAGGCATGCTCTTACGACGCGCCGTTTGGCGTGAGTGTCGTTTACCTGTTTGTGTAGGGTTTGGGCCAACACTAACCCTTGCCAAGGTCGCCAATCATGCTGCGAAAAAAATAGAAGGGTATAATGGAGTATGTGTCTTAGATAACGAACGAGAGCGTAAAGCGATTTTGGGTCAGTTATCCGTTGGCGATGTGTGGGGAATCGGTCGAAAAATCACCCGTCGTTTAGAATTGATGGGGATTAATACAGCGCTCAAGCTTGCTAATTATCCCCCGCACTGATTAGAAAAGAGTTTAACGTCAAAGTGGAGCGTACAGTGCGTGAACTCAATGGGCAAAAATGCAAGGGCTGGGATACGGCTAGAGCGGATAAAAAGCAAATATTCTCTACTCGCAGTGCAGGACAGAGAATTACTGATCTGGAGTCGTTGCAGCAAGCGTTGTGCAAGCACGCCAATATTGCTTCCTTTAAGGCTCGAAAGCAAAAGTCCTTGTGTCGAGTAATGCTTTGTTTCGCTAACAGCTCACCGTTTGATGCGATTCCAATAGCACGTAGAGCGATTCACCGATTCGCCTACCCCACAGCCGATGTGATCCAGATAACTCAAGCTGCCTCTCGACTGGCTGAGCAGTTATTTCAACAGGATGTGAGGTTTTATAAAATTGGCGTTGGGCTGATTGACTTAGTTGACGGGCAGAATGAGCAGCCCGATCTGTTTAACCTGACTCCGAATAATCCTAAGCTTATGAATGTGTATGACACATTAAACAATCGATTTGGGAGTGAGACTGTATTTTTAGCGGTACAAGGGATATCTCAGAAGTGGTCAATGCGGCGTCAGATGTTAACGCCGCAATATACGACACGATGGGTCGATTTACCGAAGATCAGGTGCTAGCTATCTCATAATCTACAATTCGATGTCACGATACACTAGTCTATTGAGTTCCTTTTCAGCTTTACAATAGATCTGATCAGTAAATTTTTGCGTATTGAGGATCTTTGCGTCCGTTGCTATCGCTTCACCGCGATACACGTTGATCAATTTCCACACGGTTTTACCGCGTTCAACTTCAACAAAAGTTGCATATGGTATGCCTCGGTATGAACCCGCAACTTTTGTATAAACTGTAACCAACACTTGAATACCTACCTGATCCTTTTTAAATAGATAAGTATCTAAAGTCTGTTGCACTTCGTTGAGTATTGTATAGACACCTTCGCTAGTTAATTCTCTAGCACGTGAACTTTTTTGCACTGATTTGAGCGCTTCATCTAAACCCTTAATTTTTATTGAACTCATTGTGACGCCTCCATTGCAGGTGAAGACATCAACGCAGGATTTAACTTCTCAAACTGTTTACGCATTCGAGCAATGACAACATCAGTTACACCATGAATATTTTGGTATTTCCCATTTATCTCAATGACTTCAAATGATACATTCATCTCATCTGCAAGTGATTTGTAAAATGACATTTCCCAGTTTTTTACGAATGTGTTTGCAACCACGACGTCAAATCCTGCACGAAGTAAGCGCTTCGTTTCGAGTTGACACCATGCGTGAGCAGTTTTGATTAGTGCGGGGTCGTATTGGTAATTATCGTTTTTATCGATAAAAAAATGATCAGCTTCAACTAAGATAGCATCGAGAGTTTTTGCATATGTAGACTTTCCAGAACCTGGTAATCCACGCACGAGAGTAAGTGTTTGCTTGGCCATTTTGGCGTTTCCTTTTATTAAAAAATAATTCCCTCCTCTCACCGATAAGGTGATGAATTCTTTGATATTGTTTAATTTATTTAACTCAATCTTTATACAAATTGAGATAGAGAGTGTTCAAGCTTATTAAAACGTATAAAAACCTTTTCGTCAATGATTTATTTCAACTAAAACAGTAGGTTATTGACTTATGATTCAATTTATATCTAATAGAAATAAAGAATCGGTTTTACCCCTTATCAGGGGTAAACGACAGGCTACCCCCGACAAGGGGTAAAGATGGTTTGTTGACTATGAATCAAACATCGTTTTATGCACTGCGAATGCAGTGCTGATTGCGAGCGGCTAAAGCCGCAGGGGTCGAAGTTTAGCAATTCCGATTAACACATCTATTATCAGAAATGCCCAGAAATTACGGCAAACCAGTTGAACCAAATCACACTCTATGCAACCAGATCTAGTTGTGGAAATAATAATAGTGCTATTGTAATTACAATAGTTACAAAGAATTCAAAATGAGTATCGATAGTGAAATCAATAAGTGATGTGGAGTTGATATCTTCCTTTAGTGATGAACCCAATTTATACCATATTTACCAAAAAGCGATAGAAAGCATGAACATTAACCCTGAGTTTTCCATTTTAAAATTCAGGCAGCTTTTGGAACGGATGATTATTTATTTATATGAAAGAGAAGACCGTCATATTGCAGGTTTTGATAATTTAAAGTCAGTAGACAGAATCAATACGCTCTTCGATGAAGGGATAATATCATTCAACCAAAAAGATAGCGCACACAGTATAAGGATTTCCGCCAATAGACATGTACATAGGGAAAATCATTCAGTAGATATTGATGATATAATTAGTTCCGACTGCAAAAATATAAGGAAAGAAGTAATAAATATTTTGCGTGAGCATTATGAAATGGAACATAAAATTCCTTATGGAAAGCTAAGTGTGTTATTCGAAAAAATAGACGACATAGATGTAAGTGAGCTAATTTATAATGGGATTTTTTCAGATAACTACTCATCCACTCTAGAAGCAGCGATATATTGCGAGTCATATTACAAAAAAAAGCTATGTAAACATACAACCACAGAGTCACTGCATAACCACAAGGAATGGGTATTTGAAGAAACAATGCCAGATACCATTTTATCACTATACAAATCTGCTGTTTTTAAATCATCAACCTTAAATAAACACTGCGTTGATATAGCTAAAGAATATCCTAGTCATGAGGCATTAGATAGTTCAGACCCAGAATGTCTTTATAGATACGCTATGTTTTTACTTGAATATTACGATAAAGAAACTCTTGTACCAAGATTGAATGAAACTACGCCTTTGGATTTATTAAAAACCGCTGCTTATAATGGTTCACTAGACGCAGAATCAAAACTAGGTGAGTTAGAAATTGAAGATGGGCATATTGAGAGAGGATTAGAAACCCTCAATTTTTGCATGAGCAAAGGTTCTATCTCGGCAATATTAGCATTAGCTCAATTCTATGAAGACAATAACATTGATAAAGCAATGTATCTCTACGAAAAAGCATTTAATGAGGGAGTACCAGATGCGTTGGCACACTTATCATTACTTAAAGCCAAACACAGTATTGGAAACAAAAAAGATTGTTATCAGATTCTGGAAAAGGCAAGGGATGAAGGTAGCCTTCTCGCACAGTCAATGCTTCATAAAATAGAGAGTGGCATCATATTTCCTTTGCAATTTATGACTCCAGAAGAGCTGATTGAAGACCTTAGGAAGTTTCTAGAGAAATTAGCCCACTACAAAATCAATGTTAAGGAATTTTTTTCCAAATTGCAAAATCACACGGAATTTGATGACGTTTTAACAGAGTTGAAGTTAATATATTTTGGATTTAACCATAATGATGATGAATTGAAATACTTTGCCTCAAGGATTCCATACTACTCTCAATTACAAATCTTCAAACAGGATTATGATGATGCAAATAAAAAACCTAGCCATCCACTAAATAAAGTCAAGATCGGAGTTAACGAACAGTGCCCATGTGGTTCAGGTAAAAAGTATAAAAAATGTTGTAGAATGTTACATTGAACTTTATCTTATAAATAAATGGAATTTCAATTTTTGGTACAGTTATGAATCGTTGAGCTTTATCGACTGTACGACCTGTTCATATAATAAATGAGATAGAAATGCTTAATTTCGATGTGTTAAAAAAACGCCACCGCAATGAACGAGGACAGTACTCACAAGCACTTTCAACTAGAGTACACAGAGCGCTGAGTTGGCTAAAGAAAGCAGAGTCATGCGATGATGATGACTCTAAATTTACTTTCCTCTGGATTGCTTTTAACTCTGCTTATGCGCAAGAGTTCGAACAGAAAGCGAGCTACGGAGAACGCGGGTTATATCAAGAGTTCTTGACGCGTCTTGTGGCTCTGGATTCTGAAAATTTGCTGTCAAACATTGTCTGGCACAATTACTCTGGGGCGATAAGAGCAGTTTTAGATAACGAGTTTATTCTAGAAAGTTATTGGCAATTCCATTCTGGCCGTATCACTGAAGAGCAATGGAAAGACGCTCAGAGTAAAGCAAAAATCATAGCTAACACAGCCCTGGGGCATAACAACACAGCATTAGTACTAGCGGTTGTATTTTCTCGCTTATACACGTTACGTAACCAAATCATCCATGGTGGAGCGACATTTGGCAGTTCAGCGAATCGAAAGCAGTTACGAGACTGTACTGTTCTGCTAGAAAAGATACTACCAGTAATCATTAAGATTATGATGGACAGCAGTAACGAGTTATGGGGTGAGCCTGTATATCCGCTAATAGAAAAATAATGCTCAACAGAAACGACAACTTGATGCGTTCAGTGTGCCTAGCTTGTTAGAATTAAGTCTCGGTTATAAAATGGATATCCTCCTCCAAAAGTTCTCATGAAGCAAGCCACTTGGTCCGCTTCTAGTCCAAATACTGATGAGATACACATCGTTATCGTTACTAGATGGAAGATTCTCAGAGATTACTTTCTCTCAGGAAGCGCTGCACATATCTCTAAATTTAGTTCGACAAAGTGGTCCCAGGCATACTGGTTTGAAAACCGAGACAGATACTGTAATTCGACCCGACAAATATCTGGCCTATCTTCATAGATAGAACAGAGCTTTGTATCTAAATCGAGATGCTTACAGCACCCATCTCCCCTATCAAGAAACTTCGTTTCATCAGAGAGATGGACGTTAGAACAGCATTTACCACATTGATAGCAAGGGAATGAGTAGCTCATCAGAATTTAAATGAATCCTCTGAGCACATCATTTGATCAAATTCTTCAAAAGATTTGTATGGTAAAACAGAACCAAATTGATCACTTATCGTATTCAATGCTTCTAAACATTGATTTGGTTCCCAATCATTCACTCCCAGATCAAATGAATCAAATGCAGACATGAATAATTGTTTTCTTAATTCAAAATGCTGATCAAGTTGCTGCTGAAGTGCTAAACGATTTTGTCGAATTTGAGGAACAGCTGCAAGGCAAAGAGCTTGTATCTGACGTCTTCTCTCTTTCGCAATTTTCACTAATTGACTATCACCCAGAGCTACTAGACCTGATTGATGGATCAAATTGCCAATCATATATCCGACGCCAGCCCCGACAATGGAACCAACGACTGGGATAGGAATCATAACTTGACCAAGGGCACCATAATAGAATGACGCTGAACTGGTTATTGCGGTATGTGTAATTTCATCACTAAGTTGCTCTAGCTCTATGTCTCCTTTTAGGTAACTAATCATCGACTTACTAGAACTAATAATCCCTGATGCAATTGCGACTGGGGCATTGCTTCTTGCTAACGCTTTTGATACTCCAGCACCTAAAAAATGCGTCGCAGAGTGTGTTATACCTTTACTTAATGCTGTTACTGTATAACCAGTCGCATAACCTTTTGCTGTCGATATTGCAATATTTACTGTTGCTTCTCCTAGCTCACGCTCACCGTTATAAACTTGATAAAACTCTGTCACGCTACTGGTCGCCCCACTCAATGCTGCGCCTATGTTACCAGCCCTTTTCCCTGACTCATGCATATCAGCAAAGGCTGCTTCCAGTTTAGATTGATTAGCGATGACTTCTGCAACATTGGCATCGGTGGCCTTTAGCGCCTCATCATAAGTTGTGCCAGCAGATCTTACATTTCCATACTCAAGTGATTCCGTCAGGTTTCTATAAGTTTGCTCGTAGTCTTCGGCCTTAAGGGTTCCTGCTTCAATCCTCTTCTCAAGCAATTCTTTAATTTTTTCAACTTGGTCTTGAGGTGCCAATCTTTGCATTTCTTGGTATTTTTCATTGGACAATGCGAATGCACTGCGTGCAGCACTGTTACAGGATTTTGCTTGCACTTCCCTCAAGGTCTCCTTGCCGTTGGAAATGATGATGTCAACAGGATCTGTTGGAAAGCCCATACTTGCTGTAGTCTCGGCGAAAAGTTCACTATCTTTTTTCAGTGCATCCAAGTTAAATTTTATGACTTCAAGCTGTTCGAACATATGGCCTTGAGCCTTATCAGCAGCGACATTCTTCCATTTTTGAGCGAGTTCAACTAGATGTTCACTATCTTCAAAAATATTGAATGTTCTCTCTGTAAATCTCGTTGTAGCAGCATCTGCTGTGTATCCACCCAGAATGGACACAAAATCATCTTGTTTTTTCATGATTGGGAAGCCTTGGATTTAACAAGTAGGAAGGCTTTACTGCCTTCCTATTTCGTTGCATTACGCAATAATTTTTTTGGTTTCTTCCAACACCTTGCGAGACTCTGGTGTTAGCGTACCCTCCTTGTCTATGATAGGAGCTTCCAGCAAGTTCTTTAAAACTTTTGCAGTAGACGCTGCGATCATTACACCCTTACGATCTTCTTCGGAGTACGTACTATAGTTTGTATTTGATTCTACCAACTCGTTTAATGATTGGAGTAATGGCTGGAATCTAAGTTCTAAGCTACGTAAAACTTTGGTAATTTCTTCAAACCTCAAGCGTATGCCACTTGCCGCAACCCTCGCCTCTTTCATCTGCTCTGAGGCCAACTCAGCCTTATCAAGATTGCCATATGCATCTTCTTTAGCAGCCTCCGCTTTAGAAGCCATCATCATTCCGCCAACAGCGAGTACAGGCCCTGCGACAACACCACCTAAAACCATCATGCCACCTGCCATACCGTACCCCCCCGCAGCGAGTGAGCCGCCCCCTAACCACGCTAGGGTAGCGTTAGTCGCTGCTGCACCACTTAATGTGCCTATGGCAGTACCTGTTGAAGCCGTCCCTAAAACACCGACGCCACCGTAAGCAGCTAAGCCAGCAAGTCCACCACTACCAAGAGCCGTGATTCCACCTGAAAGAACACCTTTTATCTCTAAGACGCTACTTTTCATTCGAGCAAGCTCTCCAGCACTCATCACTGGCAAATTTGTCGCGTCATCTAGGTTATTGTCCTCAAAGGAAACATTTTTTATTTTTGAAAAAACATCAACAAACGGAATGATCGACTCATTGTAAATTTTGTATTTTGCTTGACCTAAGTGTTCCATCGTTTTTTGAGTTAACTCACGCTCCTCTTCTAGCTCGGATTTTGCCTCGTCAAACATGCTCTGCGCACGTCTATTGACCCTTTTTGCAGTGTCAAAGTCATCTTTTGCATCGATACCTTTTTTCACACCATATCCACCCGCTACAATAGCCGCACCTGCTAATATAAATGGTAAAGGCATCGTTACATCTCCATGAATAGGTTGGCTTCTTTAACAAGAATCATTTGACGTTTAACCCAGTTTTCCATGTCAGTGAGCAGACTAGGCGAAATATTGAGAACTTCTGCTAAGTGCCCAATAACAGCCTTCTCACTGTCTTGATAAGTTTCATCTGCATAAGCAACACCAATGAGTTCCAGCATAAACGCCACTTTTTGATGCTGAAGCTCAAATAAACTTCCTAGTTCGTCTAATTCGGGTTTACTATCAAAATTCACGTTGACATCACACTGAGAGCGAATCGTTTCCAACATAAGCTCTTCTTTTTCGTCGATATGTCCATCGACAGAGATAATTTTTTTTGCAAAAGCAATCAATGTTGCCTGTTGTTCATTGTTCAAATGCTGAATAAACATATTTGTCCTTTCTTAAAATGCGATTTAGCAGGGTAATTGAGAATTTTTAACTAACGCTGTAGGTTATCTATTGCTCTCATAAGAGTTCGTGCTTGAGAACTGTCATCTAAACTAACCTTTTCACGTAAACGAATTAGTTGTCTTTTTGCATCTAGATCTTGGCTAAACAAGCTATGGTCTTGAAGAGCTGCAATAGCTAATGCTCGCTTCAAGGAGTTTTGCGACTCTTGCTTGTTGTTTTGATGATAATAATCTAATACACGGTCGCGCGGAGCTTTAGAAATCTTTCCCCAATGTTCCAATGTGCTTTTAGTTGCAGCATCGCCAGCAGCTTTTACGGCCGCTTTGCCTGCACTTACCAATGAATCAAAAAAGCCCATCTTTCTCTCCTTATGTTAATGTTTCATATTCGTGGTCAGTAATACCTACATCCCATATCAAGTTACCAAACCCATTAAGCCACCTATCCAATTGCTTTGACTTTATGACAGTCGCTGTCACAACAAAATAGTCTGGATGTTCTTCGAGCGTTTGGTCACTCGATAATGGCGTTTCTTTTAGATAAAAACCTGTTTGTTTAGCGATGCAAAATCGAATCGAACACTTGTCACCTTCACCAAAGCCAAAGCGCCCATCCGTATAATATTGACTGAGCTTAAACTCTTTTGGTCTCTCAAACTCAAATGTTGAGACTGTGGCTTTCTTAATGCGGTGGATAGCAATCGTTCGTTCGTTGTCATACCCATCAAAACGGCAAACTAGATATAAACGCTGACCTTGCTGCGCTAATCCGAGCGGCATCACCATTGATGATTTTTGTGTTTGGCTTGCGTTTACGTAGTCAATGGTGAGATAACGATTGTGATACAGAGCATCACTTACTTTCCTGAAAACCAAACTGTCTATTTTCGGCGGTAACAGTGGCAATGTCTCACTAACCACCGCTACCTTTTTAAGCCATTCACGATCTTTGGTACTTCCAGAGGTCGGATTCAATTGGTATTTCGCTTCTTGAAAAAAACCATCCAATGAAGAAGTAAGGTTTGCAGGTAATAAGTACTTAAGATGCTCTTGAGCTAAACTGAGTAGCAAGGCATCAACGGACGATAATTTTGGTAAAGATAAACTCTCGGAACCCTTGTTCCAGCGATAACCATAAGGCTTTGTTCGATCATCTCGCAAAATATCAAAATGATCACAAAGCATTTCAAGGCTTCTTTGTACAGACCTAAGATCTCGAAGAATCCCAACTTCTTCTAACTGGCAGTGTAGTTCACGTGCCGTCACCTGATGTGATCTGGGTATGCGCTTTAGCAATTCAAACGCGATAACTAGAGATTCGTTAGTGCTCGATCGTTTAGCCATACTTGTTTTTGCCCAACTGCTCAAAATTAATTGCTTATTTAAAACACAACAAAGGTTTTAGAAATACATTATTGCCGTGTCATTCTTTTTAATGAATTACTTATACATCAATATGCAACTTATGGGTAAGCACTAAGTAACACACATATCTAATAAGTTCACTATAACGTGCGATTAGTCAAATTGTGTCGCACCAAATCGTATACAAAACAACCACCTTGAGTAATAGAGCAAATTCAACGCACAGCAAATCTCTTGTCCTATGTGACACATAATGTCGTACTTGGGTTTAAGATCACCTCTATTAAGGACACTTTTAACATCGGAGTGCACAATGTCTGTTAACACGTATGATAAAAATCTCTCTGCTGAAACCGCTGATATCAGCCCAATTACTAAGGTGACATGGCAGGATCTCATCAACCAGATTCGTTTCTTAGAAGATGAGAATAAGAGCCTCAGAGAAAAGGTGTACTCCTTAGAAACTCAGGTTCGAATAGACAGCCTAACTAAAGTTGAAACTCGTGAATATGGGATGTCATACCTAGAAATGTCTTTAAAAAATGAACAATTGAACTCACTAGGGCTGGTCTTCATAGATGTCGATCATCTTAAAATAATCAACGATACAGAAGGACATGTGGTTGGGGATGATGTTTTGTCTTATGTGGGTAGTGCACTAAAAAAATTCAAGAAACCTTACGAATCTATCTCACGATATGGCGGCGACGAGTTCCTTGCAATATTGCCAAATGTATCACGTCAAGAATTAGATGATTGGTGTACACGAGTTCACGAAACCCTAGAACGACAACAGGGGACATATACACGCCCATCGCCTCCCATTACAGTCTCTACTGGATGTCATGTATACAACATGAAAGGGCCAGAGAAACTTACATCGAAACAACTACTCAATCTAGTGGACCTAGATATGTATCAAAAGAAAAATCTTCGTTTTCGTTAACGAACCACACAAAAACCAGGAACTCTTTAGGTAAACGTTGAATGTGGACCAGGAAGCAAACATTGGCAATGCACTGCGAGAGCTGTGCTGATTGGAAGTGGCTTTAGACCCTATGACTGCCCCTAGTTAAAAGTCGATACGCAACGCTCAATGTGAACAACGGAGAGTTCAGCGCAATCAAGTGGCAGGAATTTTTCTTAGAACTAACTTGCTATACCGATATCAATTGTTCGTTATAAGCAAAAAGCATTGACTACTTGTTTTAAAAATTAAAGGATCTGTGAAGTTGTGCTTCCAGCTCCTTGCCCATTAGGATCTCAAAAGAGGTATACATTGCAGTAAGACGCACTTCGTTTCTACATATCTCAATACGAGAAAAACCTTTAGATGTAAGTTTCTCAATAGAAACCTCAAGCTCTTCGACACTGCGACCTGTTATCTCAGATAACTTCCCTACACTATTTGGCCTCTCATAAGCCATCATATTCAAGAGCTTAATATTATCGTTAGTTAAAACCTGTGACAGCTCTGTTAAAGATGCAAACCAGAATTGAGGCATATATTCCACATGGTTTAATTTACCAGCTGCAACATCCAATATATACTTGCGAACGAGTTCTTCCGAGGCGATTCCGATTCTAGCTTTCATAAATTATCCATGTTAAAAAAATATAATAACTTCCTTTAACTGAGAGGAAAAACAGTGATAATTATGATAAATTACAGTAGATTTATCAAACCTCAATATCAAATTTCTTTAAACCACGCTCTCATCATTCGCTACTTTGATGAAGCGCAATAATCTTAAAAACATCAGCAGTAATATTAATTGCTTTAGTGCCTGATGGTATATCCATCTTATCTTGATATTGTACCCAAACTTCACCGTTTTTTGAAACTCGGATCATTGCAAATGTTTCAGCAAGAAAGGACTTATTGACGCCAAGCTGCTCATGAATATCATCCTTCATAATCATCCCTATTACATGTCGGTAGAAAATATGATTGAATACTAATCCATGATGTTCAGGAAAACAATAGTATTCATCCGTTAGATTACAAAATGTACACTTGCATATAATATGAAAAGCCAGATCGTTGATCTGGCAGATATCAATGAGGTTTTATTAAAGACTGGAACACAAAGACTCTAATATCTTTCTTTCAGTGCTTAATTTTTTAACTCTATTACCAGTTTCAAAACCGTCTATTTTACTCATGTGTTTAACAAAACGATCAGCATTTGCTTTACTTGAAATTTTAAAGTTAGATAAATTATTGTAGTTTTTAATTTTATCAGTCAATTTTTTATCATAGAAAAGCATATTCTGAAAAAGAATATCAGGCATAACGTATGCGTCTAATACTTGTTTAATTCTGTACATTGATTGATACAGATCTTGTGCTTCTACTGCAGTCAAAATACCATCTAAAGCAAGCTTTTCAACAATATCTGCTACGTCATGCACTGGCTTTGATATCTTTGCCGCCTCTTTCTTAATTCCCGCTCTGTCAATCTCGAAGTAACCACGGCATTCATTCACTTTTGCTTTTTGATATATTCCGTAATAGTATTTATGCTTAGCTAAAAATTTCTCATATGCACCTCGAGTAATCTCGAACTCCCCCGACTTCACACATTCAGAAGCATTGTTAGTTACAAATTCTTCAAATGTATACTTGGGGTACTCATCAATACGTTTTTGAGCAACATTAATCACCATTGTCATTGGAGGTCTATTTCTAGAATCTTCATTATTTATCTTTATATTTAATCGAAGATAAAGAGTCATACCTTTTCTATGTCGGTATGGCGTATAATACATACCATCATTATTTTTGTTATATCTTTCTTTATCGACTGCTACATTAATTGCATCTGCGTTGTTGGCCATAATTAAAACCTTATCATTTATTTTTATCTTTTAATATAAGATACCAGTTGAATTAATATAAGTAAAGAAACTAAAATTTGCCAAAAATATAATTTTAAAAGATTGATTTTCAATCTCTATCTAATACAAACTAACTGACATTCCATTATTATTGACAGAAAAATTTGATAAAAAATTTATTAACTAAGACGAATCATTGATTTTTAAAAATCACCGAGGCATTAAAAAATAATGACTAGGGAATTATATATAGAAAGTAATATCATTGCATTTAAATACAACTATAAATATTAGGTTACTTCTTTATACCTTTGTGATCCTGGCTAATGATACTTTCTAATAGTTTGTTCACCAAACTTTGTTGTGGTTTATCATTCTTGTGTAAGATCTCAACATGAGCGGTAGTAATAAAAGTCTTATAGTCACTCTCAGAAATCTGTTTTGTGCTTAAATTTTCAAATAAATTTTCCATTGCTTTTCGCTTAGTGATGCATCTAAATGCTTTATCAATAGTATCCAAAAATAGCGCTTCAATGACAGTTTCAAAACCCATTTCAACATCTTTAAGCGTAGAAATCATCTCAACGACATACACAACATCAGAAGCGCCTTTTAATCTTTTACGTGCTCTCAAGTTCCACTTCATATCATCTATTAATTGTTCCACTTCTCTGCGATATCTAACATTCACAGAAAGCATGACAAGATAAGTCCTCATATCTTGGTCTTGCTTATTCTCATAAACTCTAATCGCATTATCTGATTGTTCTTGAGCGTGCGCAGCCGCTCTTTCAAGTTCTTCTTCATAGTTACTAAGGTCTTTACAGGCGTCATGTAGAATACCGTTTCTAATTAGCTTTCCTAGTGTATATTTTCGATTTCCGCCCAGCTGAGAAGCAGACATTCGAACCCCGTCGAGATTAAATACGATACCCACCGCCATCCCCTTCTTTGTTTGTAGCTCTACTTTGAGCCTTGAATGTGTTGACTCAACAGCAGTGACAAACTCTGCAAGATTAGAGCCTGGCTTTAACTTATTAATACCTGTTTTTACCAGCCGAGCGATTTGAGCCTTTTTGTTAAATTTTTTAGCGTCATTAATATCAGCATAGGTATCGTAACCAATCTCATTACTACTTACTAATTGTCGCAGACCAAACTCTATCTCTAGCTCCCTCATTACTTCTTGTGCTCGTATCTTGCTATAAGAGTCTTTGATGCGCTTTCTTGTCACTATATCGATGGTAGACGTGACTACGTGTATATGTTCTTCGTCGGTATCATTATGTTTAAAGACAATATATCTACAATTTGCATAACCCAAGCGGCTCATCAAATTTTTAGCTGTTTTACACCATTGTGCATTAGTTAAGCTTTCATTTGTATCGAGGCTAACTATCATGTGCTTAAACTGATGTTTAGCACTTGGGTTAAGCCTTATAGATTCTTGCATCTCCCTTATCGCAAGTGACATATCTAACATATCCCCTGGTGCGTTTTTAGCATTTACAGGGATATTTATAATATTATTTGCATAAATAAATTCTGTTAATGCACCAGCGACTTTAGTGGCTCCTGCACCATAATTTACTAAATATTTAGCCACTCGTTCATCGTCACCAGCAACATACTTTATGAGAGCATCTGCGGTTTGCTCTGTGTGTTTACCGCCTTTTTGTTCAGGTTCCTTATAGATCATGACTTGAACCCATTAATTTCTTTCAGTAGCTGAAAAAGCTTGTCTTCATTTAAATGCTGTTTTGCTATTTCATAAGCCACTTCTTGAGTAAAGCTATTCACTAGCAAGTGACGAGTAGCTTGAAACTCTCTTAATAACCCTGCTAGTACAACAAGAGTACTTTCTATTTCATCTCTTGTGAGAGATTTACTATTATCAATATCGTTGGCAATTGTTTTAATGTGTTCAGTGAGTTCTGAAGTTTCTGTGAAGAACTCTTTAGATGCCTCTAGAATGATGGGTTTGACTTTTACAGCATTATTGATGATGTCACGAGTAAATGCTGAAAGCTTTGAATAACCAGCTATGCATTGCTTGTTAACTAGCTCTTGATATTCTTTTTCAGTGAGATTTGTCTTTACTGATTTAATCTGCAAATCAGCAGGTTCTTTACGAGCTTTGTATTTCTCTTTTTTTACTGTCTTTATGGCAGTTTCAATAGCTCTAAAATCCTCTGCCCCTACATCCCTTAGAAGATCTAATATATCGTTTTTCATAATTATTACCTTTTGTTGTATTTATACTCACCTCTCAAATAATTAGATATGGTTATTACGAACTAAGACTTACAGCATATGATAAACCAGCGCTAACACCGAAGGGGGTTAGTGCAACCAACCTGAATGGGCGGAGTATTTGTCGGAGTTTAATTTGGAACAAATAAACGCGCAGACACAGCTTGCTTAAAATTCATTTCTTATATTATATCTTTATAATAATATTAGTTTCAACTTATTTTCCACATATTAATATACGTAGGGTTAATAAAAAACACACAGCAATAGTACGAATAATTATCCAAAGAAAATAATCTATTAAAAATCAATGATATTGAAAGATCATGGTAATAACTTACTTAACGAGTAAGTAAAACAACAAATAAAATCCTTAAAATTAAGTAGCCATACAACAGATTATTCTTATGATATAATTAGTTAGTAATTATTAGAAGTTGAATATTAAGTACGCATTATTAACCATAAATTAATTGCTAATTTATGGTTAATTAAATACGATTTGATTTAATCTTTATATAATTAATGAATAATATCAATTTATTCACTATTAGATATGGACAATGCCAATCCAAAACTTGAATATGACATTGTCTCAAGGAGTGATTTACTTCAAATGAAGTTTAGATTATGCCTTAGACAAATATGTAGCTAAAATCTTTTAACACAAATATTAAAGAAAAATAATTTATTTTTTCCTTCTGATAATCTTAGATCGAAATAGAGACGTACAATATGATTTACTTTTTTCATCAAAATAGACATTCATTACGTTTCCATTAGTAAATTTTATAGATAATGACTTAGTCTCAAAATCAATCACAATCTTATCTAAAACTTGCATAATTATATTTTTTAGCTTTTTTCTTTCTACACTATTTTTTACGTCTAAACATTTCAATGCTAATGTTTTCAGCTCTTTTAAATCACCCTCATTCTTTGTGTCATTTGTTTGATTCAACTCATTACTAAGTTTTATCTTCTTCTCATTCAAATCACTAAGCTTTTCCTGAAAAACAGTCGTAAGATCAGCATTATTAAGCTCAATCATTGAACTCACTAATACTTTTATCTGACGGTCAATTTCAGATATTTCTGCTTTTAATCCTTCTTTATTAACTTTTTTACTTTTGTACTTCATTAAAAATTCAGGATCTAGTTCATGATAGATTGAATAAATAAAGTGTTTCTCTAATTCAGCACATTTAAAACTTTTACAACAGTCTCCAGACTCACTATGTTTCTTACAATGCAAACGCATTACGCTCTGCATGTATTTTCCTTTACGGTTTATTTGTTTCTGAGTTTGAGTCCCTGTTGCATATCCACATTTGGCGCAAACAGATTTTCCTTTTCCATAACTTGACAACAAGTAAGTAACTTCACCATATGATTCTCGACTATTTGACCTCGCATTCTTTTTTTCCTGAATGACGAGGTAATCAACTTTTGAAATTAAAGATGGATAAAAACTCTCTAATTCAAAGTTTTCTTTCACTTTTCTTCCATTAACTAAATAACTAATTTCGAACTCTTTGAATCCATAGAGTGCTTTGTTGTCAAGTATCGTACGTATCGTAGTGATACCCCATCGATCTTTGCCTGTTGGCGATTTTATACCTTTCT
Organism: Vibrio sp. CJQ_6; assembly: GCF_043106745.1. Classification (NCBI taxonomy): domain Bacteria; kingdom Pseudomonadati; phylum Pseudomonadota; class Gammaproteobacteria; order Vibrionales; family Vibrionaceae; genus Vibrio; species Vibrio sp. CJQ_6. Next base: position 511,324 of record NZ_JBICMV010000012.1, on the reverse strand, counting down.
CTGCAAGCTTCCTTGAAATTGATTTTAATCCTTCATTATTTAGGTACATATCGATGATCAACTTAACATTTTCAGCTCTAGAATTTAAAACGTAACTACCATCTATATAATCCAGCCAATGTGGAACTGTACCTATTGACTTAACGTTCCCACTCTCGCGGAACTCCTTTACTTTTCCTTTGATGCTCTCAATAGCCCTTTTCTGCTTGGTCAAAGACTCTTCGTGTGCTCTGAGCATTGTACCAATCATCATAAACAGTCGAGATGGCTCTCTAGCTAGTGTTTCCTTGTTATATTCTAGTCCGTCATTCTCAGTAATTATTGTGATATCATTATCAATCAGCTTATCAAATAACTTATGAGCATCTCTCGGTGCGTCTCTACTCAGTCGGTCGAAAGACTCTACAATTAGTATAGAATCTTTTTCAATTTCGCCTTGCTCAACCGATTTGAGAAAACCTGCGAGATTACCCTTTTTGGCATTGTTGCCATAAAAAGCGGATACACCTCGATCCGTGATCACTGATTCTTCATCTATTTCCAACTTATATTTGTCTGCAACTCTCTGTGCACACTCTCGCTGTCTACGAATAGAGTCTCCGTTTTCTTGCTTCATGTCTGAGTATCGAAAATAGAGATAAATTTTTGCTCCTGCCTTCATAAGTTTCTCCCAATTCTTCAAATAGCCTAATGATAAACAATGCAGTTAAGATTGTAAATTGGTGTGACGGTAGTTTCGGCTATTTCCCAAGCTACACCTTGGGTGCGATGTACGCGGCGCAATTTATGGCCACCATGAAACAGAGTGTTGATGTGGATGCGGTGATTCGCAGCGGCGACTTATCTCCGATTTTTGCTTGGCTACACAGCAATATTTGGAGCAAAGGCAGCCTATTCACAACAGATGAACTCGTGAAACACGCGACGGGTGAAACACTCAACGCCAAGCATTTCAAAGTGCATCTAGAAGATCGTTATTTGAAATAAACGTGACATCATCACAACCGAAAAGAAAGAGCCGCGAATGCGGCTCTTTTTGTCAACGAGGATTACCACGAATACTGCAATGCGGCATTCAATGAACGCCCCGGGTTGTAGTAATTAGCCGTCCCAGAGCCAACGACCTATCGGGATAATCAGTCATCGATACAATCATCGTCAGTGCAAATATCAGGGTGGTGACGATCGCTTTAATCATAAACATCGGTTTGACTTCTATTTAATGAACTCAGGAATTGATTGCAGAAAAGGCTTTTCGCTCGGTATGATGACTTCGTTTATGATAATAGAAACCATTAACCGATAGAAGTAACTATCATTTACAAATAGTTCACGACCGATAACAAAAGAGAAAGCATGCGATGAGTCAAATCACGACACTGGAACAATTAAGAGCGTTATATCACCTACCGGCGCCTCTGGCTGTGGCCAAGGATCTGCACCACATCGATCAACACACGAAAACCTTTATTGAAAACAGCACGCTGTTTTTTCTGGCGACAAAAAGTGCCGATGGTTTGTTGGATGTATCACCGCGAGGTGGCGAAGCGGGATTCGTGAAAGTATTGGATGATCAAACACTTGGATTTCCGGACAGCCCCGGTAACAACCGGTTAGACACCCTCACCAACTTGCTAACCCATCCGGAAGTTGGCTTATTATTTGTGGTGCCCGGCATCGAAGATGTAGTGCGAATTAAAGGCACGGCTTCCATTCATGTGGATGACGCCATTCGCGAACATTGTTTAGATGGCAAAACCATCCCGAAATTAGTCATTAAAGTGGCCGTCGAGACCTTATTATTCCACTGCCCGAAAGCATTTATGAAATCGGCAATTTGGAAGGCTGAATCTCACCAAACCCGCGATCTATTACCGTCGCTGTTAAATATCATTAAAGATCAGCAAAAAGAAAAAGCGCAGCGAAGCTAACGATTATTTTGTGGCTTCATGTTGACCACTAAAAAAATGAAAAAATATAAATTCCACTGACCATGAATGGCTCATTTTCGTGTATTTGGGCGGCATTGAATACGCGATAAATATCGACCAACGTGAAGCTTCGGCTCCCCATACAAAAAAGAAAAGGCGTGGGTAGATTCGTTCTACTCACGCCTTCAATTGAACGGCGGTCATTCACAACAGCGCCACTGCAACTCAGTGTGCTGACTGCAGATTAGTCTTCGTCGACATCGCAACCCGTGCAGCTTTGCAGTGCGATTTCGTGTTCAAATACCACCGTGTCGTTGCCCTCTGCGGTCAGTTCAGCGATTTCGTCTGCCACTTCTTGTGCATCATCCGCTTCCACCTGGCCCGCCAACTCTTCTTCAGCGTAACCGTAGAAGTTCAGCAGCAAGTAATCGCGTGCTTCTTCTTTCGAACACGTCACGTTCACCGCGATATCTGGCTCAAGGTTGTCTTGCGCGACAATCGCAGCCACTTGTTCGAGCACCTCATCTTTCATCGCAGCAGTTAACCAACCCAAGTCGGTGCTGACTGTGGTCTTTTTGCAGTTAAAACAAGGCAGTTGATGAAAGTAATATTGAAAATCAGCCATAGGTCATTTCTTCTTTGAGTGTTGAATAGGTGGATTATGCGCGTTTTCTCGCAAAATACTATCTTATTAGTCGGCGCAGAGACAATTGCCATGCGGAATATAGCCAAGCGCCGCATACGCCGTATCACCCGCATCCTTTCGCAGCATTCAAGATCGATTAACGTAAGCCATCCCAAAGAATTACTCGCCCACTTCCTTTATGCTGGTCACGCATGATAAGAACAACATCTGGTATCCCATGACACAACCATCAGCCGACTACAAAACCGTGCGCGGTCTCACGCGTGGCCTTTATTTGCTCAACGTGCTCAATCGCCTAGACGGCGGCGCAACGGTGCGCCAACTGTCTGAATTAACTGGCATTCACCGTACCACGGTCAAACGATTATTAGAAACGCTGAAAGGCGAAGGCTACGTACGATACAGCCTGTCTGATGACAGCTTCCGTCTCACCATGAAAGTGCGTGAATTGAGTGAAGGATTTCGCGACGAACAGTGGATCTCCGCGCTGGCTGCACCTTTGCTTGGCGGCCTGTTGGAAAACGTGGTGTGGCCAACCGACATCACCACCTTGGACGTTGATGCCATGGTGGTTCGTGAAACCACCCACCGGTTCAGCCGATTGTCGTTTCACCGTGCCATGGTCGGACGCCGACTTCCCATTTTGCTGACCGCGTGCGGCCTCACCTATCTCGCCTTCTGCCCAGAAAATGAACGCGACAACATTATCGCGCTGCTCGCCCAGCGGGACGACGCGGCCTATCAACTGGCGCGCGAACCCGAAAAACTGGCCAAGCTATTACAAACGATTCGCGACAAAGGGTACGGCGAGAATAATCAGAGCTGGCAGCAAGAGAACAAAATTGCCGCCATTGCAGTGCCAATCAACGATGAAGACCGCATCATCGGTTGCCTCAATCTGGTGTACATCGCCAAAGCGATGACCATTGAACAAGCCGCAGAACGCTATTTGCCAGCTTTACAAAGTGTCGCCAAACAGATCGAATCGGGCGTGGCGGAAAACACCATTCGCTTTGGTCACCCGCATATTCACTGAAGCTTTGTCTACCAACACATCAGCGCAATCACGCTTCCTCTGTTTTGGCGCTGATGATGTCAATCAAATCGTGCAGCGCCGGGTTTTCGTTCTCTCGGCTCCACGCCATGATGAGGTCAAACGTCGGCGCCTCTCCCGCTAACGGACGAAATACCACATTACCCGAGTTAAACTTCTCCATGTAACTGGGAATAATGGATATGCCCAGCCCCATGCCGACCAAATTCATCGTCACCAAAATATTACTCGCCGCCTGAACGATGTTGGGTTGGCACGCAGCCGCCGTCAAATAGTCCTCGACAATCGCCGATAGCGACCCGGAGTATTGGGGGTCGGTTGACACAAAATCTTGACCGTTGAGCATCTGAGGCGCAATCACTCGTTCTTTGGCCAGCGGGTGCTGCGCAGGCAAAATCGCCACCAACGGTTCATGAAACAAAATCACATGATCAATGTTGGAACTCGTGACGGGGTAACGCATAAATCCCACATCCAATTGACCATCCAGAATCTTCGCTTCCTGCTCGGTCGTAATCACACTGCTGAGCTCAATTTGAGTATTGGGCTGCTTGATCCGCAGCAACGGTAACGCGCTCGGTAACACGTTCACTTCCGCCGATGGCACAAACCCAATCGTCAGCGAATTGTTGGCGATCATGGCCTGTCTTGCTTTGAACTTTGCTCTTTCGGCCATGTCGAGGATGGCAATCGCTTCATCAAGAAACAGCTCTCCAGCGGGCGTCATGGTCACTTTTCGGCGGTTACGGTTGAGCAACGGCACACCGACGCACTGCTCCAAATCTTTGATCTGGCTGCTCAGCGACGGCTGTGATGTATGGAGCTTTTCTGCGGCACGCGTAAAGTTTAACTCTTGGGCTACCGCAACAAAGTACCGTAAGTGCCTTAATTCCATGACAAATTTCCTGTTATTTGAAAAACCACTTAGCTGATAGAAAGTAAATATTTCACATTTCGCACACCAATTCGCAACATGATTATGAACGAGACATCGAAGGTCAATAACTCTGTTACCCGAGGATTTTAATAATATGACCACACACACAAAACTGGATATTTACAGCCTAATCGACAGCAAAAACGGTCGTGTCACGCCCAACATTTACACCGACAATGAAATCTATCAACTTGAATTAGAAAGAATTTTTGGTCGATGCTGGCTCTTTTTGGCCCACGAAAGCCAAATCCCCAAAGCCGGCGATTTCTTCAACACTTACATGGGCGAAGACGCCGTGGTGGTGGTACGCCAGAAAGACGGTTCAATCAAAGCATTCCTCAACCAATGTCGTCACCGCGCCATGCGCGTGAGCAACGGCGACTGCGGTAATACACGTGCGTTCACCTGCCCATATCACGGTTGGTCCTACGGCATTGACGGAAACTTGATTGATGTACCATTAGAACCGCGCGCTTACCCACAAGGCCTGTGCAAATCGCAATGGGGCCTGAATGAAGTGCCGTGCGTTGAAAGCTACAAAGGATTGATTTTTGGCAACTGGGACACCAGTGCGCCCACGCTAACCGATTATTTGGGCGACATTGCATGGTACCTTGATGGCGTGCTTGACCGCCGTGAAGGCGGCACCGAAATCGTCGGTGGCGTTCAAAAATGGGTCATCAATTGTAACTGGAAATTCCCGGCAGAGCAGTTTGCGAGCGACCAATACCACGCCCTCTTCTCTCATGCCTCTGCGGTTCAAGTGCTGGGCGCCAAAGACGGGGACGACGACAAAAAACTCGGCGCAGATCAAACCGCTCGCCCCGTGTGGGAAACCGCCAAAGATGCCTTGCAGTTTGGCCAAGAAGGCCACGGCAGCGGGTTCTTCTTCACCGAAAAACCGGATGCCAACGTATGGGTCGATGGCGAAGTCGCGCGTTACTATCGTGACACTTACGAAGAAGCCCATGAACGCTTGGGCGAAGTGCGCGCGCTGCGCCTCGCTGGACACAACAATATCTTCCCTACCTTGTCGTGGTTAAACGGCACGGCAACCCTGCGTGTTTGGCACCCCAAAGGCCCCGATCAAGTGGAAGTGTGGGCATTTTGCATCACCGACAAAGCCGCATCCGACGAAGTCAAAGCCGCATTTGAAAACAGCGCCACGCGCGCGTTTGGCCCGGCCGGATTCTTAGAACAAGACGACTCCGAAAACTGGTGTGAAATTCAAAAACTGCTCAAAGGGTATCGTGCCCGCAACAGCAAGCTGTGTTTGGAAATGGGTTTGGGCCAGGAGAAGCGACGCGAAGATGGAATCCCCGGCACCACCAATTACATTTTCTCCGAAACGGCTGCGCGCGGCATGTACCAACGTTGGGCGGATTTACTCACCAGCGACTCTTGGGACGACATCCATCGTAAAACCGCTGCGTACCAACAGGAGGTCCTGAAATGAAACTTGTCTCCCTGCAACTTCATCATGAGATCAGTCAGTTCCTCGCTCACGAGGCGGCATTGCTCGATGATTGGAAATTCCGCGATTGGCTTGATCTTCTCGACGAGACGTTGGCTTACACCATGCGCACCACCGTCAATGCGCAAACCCGCGACCGTCGAAAGGGCAAACAGCCGCCGACCACGTGGATATTTAACGACACCAAGTCTCAGCTTGAGCGCCGCATCGCTCGCTTAGAAACCGGCATGGCTTGGGCGGAAGAGCCCCCGTCGCGCACGCGCCATTTGATCACCAACTGTCAGGTGGAAGAGACCGAACAGGTCGGCGTGTTTGCCGTGCGTGTGAACTACCTTCTGTATCGCGCACAGAAAGAACGGGACGAGAGTTTCTACGTCGGCACGCGTTTTGACCTCGTCAAACAAGCCGACAACGCCACGGGCTGGCGCTTGCTCAAACGCGAAATCGTGCTCGACCAAGCGACCATTACGTCCCATAACCTGAGTGTGTTGTTCTGATGAATCGAATTAAAGCTTGCCTCGTAGATGATTTGCCGGAAGGTGAGGCACTCCGGATTGACGCCAACCCAGTCATTGCCCTGTTTCATGTTGGCGGCGAATTTTTTGCCATGAATGATCGTTGCAGCCATGGCAATGCATCCATGTCGGAAGGGTATGTCGAAGAGGATGCAACCGTCGAATGCCCACTGCATGCTGCCAGTTTTTGCCTGAAAACCGGCAAAGCGTTGTGTTTACCCGCCACCGATGCCATCGCAACCTACCCGGTCAGCGTCGAAGGTGACACCGTCTACGTTGATCTACCGGAGGCCTCATGAGCGATCTTCAGCAAGAAGTCATTCTGATCACTGGCGGCGGCTCCGGGTTGGGGTTGGCACTCGTCCATCGCTTTCTGGAAGAGGGCGCGCACGTCGCGGTACTCGACATCTCACAGACCAAAGTGGATGCGCTGAACCACCGATACGGCGAACGCGTGCTCGCCGTTCAGGGGGACGTCACCAGTGTGGCGGATAACGAACGAGCGGTTGCCGACACGTTGGCGCGCTTTGGAAAGTTGGACTGCTTTATTGGCAATGCAGGCATTTGGGATCACAACGCTTCGCTGGTCAATACGCCAGCCGAACAGCTCAAACAAGGGTTTGACGAACTGCTTAAAATCAACGTGCTCGGCTACCTGCTGGGGGCCAAAGCCGCCACCCCTGCACTGCTGGCCAGCCAAGGCAGCATGATCTTTACGTTGTCCAATGCCGCGTGGTATCCGGGCGGCGGCGGCCCGTTGTACACAGCCAGCAAACACGCGGCGGTGGGTTTGATTCGCCAACTCGCGTATGAGCTGGCACCTAAAATTCGCGTCAATGGCGTTGGCCCCTGTGGCATGGCGACCGATCTGCGCGGCCCGCAATCGCTGAATCAGCATGATCGCACCATTACGGCCTCGCTCAGCCCAGAAAAAATCGCCGCGATTTTGCCGTTGCAATACATGCCCGAAACCGAAGAGTTTACCGGCCCTTACGTCATGCTCGCCTCGCGCCGCAACAATCGCACGCTGACCGGCGTGATGATCAATGCAGACGCCGGATTAGGCATTCGCGGCATTCGTCATGTCGCGGCAGGCCTCGATTTATAAGGAGTGGAGATGGACAACCGATTTGTGATTTTAGGCGGCGGTCAGGCGGGAGCGACCGCAGCTGCCCTGCTGCGCCAAAAAGGATTTACGGGGCAGATCACCCTGCTGTGTGATGAAGCCGATTTTCCCTACGAACGCCCGCCGCTGTCGAAAGCGATGCTGCTTGATGAGCATCCGGCGCTGCAACCCATCTTGCCCCCATCATGGTGGCAGGAGCAACGCGTCGAGGTGCAATTCAACAGCCAGATCGTCGCATTGAAACCCGACACGCGGCAACTTGAACGCCACGATGGTAGCGTTATTGCGTTTGATAAACTGCTGATCGCCACCGGTGCACGAGCGCGAAAACTACCGCTGTTGGATGCCTTAGGCGCTCGCGCCACCACGCTGCGTCATGCAGGCGATGCGCGCCAGTTGCGGACGCAACTGCGCAGTGGGCAACGTTTGATCGTAGTTGGCGCAGGCACGATCGGGCTGGAAGTGGCTGCCACCGCGCGTCAATGCGGCTGTGAAGTCACGGTAATCGAAGCGGCGCCCGTGTTGATGGGGCGAAATACGCCGCCCCCGATTCAATCGTATTTGCTCGATTACCATCGCCAACGCGGCGTCACGTTCCATTTCAATAGCCAAATTGAATGCGCAAGCGCCGACGATGGCGTGACCCTCACTCTCCAACAGGGCGAGCAAATTCACGGCGATCACGTCGTTTATGGCATCGGTATTGAACCCAACGATCAACTGGCACAAGCAGCGGGGTTGGCCACGCACAATGGCATTATCATTGATGCATTGTGCCGAACATCGCACCCTGACATTTTTGCGGCGGGTGATGTGTGCTTGCAACGCCACCCAGATGGCAATTTGGTTCGATTGGAAACCTGGGAGAACGCCAATCGGCAGGCGGACATCGTCACGGCAGCGATGCTCAATCAAGCGCCACCTGTGCATGGCGCGCCGTGGTTTTGGACCGATCAATACGATCTTAACCTGCAATTTATCGGCAACACGCGCAGTGACCATTGGCTCTGCCGTGGCGACGCAAATCAACGGATCTGGTTGAGTTTGAACGGCGATCAACTAAACGGGGCAATCACCCTCAACCAAGGCCGCGAAGTGCGTGTGCTGCGCAAATTAATCGACAGTGGCAAAGCGCTCGATGCGGCGCAACTCACCGATACCAGCGTGGCATTAAAATCGTTGTTGAAGTAGCGCGGGAGACCTCGCGCGGAAATAACGCAAAAGCCAGTCCGAAGACTGGCTTTTCATTGTAAGTACATCATGAACCGTTTGATATGTGGCTAATTATTTACCCATCACCGGCGCCGTGTTGGCTTTTTCTTCCGCCTTCACCAGAGCCGTTTCTTTCGATTTATAGACCCCAAATGCCGTGACAGCACACAGCACACAGAACAGCGCGGCGATGTACTGAGTGTTGGTGCCGCCCCCTGCCTGATTCAACAACGCTTGCGCGATAATGGGCGTAAAGCCCGCGCCAATTAATGAGGTAAGCTGGTAGGTCAATGACAAACCGGTGTATCGGGTTCGTGTGGTGAACTTTTCACTGATAAACGCGCCCATCGGGCCATACATCACCGCCTGAATAATGGGGTTTCCGATAATAAAGCCGAGTAACATCATCCATGGGCTGCCGTGGCTGATTAAGCCAAACATTGGCCAAATCAGAATCATGCCCACCACCGTGCCCGTCAACATCACCGGGCGACGTCCATATCGATCTGACACGGCCGCCATCAATGGAATGGTAAAAATGTGCAACGTATTGGCGATAGTCAGCATCAATAAGGCATCACTGCGGCTGTGGCCAATCGACACCGCGTACGTCAGTGCAAATGTCGCCAACAGCGATTGAATGAACAGCGGTGCGATCCCCGACAACGTGCCCAAGCCAATCTCTTTGGACGAGGTACGAAACAGTTCCACCAGCGGCACGCCTGTATGCGCCTCTTCTTGCTCCTGCTTGGCTTTGGCCGCTTCGAAATCAGGAGATTCGGTGACGCGATGACGCATGTACAAACCGATGATCACCAACAGCGCCGAAAGCAAAAATGGCACCCGCCAGCCCCAATCCATAAACGCTTCTTCCGGCATGAGGGAGAATCCTCCCAGCACCAAGGTAGCCAATACCGCGCCAGAAGGCCCGCCGGAAACCGCAATGCTGGCGCCAAGCCCTTTCGATTTTTTGCTCGAATGTTCCATCGCCATCAAGGTGGCACCCGCCCATTCACCGCCAACGGCCAAGCCCTGCAACACACGCAGCACCAACAAGGCAATCGGTGCCGCAATGCCGATACTTTCATAGGTTGGCAACATGCCGATCAGAATCGACACCAAGCCCATCACCATCAAGGTGACGAATAGAATCTGCTTACGGCCATATTTGTCACCAAAGTGACCAAACAACAAACCGCCGATCGGACGGGCGATGTAACCGGTCGCCAGAGTCAGAAACGACAGGATGATCCCAAGCCCCGGGTCCAGATCGCTAAAAAACAGCGCAGGAAACACAAGGCTCGCTGCACTGCCATAGAGAAGAAAGTCATAATATTCGACCGTCGATCCCAGATAACTGGAAATCACGGCACGGCGACTCTCGCGCTTTTTTTGCTTCTGTTCAGCTTCACGTATTGGATTAGACATATTCCTCACTCCATATCGGAATGACCGGCTTCTCGAAAGAATGCCGGTCTTTTTATTATTATTTAATGAGTTCCAGTTTATCGGCGCTGCAGCAGGTCGAGTGCCACGTCGACGATCATATCTTCCTGACCGCCAACCATGCCGCGTTTACCCAGTTCCACCAAGATATCCACGGCTTTCAGGTTGTAGCGTTCTGCTGCGCGTTCTGCATGGCGAAGGAAGCTGGAGTAAACCCCGGCATAACCCAGCGCCAATGTTTCTCGGTCCACACGAACCGGACGATCTTGCAATGGACGAACGATTTCGTCGGCTGCATCCATCAGCGCATACAAATCGGTGCCGTGGTTCCAGCCCAGTTTGTCTGCCGCCGCGATGAAGACTTCTAACGGCGCGTTACCCGCACCCGCGCCCATGCCGGAGAGGCTGGCGTCAATGCGGTTACACCCTTCTTCTACCGCCACGATGCTGTTTGCCACGCCCAAGCTCAGGTTGTGGTGTGCGTGAATCCCCGTTTGTGTTTCAGGATTCAGCACGTCTTTCAGCGCGCGGAAACGGTCGCGAATATCGTTCATGGTCATGGCACCGCCAGAATCCACCACGTAGATACAGGTCGCGCCGTAGCTCTCCATCTTCTTCGCTTCCAGCGCAAGGTTTTGTGGCGTGGTCATGTGGCTCATCATCAAAAAGCCTACGGTATCCATGCCCAGATGACGTGCGTGTTCAATGTGCTGTTTCGACACATCCGCCTCAGTACAATGCGTGGCCACACGAACGATACGTGCGCCCGCTTGATACGCGTTTTCCAAATCATGCACGCTGCCGATCCCCGGCAACAAAAGCGTCGCTACTTTGGCATGATTCAACTCTTCGGCCACCGCCGCGATCCACGCTAAATCGGTGTGCGCGCCGAACCCATAGTTGAAGCTTGACCCTTGCAGGCCATCACCGTGAGCAACTTCGATGGAATCGACTTTGGCGTTATCCAGCGCGCGAGCGATCTGCTTGACTTGTTCGATCGAATATTGATGACGCACAGCGTGCATACCATCGCGCAATGTCACGTCTGAGATATAAAGTTTTTGTCCATTCATGAGTGACGCTCCTTATTGATTGAGTCGCGATTGAGCCATACGCTCAGCCGTCGCCATGGCAGCACAAGTCATAATATCGAGGTTGCCCGCGTACGCTGGCAGGTAATGAGCTGCGCCTTCTACTTCAATAAATACCGACACTTTCAGGCCGCTGAATTTGCCGTAACCTGGCAACGTGAGCGGCGCATCTTTCTCGATCACTTCAAACTGCACGTCTTGCTTCATGCGATAACCCGGCACGTAGCTTTGTACCGCGCTCACCATCTCTTTAATTGAGGCTCTCACCTTGGCTTGATCGTTTGAATCACACAGCACATGCACGGTATCGCGCATCATGAGCGGTGGCTCTGCCGGGTTAAGAATGATGATCGCTTTCCCTTTTTTCGCCCCACCAACCGTTTCAATCGCTTGCGATGTGGTTTCGGTAAACTCATCAATGTTGGCGCGTGTGCCTGGGCCTGCTGATTTACTGCTGATCGACGCAATGATCTCGGCATAATGGACGGTGGCCACTTGCGAAACCGCCGCGACGACCGGAATTGTCGCCTGCCCACCACACGTCACCATGTTGACGTTGTTTTGCGCGAGGTTCTGCTCTAGGTTCACCACAGGGACACAATAGGGGCCGATGGCGGCTGGCGTCAGGTCGATGAGTTTGATGCCGGGCTTCACATGGCGAAGCGCTGCATCATTTTTGATGTGCGCGTTCGCAGATGTTGCATCAAATACAATGTCGATGTGCTCAAATTCAGCCATCGCAATCAGACCGTCCACACCTTCGTGTGTGGTTGCTACGCCCATGCGGCGTGCGCGTGCCAGGCCATCGGATTCTGGGTCAATCCCGACCATGACGCTCATGTTCAGGAATTGGCTATTTCGAAGGACTTTGATCATCAGATCCGTCCCGATGTTACCGGAACCAATGATCGCTACATTCAGCTTGTTCATTATTCGCTCTCCTTACCTAAATCAAAGGACACAGCCACGCGGCCCACGCCTGAGATTTCGGCTTCAAATACATCGCCCGGTTGAACCACGGCCATGGGGCCAAGTGCGCCCGTCAGCACAACGTCGCCAGCGCGCAAAGGTTCACCAAACTGACTCATGATGCGAGCCAGCCAAACCGCGGCATTGAGGGGGTTCCCCAAGCATTCTGCGCCATCACCAGACGAGACCACTTCGTTGTTGCGCGTCATCGTCATCTTGGCGCCACGAAAATCGACGCCGTCCGCACGTAATGCGGGGCCACCCAATACAAACAGGCCGCTAGAGGCGTTGTCGGCGACGGTATCGGCGAACTGAATGTTCCAATCGGCAATGCGGCTGCCAACGATTTCCAATGAAGGCACAACCCAGCCGATGGCGTCCATCACGTCTGCAATTGTGGTGTCAGTATTGGGAAGGTCTTTGTTGAGGATCAGCGCGATTTCCGCTTCAATTTTTGGTTGCATCACAGCATCAAACGGCACCACTTCGTTGTCGCCGTAACACATGTCGGCAAATAGGGTTCCGAAATCCGGTTGATCCACGCCCAGCTGCGCTTGTACTTTCGGGTTGGTCAGGCCGATTTTACGACCAACAATACGGCGGCCATTGGCGACCCCCACAGCGACGTTGAGGCGCTGAATGGCGTAGGCTTCTTGCGGGTTGTCGTTACCGATGATTTCACGCAATGGTTTGATGGCTTTGCCGCTGGCTTCCGCGTGACGAAGCTGCTCCGCCAATTGTTCTACGATTTCTGACATCTTCAATTCCTCAGTGCTTTAGGAAGTCCACAACCAAACGGTTGAACGTTTCAGCATGTTCCCACTGCGCCCAGTGACCACATTGGTTAAACACATGCAGCTGAGCTTGAGGAATACCGGCCATCAAACGCAGGCTGGTATCAAATGGCACAAAGCGGTCTTGACGCCCCCAGACGATCAAGGTGTCGGCTTTGATTTCGCCCAAACGCGGCGAGAAATCAGGGAACTGTTTTGGGTTGGCTTCCAAACTCTTCACGAAGTTATCGAGGTGATCTTGGCGCGCAAGAATGTTGTTCAGGCGTGTTTGGAACAACTCTTCCGTTAAATCGCTGGTGTCGTAGACGAAGATGTCCATCATCGCTTTCAAGTTGTCGATGTTGGGTTGACGGTAGAGTTGGTTCAAACGCTTGATGCCTTCAGCCGGCATTGGCGTAAACAGGCTTGCACCGCCCGTGCCGCCGCCCATCAGCACCAGTTTGCCCACGCGCTCAGGGTAACGCAGTGTAAATGCAACCGACGTATGGCCGCCCATGGAGTTACCCAGCAGATGCACGCGTTCGATATCCAGCGCATCAAGCGCGCCTTTCAGCGCTGTGGCGTTGAGATCTGAGCGCGAAACAGTCGAAACAATAGAGTCACTTTTACCCCATCCAGGACAATCGAGCAGAATCACGCGATAGCCAGCCTCAACCAGCGGCTCGATATTGCGGTTAAAGTTTGCCCAGCCCGTCGCACCCGGGCCAGAGCCGTGCAGCATGACAACGACTTCATCACCTTCACCACAATCGTTGTAATGCAGGTTCAGATCCAATTCGCCTTCTTGAATATGAACGAATTGACTCGTCTCTTGCTCACTATGGATGTAATTAGACATTCCGTTACTCCTTGTTATAAAGCTTTATGGTTTTAATGCTTGGCAGCGGTTGCGCTGATCGAGCCGAAACCGGCGATCCATTCGGGAATTTCCCGGTAATAGCGCCCTTCTGTTTGATAAGGTCCAAAGGCTGACATGGCGGCAAAAGCTGCCACCCAAGTTTTCACTTCGTGGGTCGATTTGCCCGCAATGTCAGACAGATCTTGGTTATTCATGGCATCGAGTTTCTGAATGTCGCCATTGGCTAGATCGGTCATGAAAGACTGATCCCATTCAGGATTGAGTGGATGCAGCGTGGTTTGGTCTTGCACGAAATCCACCGCGGCATCGACCACGCGTTGAGTACGCGCATGACGTTCGTTGTCTGGCAGCTCACGGCCACTGCCTTTTAAGCGATCCGCCATGTGCTCGTTGGCCGTCGCCAATTCAGGCACTGGCGGCTGATGCGACAAACCGCCGGATGCGAGGATCAACACGCGTTTGTTGAGGTTGGCAGCAAATTCGCCGATGGCTTCACCCAGCAGACGCGCCCGTTGAAAGCTGGGCAACGGCTTGGCAACGCCATTCACAAACACAGGAATGACGGGAATGCTGTCTAAGTCGCCAATCAGAAACTCCAGCGGCTGCGCAAAACCGTGGTCTACTTGCATGGTGTAAGACACTGCAGCGTCTACACCTTTCGAAAGCACATAAGTGGCGCACTCTTCGGCAAGCGCTTTTGGCACATTGAGTGGCCCGGCCAGCGTTCCGAAATCACCGATGGCATGCGCCGCCATGCCGATACAAAATGAAGGCATGATGTCGTAGAAGAAGCCGTTGTAATGGTCGGGAGAGAATAAAATGATCAACTCCGGATCAAACGCTTCGATTCGCTGGCGCGCTTGTTGAATCACGCCGTTCACTTCATCCAAGACACTCTGTTCTGGGTCGACATAGCCCACCAAGGGGCTATGTGACAAACAATGCATATATACTGAGGCCATATCACGCTACCTTTTTGCTAGACGAGGTCGAAGACACCGGCTCCAAGACGGTAAGTGCGAACAACTTATGACGGACCTGCTGACACAAGTTCTGCAAGGTTTGCGGAATCGCGATGCCTGCGACGAAACGGTCTGGTCGAAGCAACGCAACCGATGCAGGATAACGGCCAAACCACTCTTTCAGTGCGCCCGTCTCATCACCAATGCACACCACATCCGGGTGGCATTTCAGATCGCCTTTCAATTGCACCGAAGGAACCACCTGAATAAACTGCGTGCCGAGATGTTGCCAATGCTTGATTTCGCTCTCGCTGAGGCCTTGCATTGGGTCTGTGCCCCAACTCACGATGGCAAAACGTTGACCAATCACATCATCCAATTTGACGATGTCGTCACCCACGCGCACCGACGGTTGAATGAACAATTTGCCAACCGGCGACGATTTCAGCGCAGGCGTGGCTTCCACCACCACACCGTGGTCATATTTCGGCATCGGTTTGAAACGCATTTCAAGGAAATAACGTTTGATTGGCGGCAAGTAATTCAGCAGCCAAGACACGCCATCGCGCAGCGTCGCTTGCCATTTTTTAGGTGGCGCGAGCACATGACCAGCAGTCACTGACAAATCAATCATCGCTTTTGCGTGGTCACGACGCTCTTGTTGGTACGTGTCCAGCAGTTGCGGATCCGCCAAACCTTGCACAACCAACGCCAGTTTCCATGCCAGGTTGTTAGCATCACGCATGCCCGAGTTATAGCCTTGACCTTGCCAAACCGGCATGATGTGCGCGGCATCACCGGCAAGCAGGATGCGATGTTCGCGGAACTTGCCCGCCAGACGTGCGTTGTGTGTGTAAACGCGCTGGCGAATGAACTCGACGTTCTCCGTAGAAGGCAACACTTTGCGCAGCAGGCGCTCCATGTTCTCTGGTTTGCTCAGCTCTTCTTCGGTTTCACCCGGCATCACCATAAATTCAAATCGGCGAATGCCTTGTGGTAGTGCAGCCGACACGTAAGGACGTTCTGCATCGCAGCACATGTAGATGTTTGGGGTGCCTAATGGATCATTTTTCAGGTCCATCACGATCCATTGGTTTGGCGCAGTTTCGCCATCAAATGAGATGTTGAGCGAGCGGCGAACCAAACTGTTCCCGCCATCACACGCCACCATGTAACGTGCCATGATCTGCTCAGTTTCTCCCTGCTCATTGGTGAGGGTTGCCCATACTTTTTCTGAGTCCTGACCAAATTCCGTCATTTCGCGTGAGAACAGCACTTGCACATTCGAAAAACGGTCGAGGCCGTCATACAGGGCTTTGTCCGCCATCGGCTGGATAAACGCGTTACGACGCGGCCAACCAAACTCGTCGGTCATGGGCTGAATATCGGCAAAACAGCGACCTTTCGGAGTCAGGAAACGCATGGCGTGTAGGGGTGTGGTATACGGCAAGACCTCGTTTGCGAGATCAATCGCTTGGAAAGCGCGCAGGCTTTCATCGTCAAGGCCAATCGCACGGGGGTAATCGATCAGGGTCGGCAGTTTTTCAACAACCGTAACGTTGACGCCTTGCCCACCCAGATAGTTAGCAATCATCAAACCGACCGGACCAGCGCCCACGATCATGACATCAGTGTCTATGTTCGTACGAGCGTCCGTCGTTTTAGTAATGGATACAGTCACTTTCATTACTCCAAGTTCGTTCACGTAGGGACACCCTTGTGTGCAAAGTATTCGGTGTTGCCACAAGGGAAAGTTTTTAATAACCACACAATTAATGTGAATATTTATTTTTAAACTTGTTATAGATGTTTTTATTTTGTTACTAGCGAGTATATGAAGGGCTAAGTTTTCCTCAATCAGAAACGACTCAAATGTGCACATAGTGCACTTGGTTGTTTTAATTGATGTTTATTACAAAATGGCACGACACCAACGCTATTGAGGAAATACGTTTTAGCGAGAGAAGTGAGACTTAGATCGAACAATTCAGGCCGATAAAATCGCGAAATTTCGAAGGATGTGAGTAGAAAGTTGCAAAATGAGGCGTAAAAACCACGGCCACAGACCGTGTGTTTAAGAGTAGAAAACAAAAAAACCAGCCGTTCGGCTGGTTTTTCAATGGCGGTTTAACGTCGACTTAGAGGAAGTGGAACGTTGCGTTCAGGCTGAACGTGTCGATGCTGTCTTTATCCAGATCGTATTTGTGGTAGCTTGCGCCCACAGAGAATGGACCCATGATGAAGTATTCTGCGCCGATACCGTACATGATATCGATGTCGTCATCTTTGTTGCCATTCACTTCTGTTTTCCATGAATGCAGACCGCCGCGTGCATACACATGCAGTGGGCCAAAATCGATGCTTGGTTTCAACGCAAAGTAAACGGTGGATGCAGAGATGTCTGTACCATTGTCGCTGAAATCACCAAAATCGGTGTAACCCGCTTCCACACCGATGAATGGCAGAATGCCAGTCCCTGCGTGAACTGTGTAAGACGTGCTGGTGTCACCTTTGTAGTCCGCTTGACCAATCGAGGCACCACCGTAGATCCAAGAATCAGCCAGCGCTGTTGAAGATACACCGATCAAAGCCAGTGCCAGTAAAGTCTTTTTCATGTTTAACCTTCTCATCGTTATGAGGCAATGCTCCCTGCGGCCATTCATTGCCATGTTGCGCCAAATTATAGTGATATTGATAAGCTATGCAATTCCTGTACCCGGCTTGGTGTCAAAAACCCGGGTCAGTGGTTAACAGGCATCAATCGCGTTCTTCACGCGCTTATCGGATACCGGATACGGTGTGCCCAACTGCTGCGCGAAAAAGCTGACGCGCAACTCTTCCAGCATCCAGCGGATCTCTTTCACGTTCTCCGGTACAACCATGCCTTTCGGAATCTTGTTCAGCAGCTCTTGATAATCTTTCGCGACCGATTCAATCTTCAACATGTGTAAACGGTCTTTATTCGGGTCAATCGGCAGTTTTTCCATGCGGCGTTCAATGGCCTTCATGTAACGCAGAATGTCCGGCAGACGTTTCCAACCACACTCCGTGGCGAATCCTTTAAAGATAAGCCCTTCGATTTGCGCTTTAATGTCGGAAAGCGCAAACGCCATGGTGAAGTCGATTTTCCCTTTTAAGCGTTTGTTAATGTTATAGGCGGTCGTGAGGATGGTTTCCACTTGCTTGGCAATATCCACCACCGTATCTCCCAATTCTGCGCGCACGAACTCTTTTAGCGCTTCAAACGCTTCTGGTTCCCACGCCATACCGCCATGCTGCTCAATCAGCTTATCGATGCCACACGCAATGCAGTCATCAATCAGATCCATCACTTTGCCGTACGGGTTGAAATACAATCCTAGTTTCGACTTATTCGGCAAATTGCTGTGCAAGTACTTAATAGGCGACGGCACATTGAGCAGAATTAAGCGGCGCTGACCTTCACGCATCGCATTGTTTTGCTCTTGCTCAGTCTCAAACAGTTTGATTTCCACACTATCTTTGTTATCCACCAACGCCGGGAACGCTTTGACTTCAAAGCCACCCCGTTTTTGCTGGTAAACACGCGGCAGTTCGCCAAACGACCATGTGTGCAAATCTTTCTGTTCGATGTCGTCATCGGCCACTTTTGACAACGTTTCCTGAACTTTCTCTTTCAGGCTCTCTTTGAGCGCGTGCAGATCTTTGTTTTCGTTCAGCTTGCGGTTGCGATGATCCACCGCACGGAACGTCACTTTCAAATGATCTGGTACTTGTTCCCATTTCCAATCATCACGCAGCACTTCCACGCCCGTCATGCGGCGCAGCTCTTTTTCCAGTGCATCCAACAGCGGCGCTTCCATCGGCTTCACTCGAGCAAGGAAGGCATCGGCATAGTTCGGCGCTGGGACAAAGTTTTTGCGCAGCGTTTTGGGCAATGACTTGATCAGGCTGACCACCAGCTCATGGCGCAGACCGGGGATCTGCCAATCAAAACCTTGCGGTTCAATCTGGTTGAGAATCGGCAGCGGCAGATGAACTGTGACACCGTCACTATCATCCCCCGGTTCAAACTGATAACTCAGCTTGAGCTTAATGCCATTTTGATACCAAAAGTTCGGGTAATCCAAATCCGTGATGTGGCTGGCATCGCCCTTAAACAGCATCTCTTTTTCAAAGTTCAGCAGTTCTGGATTGGCTTTGCTTGCCCCTTTCCACCAGCTGTCAAAATGACGGCCTGAAACCACGTCGGTGCCGACTCGTTGATCGTAGAAGTGGAATAGCTCGTCGTCGTCCACCAGAATATCGCGGCGACGAGATTTGTGTTCCAGCTCTTCCACTTCTTGCAACAGTGCGCGGTTTTGTTTGAAGAATGCGTGTTTGGTTTCCCATTCCCCTTCCACCAGCGCGCTGCGAATGAAAATCTCGCGGCTGAGCGTCGCATCAATGTTGCCGTAGTTCACCAAACGTTTCGGCACAATTGGCACGCCGTACAACATCACTTTTTCGTACGCCATCACCGCCGCACGTTTTTTCGACCAATGCGGCTCACTGTAACTGCGTTTGATTAGGTGTTTGGCAAGCGGCTCAATCCATTCCGGTTGAATCTTCGCCACCATACGCGCCCACAACTTCGAGGTTTCTACCAGTTCTGCGGCCATCACCCACTTCGGCTGTTTCTTAAACAAACCAGACGCAGGGAAGATGTTAAAGCGCGCATTGCGAGCGCCGTGATAGTCGTTTTTCTCCTGATCCTTCGCCCCAATATGCGACAGCAGACCAACCAAAATCGCACTGTGTACGGCTTGGTAACTGCCCGGTTCATCGTTCAGCTTGTATTCCATCTCTCGCATCGACTGATGCAATTGGAAATACACATCTTGCCACTCACGAATGCGCAGATAGTTGAGGTAATCTTGTTTACACTGGCGGCGGAACTGGTTGCTGCTCAGTGCTTTTTGCTGCTCTTTGACGTAATTCCACACGTTCACCAACGTGAGGAAATCGGACTCTTCATCGAAGAAACGGCGATGTTTGTCATCCGACGATTGTTGTTTGTCGCTCGGGCGCTCACGCGGATCCTGAATCGACAACCCTGCGGCAATCACCATCACTTCTTTTAAACAGCCATAACGCGGCGCTTCCAACACCATTCGCGCCAAACGTGGGTCAATCGGCAAACGAGCCAACTTGCGGCCCACTTCGGTTAAGCGTTTCTTCGGATCGCTGGCATCGGCATTAATGGCACCCAACTCTTCCAGCAAGCGCACACCATCTTGAATGTTGCGTTTGTCCGGTGCTTCCACAAACGGGAACGCTTCAATGTCACCTAAACCCAACGCGGTCATTTGCAAAATAACCGAGGCCAAGTTGGTGCGCAGAATTTCAGGATCGGTAAACTCTGGGCGCGAGAGGAAATCGTCCTCAGAGTACAAACGAATACAGATCCCCTCTTCCACACGGCCACAGCGACCTTTACGCTGGTTGGCACTTGCTTGTGAAATCGGTTCAATCGGCAGACGTTGCACCTTGGTGCGGTAGCTGTAACGGCTAATCCGCGCTGTACCCGGGTCAATCACGTATTTAATGCCCGGCACGGTCAGCGACGTTTCCGCCACGTTGGTAGCCAGAACAATGCGTCGGCCCGCGTGGGGTTGGAAAATCTTATTCTGCTCTCCGGCCGACAAACGGGCGTACAGCGGCACAATTTCCGTGTCACGCAACTTGCGCTTAGCCAGCGCGTCCGCCGTGTCACGAATTTCACGTTCACCGTTCATGAAGATCAGAATGTCGCCCAATCCTTCATCACACAGTTCATCCACCGCCTCGAAGATACCTTCGAGCTGGTCGTGATCGCTCTCATCTTCACCTGCCAGCGGGCGATAACGCGTTTCCACGGGGTAAGTCCGGCCCGACACTTCAATGATCGGCGCGCCATTAAAATGATTTGAAAAGCGCTCAGGGTCGATGGTCGCGGAGGTGATGATAATTTTCAGATCCGGACGACGCGGCAACAGCTCTTTCAGATAACCCAAAATGAAATCGATGTTAAGGCTGCGCTCGTGTGCTTCATCGATAATGATGGTGTCGTATTGATTGAGATAACGGTCGTGTTGAATCTCCGCCAGCAAAATACCGTCGGTCATCAGTTTGATTTGAGTTTGATCTGAAATTTGGTCGTTAAAACGCACCTTATAACCGACAAAGCCGCCGAGTTCAGTTTCCATCTCATCCGCAATGCGGTTGGCGACCGAACGAGCCGCCAGACGACGGGGCTGAGTATGACCAATCAAGCCAAACTTACCGCGCCCAAGCTCGGCACAAATTTTAGGGAGCTGCGTGGTTTTACCCGACCCCGTTTCCCCCGCCACAATCACCACTTGGTGCGCTTGAATCGCTTTAGCGATGTCGTCACGCTTTTGGCTAACGGGCAGCAGATCGGGATAGTCGATTTTGATTTTCTGAGCCATGCGCTGCTCCACGGTCATCATAGACTGCGCAATCTCAAGGGCGATTTCGTCAAACACAGCATGGCGCGCTTGTTCATTTTTGATTTTGCTAGCGCCACTGATTCGCTTGTTAAAACGAAAACGGTCTTTAATCAGACACTGTTTCAGTGCCTTCTTCAGCGATTCCGCGCTGTTTGCTTTCGCAACCGCTGACTTTTCTTTTTGGGGCTGTGACTGAGTCAAAGCATTTCCTATTCTTTTTAATCAACAAAACTGCGCGGATTGTATCACAGTCTTGACGCTGCGGAGGAATTTGCACTTGTTCGATTTTTTTGAATGAGTTCAGCAAATCTGCCTACTTATCTTGTGCGCTGGCTCTCACTAATATGACCCCATCGACGTGATAACCACAGTAAAGGAACATTATATGTCTCGTGTACTCGCTCTTAAATCAAGCATCCTGGGTGACTATTCTCAATCAAGCAAACTGCTTGATGCCTATCTGACTAAGTTCAACCAAGACGAACTGAACGTGCGCGATTTGGCGGCTGATCCCCTGCCAGTTCTGGACTTTTCTGTCGCGACTGCGCTGCGTGCCACTGAAGATCTTTCTGAAGATCAACAAAAAGTTGTCGCACTGTCTGACACCCTGATTACTGAAATCAAAGCAGCAGATACGCTGGTTATCGCAGCACCTATGTACAACTTCACCATTCCAACGCAGTTGAAAAACTGGTTCGATTTGATTGCACGTGCGGGCGTCACCTTCAAATACACTGAAGCGGGCGTAAAAGGCCTGATCGAAGGGAAAAAAGCAGTGGTGATCACCACGCGTGGTGGTATCCACAAAGATGCTGCAACAGATAACGTGGCGCCTTACCTCAAAACCATTCTGGGTTTCGTGGGCATCACAGATGTTGAATTTGTTTACGCTGAAGCGCTGAACATGGGTGAAGAGCCTGCCGCAAAAGGCATCGAGTCTGCCAAATCGCAACTAGAAGCCATTGCGCTGTAATTCTTAAGGGTGCGAAGCGCCCTTTTGAACCGGGGAAGCGAACGGAATGACTTCTCCTATTTGTCCTAAATAAAAGTCCTAAGCCTTTGCAGCTCCTTAAAAGAGCTGCTTTTTTTTATCTTGCGTTGGCGGCTCCAAAAGCGCGTCGTCGTTCCATGCACCCGACCTGAAGACGAAATGCTCGCCAGTCTGGCCGCCGAAAACAGCGCATTGCGTTGATATTCAATCGGCTCAAAGTGCATATCACTGCACGAAAAACGCCACCCGAAGGTGGCGCTGCGCTAGAAAGTAAACTGCACGTAGACGGTGTTGTAGTTGCTGCCGCCTTTAATGCGTCCATATTGTGACGATTTCTCGAAAATTGCCGAACGGTGATGTAGCGAATACCCCAACCACACTTGCTTCCACGTCGGTTGATTGAACAGGTCACCCACGTTGACATCAAACGAGAAGTCGAGGTAGTTAAGCAAGTGACTGGCGGTGTAGCCCTTGCGATCCATTTCTGTCTTTTCGATGTAGGTGATGTGGTCGATGTACGACATCCCTTCCGCCACACCAAAACGCCACTGTGTCGGCCAATCAAAGGTGTAATACGCTTTGATGGCGGCAACATATTCCGTGCTGCTGGTTTGCACATCCGAGTGCCAGTGGTGCACCAAACCCGGCGTAAAGTAAATGTCCAGCGGTAATCCAAACAACTCATCCGTTAATGGATGGCCGTAGAACACCGATGTCATCTGGTTATTATTGGGATCGTTTTCGCGGTTGAAACTGAAAATCTCACCAATGTTTGAGGTGGTGCCCCAGCCGTGCGCGATGCGCAGATAGCGTTTGTTATTAAGTGACGAACGCAGCGGCTTGGATTTGTCGTTAAAGAAGCCAAAACCAAAATACACTTCACCTTGATAACGCTCATTCACCGCATCGCTGTGGTAGGCGTTGTCATCCAGACGCGTCGCGCTGATTTCGCCCAGCAAGTACAAATTCGACACCACGTGATAACGCGTTCCGATCCCCAATTTGGCATCAACACCAGCGCCAATATTCTCACTCGACGACTCAGCAAACGCGAAATAGGCACTGTTAAAATCAGCATCTTTGTAGCGCAGCGTCAGTGACGGGCGGAATTCCCAATCATCAAGTTCATAATAACCATTCAGGCGCAAGTTGGCGTGAAAACGTAACTCCGAATCGGTCATCAGTTCAGTATCGACCGACCAGCGATCATCAATGTGGTACTTCAACTGACCACCAAAGTCCGCGGTGTCGCCTTCCATTGCATTTTGATAACTGGCTGGCACATCGATAAAGCGCATGCGCGATAGCGCGTTGAGTTCAAGACGATCATCATCAAAACGATGCAGAAACACGCCGCCTTCCAACCCGCGAACAAACACATGTTCATTTTCAAAAAACATCATCGGCACAAATGTGGAGACCGACTGATCGTTCGATGGCGTATCAAACGGGATCGAAGCCACACGATACACGGCTGCAATTCCCCACTGCTGCTCGCTTTCAGCCGCGACGTGGCAAGAGGTGAATAAAGTGAGGGCCGCGCCACCAAAACGTATCCAAAACCTGTTTTTGTTCATACTTTCTGCTTATGGTCCGGATTGATCACTCATTTATTGAGCAATCAACCAAAAGAACTCTTAGTTTTCAATCGAATTGGCCGCTAAAATAACACACATACACCTCTTTAATTGACAGAACTGTGAAAGCATCCGAACTCAAAGCACTTTTAAATTCATTGCCTGATGATTGCGACCCCGATGTCGTGATGGGCGAAGCGTGGTTGCCTGAACAATTGGTCGCTGCGCAGCTCGACGACAAGCTGCTGTTTCTCGAGTTCGACAATGCGCCAGAAGAAGACGCCGGCGACGAAGAAGGTCGCGGTTTTGTAGAGCATGAAATCGACCTGATTCGTCAACAGGTGACGCAGATTTTACAAGATGATTGCGCAACGCGAGCCAAAGCTGAGGCATTATTAACCTTGTTAGTGGTTGCGCACGAACGCACCAGCTCGGAATTCATTGAAATGCTGGGCACGCTGGAAGAGGACAACTAGGGAGCCATTTTGACGCACTATCAAACCACCTCACTGCCATTTTTGCTGGCCGGGCCCATCGTCAGAAAGAGCTCTGCCAAAGCGTTGGTGATTTGGTTTGCCACGTCCGAAGCACCGCAAGGTCAGTTGGAACTGTTTGCCTCCGATGCCGCGTCCCCTTTGCTGAGTTATCCCTTGTCTGAGGCGCAGAGTTACCCCATTGGCGAGCGCGCTTGGGTGACGCTCGTTCACATAAAACACGATTTCCCCTTAGAAACGCTTTACCAGTACGAACTGGTGACGCAATACGGCGCGCTCAGTGAACGCCATCCTGAGTTGCGGTACAAGGATGAAACTCGTTTCTCGTTGTGGCTGACCGGCAAGGCTGATCACGTGTTGCATGGCTCATGTCGGAATCCACACCATGTTGCGCAAGATGCGTTGGTGACAGCCGATGAACACATCGCACGTTTGCCGGCCACCGAGCGCCCCGACCTATTGATGATGAGCGGCGATCAAATTTACGCCGACCATGTGGCTGGGCCAACATTGTTCGCCATTCATAGCGTGATTGAACGTTTGGGGCTTTATGGCGAAACGTTTGAGCAATCGCCCGTCGCCAACAGCGAGGCTTTGTCTCAGCATGCATACTGTTTTTATGGCCGTGACCAACTGCTGCCCCACACCATTGGTGAACAGCGCATGTTTGATCGCCTGTTGCCACGCAAACCCACACCGATATTTAGTTCTACCGACAATGACAATCATCTGATTTCATTGGCTGAATTCTTTGCCATGTATCTGCTGATGTGGTCACCCGCATTGTGGCAAGACATCCACTTTGATGACAGCGATACACTGCAACTGGCCAACACAACCCATCGCATTCCGCCCGAAAAACGCTCGGAATGGCAAAGCGAGCTGCAAAACATTCGCGTGTTTGCTCAAGGACTCAGCCAAGTACAGCGCCTGCTGGCTCACTTACCCACGTACATGATCTTTGACGATCACGATGTCACCGACGATTGGAACCTCACGGTGGGATGGGAACAAGCCGCCTATAGCAATGCGTTTTCCAAACGCATTATTGGGAATGCGCTGATCAGCTATTGGCTGTTTCAAGGCTGGGGCAACGAACCCAACAGCTTCGACGATACATTTCATCAACTCGCCAAAGATTATTGCCACGCGCCCGATGCCGCCACACAGGATGCGTGGATATCGCATTTATATCCGTTTGAACAATGGCACTACACCACCGACACGTCCCCCAAGATGGTGGTGCTAGACACACGCACGCGGCGCTGGCGCTCAGAGTCGCGCATGAACAAACCGTCAGGCTTGATGGATTGGGAAGCGATGATGGAATTTCAGCACGCGTTGATGAACGAAGACAAAGTGATCATTGTGTCTGCCGCGCCAATGTTTGGGGTCAAATTCATCGAAGCGTTGCAACGCATGATGACTTGGCTGGGTAAACCTTTGGTGATTGATGCCGAAAACTGGATGGCACATCCCGGCAGTGCCAACACGCTGGTGAGTATTTTTACGCACACCAAAACGCCATCCAACTACGTCATTTTGTCGGGCGATGTGCACTATTCGTTTGCCTACGACATTCAACTGCGCTCCAGAAAATCGAGCCCCAATATTTTTCAGATCACGTGCAGCGGCATCAAAAATCAGTTTCCTGAGCCCCTGCTCTCTTTTTGCGACACCATGGACCGCCTGCTCTACAGCCCTGGCTCGCCCTTAAACTGGCTCACCAAACGCAAGCGGTTAAAGATCCGTAAACGCGCGCCCAGCTCAGAAAAATTGAAACGATTAGTGAACTGTGCGGCGATTGGTGAACTCAAACTAGATAAGAGTGGCAAACCGAGCACGGTGGCGATCCTCACCAGTGACGGGCGGCGCATTACATTTGCGCCGACGCAACAACGTGCCCACGGGGCCGATTAGTCCGTTTGGGTTGTGAAATACCTCGCGCGTCGCCATCTATACTTAAACCAACGATTTTTTTGAAAAGGCATCACTATGTTCAATGCGATTACCTCACTGTTTAAACAATTGCTCGACGGGCAAGATCTGAGTCAACAGAAGCAGAGCCCGAATCTCGCGATCGCATGCTTGCTCAGTGAAGTCGCAGGCGCGGATCATCAAATTGATGACAAAGAGCAGCAGGCCAAACTGACGCTACTGCAACGCTTGTTAGGTTTAGAAGCGCAAGAAGCCAATGCCCTGATCGACAGCGCGGATGAACAGATTCGCCGTTCGGCGTCACTGTATGATTTCACCTCCCAACTGCGTGAACTCACTCAGGAAACGCGCTTTGAACTGATCAAAGCGATGTGGGAGGTGGCGCATGCCGATGGTGAAATCGACCCATTGGAAGATGCGGTGATTCGCAAAGCCGCTGAACTCTTGTATGTGGATCACAGCCAGTTTATTCGTGCCAAATTGATGGTGACCAACGGCAAATAATGCCGCACGGCTCTCTTCGCCTACCCGCTAAAAGATAGCCCCAATTTCAGTTTCAAGCCCCCCCTGAATAAAGTCAACTGAATAAAGTCAGCTGAATGAAGTCAGTTGAATACAATCACGACGCGGTTGAGGTTACAAATTTGAGGCAAAGAAAAAGCGCAGTGATCACTGCGCTTTTTTTGATGGGTTATTTTTATGACTGTTTGCCGCGACGTTGTTAGCATCATTTCCCGATTTGCTGAAGGAAAGCATACATGCCGAGTATGACGGCGAGATGACCGCAGTTTGACCACGCGGTTACAGCATCGTCAGCGCCAATTTCGCGAGGTTGTAAGCATCCACATAACCGGAGTGCTGACGACCTTCCCACTCGATGCCTTTGGCTTCTTGCGCCGCTCGGTGACCAATCCGTTTATCTTTCAGACGATGCTGAATGCGATACAAAGTCGCCAAGTTAATAAACTCTTTAAAAGGCATGTCGATGCCTTTGGCCTGACACTCTTTCATCAGGATCTGATCATCGCGTCCCCACGACGCATAAATCTTTTGCGAACCACCGAAGTTTTTCACCATCGATTGAATCACGGCAGCCAATGGGCGACCCTGTTTTTCAATCTTCCGCGGTGTGATCCCCGTCAGTTCGACGCAGAACAGCGACACTTCATCGTGTTCCGGTTTCACGTAATACTGAGCGCGCTTGACGATTTCGCCCGCCGTCAGATCGATTTCAGCCAGACCGACTTCAATGATCTCACCGATGGTGCCCACTCCGTTTTCATTCCAACAGCACATTTCCAAATCGAAGCACACGACCCGGTTATAGTTCATTGCCAAATCCAGTCCTCTGTCGAAAAACTCAAAGCGCGCTATGTTACCCAACTCTTTGGCAAAACTCGACGTCCAATCGGTACTTTAGTCAGCAATTGAGACCTGATTTCGTCCTTTTGCTTTACTTTCGTACAGCATGGTATCCGCGCGCTGCAGTAATTCTTGCTCAGAATAGCCATGATTCACCGCCGCACCGATACTGAGCGAGACCGAAATCAGTTGGTAACCTGTATCGAACTGACTCTGCTCAACGGTGCGTCGAATCTTCTCCAAATAGCGCATCAAGGGTTCACGTTCGGTGACATGACACAGTATAGAAAATTCATCCCCGCCCGTGCGCACAAAAATATCATTGCCTTCGAGCACTTTTTCGATGGTTTTGGTCACCGCAACCAAGATTTGATCACCCGCAAGGTGGCTGTAGCGATCGTTGATCGACTTAAAATTATCAATATCAAAACTGACCAGCGTGAAAACCTTATCATCACGCATGTAGACATCCAAAATGCGATTAAATGCGCGGCGGTTGAAAATACCGGTCAAGCTGTCGTGCTCGACCATAAAGCGCAGCTCTTTGGTGCGCTCTTCCAATTTGAGATTCAATGTCTCTTTCTCGCGCATCAGCAGGTAGCTCACAAAGCCCAGCAGCAACGAGATAATGGTGCCACCAGCGCCCAAGCCGATGAGCACCCACTGATCGTTTTGCGTCAACGGTACCGATAAGCGAAAATCCACCAGCCATTCACGATTGGGTAATTCCACTTTGCGGCTCACTTCCAGCCCTTGTGCAGCGTCCCAACGATCGCTTTGATACAGCACCGGATCATCTTCCGAGTCAAACCCCGTATCGACAACACGCATCGCCATTTGGTGCTCCACCGCCGTTTTCAACATCATGTCATCAAAATAGGCCGAGAGGCGAATCACACCGACCATCACGCCCAGCAAATGGTGACGATATTGGTTAAACACTGGGTGGTAGATCAGCAATCCATCTTTACTGATGGAATCATCGCGGCCATCTTGCAACAAACGGATTTTGTCCGACACGTAGGGATGGGTGGAACTCGAAAAGTAGTCTAAGACGTGGGCAAAACGGTCACGCGATGAATAAAATCCCAACAGCTGAATGTTGGTTGGCGTGCGCGGAACAATGTCAGAAACCGCAAAAATCGGCTGACCGTTGAGTTGATACCCCTTTTCGATTTGGCCGCCCTCCCGCACGGTATAAATCGAAAAACCGGGGTAGCGCCTGGCCATTTTGTATTCATAAGTGGGGATATTTTTGACGTCGATGCGCTGCAACCATTGCAGGCCAATCAAGCTGTTTGAACCTTTAAGCAAATCACTGGCGTAGATACGAAACCGGCTCCAGTTCATCGGGCTGATGCTGTGAAAGAAATTCGCTCCGGAACCAATGAAATGAATATCACTGTTGAGATACTGCTGTAACGACTGAACCTGTCGGTCAGCCAAATTTTCAAACAGGGTTCGCGTGTAGCGTTGCTGAACAATGTGCGCGGCAGAAACAATCGCGATGGTGAACATTAACGCAATGCAAGTAATGCTCACTGGCACAAAGCTTTTGAAACGTTTCGGCATAAAAATCTAAACTTGTCGGGATATAGTGTGTGTTTACCCTTTACAATCTGGCACGTCAATCACCCTTTATACAAAGAATTGATATGACTCAAAATACATAAAAATTATCACGCCCGTCTGACACCCTACACCCCTTAAATCAGTAGGACTTTTCCTACATTTGTATTTTCTGCTTAAAAGTTCGACTATCAGACCCATAACAAAGTGAGAATCTGCCATTTCTACAAGCCTTATCCCTTGAATATGGTAATATTCGCCCTTATTTTTTGCTAAATTCTGACTATTCGGTGCAGCGGATTTTACATCCATTCGTTGCCTTCCTACATCTACAGAGATTTCATCATGAACTTCGATTTACAAATGATTCCAACGACCTTCGATATGCTTCATGCCGGTTTAGCTGCATCCAGCGTCCTTTTGCTGATCCTTGCGGTCTCACGCAAATCAAAAGTCATCGAAAAAGTTATCGAAAAGCCGGTTGAAAAAATCGTCGAAGTCGAAAAGCCGGTCGAGAAAATCGTCGAAGTGGAAAAAGTGGTTGAAGTAGAAAAAGTCATCGAGAAAGTGGTGGAAGTTGAATCGAAACTGGCGACTGCTTCTACCGATTCGGCGATGCAACTGCTTTCCCTATTCCAACAAGAAGCTCGCCTGATCGACTTCCTGAAAGAAGACGTCACCAGTTTCTCCGATGAAGAAGTGGGCGCCGCGGCACGTGTCATTCACTCTGGCGGCCAAAAAGTGCTGAAAGAGTACGTGGCGCTAACACCAGTTCGTAGCGAAGACGAAGAATCTCGCATTACCATCGCCGAAGGGTTTAACCCTCAAGAAGTTCGCCTGACAGGCAACGTGACGGGCCATGCGCCGTTTACGGGCACGCTGATCCACAAAGGTTGGAAAGCTGAATCCATGACGCTGCCTAAACTGGCTGAAAACTACGATGCTTCTATTATCGCCCCTGCTGAGGTCGAGCTGTAATGGACCAAAATATGTCTCACACTGAACACTCAGATACTGCCGCGAAATACAGCGTTGGTATCGACTTAGGTACCACCCACTGCGTGCTGTCATTCGTTGACACGCAAACCGAAGACGCCCGCGTTGAAGTGATGGCCATTCCACAAATGACTGCGCCCGGTACGGTTGAAGACCGTATGCAATTGGGCTCATTTTTGTATCAGCCCCACGAACATGAAATGTCTGCAGGCTCTCGTCGCCTGCCTTGGACCGACGAGCCTAAAGCGCTGGTTGGTGCTATTGCACGTAACTTAGGCGCCAAAACACCCATTCGTTTGGTAGCGAGTGCAAAATCTTGGCTGTGCCACGGTGGTGTCAACCGCCGCGATGCATTCTTGCCACAAGGCAGCCCGGAAGATGTCGCGAAGGTTTCACCCCTGCGCGCGACGGAATTGTATCTGGACCATTTGAAAGATGCGTGGAATCACGCCCATCCGCAGCACCCGCTGGCGGATCAAGAGGTGACGATTACCGTTCCGGCATCGTTTGACCCTGCTGCGCGCGATCTCACCGCAGAAGCCGCCCGTAACGTAGGCTTTACCCACCTAACGCTGCTCGAAGAGCCGCAAGCCGCGCTGTATAGCTGGATCGACAACAGCAACGACGAATGGCGAAACGAAGTCAACGTGGGTGATGTTGTACTGGTCGTCGATATCGGCGGCGGCACCACCGATTTATCGCTGGTGGAAGTCACTGAAGACGACGGCAATCTCACGCTCAATCGTATTGCGGTGGGCGAACACATCCTGCTGGGCGGCGACAACATGGATTTGGCACTGGCGTACCGTTTGAAGATGAAACTGGCGCAAGAAGGCAAAGAGCTGCAACCTTGGCAAGTTCAAGCCATGACGCACGCCTGTCGTGATGCCAAAGAAGCGCTGCTCAGTGATGCTGAACTGCAATCCGTGCCGATCGTGGTGCCAAGCCGCGGTTCTAAACTGCTGGGCGCCACACTGAAAACAGAGCTGACCAAGCAAGAAGTGCAGCAAACTTTGGTTGACGGTTTCTTCCCACAAGTGGCCATCACAGAACACCCCGTTCAAAAACCACGCGGCGCCCTGACACAAATGGGCCTGCCTTATGCACAAGATGCAGGCATCACCCGCCACATTGCTGCCTTCTTGGCTAAACAAGCCAACGCGCAAGGTCAAGCGGATGCCGCACCATTTAACATGGCTGGAATTCCGGGCATGCCGGCACCAAGTATTGAATTTATCAAGCCAACTGCGATTTTGTTTAACGGTGGCGTGCTGAAATCTGATCTGCTGGCGAATCGCCTGTTTAGCACCATTAACCAATGGCTGACCAGCGCAGACAGCCCGGTGGCAAAACGCCTGACCGGTTTGGATTTAGATCTCGCAGTGGCCAGCGGCGCGGCCTATTACGGCTCCGTTCGTCGTGGTCAAGGCGTGCGCATTCGCGGCGGGATTGCCTCGGCGTACTACGTGGGCATCGAGAGCGCGATGCCTGCCATTCCGGGCATGGCACCGCCAATGGAAGCCTTGTGTGTGGCACCGTTTGGGATGGAAGAAGGTTCTAGCGTGAATGTTCCTAGCCAAGAATTTGGGTTGGTCATTGGCCAGCCGGTGCACTTCCAGTTCTTTGGATCAACCGTTCGCCGCGATGATGTTGCGGGAACGCACCTTGATTACTGGGCACCAGACGAATTGGAAGAGCTGCCAGAAATTCAGGTCACGCTCCCAGTTTCCGAAGGTCGCCGCGAAGGTGAGGTGGTGCCGGTCACGCTGGCGTCGCGCGTCACTGAATTAGGCACCTTGTATCTTGAAGCCATCGCCTCGGATAACGGCCAAAAATGGCACGTGGAGTTCGATGTGCGAGAAGGCAATCAAGAGCAGCCGGCTCAAGAACACCATCACTAAGTAAAACGGCACCTTTCGGGGTGCCGTTCCTCTATCTTGAAATCGAGGTTACCTATGACAACACCGCGCTTTCTGGTCGGGATCGATTTAGGAACGACCAACACCGTCGTTGCATTCTGTGAACTGAGCGATGATCTCGAAAACGCTCCGGTTGAGCTGTTTCCCATCGACCAATTGATTGGTCCGGGTGAAGTGGTTCGCAAACCACTCCTGCCCTCTTTCCGTTACCATCCTGCAGTTGGCCAAATTGCCGACAGCGATCTCACATTACCTTGGGAACCTCAACCCGTTGCAGGCGATCTGCCCCAAGTGATCGTCGGCCAATGGGCACGCGATTTAGGCGCAAAAGTCGAAGGTCGCCAAGTCTCCAGTGCCAAAAGCTGGCTCTCCCATCAAGGCGTGGATCGCGAACAGCCGATTTTGCCTTGGGCCGGTGCTGCTGATGTCGAGAAAGTCTCGCCAGTGATTGCCAGCGCCAGCTATCTCAATCACATTCGCCAGGCATGGAACTATCGCCATCCGGGCAACCGACTGGAAGATCAAGACGTGGTGGTCACCGTACCGGCTTCGTTTGATGAAACCGCGCGTAAGCTCACCTTAGAAGCCGCACGTCTCGCGGGCTTGAGCCGCATTGTGCTGCTCGAAGAGCCGCAAGCGGTGTGTTACGACTGGTACGCTCGCCACAAAGCAACCGCCGCCGAACAACTGGCTAACTTGCCACTGATTTTGGTGTGCGATGTTGGCGGCGGAACCACCGACCTGAGCTTAATTGAAGCCAAATTCGAACACGATCAATTGGCGTTGAATCGTATCGGGGTTGGCGAACACTTAATGCTCGGTGGTGATAACCTCGATCTCGCCTTAGCGCATTTAGCCGAATCACGTTTCAATCAGGGCAAGAAGCTGACAGCGTCCGGCTTAACCAAGCTGATTCAGCAAACGCGCCAAGCCAAAGAGAATTTGTTGTCGGCTCATGCCCCAGAGACGGTGAAAATCACCATGCTGGGCAGTGGCTCTAAACTGCTGGGCAGTACGAAAAGCATTCACCTCAGTAAAGAAGAAGTCCACCAAATCGCCTTGGATGGCTTTTTCCCGATTTCCGATTTCGATCAATTGCCCGATCAACGCCGCAGCGCAGTGGTAGAATTTGGCCTGCCCTATGTCGCCGATCCTGCCGTCAGTAAACACGTGGCGGAGTTTTTGACTCAGCACCAACAGGTCTCGCACGCCGCACTGCAATTGGAAGATTCAAGCCAGCCTGCGATCCCGGTCGGCATCTTGCTCAACGGTGGCGTATTCAACAGCGACCTCATCACCGATCGCATGTTGTCGCTACTCGAACATTGGCGCGGTGACGCGGTCACTCAGCTCGATAACCCACATCCAGATTGGTCGGTCGCACTTGGCGCCGTGGCCTTTGGTAAAGCGCGCCGAGGCGCGCAACTTAAAATTGGCGGTGGCGCTGCCCGTTCCTACTTCCTGCATCTGCAAGAAAAGAATCGCATGGGCAAAGCCCTATGTCTGCTAGCGAAAGGCACGGAAGAAGGCCAAGAAATTCGCCTCACCAGTCGCCGCTTTTCGCTCACATTGGGCGAGCCGGTTCGCTTTAACTTACTAACCTCGACCCACGATTCGCTTACCGATCATATCGCGGTGCAAAATGGGGTGTTGGTTGACATCGATGCTGACAAATTTCAGCCGCTGCCGCCATACATCACCACACTGCAAGGCGATGATTCGGTGCAGTTGCACGCCAACCAAAAGCAACGCGTCGAAGTGCAGCTGGCTTGCCAGTTAACCGAAGTGGGCACGCTAAAAATCGAATGTGTCTCCGTAGACGACGAACGCAAACGCTGGCTGATGGAATTTGAAGTTCGCCACGATGCCCGCTCATCAAGCGACGACAATGCAGCGGAACACAAAACCGATCCGCGTTTAGAGCAGGCGAAAGAGCTCATCATCAAAACCTACAGTGGCAACAAAGCGAGCGCGGAAGCCGGCGCGGTCAAAACGCTGAGCAAAGATCTCGACAAATTGTTGGGTAAACGCGACGAATGGGACTTTTTAACGCTACGCAGCCTATTTGATTGCTTTGCTCAAGGACGCAAACGTCGTCGCCGCTCAGAACAACACGAGAAAAACTGGCTGCGCCTCGCGGGCTATACACTGCGCCCGGGCTTTGGTGATGCCACCGACAGTTGGCGCATTGAGCAAATATGGCCCCTTTACCAACAAGGGATTCAGTTCCAAAATCATCAAGGTTGGACGGACTGGTGGGTTTTCTGGCGCCGTGTGGCGGGCGGATTGAACCAAGAGCAGCAAGAAGCCATTCTGGCAGACATCGCCAAGTACCTGCACCCGGGCGCATCACGGAACCCGAAATCGGTGAAAGAAGCGCAAGACAAAGGGTACGAAGCCATGGTGCGTTTGGCCGCATCATTGGAACATCTGGATGTGGAAGATAAAGTGTTGCTGACCAGTTGGTTCATCAGCAAAGCGATTCACCAAAACCAGTTTGAGCAAGCGCACTGGTGGGCCGTTGGTCGCCTTGCCGCTCGCACGCCGCTCTATGGCAGCGCGCACAACGTGATCCCTCGCGAACAAGTTCAACAATGGCTGCCAAAACTGATGACTGAGAATTGGGCGAAAGAGCCGATGATCGCGTTTGCCGCAGTGATGATTTGCCGTAAAACGGGTGACCGCGCGTTGGATATTTCGGACGATTTGCGTACTCAAGTTCTCGATAAACTTAAGCAGAGTAAAGTGCCGGATTCTTGGGTCACTTTGGTGGCAGAAGTCGCCGAATTAACGGAAAGCGAATCGAAGCGCGTATTTGGTGATGCCCTGCCAAGCGGCCTGATGCTGCTGCCGCATTAAACGCAAAAGAGCCAGCAACGCTGGCTCTTATTTTTTCAATGGCAACACAACACGAAAGGTCTGAGACAAAGTCCATCACACCAGCGAGACCAAGCGATTTCGCCCTTTGCCTTTCGCATCGTATAACGCGATGTCGGCCTGCTTGAGAGCCTGATGCAAATGCTGTTCGGACGCCACCGACGCCATGCCAATACTTACCGTCAGATCGACATGATGACCGTAGATTTCCATCGCATGATTCGCAACCTCGTGGTTAAAGCGTTCCAGTTTAAATCGGGTTTCTTCAATACTGCCTGCCAACAACACCACGAACTCTTCGCCGCCATACCGAGCCACCAAATCGTGACGAAACTGGCGATGCATGAGCTGTGCAATCGCTTCAAGCGCGCGATCGCCCACATCATGTCCAAAGCTGTCGTTCACCTGTTTGAAATGGTCCACATCAATAATCGCGATCGTGTAGTGCGCTTTGGCCTGCTTAAGTCGTCGTTCGGCCTGTTCCATAAAGTAACGACGATTAAAAATCCCCGTTAACTCATCGTGAATTGCGCGATGATAGTGCCATTCGATTTCATCGTAGAAGAATAGAGACAACATCGCCCCTAAGCTCACGATAGTCAGCAGGTTTTGCCCCACCACCACACCACTTAAGAAGTAGACTTTTGAGTGAAACTGGTGAAAAAGAAACATTGGTAAGAAGACAAACAGGCTCGACAACAGCAAGCAGGTCGCGAGTAATTTTTCGCCGCTACTGGTTTTTTTCATGAAGCGGAATGTTGACCACACGCTGGTCAGGTGCACCGCAGAATAACTGACGGCTGCAAGATTAATCCGCCAATCAAAATGCTCAGGGAACTGTTGCAGCAACCAAAGTTGCACGCAGGTATAAGCAATAATATGCGTTGCTGCGAAGCTCATGAGTCGTGGCGTAATTGGCCGTTTAAACCAACTCATCACACCAAAAAGCAGCATATAGGTGACGGTTTGGTAGAGGAAGTTGTTACTCACAACGACCAGCTCAATCGGTACCCATCCGCGCATCGTTGTGGTCGCAAACGCTAACGAAAACAACAAAAAATAGGCGGCAAACCAACCCGCCGCAGAGACTTTATGGTGCGTCAGTTTGCGTCTGAGCAACCAGAGGAAGATGCAAGCAATGATACTGCAGATAACGTTATTGAGTATCGTTGCAAACTTTAGAACATCAATATCAAGCAAAATAGTTTACTTCCAATCAATCTTTCGAGACGCATCTCGTTATTATCGTTTTTTGTGGATTTTAATGCGCTTTGACCACGTCCGTCAGCACTGATCACAAGAAAGTACCAACGAACTATTGATGTCACCAATAGTAGCGCTGAACGACCTGTTTTTACCAAGACTTTTCTCATTACGACGAAAAAATGTTCGATTTATGCTCGCAATGTTGCGTGGAAGCAGGATAGAATACGCGCCCTCGCTCAATTATTGACAATAATGACTACAATAACGTCAGAGCGGCGGTATATTGCATACCGATCACAACGTCTTCGCTGGAAAAATAATCAACGGCTTTGTCTTAGCTCAAGTCACTTGAGCAAAAAACGTTTTAATTTCGTATTCGATTTTCGAATCACTCGTTGGGTTATTGCAGTCAATGAATCAAGACAAATTTATGCACATCTATCGTTTGCCGGGTTCAATCCAGATTCGCATTGGAAAATGGCAAGCGACATTTCGTGGCACCTCTGATTTGGTGTTGCATGATGCATTGGTGCTGCGCAATCAGCAGTATCAAAAAGCCGACTTTCTGCCACGTGGATGGTGTCTAACACCGTTTTCGGAGGATGACATTTCGATCACGCATCATGGCAGCTATCTTCAAACGACAATCTTAACTATGCTCGATCGAAAAGTTGCCTATAAACGAGTTTACCTGTCGCGTATCCCGCTGGAACAAGCGGAGCCAGCACTCCGCGCGTTTAAGGTGGAATGGATGCGCAAATACAATCGCGTGGCGAAAAAGTACAACCAGATCAAGAAAAAAGAGCTGTTGCGTTTTGCGCGCGAAGAAGAGGAAACGCTCTATCCGTCGATTCCTAAAGGGGAATTTGATAAAGCCTTGTGGAATCGCTTAGTCGTCTGTGAGTTAGGGCCTGCCAAGAAATTCAACAATCCTTACTTCGTGGGTAAAGCGGATTTCTGATCATCCCAACTTCGAGCTGTCTTCATCACAGCCCTGATGAAGAAGTGGACAAAAAAAACGGTTGCCCTCCGCACTTTTGGCCTTGTACATCGCTTCATCGGCCAAGCGTAACAAGGCCACCATATCCTGACTCTGGTCGGGATACAGGCTGATACCAATACTGACACCGACGCTCACCGGCTCTCCGCACACCTCCATCGGCTGGCTTAATTGCTCAATCAACCGTTCTGTTTTCGCCGTTATCCCTTCAAAGTCTTTGATCAGATTCAGACACACCACAAACTCGTCACCGCCAAAGCGACCACAAAAGTCCGATTCACGAATGTTCTGCTCTAACCTTGCCCCAATCTGCATCAGCACTTCGTCCCCAACATCATGGCCTTTGCTATCATTGATCGCTTTAAATTTGTCTAAGTCGATAAACAACAACGCGAGCTTCACACCGGTGCGGTTGGCATGCACGATGGCGTCGTGCAAGTGTTCTTTGAACGCGCGGCGATTGAGCATGCCCGTCAACGGATCTTTTTCCGACAGGAATCTTAACTGTTCTTTTTGCTGCTCTAGTTTGGCCGTCTGCCTAGCGACCTCGTGTTGCAACTCTTCGCGCGTCACAATCGAGCTTTGCAGTGACTCTTTCATGCGATTGAAGAACTGCGCCAAGGTAACAAACTCAGAATCTTGTTGATGAATCGACAAACGACTACTTAAGTCCCCCTGCGCCAGCTCAGCAATCCCCTGCTTTAACGTCGCAAACCCATGACGCACGCGTTTTAAAATCATAAATGCAATCACGGACACAATGACCGAAAAGACCAGAAGGTGCAGCGCACTGGTCATCAATGCCGAACGTTGGCTTTCCGCGCTCTTTTCTAACACCACTTTTTGCAGATACAACAACTCTTCCGTCATGTTCTGCACCAACATGTTGTAGCGTGAATGCAGCAGTTCGCTGGCGCCGACAAAGTCACTTGATGAGGCGCGACGGTCATAATCAAGTTCTCGTTCCTGACGCAGTAACGCCGCCAAGCTGCCATTCATTCGCGCGAGGTTTTGAATGTTGTTTTCAAACTCTGGATTCTTCGACAGCTTGGCCGAGAGATTTTGCTGCGCGATATACACCTGATCGAGGCTGTTGGCATCGTCATACTGCAGGAAGATCCACAATTGACTGCGCAGCATGTCGACACTGCGTTGAATCTGCATGATTTGCGTCAGTTCGCTCTGAGTACGCTTTTGTTCTTGCGATAAATCCCACAACGAATACGCAATCAAAATGGCCAACATTGATGTCGCAACAAATAGCAGCGTCAATTTACGTGAAACAGAGTGAATCATTTGAATGACACCTCCGTTTGCAACACTTGCTCCAGCGGCTCGGAGACAAAATAACGCCGATAATCCGGTAATGAGCCATCAACAAGGTTATTCTCAATCGCCCAACGCGCTTGAAGTTGAATGTTCGACAGCAGCGCGTTCCCCAGCGACAAACGAAAGGCGTAATCTTGCCACGACCATTCCAATTGATGTTCACGAATGTTGAGTGAATTGGCCACCCAGTAGCGCGCTTGATCCGGGTTGTCGTTCATCCAAGCAATCGCCTGTTTAAGCGCTTCAAGCAGCCGAATCGATTCATCATCACTTTGTTCAACGCGGTCTTTCATCGTCATTAAGTTAAACGACAGATTGTAAATGCCAACCAAGCCCAGATTGATCACCTTGGAGGACGACGTCATCTCGGTACGGTAACCCCAAGGCTCCCACACCGAAATCGCATCCACCTTAAACCCATACAATGCCTGATTGAGCTGATCCGGTGTCAGATAGACCTTTTCCAAATCCAGGTGCTTCAAGTTATTGGCGATCAACACGGAGTCAAAATAAAACTCACTGGAACTGGCTTTAATCACGCCAACTTTCTTACCTTTCAAATCTTGAATGCCATTGATGTCTCGGTTTTCTAACGTCAACAGTTTGAGATCGTTATCTGAGCTGACAAAGCTGGCGAGCAATACGAAGTCTTGGCGTTCAAAACTCTTGAACATCGCCACCGATTCCGATGCCGTAGCGTAATCAACATCCGCACGGAATAAAGATTCCGCGCACGCCACGCCGCCGCTACATGGGACTAGCTCAACATGAAGCCCTTGGCGTTGGAACAATTTCAGTTGTGAGGCAATAAAGAAAGGCGATGACAGCGGGGTTTGTGAAACGGCAATGCGAATATGAGGTTGATTGGTTGAAGGTTTCGCAGCTTCACCTCGCCAGTAGAAATAAGCAGATGCAATCACCGAGAGCGCAACGCATGCACCCACGACCATATATCGTCTCAAGCCTTTAGACTTGCTCTCCATTCGAGCCCCTGACGGTTGTGTCCACTGTAGTATTACTTAGCAGTTTAGTCGGTTATTTGTGCCCTGCATGCAACAATAAGCATCCATTCACTTAAGTGTTTAAAACCATTGATCTTAAATTAGACAAAATTATTCATCGTCTTGAAGTGCAACCGAAAAAAGCCCCATTTACAGAATGGGGCTCCTTAACGTTAATGTTGAGTATCTGAAGGATTGTGTCCGAAATCCGCTTGTTTGTAGATGTCTGCTAACGATTTCGGTTTGGATGAATGAGATTTACGATGGCGTTTAGGTTCGAACTCTTGTTCGACGTGTTTCAATGTTTCTTCATGCTCTCTAGCAGATTGAATGAACTCCGGGTTAGACATCGCCTCTTGGCGCAGGCGGTTAACGCGTTCTAGTGTATCCCACAACATAGAAGACCTCCTTTACCACTGTTTATGTATACAGCATAGTAAAGTGGCATAGGAAGTCAAGAAAAACACTGTGTACTTAAACAGTACTTCTTCGGTTTATGAGAAGGATCAACGATAGAAGAAAAAGAACAAGCGAAGTAAATTATCTTCTGCTACAGTTAGTTAGATCACTACACTGCAACATCGTCGTATAACGGGATGTGCGTCAGCGCAGTGACTTCATCGATGTACTGTCGCACTCGTGCTGGAAACTCGATGCCTTTCACGACCGTTAAATTGCGCAGCGTCGGATACATGTTCACATCATCATAGCTCAGTGTGTGGTCTCGCTCTGAAGGCAGAACTAGCCAATCCAGTTGCGCCAATAACGCGTTCATGGGCGCTAGAAATTCCGCACTCTTTGCATACGCATCGTCGAAACTCATGCCAATCATGGCCGATTTATTTTTGGTGTACCACGCTTTCGCTTCGGGTTGTTGAAACTCAGGCAACTCAATCATCATCCAACGCGGGTGAACCAATGGGCCATTAAACGGCGCAATTTGACGTTGCCACTCTGCAATCTTTTCCCCCTGCTGTGCAACAGCCAATCTCGGCTGGCCATCAAACGCATCCAAATACGCCGCGATATCTAAACTCTCGGCCATGTAGCTGCCATCCGGCTTTTGTAGAATCGGAACCATGTTGGCGCCCACTTTTTCAATGCGAGCATCAACATCATGGTTTTGTAGATAGACCCACTCGACATCAACGTTCTTATAAGCCGCCACCATCATGGCTTTAATGCAGTACGGGCAATGTTGAAAAACAAACAGTTTCATAATCGATCCTTAGCCAGTTGAATTGCTTTCAGTCTAACGACTCAAGGGGAAAACTCAACATAACATGATGATTGATAAATCAATTCGCCATGTTAGTAAAGCAATCCACCCAGCATCGGCGGAAGCAGAACTCCGCCGCACCGATGCCGTTGGCTCGTCGCAGTTTACCGAGAAATCATTCACAGAGAATTAATTCACAACGAAATGAGCGATGCGACGTGACGCAAGCATTGTCTCGCCGCCGGGCTGATGCCTGCGAGTTGGAAAAATCCGTGGATCACCCCCAAATAGCGCTGACAATGAACCTCGACACCTTTACGACTCAGTAAACCGTAGAGCTGCTCGCCTTCGTCGCGCAGCGGATCGCATTCCGCGGTCAAGATGTGCGTGGTCGGCAGGCCAGCCAGATCATCACATTTCAGCAGATTGAGCTCATCTCGGTTCATCTGCTGACCTGCGTAAAGCTCAAAGCCCGACATAAGCATAGCTTTGGTGATGACATAGTCTTCGCCAAAGGTTTGATAACTGCCTGAACTGCCCGTCGGATCCAGCATCGGATAAATCAAGATTTGCTGCTTTGGCAGCCACTGCCCTTGTCGTTTTAAACGCAGGCTCGTCGCCAAAGCCAAATATCCGCCAGCACTGTCGCCCAAAAGCGTGATGCGTTGCGCGTCCCCACCCAACAGCGCCGCGTTGTGATAAACCCACTGAGCAGCTTCATACGCATCATCGTGCGCGGCAGGATAAGGATGGTCAGGCGCCAAACGATAACTCACCGCCACCACAACCGACCCGCTGAGCATCGCCAACGTTGCCAATTGTTGGTGATGCGTCGCAAAGCCACCACTGACAAAGCAGCCCCCATGATAATAAAGCGCAATATCAGAATTTAACTGCGTTGCGCGACGATAAATCCGCAGTGTGAGGTCACCAACTTGGCGCTCTTCCACACGGATGTCGGCAGGCACATCGCCAGCCAACACCGCACTGGCTTCATACCCTGCTCGACGCTCAGCAACCGACGGTAAAGGTGCATGTTTCACTCTGTTGGCGAGAAATTCCTCAACCAATGTGGCGATGCCACGCTCTAAATTTGGTGTTGACGTTGATGTCATCCTTCGTGTTCTCTGTCGCAAAATTTTGGTTATTGTACGCAAAGATAAACAACTGTATAAATATACAGATCACAGTTTTTCAGCACGAATTGGCAAAACCAAGAAAAGAAATCGTCTAGAAACAAAAAAGGCTGACAAGCGGCCATGCATTGTCAGCCCGAATTTCATCGTTGAACACCGCCACAAGCGAGACTAGAACGCTAATCCTAACGCATGCAAACGCGCACGCGCATCTTGAGCGGTCGCAAACTGGAAAGCGTGAAATCCCTGCTCAATCGCGCCTTGCACATTGGCGGGCATGTCATCCATAAATACCGACTCATGCGGAATAATGTTTTGGCTTTGCGCTAAATGTTGATAGATGCGCGGATCTGGCTTGAGCAATCCACATTCGCTGGAGACCACTGCACCGGTAAATTTCGGCCAAAAGTCATATGTGGCTTTCAGGTGTGCCACAATCTCATTCACATTATCTGTCAGCGCATACAAGGTGTAACCCGCACTCAGTAAGTCATCCATCAAAACCTGGGTGCCGTCAATCAGCTGTTGTGTCGCTTTAATGTAGTGAAACAGGGTCTCGAGCTCCGTAGGCTCAATGCCAAGCGTGTGGTGAAACTTCACCTGCGCTTGTTGCTCGGTGTAATGACCTTTATTGAGGTCTCGCCAAATTTCGCTATGGAACAATAATTTAGCTCGTTCTTTCGCCTGCTCTGTTTCGCCAAAAGTTAACGCAGAAATTTCTGCAGGTGCCCATTTCACAATGACGTTTCCAATATCAAACACCACATTTTTTATCGCCATATACACCTCCTGATTTAGCGTCGAGTCTAGCGCAGGTTGATGACCAGATGTTGAAGACTCGCTCGCATTTGGGGATTTGACACAAGAAAAAACCGCTCCGAAGAGCGGTTTGATGACCGTAAAGAAAAACTACGCGCCTTGTGGCGGTGTGAATGCTGTCAGCGGTAGCGCTTCACCTTGCCATTTTTCGATTTTAACCAGTGACGAGTTACCCGCACAGCCATTCGCCAAACGAGAAGACGGAATGTCTGCCGTCAACACGTTACAACCGCCGTTCTTACAGATACCGTGTGGTTTATCAAAATCAGGCCATGCACCTTCGTGGATACACACCGAACCTTGCTTGATGCCGTCTGTAATGAGCGCGCCCACCAAGACTTGGCCACGATCGTTAAACGCTCGCACTAAATCGCCATCAGCAATGCCACGTGCTTTCGCGTCGTCTGGATGGATCCAAATCGGCTCGCGGTTGGCAACGGCATACAGTTCCCGCAGCTTAGCGTAGTTGAGCTGGCTATGAAGACGGTGCGCTGCGTGTGAGGTCATCAGTTGCAGCTCGCCATCTTTGGCATTCCCCACCCACTCGGTTGGCGGTAGCCACGTTGGATGAGGAGGACAATCTTTGTAGCCAAAGCTTTCAATGGTTTTCGAGAAGATTTCGATCTTACCGCTTGGCGTACCCAGCGGATTGAGGATCGGATTTTCGCGGAAGTCTTTATAACGCACGAACTTCGCGTTCTCTTCGTTCCATTTCATTTCAATCAGTTGGTTCTGTTTCCAGAAGTAGCTGAAGTTAGGCATTGCCACACGGTTTGCTCGACCAATTTTCTGTGCGTCTTTGTAGAAACCGGCCAACCATTCCATCTCCGATTTGCCTTCCATGTACACATCTCGACCGCCTGGTTTGAGCAGCTCGGCCATATCAGCAAACACATCCAAATCGCTTCGCGCTTCGAATTGCGGCTCAATCACCTGCTTCATTGGCACCAAGTGTTGGTTACTGTAGTCGCCGGTCATAGTGAGGTCGTTGCGCTCAAATGACGTCGTGATTGGCAATACGATGTCGGCATGTTTTGCTGCCGCAGTCCAATACGGTTCAGAGATAACAATCAGCTCCGGCTTTTGCCACGCTTTGATCAAACGGTTAGTGTCTTGGTGGTGAGTAAAGTTGGCACCGCCCGCCCACCAGATCATTTTCACTTCAGGGAACGTGCGTTCATGACCGTTGTGTTGATATTTCCCGCCTGGGTTTTCCAGTGCTTCCACGATACGTGCAACCGGGAACGCATTGACTGCGCCCGAAACGGCCCAATCGTTCCCCGCCGAAGATGACCCTGAAATTTCAGCAGAAATCGCCGGCAACACACCAGCGTTACGTGTTGGGTTACCGCCGTTGGAATAATGGTAAGAGAAACCAAAACCACCACCCGGCAAGCCAATTTGACCCAACATCGCCGCCAATGTGACCAGCATCCAGTGTTTCTGTTCACCGTATTGCTGGCGTTGAATGCCCCAACCAGACATGATCATAGTGCGGTTTTGACTGAAAATATCCCCCAACAGCTCAAGCTGTTTCGCGGGCACGCCACAAATGCTTTCAGCCCACTGCGGTGTTTTCTCAACGCCATCGGATTGACCCAGCAGGTACGCTTCAAACTTGTCGTAACCTGAGGTGTATTTGCTCAAAAACTCCACATCATGTTGTTTTTTCGCCACCAATGAATGTGCCACACCCAACAGCATCGCCACGTCCGTGCCCGGATGTGGTGCCAACCATTGCACTTTGTCGCCAAAGAATTCAATGGTTTCAGAGCGCATTGGATCAATCGCAATAATCGTTTTGTTGGATTTTT
The DNA here is from genome assembly GCF_043106745.1 of Vibrio sp. CJQ_6. Classification (NCBI taxonomy): domain Bacteria; kingdom Pseudomonadati; phylum Pseudomonadota; class Gammaproteobacteria; order Vibrionales; family Vibrionaceae; genus Vibrio; species Vibrio sp. CJQ_6. The sequence continues at coordinate 466,591 of NZ_JBICMV010000012.1, read as the reverse complement.
GCAGTTGATGGAAGAACTCAAGGCCAGCACCATCGGTACTCAGCCAAGAGATTTTAAGTGTGTTGATTGGGTTGAGGCCCCAAAGCACGACGACATCCGAATGTTCCATGATCATCGGGTACGTGGTTTGTTGCTCATAAACTTCAATCGAACCCACAACATGCGGCATAATGACTTGCGCGGCGCCCGTTGAGTAGTCACCCAAGTGACCCGAATAACCGCCCGCCATACTCATGTAACGTTGCAGCAAAGTTTGCGCTTTGTGCAAAATGCCACTCGAACGCCAACCGTAAGAGCCTGCAAACACTGACTCCGCACCATACTGCTTACGAATGCGCATTTGCTGCTTATGGATCAATTGATACACTTGCTCCCAAGTTACGCGGACAAACTCATCGTCGCCACGAGTGCCTTGCGGTTTAGATGGGTTTGCGAGGTATCCTTTACGAACCATTGGGTATTTGACGCGAGCCTGCGTGTGCGCTTGATCCGGCGCAGACGATTGCAGGCTGTTTTCCACGGTTTGTGGCAGTGCGTTGGTCGATGACACGATTTTGCCATCTTTCACTTCAACCAACATGGCGCCCCAGCGACCCGCTGTTAATACAGCCGAACCACTGCGCTCGTTCGCGAAAACAGGCATCGGTGCAACAGAAGAGATGGCAAAAGCGCCCGCTGTCATACCTGCACCTTTCAGAAAACTTCGACGTGTGATAGTAGTCATCACTGAATCCTTATACTGGTTATTGAGCGGCATCTTTTGCGTTGTATTGGAAGTACTTAGTCAGAATCTCTAAGTCTTCTTTGCTGATCGATGTGCGATCACCCATGCTCTTCGCAACCGCAGGCCATGCGTTGACAGTAAAGTGTTCACTTGGGATTTTGGCGTGACACGTTGAACAGTACACATTGTCTAACTGTTCTGCGTAAGACCATAGAGAATCCACTTTCGCCAACACAGGCGTTTCGATGTCGCCTTGCAGTTCAACTTGGCGCCATTGATTGCCGTAATCGTCTTCTGTGTACTCACCTGTCTTCAACGCCTTTTGACCCGCATCTGTCAAGATCGCGACCACAGCACGTTTGCCTTGGCCCATATACAGAACCTGCTCAGCCCCTTGCATTTGGTACGCCTGCATCGTTACGGTACGTTTGCCATCGTGATCGCTCACCACCGCCAGTTTGGTCGCCGGATTGATGGTGCCCAAATCGCCAATTGGCGTGGCTTGAAGGGTGAAGACTTCTTTTGCCGTGGTTGGCGTAAGTTTGGCTTCATCCACCAAATGCGCCAGCGCTTGGCTGTCCATTTTCACTTCAGGAAGAATGTGCGCGACCCCTTTGTGACAATCAATACAGGTTTGATTATTTTCAATCCCATATTGGTGCATTTTCTGCGCTTCAGGTGACTGGTCGTAAGTTTCCATCGCGTCTTCAGTGTGACAAGAACGGCACGTCACAGAGTCATTCGCTTTTAACTGCGCCCAGACCATCTCCGCCATTTCTGCGCGATGTGCCTCGTATTTTTCATCGGTACTGATCTTTTTGGTGATGAATTCGTGGTAGATATCTTTGGATGCGCGAATTTTGGTGATTAAGTAATCGATGGTATCGGTCGGAATATGACAGTCTGCACATTCAGCGCGAATACCCTTCGCATTGGTGAAATGAACCGAACCTTGATATTCCTTATAAGGTGTATCCATAGTGTGACAAGAAACACAAAACTCGGTACTCGACGTTTTTTCTAAGATGGCATGCGTTACGCCAAGTGATAGCCAACCAATGACAACACCAATGACGAGAACAAGCACTATAGCGCCTTTTTTTATACTCATTTTTCCTCACAAATCTGTGGTGGGGATGATTTCCAGTGAAGCCTAATTCGATGATCTGAACAGAGTTGCGAGTGCGACCCTACCCCTTAGGGTTAGGCTTTCTAATAGTAGTCAATCGATAGCATAGGTGAATGTGATTCACATCACTTTTTGTACCAGAATCAAATTATCGCAAAACAATTTGCGCTGATTTCTCAGTTCTTATACGAATAAATCGGGTTACAAGAGAGAATTCGAGAGAAATAGGTAGAGAAATGAAAGGTATAACGGTAATCGAAATGAAGAAAATCACGATGAAAAAATGCAGCGATAGTGCGCGATAACAATCGTCACTTTCACTGCATCAAGTCAATCTGTCTTAGCAAAAATTATTGGTTTTGTTTTGCAACCAATGCGGCCATCACGGCTTCACGATGTTCCAAATAATCATTTAAGCCGACTTTGCGTAGATGACACGATGGGCAATCGCCACAGCCATCCCCCATGATGCCGTTGTAACACGTCAGTGTTTCATGACGCACCAGCTCCAGCGCGCCATTTTGATCCGCCATAGCCCAGGTTTCAGCTTTATTTAACCACATCAACGGCGTGCGAATCTCCAGTTCACGATCCATCCCCAAGACCAACGCACTGTTCATCGCTTTGACAAAGTCATTGCGGCAATCGGGATAGCCCGAAAAATCTGTTTCACACACCCCCGTGATCACGGTTTGCGCGCCAATTTGGTAAGCATAAATACCCGCCAGCGTCAGAAACAGAATGTTGCGGCCTGGGACAAATGAGTTAGGCAGGCCATTTTCTTGCAGTTCGTTGGACACCGGAATGTCATCGCGCGTCAGTGAGCTGATCGCCAATTCGTTCAACAGCCCCACATCCATCACCTTATGCGCTTTCACACCGAGCTTTTTCGCCAGCGTTTGAGCCACTTCGATTTCTAATTTATGACGCTGCCCGTAATCGAACGTAATCGCATGCACTTCATCAAACTCTTTCAACGCTTGAACCAGACAGGTGGTTGAGTCCTGACCGCCGCTAAAGACGACAACTGCTTTTTTCATTCTACGATTCCTTTACGCAATGCTGAGATATTTGTGGGTTTGGATCGACAAGCGCCAGTTACGCGCGATGCAGGTATCAATACACAATTGTGTTGCACGTGGCTTTTGGCTAATCGGTTGAAGCGCGATCACCGTCGTTTCCGGCACACCCGCGCGCGCTAAAAGTTGGTCTAAGTTATCGATGTCTTTCTCTGTTGCCACAGGGTGCTTAATCTCGTTGGCGCGTTGCAGCGCCACATCCACCACAGGCAGTTTGCCTTTCATGGCCACTTTTGGTGACACTGTCACCCAAGTGTTTTCCGTTGCTTGTACCGCAAATGTGCCGCTGGTTTCGATCTGACAACGGCAACCGATCGCTTCAAACGCTTGGGTCAATGGCACGAGATCATAGATACAAGGTTCGCCACCTGTGATCACGATATGTTTGGCCGTATAACCTTGAGCGCGATATCGTTCGATGATCTGCTGCGCAGATGCCGAACACCAGTTCGGATTGTCTTCTGTCTTGACCAGAATTTCATCAAATGAACGCTCATCAGCGGGCGCCGCATCCCACGTTTGTTTGGTATCGCACCACGCACAACCGACAGGACATTCTTGCAGACGAACAAAAACCGCAGGCACGCCGGTAAACACGCCCTCGCCCTGAATCGTCTCAAACATTTCGTTTACTTTATACAAGGTAAAATTGCCTAACTTGTTATCCAAAAATTGCAGGTCGCTGACCTTAAAGGATGCGTTCGTGAAGGTCAATTTAAAACCGACGTGACTCGCATAAAAAGCGCCGATAGATCCGTCAAACCTGACTCAAACATGGCGTTACTCAACGCATAGTTATGCCCGTTCATTGAACATCACTTTCATCAAAAACGCGCATCCTGTCATATTTTAGGTATAATCTCGACTTCCGTTTCGCGCAGACTTTTTAGGTAAGACATGTACAAACTGATCGCTCTTGATATGGATGGCACCCTTTTAAACAGCCAAAAGCAGATTTCACCACGGACTAAACTGGCGATTGCTGAGGCTCGTGAACAAGGCATTCAAGTGGTGTTGGCCTCCGGCCGCCCGATTGATGGCATGCGCAGTAAGCTTGAAGAACTGAACATCCAATCCAACGACGATTACGTGCTTTACTACAATGGGTCAATGGTCGCCAATGTCGGCACCGGCGAAATCATCTATCAACAGATTTTGGATGGTCGCAGTGCAAAAATGGTGGCGCGTTTGGCAAACGAGATGGGCGTCAATACCCATGCATTTAGCCAAATTCACGGCTTGATCACACCAAAGATCAGCCAATTTACCGAAGTCGAAGCGCAGATTAACGGCCTGACGATCACGGAAATGGACTTCGAACTGCTCGAAGACGATCACCCGATTATCAAAGCCATGATTGTTGCCGAACCCAAGCTGCTCACTCGCACGATTGAAAGCCTGCCCGCGGAACTGCATGAGCAATACACCATTGTGCAAAGTGCCCCATTCTTCCTTGAATTCCTCAACACGAAAAGTAATAAAGGCGTCGGTGTCAAAGCGATTGCTGACCACCTCAACATTCCGGCCAGTCAGGTGATATGTATGGGCGATGCTGAAAACGATCACCACATGCTGAACTATGCAGGCCTAGGCATTGCGATGGCAAATGCGATGGAAGAAACCAAGCGTATTGCTGATTACATTACGCTGAGCAACGATGAAGATGGTGTTGCTGTAGCCATCGAAAAATTTGCACTCAACAAAACACCCTGTGACGCGTAAACACATAGACTTCAGATCAAAAAGGCGGCCCATGGCCGCCTTTTTACTTGGGTTCATTTCTGACTTGATTGGATGTCGAAAGCGCGACGCTGCTATTTCTCGTAGCCTTGCCCCAGCACACGTTGTTGCGCTTGCAGCAACGCGTACTCTTGGGTGCCTTGAGGGATCAAAACGCACACGCGAAGCTGCGCTTGACTCGCTTGCTGTAGGCGTTCACTCAATTCGGCGGCACTGGAAAAGTGTTCACGTTCTGCGTCGCGACGGCACAAATCAATAAATTCAAACGGGCATGAACGCGCATGCAAGACCAGTTCGGCTTGTTGCATGTAACGCAGTGCTTTCAGCGGCAGAAGCTCAACATCCTGACCAAATTCAACCCACGTCACTTCACCACGTTCGTCCAACGGTTTATCGAGCGCCTTAATATAAATCTTCTCGAGGCTTTCACGATCTTTGGCATTTTTAACTTCGGTTTCTGCGAAAAACAGCTCCCAAAATTTGCGACGTAGATCGACTGTCGGCAAAAACTCTTTAATTGAGTTGCGTTTTGACGCTCCGAAATCAGCCAATAATCCTAGGTTTTGTGGCAAGACCGCTTCCAAGGTTTCGCGGACGTTGCGAATCAGTACCGGAGACGCGCCACCACTGGAGATCGCCAGTTGAATTCGACCTCGTTCAATCATCGAAGGCGTGATGAAATCACAGTAAGGTTGGTCGTCCACCACATTGACTAGAATGTCAAGTTTTTTTGCATCCTTATGCACTTGATGGTTGAGTTCAGGATTGTCGGTTGTCGCCCAGACTTGCAAGTACTCCTTTGTGAGCAATTGCGAGGAGTAAAAGTTCTGTATCCATTGGCATTTGCGGTCATCCACATAGGATTGAAGAGTCGAGGCAATTTGTGGTGATACAATGGTCACTTTCGCACCAGCACGCAGCAGCGCATCAATCTTGCGGCACGCTACCTCTCCTCCGCCAACAACGAGCACAGGTTTATTTGTTAAATCCAGAAACAGAGGAAAGTATCGCATTTTATTTTGTTCACAATCTAAATAACTATGCGTTTCATGCTACCAAAAAAGGTGCAATGAAATCACTAGCTAAGGTGGATGAAATAATTAATCACCGAATTTAAGCGGCTGATCAGCATTTTATATTGAATTACCATACCAACACCAAGTGTTAATATTAAGTTAACAGTCAATAATACTTCGACCGTTCTGTTGCACTATTCGTGTGCCTAGTTGCACTATTTACAATCGCGTAACATTTGGCCATTCTAACAACAGCTTAGGTTTGGCTTCTCAAACGAAAATCTTTTTAAATTATATATTTGAGAAAACTTTAATCCTTTCCTACGCTTATAAACGGTTGATTTGTAAACGTGCGATTGAGCCCAAATACAACCGAAACTAATAATAAAACACAACATTTTCTGAACCTTGGATCAGGCATCACTGATCAAATATGGATCATACAGGAAGGATACAAATGGCAAATAAACTAACACTTCTTGCTTCCGTCGTAGCGGCATCGACTGCCCTGATGGCAAACTCAGCATCTGCTGCGGATAGCACCCTAGACAAAGTGTTGTCACAAGGTTTTCTGACTTGTGGCGTGAGTACTGGTCTACCGGGCTTCTCGAACCCGAACGCAAAAGGCGAATGGGAAGGGATTGATGTGGAATATTGCCAAGCGCTCGCGGCTGCAGTTCTTGGTGACAAAACTAAAGTGAAATACGTACCTCTCACCGCGAAAGAACGCTTTACTGCCCTGCAGTCAGGCGAAATTGATGTGTTGTCTCGTAACACCACTTGGACACTGCACCGCGACAGCGCGCTGGGTCTGAACTTCGTTGGTGTGAACTACTACGACGGCCAGGGCTTCATGGTTAAGAAAGATCTTGGTATTTCAAGTGCGAAAGAACTGGATGGCGCATCCGTGTGTGTTCAATCGGGCACCACCACTGAGCTCAACCTTGCAGACTACTTCCGTAACAACGGCATGAGCTACAAGCCGGTCGTATTCGATACAGCGGCGCAAACATCAAAAGGTTTCGATGCAGGTCGTTGTGACGTGCTGACCACGGACCAATCGGGTCTTTACGCACTGCGTCTGAACTTGGAAAAACCAGATTCAGCAGTCGTACTACCAGAAATCATCTCAAAAGAACCGCTTGGCCCGGTTGTTCGTCAGGACGACGACAAGTGGTTTAACGTCGCGAAATGGACCCTATTTGCGATGGTCAACGCAGAAGAGTATGGCATCACGTCGAAGAATGCTGACGAAATGCTGAAATCGGACAACCCAGAAGTGAAGCGTATCCTTGGTGTTGACGGTCCAAAGGGCAAAGGCCTTGGCATTCGTGACGATTGGGGCTACCAAATCGTGAAACAAGTGGGTAACTACGGTGAAAGCTTTGAGCGTACCGTTGGTAAAGGCTCGCCTCTGCAAATTTCTCGTGGCGTGAACGCGCTGTGGAATGCGGGCGGCTTTATGTACGCTCCACCTATCCGTTAATAAAGACTGATAAAAATGGGCGGTTTCGGCCGCCCTTTGTCAAAAATGGATAAGAGGTTATCGCTGTATGAAACCTACGAATACTGCTGTGCAAAAGACCGCGAGCGCTGCTCCGTCGAAAGGCACAAGTTTATTTTACAATCCCACCTTTCGTTCAGTTGTGTTTCAGCTGATCGCTATTGCCGCTCTGGTTTTTTTCTTCTACACCATCATTAATAATGCCCTGACAAATCTGGAATCGCGAGGTATCGCGACCGGTTTTGATTTCCTCGATCAACCTGCCGGTTTTGGGATTGGCCTGACCTTGATCGACTACAACGAAACGTACTCTTACGGGCGAACGTTCGTTGTCGGCTTACTGAACACTGCTTTGGTGTCAGTCTTGGGCATTATTTTGGCGACGATGATTGGCTTCGTGCTGGGCATTGCACGCCTATCATCTAACTGGCTAGTTAGCCGTCTCGCGGCGGTGTATATCGAAACTTTCCGCAATATCCCACTTCTGCTTCAGATCTTCTTCTGGTACTTCGCCGTGCTACAAGCGCTGCCGTCACCACGTGAGAGTATGAGCTTAGGCGAAGCGGTCTTCTTGAACGTTCGTGGTTTGTTCTTCCCGGCGCCGGTCTTCGAACCTGGATCCAGTGTGGTTCTGATTGCCTTCGTGGCAGGCGTTATCGCCTCGATTGTGATCAATATCTGGGCCAATAACAAGCAACGCCTCACCGGTCAACAAACACCGATGGGACGTATTGTTCTGGTGCTGTGTGTGGGTCTACCGCTGATTGTCTATTTCATCATGGGGATGCCGATTTCGGCGCAATACCCCGAGTTGAAAGGTTTCAACTTCCGCGGTGGTATCAGCATCATTCCTGAACTGGCGGCGCTGCTGCTCGCGTTGAGTGTCTACACGGCCGCGTTTATTGCAGAGATTGTTCGTTCCGGGATCAATGCTGTAAGCCATGGTCAGACAGAAGCGGCGATGTCGCTTGGCCTGCCGCGCTCGAAAACATTGAAGCTGGTGGTCATTCCTCAAGCGCTGCGCATCATCATTCCGCCATTGACCAGTCAATACCTGAACCTGACCAAAAACTCGTCGCTTGCGATGGCAATTGGTTATCCGGATCTGGTGTCGGTCTTTGCAGGAACCACGCTAAACCAAACAGGTCAGGCAATCGAGATCATTGCTATGACCATGGGTGTTTATCTGGCTCTGAGTTTGATTACCTCAGCATTGATGAACCTGTATAACCGTAAAGTTGCATTGGTGGAGAGATAAGATGAAAACGCATCAGTTTCAACCCAGTCTGCCGCCACCAGCAAACACAACCGGCGTGGTCGGCTGGCTCCGTAAAAATCTGTTTAACAGCCCTTTAAACTCTGTCGTAACATTGATCTTGGCCTACATTGCCTTTTCAGCCATCTGGCATGTGCTGGACTGGGCCATCATCAAAGCAGACTGGGTGGGTGCCACTCGTGATGCCTGTACCCGTGATGGTGCTTGTTGGGTCTTTATCAGCGTGCGTTGGGAACAGTTCATGTACGGCTTCTACCCACAAGCTGAGTTATGGCGCCCTCGCATCTTCTTTGCCACATTGGCGATTTTCATTGCGCTCTTGGCGTATGAACGCACGCCAAAACGCACGTGGATCTGGCTGTTCTTTGTCAACATCTATCCGTTCCTGATGGCAGGCCTGCTGTATGGCGGCGTGTTTGGACTGGAGGTGGTGTCTACCCATAAATGGGGTGGCTTGTTGGTGACATTGATCATCGCGCTGGTCGGTATTGTGGTCTCGCTACCGATTGGGGTCGCACTGGCATTGGGTCGTCGTTCAGACATGCCTGTCATTCGCAGCCTCTGTACCGTGTACATTGAAGTGTGGCGTGGCGTGCCTTTGATTACCGTGCTGTTCATGGCGTCGGTGATGTTGCCGCTGTTTCTCTCCGAAGGTTCAGAAACCGATAAGCTACTGCGCGCCCTGATTGGTGTGGTGATGTTCAGTGCCGCTTATATGGCGGAGGTGATTCGTGGTGGTTTGCAAGCCATTCCGAAAGGTCAGTACGAAGCCGCCGATGCGCTTGGCCTGAGCTATTGGAAGAAAATGGGGCTGATTATTCTGCCTCAAGCGCTAAAAATCACGATTCCGTCTATCGTGAACACCTTCATTGGTCTGTTTAAAGACACCAGCTTGGTGCTCATCATCGGTATGTTTGATGTGTTGGGTATCGGCCAGGCTGCAAACACCGACCCTGAATGGTTAGGGTTTGCAACCGAGAGTTATGTATTTGTCGCGTTAGTGTTCTGGGTGTTCTGTTTCGGCATGTCGAGATATTCGATCTGGCTTGAACGCAAACTCCACACCGGCCACAAACGATAAGCAATCTTTCAAGGAACGTATTATGACGCAACAAAATTCAAGCGAACTCATGATTCAGATTAAGGACATGAACAAGTGGTACGGTGAGTTTCACGTACTAAAAAACATCAATCTAGACGTCAAAAAAGGTGAGCGAATCGTTATCTGTGGCCCATCCGGTTCGGGTAAATCCACCATGATTCGCTGCATCAACCGTCTGGAAGAGCATCAAAAAGGCCAGATCGTCGTGTCAGGCAATGAACTGACGGAAGATCTGAAAAACATCGAAGCCGTTCGCCGTGAAGTGGGGATGTGTTTTCAGCACTTTAACCTCTTCCCTCACCTAACGGTTTTGGAAAACTGCACACTGGCACCGATTTGGGTGAAAAAGATGCCGAAAGAGGAAGCCGAAGCGATTGCCATGAAGTACCTGCAACGCGTGAAGATTCCTGATCAGGCAGACAAATACCCAGGTCAGTTGTCCGGTGGTCAGCAACAACGTGTGGCGATTGCGCGTTCATTGTGCATGAACCCGCAGGTCATGTTGTTTGATGAACCGACTTCAGCGCTCGACCCAGAAATGGTGCGTGAAGTGCTTGATGTAATGGTCGAGTTGGCGGAAGAAGGCATGACCATGTTGTGTGTGACGCACGAAATGGGCTTTGCCAAAGAGGTGGCTGACCGGGTGATCTTCATGGATGCCGGGGAAATTATCGAGGAGAACAATCCAAAAGATTTCTTCGAAAACCCGCAGTCTGACCGCACTCAGGCCTTTTTGGCGCAGATTCTGCACCACTAATGCAGGCCAATTCAGTCATCAAAGAGGCGATTTATCGCCTCTTTTCTTTTGCAGAACGCTTGAAAAGCGCCCAATCGCTTGTGCATTCATCACCTTTATGCACATGGATTTAAACAAATATTTCCGCTTAACTTCAAAAAGCTTAGAATATTCATACAATTAGTGTGTTAGCATTCACCAAAACGGAAATATTGTGTTACAACTTGCTCACACATGAGCGACCATTTTTTGATTATTATTTCCAGTAATTGGTACTGGAAGAGGCTTGAAATAAGGAACTTTTGGCCTCATAAATGTCCATATAACTATCAACACCTTTCTATGAGGAAGAGTATGAACAGTCCTATGTATTCACGCACCTCGTCTTATGACAGTGCTCTACAAACAAACAAAGTGCTGCGTAACACGTATGCACTGCTTTCAATGACACTGCTTTGGTCTGCGGTTGTGGCTGGTATCTCGATGGCGATGAACCTTCCTCGTCCGGGCCTGATCATCATGCTGGTGGGTTTCTACGGTCTGCTATTTTTGACTGAAAAGAACCGTAACAACAGCATGGGCCTTGTCTTTACGTTCCTGTTTACCGGTTTCTTGGGTTACACCATTGGTCCAATCCTCAACATGTACATCGGTGCAGGGATGGGCGATGTGGTACTAACCGCGCTTGGCGGTACGGCTCTGGCGTTCATGGGTGCATCCGCATACGCGCTGACCACAAAACGTGACCTGTCATTCCTGGGCGGTCTGCTGATGGCAGGCTTTGTGGTTCTGCTGATCGGTATGGTGGCGAACATCTTCCTGCAAATGCCAATGCTGTACTTGGCAATGAGCGGTATGTTCGTGCTGTTCTCAACTGGTGCAATCTTGCTGACTACTCAGCAAATTGTTCGCGGTGGTGAAACCAACTACATCTCGGCAACCATCACACTGTACGTGTCTATCTACAACCTGTTCATCAGCCTGCTGAGCATTCTCGGCGTGATGCGCGACGATTAATTCGCTCGCTTCAGGTGACGATTCTAAGCCCGAAAGCCTCGCTTTCGGGCTTTTTCGTTATTGCGACACACGCAATACTCCTTGAGCAAACGCCAGAGCTTCGCTACCCTTAGCGCAAACTGACGATTGGACAATAAAGATGTTTGAATACAACGGCAAATCGATTGAAACCGACGCACAAGGCTACTTGTTGGACTACACCTTGTGGGAAGAAGGAATGATTGACATACTTGCCAAGGAAGAAGGCCTGACTCTAACGGATGCTCACTTGGAAGTGGTGCTTTTCGTGCGTAACTTCTACGAAGAATTTAAAACGTCACCGGCGATTCGCATGCTTGTGAAAGCCATGGAAAAAGAGCACGGTCCAGAAAAAGGCAACAGCAAATACCTGTTTAAACTGTTCCCGAAAGGCCCAGCGAAACAAGCCACCAAGCTGGCAGGCCTGCCTAAACCGGCCAAGTGCCTATAACGCTTTGCTCGTCATCCTGTAAGCGCCCAGCTTACAGGATTTCAAACCCGCGATAATGCTTGTTGGTGATACATTCCAAACGTTCCACGTGATTGACCGATGCCGTTCTTGGCCCCTCTTTGAGCCATTCATGCAGCGCGTCGACTTGGTCGGGTTCCCCGCATGCAATTACTTCCACATCGCCGCTAGACAAGTTTTTTGCATACCCCGTTAAGCTCAGCGTTAATCCCTGATGCGCCGTGTGATAGCGAAACCCCACCCCTTGCACCACGCCCGACACAATAAACTTATCGCATTTGATCGACATCTCATTCCCTTCCTGTTCCGATGTTGAAGCCTCATGGTGATTCGACAACAACCATTTCCTGAGTTTCCTAAACATATGCGCACCACTTGCTCGCCTTGACCCTAAATCACCTTTACCAAGGATAGACAATTTTCACATCAAGCACTGTGAGCGCAAGACCAAGACTATTTTCCCGCGGCGTTTGCTTTTCTGGCTGAGTTCCATGAAAATACCCGCCCATTTCTATTAATCATTTGAGTAACGCAATGACTCCTGCAATCTATCTGGTCAAAGGTCGTGAGAAATCTTTACGCCGCAAACATCCTTGGGTGTTTTCTCGTGGTATCGGCAAAATCGAAGGCGAACCCAACTTAGGTGACACCGTTGATGTATATACCCACGATGGCCAATGGCTTGCGAAAGCGGCATACTCACCACACTCTCAAATTCGCGCGCGAGTATGGAGCTTTGAAAAAGAAGCCATCGACACCGCGTTCTTCGTGAAACGTATTCAACAAGCACAACTACTCCGTGACGATCTGATTGTACGTGACGGGCTAACGGGTTACCGCTTGATCGCCGCAGAATCTGACGGCCTGCCGGGCATTACGATCGACAAATACCAAGATTTTCTGGTGTGTCAATTGCTGAGCGCAGGTGCTGAATGCCAAAAAGACGTGCTGGTTGAAGCGCTGAAACAATGTTTCCCAACATGCAGCATCTACGAACGCTCTGATGTTGCCGTCCGTAAAAAAGAAGGGTTGGAAGAGCGCGTTGGCGTTCTGCATGGCGAAGCGCCACCAAAATCGGTCGTGATTGAAGAAAATGGCGTAAAAATCAGTGTCGATATCGTGGGCGGCCACAAAACCGGTTTCTACCTCGACCAACGCGACAGCCGTTTCCAGTCGATGAAATACGTGAAAGATAAAGACGTATTGAACTGCTTCTCATACACCGGCGGTTTTGGTCTGTACGCCCTCAAAGGCGGCGCAAAACGAGTCATCAACGCAGATGTCTCACAACCCGCGCTGGATACTGCGAAGTTCAACGCAGAACTGAACGAATTCGATATTTCGAAAAAACGCGCCGTGTTTCTCAATGCAGACGTATTCAAACTGCTGCGTGAATACCGCGACCAAGGCACCAAGTTTGATGTGGTGATCATGGATCCACCCAAGTTCGCAGAGTCGAAAGCGCAGCTTAATGGTGCATGCCGAGGCTACAAAGACATCAACATGCTGGCGATGCAAATCCTCAATCCCGGTGGCACGCTGCTGACCTATTCATGTTCAGGTTTGATGGATCAAGTGTTGTTCCAGAAAATCATTGCCGATGCAGCGCTGGACGCGGGACGCGATGTGAAATTCGTGGAACGTTTTGAACAAGCAGCCGATCACCCGACAGACACGGCATACCCAGAAGGGTTTTACCTCAAAGGTTTCGCTTGTAAAGTGCTGTAATCATTTTTCAAAAGGCTTCCCCAAGGGAAGCCTTTTTTCTTTCACGAATGCATGTAACCGCATGTGCAATCAAGCGCATTTTTAGTGCAGTAACTCCAAAATAGTGCATTGAAAACAAACATTTTTGTGCAGCCAGTCCCCGACTTTCGCTTTCCATGACACTTTAATGACAGCTCTGTTCACGTGCCAGACCAGATGTAACAAGGTGTGACCTTGAGAGCACACACAAAATTAGTATCTGCTGATAAATATGGCATAAAGCTTGCGATTTGAATGATGATTTCTTACAACGAAAAGGATCATTCAATGAGAAAAACAGTACTAGGCGCGTTATTTATCAGCGGCTTAATCTTCCTTCCAACCACAAACGCAGCCACACAATTTAAACCCGAACACGTTTCCGTCGAGAAAGAAATTAAACCGGGACCGAACGTTTTTGTGATCGATCAAAGCTGGGCGGGCTCCAGCACCATCACCGTGCTCGGCGCCGACAATTTTGGCGTCAAAGGGAACATCTCCACCGGTTTGATTGCCCAGTTTGGCCTGTCAAAGGACAAAAAATCGCTCTATACCGCGTCGGTCTATCCCAAACGAATCGTATGGGGCGATATCGACGCAGTGGTGCAAAAATTCACGGTCAACTCGCTGAGTTTGGAAAAAGAGCTCACCTCCTCTCCGAAAATGGCGCAATCCGCCGCATACGTGAACTCATTCCAAACCTCAGCCAGCGACAAATACGCCTTTGTCCAAAACGCAACGCCCGCGGCTTCAGTGTCTATCGTTGATATCGCCAGTGGGAAAGAACTCCTAGAAATTCCGACACCGGGTTGCTGGGGGATCTACGCCTCGCAAGAGGACAACAAGTTCAGCGCCGCTTGTGGCGACGGCACTTTTTCCACGTACGTCATTGCCAAAGATGGCAAGAACTACACCGCGCATAAAAGTGAAAAGATTTTCGATACCGATGACGATGCGCTATTCATCACCGCACAGCGCGACGGCGGCAAGCTGATGTTCACCTCGTTCAAAGGCAACATGTACGTGCTCAGCGACAGCGGCAACACAGTGAAACTTGAAGATAAGTTCAGCTTTACCAAAGACATCGACGGCGGCTGGCTACCTGGCGGCTACGAAGTGATGGGCTACAACCAACCCAACAAATTGATGTTCGTGGCCATGCATCCTAACGGTAAAGAAGGCAGCCACAAAGACGGCGCGCAAGAGATTTGGGGCGTCAACATGGACACACACCAAGTGGTGACGCGTATTGAAGCGGAAGAGCCGATTTCGTTGGCAGTCTCTCAAACCCAAGCGCCAGACGTATTTGCACTGACCGATTTCGGCACCGTGGTCAAATACACCTTCAACGGCAGCACGTTTGAAGGCAGCAAAGTCGATGAAGTCGAAGAGATGGGCAGTTTCACACAAATGCTGATGGTGGATTACTGAGATGAGCACATCCTGGATAACCCAATATCACCTGACCCTCATGACCTTCTTCGTGTTGGTGTTTATTCAGGCCGCACTGCACAAAGGATCGGATTTGCGTCGTTTCTCGGGGTACATCAGCCAGTATTCACGCCACTTTGAGCCACGCGCTTACCCGCTTGCCGTACTGCTGTTGGTGTGTGAAATCGCGGCCGTCGCCCTAAGCATAACGCCGGCAACCAATGCCCTAGGCGAAGGGTTGATGTTACTGCTGCTCGTCGGTTATACGCTCGCCATGAGCCTTCAGCTTAGAAGTGGTCAACGAGAAATCGACTGCGGCTGCGGCGGCACACCGATTGTGGTGTCGCGCCGGACATTGATGCGCAACACCACCCTCATTGTGCTGGCCGGTTCGATGTTGTTGACGGCCAATCAACCGATCACCAGCTTGAGTCTGGCCTTGGCGATTGGCGGCGGCATGTTGCTCTGGTTTGGGTATTACCTGCTGGAACAACTGATGCACAACCATGATTTGATTCTGAAGATTGCTCAACACGATCAGGAAAAGGACGTCTAATGAATACTGTATTACTGTTTGCAGTCGGCTTTCTCGCTGTACTTGTCGCACTGCTGTTTATCGCGTTTATCGCGCTCTCTCGCCAAGTTGGGATTCTGTTTGAGCGAATTTCACCGGTCGGGGCCATGATCAACAACAACGGGCCGCAACTGGGTGAAACGCCCAAACCCATGACACTTATGTCGCTCAACCAAGGCGAAATCACCTTGGGCGGCGCACAGGCAAAAAGTACGCTGGTGCTGTTTGTCTCGCCCTCCTGCCCGATTTGTAAAGTGCTGCTACCCCTCATCAACAGCCTACAAAAAGCCGAAACGCGCTGGCTCAATGTGGTGCTGGCCAGTGATGGCGATGAAGCGGCGCAACGCGCACTGATTGCCCAACACAAATTGGATGCGATTCCATACGTGCTCTCCCAAGAGTTGGGTGTGGCGTATCGCGTCGCCAAACTGCCCTTCTCTGTTCTCATGGATGAACAAGGACAGATCGTGTCAAAAGGCCTGATCAACAGCCGAGAACAGTTGGAAAGCCTGTTCAACGCCAAAGAGAGCGGCTTTGAATCACTACAAGATTTTTCACAAAAACAGACCATGACGGTTAATCACTAAGCAGGAGACAGTGACAATGAAAAAATTCAGCGACATGTTATTGAATGCCATGGACAGGCTCTCAGAGAAAACCGTCCGTCATTCCGCACGCCAAATTGGCCGCCGTAACTTCCTCGCCAAAGCGGGTGTATTTATCGTCGGGACCGGCATGATGCCATTGCTGCCCTTCGACCGCTCAGCGGGCAAAGTGTTTGCAGCCGAAGGCCCCGGCGATGACGTGAACAGTTGTGACTACTGGCGCCATTGTGCGCTTGATGGCAACTTGTGTTCCTCATCCGGGGGGAGCGAAACCACCTGTCCTCCGGGTTCTGAAGCGTCCAAAGTGGCGTGGGTAGGCACCTGTCTCAACCCGAACGACAACAAAAACTATCTGGTCTCGTACAACGACTGCTGTGGTAAAGCCACGGTGAACAGTTCGGTGGCGTGTCTAAATAGCGAACGAGAGCGCCCGGGGTATCGCATGGGTCTGCACAATGACATCAACTGGTGCATGGCCAACACCAACAAAGGCTATCACTGCACCGTGGCCGCACTGGTGGGGTTGGCGAATGAATAAACGCGCCGCTTCTCTGTTATTTGCATGTATGGCGCTTGGCACTCACTATTCGGTGAGTGCCGAATCGGGTCAGGATAAGTTTGTCACCAACTGTTCTGGCTGCCATGGAATGGACGCCAAAGGCATCATCGGCCTCGCTCCGCCACTGGAAAATCCGGAACTCTGGAATCGTTTGGGCGACAAACGCGATCAATACATCGCGGGCGTCGTCACCGGTGGAATGAGCGGCAAGGTTGAGTCTTTAGGCAACAGCTATCAAGGATTTGCTATGCCTCCACAAAGTTTTCTCGATACTGCGGATCTCGTCGACATCACACACTACGTGCTGAATGACATCAACCACCTGACTGGCGGTCCGAATGCCACCCTGATCGACCAATACAAAGAGAATCCACTCTCGCATCAGGATCTGCATCAACTGCGTGACGGAGATTAAGGAATGAAGACTACGCTTGACCGTCGTTGGGTACGAAGCGTTTTCCTAACCTTCGCCCTGTTGAACGGAGCGGCGTATGCCGCGCCTAATACGCCTCAACAGAACTACATCCTCAAATGTTCCGGCTGCCATGACATGGATGGCTCTGGCTCCGAACCTGGAGGCATCCCGCCACTGCCCGGCTACCTCGGTGCATTTATGGATGATGAACAAGGCCGAGTCTATTTAATGAACGTCCCTGGCGTGATTGCTTCCGGACTCAACAATCACGACCTTGCGGTATTGATGAATTACCTCAATGACAAATGGGGCGATAAAGCCAATGCCAAACCGTACTCTGCTGAAGAGATTGCGCAGATTCGCGCTGCGCCGCTGGAAGATGTGGTGAAATATCGCCGAGAAATCGTCAAGCGCTTCAATGAGCAAGGCATCGCCACAGGGTCGTATCCTTGGCCATAAAACACAAAGCCCGCTTTATGCGGGCTTTGATTTTAAATGGATGGAGAAAAAACGCCGCCAAACGTGCCCTCACCTGATGACCACTCCTATCGCATCGGCTCAATAAAAAAATCCCCCGGGCTAGCCGAGGGATTGGGTCATATCATCCTATGGACTTAGATAAGGTCAAAACGGTCTGCGTTCATCACTTTGGTCCAAGCAGCCACGAAGTCTTTCACAAACTTCTCTTGGTTGTCGTCCTGTGCGTACACTTCCGCGTATGAGCGCAGGATGGAGTTCGAACCGAACACCAAGTCAACACGAGTGGCTGTCCACTTGGTCGCACCGCTGTGGCGGTCAACAATATCGTACTTGTTGCGACCCGTTGGCTTCCAGCTGTACGCCATGTCCGTCAGGTTAACGAAGAAATCATTAGTCAGCGCGCCAACGCGGTCGGTAAAGACGCCGTGTGCACTGTCGCCATAGTTGGTACCAAGGACACGCAAACCACCCACCAATACCGTCATTTCAGGTGCAGTCAGGCCCATCAGTTGAGCGCGATCCAGCATCATCTCTTCCGGCTTCACCACGTAGTCTTTTTTCTGCCAGTTGCGGAAGCCGTCAGCCAGAGGTTCCAGCACCTCGAACGACTCTACATCCGTCATCGCTGCCGTTGCATCACCGCGACCTGCGCTAAATGGAACTGCCACGTTGAAACCAGCCGCTTGAATGGCTTGTTCAACACCGACGTTACCAGCCAGTACAATAGTGTCGGCGACGCTGATGCCCGCGTCAGCGGCAATCTTCTCAAGCACAGCAAGCACTTTCGCAAGTTTCGCAGGCTCGTTCCCTTCCCAATCTTTTTGCGGCGCCAAACGAATACGAGCACCGTTTGCACCACCACGATTGTCAGAACCACGGAATGTCCGCGCGCTGTCCCATGCCGTTGACACCATCTCACTGATGCTCAGGCCGCTGGCTGCGATTGCCGCTTTCACTGCATCCACATCGTAATCACTGCGACCCGCAGGAATTGGATCTTGCCAAATCAAATCTTCAGCTGGCACATCTGGGCCCACGTAACGTGCTTTCGGACCTAAGTCACGGTGAGTCAGTTTGAACCATGCACGGGCGAAGACTTCTTCGAAGTAAGCTTGGTCTTTGTAGAAACGCTCGGAGATCTTGCGGTATTCAGGATCCACTTTCAGCGCCATATCCGCATCAGTCATCATTGGGTTGTAACGGGTTTTACCGTCTTCAACGTCAACCGGTTTGTCTTCTTCTGCGATATCGACCGGTTCCCACTGCCATGCGCCTGCTGGGCTCTTGGTCAGTGCCCATTCGTGCTCAAGCAGCATCTTGAAGAAACCGTTATCCCACTGTGTTGGATGCGTGGTCCACGCACCTTCCAAGCCACTGGTCACGGTATTACGACCAATGCCACGTGATTTGTGGTTAATCCAACCTAGGCCTTGCTCTTCAACGTCTGCGCCTTCTGGATCAGGACCAAGCTCTGCCGCGTTGCCGTTACCGTGCGTTTTACCCACCGTGTGGCCACCAGCAGTCAGTGCAACCGTTTCTTCATCATTCATCGCCATACGAGCGAACGTCACGCGCATATCGTGTGCCGTTTTCAGTGGATCTGGGTTGCCATCCACACCTTCTGGGTTCACGTAAATCAAGCCCATCATCACGGCTGCAAGCGGGTTTTCCAAGTCACGTTCACCGGAGTAACGTGTGCCTGCGCTGCCACTTGGTGCCAACCACTCTTTTTCAGAACCCCAGTACGTGTCTTTCTCTGGGTGCCAAATATCTTCGCGGCCAAAGCCGAAACCGAAGGTTTTCAGGCCCATGGATTCATACGCCATGTTACCGGCCAGCAGGATCAAATCCGCCCAGCTAATTTTGTTACCGTATTTTTTCTTAAGTGGCCAAAGCAGACGACGCGCTTTGTCGAGGTTGGCGTTATCTGGCCAAGAGTTGAGTGGTGCGAAACGCTGGTTACCCGTTGCGCCGCCCCCGCGACCGTCAGTGGTACGGTAGCTACCTGCAGAGTGCCACGCCATACGAATCATCAGACCGCCGTAGTGACCCCAGTCTGCTGGCCACCATTCTTGGCTGTCGGTCATCAGTGCTTTCAGGTCTTTTTTCAGTGCGTCAACGTCGAGCGTCTTCAGCGCTTCACGGTAATTGAAGTCGGCACCGTAGGGATTGGTCTTGGTGTCATGTTGGTGCAGGATGTCGAGGTTCAGTGCGTTCGGCCACCAATCCATGTTGGAGGTACCCGCGGAAGTCATGCCGCCATGCATCACTGGGCATTTGCCTGAAGCGCTACTATCATGATTTGCCATAAAATGTCCCTTTACCTATTTTTGGTTCGAGTTGAATGAATTCGTTGATCCAAATTTGCTAATACGATGAGTTGCTTAGCAAAATATAGTGTGAATTAATGTCTACGAAAGTGAGTCTAGTCGCGAAGTAACAAATGTTCACATTATTTGTAACGATTATTTCAATAGAAAAAACCTATTAAACAAACTTTCGATGTTTCAGTCTGACCCATTGAATGATTAAATAAGTATTTAGCTTTATTAATAGTCCGTTTTACTGAACCACCTTAAAATAAAACCTCAACGCAATGCATCCCTTTCAAAACATACCAAGACAAATTGGATCAATTACTTACATTAAATAAGCTTGAAGGATGGCAATCCTGTTTGTGTCATAAAGTTGTCACCATTTAATTATACTTTCAACAAAATCATTTTTTAAATATATCCAAAATAACAATTATTAGAATGATATTTGCAACATATTTAAAACCAAAGAGCAACCCAGAAATAATACCTAAATACAACCCAACGGCGTGCCCCATCGCGAAAAATAATAACCTGCTCATGCGCACAGGATTGAAATACATGCCTTGCGTGCAGCAAGAACACGCCATGTCCAGCATCAATGAATGTCACAAGCAGTTAAGCTTCTGAACACATCAACTGAGAGCCTGATTTAAGGCACAAAAAAGCCAGCATATCGCTGGCTTTAGATGGATAGTTTCTCGCGCTATCAGGCGGCGTGAGGTGTTTCGCCTTGTCCCTTAGGAAGGGTAACACTGACCGTTAATTCCAGCGGCTGAGGCTGGTGAAACGCCAACGTGTAACCGTGTTGCTTACAGATGTTGCTGATGATCGAAAGACCGAGCCCAAACCGCTCATCGCTGGTCCGCGAGGCATCAATCTGAAACAGAGGTAACGTGAGTTTCGCCAGCTGCTCTTGCGTGATCGGGTGCAACAACGCATTGCTGATGGTGAGTTGAAACGCCGACGGCGACTCAGTCCACCCAACCGCCACAACGCTCTCTTGCGGGCTGTAAAACATCGCGTTATCGAGCAAGTTCTTCAAAATGGTTTCGATGCTAAACCGGTCGGCGACGAAACACTCCTCGCCGTCACAATGCACCGATAGACGTGCATCAATTTGCGGGTATTTGAACGTCAAGTCATGCTTCACTTGACCAAACACCCCTCGAATCGACAACGCCTGTTGCTCGGTATTGATCGATAATGACGACGTTTTTTGCAGCAGCAGCAAATTTTCCACAATCGCTTTCATGCGTTTGGCAATCGCCAGCATGTCATGTTGATAGGTTTTGCTAATGCGCTCATCTTGCGGATAACGAATATAGACTTCGCTGAGGGTAATCATCTCCGCCAGCGGCGTTTTTAATTCATGCGCAATGTCGGCGGTAATGCGCTTCTCATTGTTGATCAAGGTACGATTGCTGCGGATGTAGCGGTTCAGCTCTTTGCGAATCGGCTCAATCTCTTCCACAGTGCGCTCAGGAATGGCCAACTCTTCCGCCAAATGTTCACTGCTGTGCAACGTTTTCAAATCTTGGTTGAGCTTTTCCAGCGGCTCCAAGCCTCGGCGAATAATGGTTTTGGTGACATAACGAATGATCATCATCGCCAAAATAAAACTGCCCACCAGCAGGCCATCAACCACCCACACCAAGCGTTCCAAGCCGCCAGACGACTCATAAATGGTGAGCGTGACCGGCAAAATTTCATGATCGTCACTCTCGGGCACAAAGTGAGATAACGTCGCTCGGCCAAACTTACCGTTGGGCATCACGGTATCAATAATGCGGTCACGGCCCAGTTTGACATCCGGCTTAATCAAATCCACGCCCGGATAGGCTTCGAGCGATTTCGAGCGTTTAAGCACCGTATCACCACGCCACACCTGAAAGAAATGCGCATCTTCATGGATGTCGTACTCTGGCATAAACCCTTCATCTGCCAGAAATTCCACGTGGTGATCCGTCGCTCGAATCTGCGACTTCAGGTAGTTTGCTTTGTTGAGCATCGCTTGATCAAACTGCTCTTCAACCCACCCATCCAGCCCAAGGTCGACCGACAAAAACACCACAAACAAGAATGCCCCGAACACAAAGGTCACGGAGTTAATCAGGTTGCGTTCCATGGACGCAAACTGGTTGTCTTTACACAATGAACGCACCCAAGATTTCATCGTCTTCCTCCTACTGTGGCCGCTATTTTTGCGCCACATAACCAAATCCGCGCTTATTCTTCACCGGCAGTGTGCCGCCCGCGTCACGCACTTTTTTACGAATCGCAGACAGGTGCGCTTCGATGGTATTTTTCGCCACATAATCAAAGTGCCCCACCACGGCTTCGCTGATCTGCTCGACGCTCATCACACGATTGGGCGCGGCAAATAAACACTGCAATATTTTGAATTCATTGGGGGTCAAGTCGACCGTCTGCTGCTCAAAATGAAAGGTCTTGTCGACCAGATTCAAGCTGTATTCGTCCACCGTCAAAGTTTGATCGACCTGTTCCAAACTCCCGCGGCGCATAATGGTTAAGATACGCGCGTGCAGCTCTTCAAACGAAAACGGTTTGGTGAGGTAATCATCCGCCCCTTGCAACAAGCCTTCGACCCGGTCTTGCGTCTCGGTTTTGGCCGACAGAATCAGCACACGTGTCTGCTTTTTATGTTTTCGCAGCGCCTTCAGAATTTCCAACCCACTCAGGCCAGGCAGCATCAAATCAAGAATGATCACATCATATGTATTGTTGAGCGCCATGCTGAGAGCTTCCTGCCCATCGCCGGTATCGTCCGTCGCAAATCCAAGGTGATTCAAGCCAACAATTAAGCTGCGGCGCAGGGTTTCGGAGTCTTCGATAATGAGTAATTTCACGGCAGGTTCTGATTTTCAGGAAAGTATGGTGACAAGCATACGTGAAATCCGCGCCAATGTGCACCCAAACGGCGCGAGCGATGCTGCGGTGGCGTGTTTCGCGCGCATAAAAAACGCCCACCGAAGTGAGCGTTTTTTCGCGATTTCGTGTGCACCGATTCGGTGGTATTAACCAATCATACGTTCGCTGTTTTCAGCCAACTCATTGAACACCACTGTCTGCGCACGTTTGAAGAAGTTGAAGTCGGTCGCTGTTGCGCTGGTATACGCGCCCATCATGCGGCCAACAATCAAATCACCGTTGTCCAGTTTTGGCAGCAGAATGTCTTCTGCAATCACGTCAATGCTGTCACACGTCGGGCCCGCCAGAACACTCGGGACGCGTTCGCCTTCTTGTTTCAACGTCACCAATGGGTATTGCGCGTCATCAAAGATCAAACCGCTGAATGAACCGTACACGCCATCATCCAAGTAGTACCACATTTGGCCGTCACGCTCAGCTTGGCCCATCACCGACGCCACACTCATCATGCACTGCGCCACAATAAAGCGGCCCGGTTCAGCAATCACTTGTACGGTTTCTGGCAATTCCGCCAACGCTTCGTTGATAGGCAGGCAGAACTGATCAATTGGCATCACTTGTTTAGTGTAGTTCACTGGGAAACCGCCACCGATGTCGAGTGTGCTCAACGCAGGCAAGCCACGCGCCACCACCTCTTCCATCACGCCTTTGCAGGTGCGAATCGCTTCCACGTATTTCTGTGGATTGGTGGTTTGAGAGCCCACGTGGAATGACAACCCTTTGATACGGATATTCCACTCTTTTGCCATTTCGATGATGTTCACCGCTTGCTCAGGTGAGCAGCCGAATTTTTTCGACAGATCAGCAAACGCTTCAGAGTTACGGAAACTCAAGCGAACCAACAATTCAACCTCATCGCGGTAGGCTTTGAACTTCGCCAATTCATTCAGGTTGTCCACCACAAACACGTTGCAACCGTACGCCAGCGCGTCACGAATATCGGCATCGCGTTTGATTGGGTGAGTATGAATCGTGCGCTCTGCTGGAACACCTTCTTGTGCCACCAATTCCACTTCGCCAGTGGTTGCCAAGTCAAAGCTTGCGCCTTCTTGCAGCAACGTTCTGACCACCACTGGGTGTGGCAGCGGTTTCAAAGCAAAGTGCAGTGTCACGTTTGGCAGCGCTGCGCTCAACGCACGGTATTGCTGGCGAACGATGTCGCAATCGAGCAGCAACAAAGGCGCGCCAAACTGTTCAACGGATGATTCGATCAAATGAACGTCATCAGCAGACAGTGCTTGAGAAGTGAAAGATTGAAAATTCAGAACTGAACGAGCAGCAGCCATGGCAAACCTCCAAATATAGTGTGCACTTTTCATTGGCGTGATTTCATTCGCTGGAGATGAAAAGTGGAGCGTCAATAAAAGCGCAAACGCGCTGTCAAAGTCACTCTTGGATAGTTGCTCTATCGCCTTGCCACAAGACCTGCTGTGATGTACTCGGATTGGCTATCATCAAGAAGCGAGGCGATAGTAAGGTCATCGTTTCACGAGCGCAATAAAAAATGTGGCACTTAAAAGCAAAAGATTTTTGTGGTGAAGATTGCATTTGATGATGGATTTTTGAGGCGTTGCGACACAAGCGATCTCACTGTCGGCAAAGGAAAAACAGGCGATTTTCGACCCGCTTTTCCATCTGATTCAGACGTCGTTCTAGCGCCCTTCCGACCACACGGCGAACTCATTGCCGCTGGGCTCTTTAAAGTGAAAACGGCAGCCGCCCGGAAACTCAAAAATGGGTCGCACAATCTCACCGCCGTGTTGCGTCACTTTCGCCTGCGTCGCTTCAATCTCGCTGCTGTAAAACACTAACAACGCGCCGCCGGTTTCGGTTTGGCTGCACATTGGCGCGGCAAAAAAGCCACCATCCAATCCTTGCCCGGAAAATGCGGTGTACCCTTCCCCGTAATCGACAAATGTCCAGCCAAATGCGCCGCTGAAAAATGCCTTGGTGGCCGCTAAATCGCGCGCCGCAAATTCAACGTAATTGAGTTTTTCATGTTGATTCATTGTCTGCTCCTACTTGGCATATTTTCCTGATGGCCGATCAATGGAGAACCGATCGGCGCAACGTCATCCGCGCGACTGAAACGAGGCGGCGTTGACGAGAGGATTGTAGCGACGCGTGATGCATATTGCCGTGATAAGGCGCTAATCATCCAATCCCATACGGTGATTCAGCTTCCAAAGCGCGACTTTTCCATACAACCATGGGCGACATGAAGGCGATTTGAGTTACATGGCCGCGTCAATGACCACAACTGACTGGTTGCGACTTACTGACTACGACGTGGCATATTGCCCGCCATCGGAGTACAGTCAATGTATTCGTGACTTAGCTCGCTAACCCACACGGCATGCGAGCCTGCATTACAAGAGAGAATTCGTATGTTAGTGACCTTTCGCTGTAAAGCGTCCGCCAACGTCACCATGTTTGGCGACATTGCTGTACGCCTATTGAACATGATGGGACACAGCGGCACGGTGCCCGGTGCCGTTGTTGCCAAAGATGTGCCGCATGCACTGGCGTTATTAACCACCGCGATTGAGGCGGAAAAGAAAAAAGCACAACCACAGGTTGAAGAAGACGATGATGAAACCGTGGCCGAGGTTCCGGTCAGCATTGCAAATCGCGCAATTCCGCTGATTGCATTGCTAACTGCGGCGGCCAAAGAGGCGTGTGACGTGATGTGGGAAGAAGGCTGCTAACCCAGCCGGGCTGATACCAGCTCATACCCCATTAGCTCGCTGCCCGCCAGCTCATCACCCACGATGAAACTGACACAAAAAAGCCCCGTCAATGCGGGGCTGATAAATAGTGTCGTTCGAAATCAAGCTGCGTGACGAAACCGCCAGCGCGCTTTATTTTTGGATAGCTTGAGACACCGAAATTTGCTCTTGCTGAGACATGGTGATGTGCAAATCGCGTTGCGGGAATGGAATTGACAGGCCCGCCTCTTCAATCTTGCCTTTCAACTGACGCTGAATGCTCCAGTACGTTTCCCAGTACTTGTCACTCGGACACCACGCACGCAGCTGCAGATTCACCGAGCTATCAGCCAGCATCTGCACCATCACTTGCGGCTGCGGATCGCGCATGATCGCCTCATGGCTGAGCGCCAATGCTTTCAACACTTCCAAACCGACGTCCACCGAATCGTTGTACGAAATGCCCACGGTCACTTCCATACGACGGCGATTATTGCGGCTGAAGTTCTTGATGGTCGCGCCCCACACCGTGCGGTTCGGGCTGGAGATGTACAAGCCATCGGACGTTTCGAAGACCGAGGTAAACAGGCCGATATCTCTCACGCTACCGGTGTACCCCGCAAACTCAACAAACTCGCCTTTTTTGATCGGTTTGAGGAACAAAATCATGATACCCGCGGCAATGTTGCTGAGCGTATCTTTCAATGCCAAACCAATCGCTAAGCCCGCCGCACCGACCAAAGCGACTAAGCTGGCCGTATTCACCCCAAACAAGTCAAGAATGATCACCAAGGCCAACAAATACACCGAGTACGCCGCCACTTTCGACAGCAAACGTGCGACGATTTCATCGCTGCTGCCGACTTTCATCACGCCTTTGAACACGGCTTTACGCACAATTTTCGAGGCAATCGACGCCACCACGACGATAAAAATCGTCAGCAAGGTGTTTTTGGCAATGTCTACAAGCAACGTCTGATGCGTATTGTAGAAATCGACTAATGAATCCATGAAGGTCTCCGTAATTATTTTTATAGTGAATCGTTGAGCATTTGAGCCTGTGGGAATTAACCCAAGCTGCCCATGATTAAATACAGGTTATAAGCCAGATAGAACAATACAAAAACCGCCCCTTCTTTGCGTGTGATGGTTCTTGCTTTGCCAAACTTCAGCGCCATGATCAACAACATCGCGGTGATCACCAACATCGCTGTCCAATCACGCCAGAAGATTTCAGCGCCGATATTGTTGATCGGCTCAATCACGCCAGCAATACCAATCACCGCCAACGAGTTAAACATGTTCGACCCGACCACGTTACCCACGGCGATGTCATGCTCACCTTTACGTGCCGCAGAAATCGAGGCCGCCAACTCAGGCAACGATGTTCCCAGCGCCACAATGGTCAAGCCAATTAACAGATCACTCACGCCCAGTTGCTGCGCAATCTCGACTGCGCCCCACACCAAAATGCGCGAACTCGCCACCAGTAGCAGCAAACCGACGATCAACCAGAACGCCGCTTTGCCTTTAGTCAAGGCTGGCATTTGCACGGCTTGCTCACACTCGGATTGCAGCGCATCGCGTTTGGCTTTTAACGCACTCCAAATCGACCAGCCAATCAACCCCATGAAACCCACTAACAAAATGCTCGCTTCGACGAAGCTGACATCGTGGTTCCATAGCATGCCGCCAAGCACCAAGGTGATGATCAGAAGAATGGGTAATTCTTTACGAATGATATTGGAATGCACCGCAATCGGCGCAATCAACGCCGTAACACCCAAGATCAAGCTGATATTGACGATGTTGGAGCCCAGAGCGTTCCCTAGCGCCAACGCCGGATTGCCATCCAGCGCCGCCATGGCAGACACCACCATTTCAGGTGCGGAGGTACCAAAACCGACCACCAACATCCCAATCAGTAATGGCGGCATCCCTGCATAATTTGCACTGGCTGCAGCCCCATCAACAAACCTATCTGCACTCCAGACTAACAGACCAAAACCGACAATAATTGCCACAATCGCTAACAACATAGCTCGTTTCCTACTTTCAAACACGCTTAAAAAAGGAGTCGCAACCAAGCGGCGCTATAAAAAGCCTTTGTGTTTGTTGGAAAGTGTTGCCTGTTGTGTGGTGAGGCTTGTGGATTCAGTATAACGCTCAATCACGCACACCATGCGCTCGTGACCTATTTCTTCATAAACGAATTGCTTCACAAACGAAGCACAATGAGATTGAATGTTCTGAAAGGCAGACATTTAAGATTGGTTAGCAGCGCATAAAAACTCCTGTGGTCGACAGGCAAATACACGTAAGCAAAGATCGAGGCCTGTCGTACCCAAACTTTGCTTAAGTCTTGCCAGAACACAGGAACGTGAATACCACAAGCATGAGGCTTGGAGACTGTTGATATTCACTCTTCATCACGATGAAGAAGGCTACTCCCTTAAACGCGCGCATTTAACTACGTCACCGGGGATAATGCAAGTGCTTGTTGATGGCAGCCGATAAAGCTCGGGGGGCATCACACATTGCGCAGCCAAATCAACATAGGCTGATCGGGCAAAGTAAACAGGGAACACCGACGACGATGTTCCCTGCCAAATGTTCGCAATGCTTACTTACAGTTTTTGGTTAAACTGACTGATCGCATCGACCACTTTTTGTGCACCGCGCTGAATATCGCCCATCACCTGACCCGCTTCCGTCGACAGTTCCAACGCATCCCCCGCTTGGCTCTGACACGCGGCAATCAAATCCACCGCATCTTTGGTGCGTTTCAGGTTTTCACTCACCACCGCCACAATCTCTTCCGTGGTTTTGTTGGTGCGTGATGCCAGTTGGCGCACTTCATCGGCGACCACCGCAAAGCCGCGCCCTTGCTCACCGGCTCGCGCCGCTTCAATGGCCGCATTCAATGCCAACAAGTTGGTTTGATCCGCAATGCCGCTGATGCTGTTCACCAACTCACTGATTTTCTTCGAATGCTCACTCAATGCTTCAATACCCACACTGGCCTGCTGCATTTGTTTAGCCAACCGTTCCATGGTCTCAATCGTGGTGCTCACCACTTGCTGACCTTGCGAGGTTTGTTGCCCCGTCACTTCCGACACATCAAACGCAATCTTGGCGGCATCGGCCACGGCCAATTCCTGATTCACTTGATCGGTAATCACTGTCGCGAACTTAACCACTTTATACAGCTCTCCCAAATCGTTATGAATCGGGTTGTAAGAAGCTTCCAGCCACACAATTTGGCCATAACTGTCAACACGCTTAAATCGTTCAGAAACGAACTGACCGCTGGCCAGTTTTCGCCAAAATGCTTTGTAATCCGGTGAATTCACCTCTTCCGCTTCACAAAAAATTCGGTGATGCTTGCCCGCAATTTGTTCGTTATTCGAATATCCCATGGTGCTCAGAAAGTTTTTGTTCGCACGTAAAATCGTGCCATCGAGGCTAAACTCGATCACCGCCGTCGAACGGTTCAGCGCTTTGAGCATGTCTTCATGCTCACGTGATGTGGTGATGGTGCGTGTCAACTCTGTCGCGTAAACGCTGATGCGCAGCAGCTCATTTTTGCTGTTTTTGACCGGTTGAATAATGGTGCGCAACCACGCTTCTTTATTGCCACCTTTCTTGATTTGCAGCGCGCCATTCCAGTGTTCTGCACGCGCCAGCGCTTCTTTCATGCGATGAAAATGCTCGGTATCGCGCGCTTTCTCCGGCACCAGCTCCGTGAGGTGCTTCCCCTCAACCGACTCTTTGACCAAGCCCAGTTCCTTGTGGAAACGCGCATTGACTGACTGCACCACGCCTTTCGCATTAAGCGTGATTCTCAACATGTCTTGTTCAAGACTTTCCCGAACCTGAACCAGAGAATAAAGCTCTTCTTTAAGCTGCTGATTTTCTTTTTGAAGTGACTGATTAAAAAACATAGCTGCCCTGTGTTTATTATTGTGTGTTTAGCAAACGGAGGTGTAACGTGCCCTCACCGCTTTCGCCACGCCCTTTACCCATTATCGACCAATGAGCCTATTGTTTGAATTTTTATTGACGCATGCGTTCGGTATATGCACGCATGACCTTATTATTGCTGAGATCCGCTCCCTTGGCTGACACAAGTTTGTGAGCGTCGATCAAAATCCGGCAGTCAGATACATGGATTCATCGCATGATGAACCGAGCTGGATGACAAACACATGTCAACCGGCATTGTGCGTCTATCGAACAATGCGTTAGAGTTAATCATCACGCGGCGTGCGACAATCGCCTCCCTATCAATTTTCTAGGTCAATTTCCTAGATCAATTGCCTAGATCAATTGTTCGAACGGCCCTTGGCGTGAGTTTCTGAAGGAAAAACAAATGCAATTTGAAGTGACTGAAACAATTTTTACCTATCCCAATGCTCTACTCGAAGCGTGGAAAAATGGTGATAAGCATTGGATTCCCCAATCTTTGTTAGTCCCGCAAGATGTGTATAACCAACCCAATTATCATTTCGGGGAATATTTCGCACTGAAACAGTATCTCGAACAGGGCTGGCAAGGCACGGCATTTTACGCACTGGGGGATTGGGAACCGAACAACGAAAAATATGACCACGGCCGAGCAATGGTTGCAAAGTACATCGACCCAATACGGCTAGCGATGTTTAAAGCGCTGAGACACGGTTTAACCGCGGGAGAACCCGACCTATTCCTCTACAAAGACGACGGTTCAGTTCTATTTGTTGAAGTGAAAAAACAATCCGATCGTCTATCTCCATCACAACTGGTCTGTTTGGCACAAATTAAGTCTATCTTGAATTGTGACGTCGGCGTGGCTTACCTAGCGGAAGAGAAGCAAGTCTATCAACCCAAGACCTACGAACTGAATGTCATCGACGTTCCGCAAGCATGGATCGACCGCAACTAATACAATGCCTTCGCGAATACAGTTTTTAGCAAATATAGTTTTTAGCGAATACGGTGTTTTAGCGAATAGAACGCCTTAGCAAAATTGGATGTTGCGAAGTCTGTTTGAATGAGCGCTGGAATTGGTGTTCACAGTCTATGGACACCGCTTTTATCCCCAAGGCAGGTTGTCGTCTAGTTGGGCATCGTCGGACACGTGAAACGAAATAAACACTGATCGGATCGAAATCTGATATCGCAGGTTGGGAGACAACGCAATTCACTGCCGTAGTAGTGACAACAGCTACCGGTGTTCAGTTCATTAGAATGACGTCGAACCCAAGGCTGGATGAATTCTGTACTCTTCTTTGGCACGTTCGTGACGCTGAGCCTGAGTTTACTGATTAGTCACCTGTTCCAATTGCCAAAAGAACTGGGCGAATACAAACTCTATGTGACTGAAACCTACGCGCTGAAGGATGATACCAAAGAACTCGGAGATTAGATTGAACACAGCACGGTGAACGAGTTCGATAGACCTCATTATCTATTACAAGGACGAGAGTTCGAATAATAAATTTTAGTGCAGTTATAATTGTGGACTTTGGTGGTATTGAGTAACCATTAATATAAAAAACACCGCCAAAGTTATTTTATGAAATTTCAAAAATTAATTATTATTCAATTCACCCATTGGTATAATTACACTAAATATGATCTTGTCATGTAAAAACTCAACATTAATTCTGCCTTTTAACGCATGAACTGCTTCGTGAGTAATAGCCAACCCCAGGCCATAATGATTTCTATCATTCCGACTTTTATCACTTTTCCAAAACGGTAAAAAAATACTTTCTAGTTCACTTTCATCAAAATTATCAACATAATTACTTACAAACAAGTAAATACCATCATTAACAGAAACATGAATGTCAATTACACTATTAGGAGAACTATATTCAACAGCATTACTAACGATATTACTCAAAATTGTTTCAAATAATGTAAAATCAGAAACTACACTCCCAGGATAGTAATTGCTAAAAACACTGATCCCTCGCAAAGAAATTTTACTTTTAAGTGCCGATAGAATATTATCTAGCACTTTATTTATCTTAAACTCACTGTAATTAGGCTCTAATTGACCTGACTCTAATCTAACCAAAGAAAGCATAGTGTTGACCAAATTAGACATAGAGATGGAAATATCATGCGCTTGTTTTGTAGCAAACAATAACCTCTCTGGTTTTAGTATATTTTTTTCATCTGAACTGAGACTACTTCTTAGAGCAACATCAGTCGCCAACCTAATTTCAGAAATTGGAGTCCTGAGCTCATGCGCAATATTTGAGTTGTAACGCTGCTCTCTTTTGACAATCGAGTCCAAGCGTTCAATTAATAAATTAATTACATTAGCAATAGCATTTAACTCTTCAGGCCGTTTCTCTATTTTTAATTTATGACAACTTAGTTCTATTTCCCCAACGTCAACAACAAGAGCATCAAGTGGCTTTAGACCTCTATTTATTGAGTACACTATAGCTATGGACACTGCAGTAAGACTAAAAAAAAGAAGGATTAATGAATAAATAGTAATTCGTGTTAGAGTAACTTCTAATGGTTCCAAATCTCTTGCCACAAGTAATTTGATTTCTAAATTTTCATTATTTAATTCATTGCTTTTAGGTGCTTCTTGTACCAATTGTGCATCAATAGTTTTAATAAGTCCTCTTAGATGCTTGCCATTTTTTAATGTAAAGTCATAGAAATAGTTGGATTTATCACCAATTCCCAAAGGATAACTGATATACTCACCGGAAGATTCTATAACAGGGGCTTGGTCTAATATTTCAACATTTCTCTTATCCCATACTTGAAATAACCTAGACCCACCGAGACTATATTGAGTAGCCATATCAAAATCAAGATCTACAAAGAACTCACCATTAGGAAAAACTCGAGCAACGCTCGCAAGGCTATTGAACTCATTTTTCAAGTCATTGTTAAACTGCATTTCTAATTCATTCTTAAACGTAAAGTAACCGAATAAAGAGAAGGCAATCATTACTAGTGATACACTAATTGCAGAAATGTAAATAGTCACTGCTTTTATTGAACGCATTAAGAACCCATATTAAAACAATTTCTAAATTTATAACCAATCCCACGCTTCGTTATAATAAATGATTCACTCTCGCCTAGATCAATGTATTTTCTTAAGCTAGATATAGCTGAATCAACGACATTACTTGTTGGTGAAACATATTCATCATATATTTTTTGCTCAATTTCAAAACGACTAACAACACGATTTGAGTTGAGCATAAGATATTCAAGCAAAGCGTACTCTCGAGGTGGTAGATATAATCTTTCTCCACTTTTATAGACTTCTTTAACATGAAACAAAAGGGTTAATTCACCAACCTCAATTGAATTAGTTGATATTCCTCCTCGCCTTCTCAAAAGCACTTCTATTCTCGCGAGCAACTCATCAAAGTCGAAAGGCTTTGCCAAATAATCATCAGCTCCATCACGTAGTCCCTTAATTTTATAATCAACTTCAAATTTTGCGGAGAGTATAATAATTAAGGTATTATTTCCTTTTTTTCGAAGATTTCTTAGAACAGATAACCCATCCATATCAGGTAACATAATATCCAGTATAATTAAATCATATGGTACATCATCATTTGAATTGTCAGCCAACCATAGAGCTTCTTTCCCATTATCAGTAGAATCTACTACATAATGATGATCGGAGAGTCCCATAACTAGAGACTCTCGTAAAACAGGTGAATCTTCAACAACCAATAGTCGCATCTAAAATAATTTCCTCTATTGACACGATTTGACCCTCATACCATCCAATTGATAACCTTCTTTCCAAAGTGATGAAATGCCAACGCTTTTATAATATGCGCATGCAGAATACATAAATGTCGTTTCATCGATTTCTCCAGCTTGACCATCAGTATAGTACTCTTGGTTGAAAACAGCCTTATCTTGGGCGAGAAAAGTGCTTTCGTAATCAGCACATTCTATTCCGTAAGCATAACATTGTTCGCTAACTGCAAAATCGTAATCACTGACTAACTGTGCCAATTGTTGGAAATCATTTTTTAAACCGATAGAAAGCCCTCGTTGATGAGCGGCCATACTCAGCCAGCGATTATATTGGAGTTGAACTTCTGGACTAATAAGACCATGCGTTTCTTCTATATTATTGAAGGCATCTACATTGTCTGGTTCAACACCATCGCAACCGCTATCCACTGCTAATTCAAGTCTTCGGATCATAATAGGTTTAATATTCTGTTCAAGCTCATCCGTATTAGATATATCCAGCCATACCTCGCCAGGCCAATCTTTCATTCCACCATCATATATAACTGACTTTTCACTAAAATCGCCCGCATCGTCTCTCCAGCTCTCTCTTGTGCCAGCGCTGAAATAGCAGATGACTTTTTTATTTTTGGCTTTAAGTTTCCTAATTACACTTTGTTGACCACCTATACTTGCCTCAAACAAATCAACATCATAGACATCAACGTCTGGGCGGATTTCCAAGTTGTCGTAATTCTGAAGTTGCCACATCCAATTAAGACCAACTGGAACATTCCAACTAGCATCATTTGTTTCCGCAGTCGTTGTAGATTCAGTATCTGCGTTACAAGCAGTGATTCCAAAAATTAACGAAGCTGATAAGATCAATAACTCTACATTTTTAGGGATTACTTTTTTCACATTCTATTCTCAATGTTGTCAGTAGCGGAAATCTTAGCCAATCTAACATTATGAAAACATTATGGTATGTATACTCCTTACTTCTACGAGTACAAACATCGCTCACGGTAGCTCAACCATTCTGATCTTAGTTGAACTAAAGACCGAGGAATTGGATTAGCCAACATCATACAACTTACAATACGGTCAACTCGAAAGCTTCTGAACTGATTTCGTAACTCACACCATGCAACAACCAAACAATGCCTATCATCGTAACCCACAAAAATCGGCCATATCACACGTTCGGAATGCGTTTCAATATGATCTAAATATGTGATGTGTAACTTCCGTTTTGCCCGTATGGCTTCCCGATACACTCGAGTATTAAATTTTAGATTTTCTGTCAACTTAGGTTTAATACGAACATTTTCACTTTCAATTGCATCAACAAGCTCTTTCGTAACTACCAGTTTAACCTTAGACAAAACATCTTCGGCAGCTGTAGAAATTGCAGTATCAGGTAACATTTTAGCAAAAGACATTCCTAAAATTAGAGCTTCTAATTCTTCATGATTAAACATTAAAGGCGGCATATCATAATCATTGTGTAAGATATACCCCATCCCTGCTTCACCCTCAATAGGGACACGTTGTCCTATTAAATCAGCAATATCTCTGTATACCGTCCGTTTTGAAACTTCTAATTCTTCAGCAATTCTGCTCGCTGTTTGGGGATATTTAGATCGCCTTAATATCTGGATAATTTGAAACAATCGATCAGCTTTACGCATTTTTTACTCCTGTTGCCACTACGTTGTCAGCATACCTAGTTGATACTAATCGATACCAACAAACATGACAGTAAACAAAGGAAAAATCATGCAGTTTATTTCAAGTAGGCTCATCGTATCTGATATCAAACAAATGACAGCGTTTTATGAGTATGTCACTGCTATTAAAGCCAAGTGGTTAGCGCCTGTTTATGCAGAAATACAGACTCCTACAGGAAATCTTGCACTTGGAGATGTCAGTACAGTGGTGCTATTCCGCAATGGTTGCGCCATACCTAAAAGCAATAGAAGTACTATATTTGAGTTTATGGTCAAAGATATTGACTCTGAATTCGAACGCCTCAAGCACTATGTTGACATCGTTCATGAGGTAAAAGATATGCCTTGGGGTAACAGAACATTCGGTTTTCGAGATCCTGAGGGTAACCTAGTTTCATTCTTTACCCCAGAAACCCTACAAGCGAAACAGCGTTTTGGCGAGCAAGTCTATTTACGGTAACGTATTGATCTATAATCATCGACATTTATTATCTCCTCATTTCTGTTAATAAATGAGGGGATACTCTCGCGACAGATGCTCATCAATTCGATCCGTACTCGATGCAGCGCCAGCACGTCGTTCATGGTTTGGTTCTTCACATCTTGGAACGAATTGCTTCTACTTGACCAATGGGTTTGAGTTCTAGCGCTTTGATATCTTTGCCCTTGGCATTCAAAACCAGAACACCACACTGGGAATTGTGGCCAATGAAACCCGCAACCAAGCAGACCAATACCTATATTGACTATCAGAGCTGCGGCCTGTCGGTTCACAAACTTAACAATCCATATTCATCAATCAAGAGGGAACATGTGGACACCAATAAAAACAAATCTGTAGTTTTTAATTAGCGCAGAAACGACAAAACCCGCTAAAAAGCGGGTTTTGTGTGAATTTATGGTGCGTCCGAGTGGACTCGAACCACCGACCCCCGCCATGTCAAGGCGATACTCTAACCAGCTGAGCTACGGACGCACACTGCAACTTTAGACACTTGCTAAGTGTTTTCTCATGGTGCGTCCGAGTGGACTCGAACCACCGACCCCCGCCATGTCAAGGCGATACTCTAACCAGCTGAGCTACGGACGCTTTCCTTGAGAACGGGGAGGATATTAACGACAGAATTTCACGCGTGCAAGTCAAATTTCTTTGTTTTTGAATCAATTGGCTTTTCTATCGACAGTTTGCTGCTTTTTTATGCCATGTCACGTCAATTAACTGAGTTACATCACAATTAATCATCCGCCACTAATTAGAACTATCTCTCCTTTTGTGACTCGTATTCAAAAATAGTATTGATTGCTCAAACTAAAGGGGTAGTATAGCGCTTCATTGGCTAGGAAATATGCAATCGAGACGTGAGAACATGGATGCAAAGTTGTTTGACAATTCGCATACTCTGAGAGCGTCAGTTTTGGCGGGGCTCAGTTTGTTCCTGACCGCGATTGCCCTGTTCTTCACCATCTTCAACATCTCGTACAATGAAGCTTATTTACTGGCTGGGCTGGAGTTCCTCTTCGCCTTCTACTCCGGTTACATCTATCGACTCGCCACCGCGCACAAGCACACGCATCGACACGTTCAATATTACGTCTACTTTCTGATTAGCATCATCGGCGTGGGTAGCTTTATGCAACCTCTGGGAAATGGGTTGTTCCTGTGGACGATCTTCTGCCCGATTTTGCTGTATGTCTTACTTGGACAATCGCATGGCCGCCTGATGACCGGCGTGGTGCTGATCATTCAAATTTTCAACGTCTACCACAATTCCAGCCAAGTTGCCGCGTTTGATACCGTCGCAACATTGGTTAATTTGATTCTGTGTTATGTGGGCGTTTGGACGGTCTCTCATATCTATGAAACCAACCGTCACAACATCGAAAACTCGCTCAGTTACCTCGCCTCGCGCGACTCACTGACGGGCGCTCACAATCGTTTGTCCCTCTCTTCCGCCTTCAATCATTTTGAACAACATAAAGACGACAATTCGTCGTTGTGTTTGTTGATTATCGATTTGGATTACTTCAAACAGGTCAACGATGAGTTTGGCCACGATACCGGCGATAAAGTGTTGATTGAAACCACGCAACTGTTGGCGCAAGTGGTTGGGGATGAAAATCTGTTTCGCATTGGCGGTGAAGAGTTTTGTGTCACGTTGTTTGATCAGGGATTGACGCAAGCAGAGCGCGTTGGCGAACGTCTGCGTGGCATCGTCGGGCAGCACCTGTACAACTATCGCAACCAACGCATCGCATTAACGCTCAGCGTCGGCATTTGTGAGTATCGCGACGGCGACAACCTCAGTGACTTACTGAAATTGGCCGATGTGGAGTTATACCGCGCGAAAAAAAACGGACGCAATCAGGTCCGTTTATGTCAGGTGGCCGACAAACGCGAACACACCATGCAAACCGAATCAGCTTAACGAGTCGTTGTCGTTGGCCTCGTTCTCTTCATCCAGTTCATAGACCACATTGTAATTTTCGGTATACGTGCAGTGCGGTTGACGACTGCATGTAAAGAAGCGACGACCTTTGAAATCGCCCTGGCTGGCGACTTTAATCACCATCGGGCTGCCACAGCGCTTACAAAAGCGCACTTCCCTATCCGTTTCAATCAAATCGATGTGCGCCGCCAGCAAGCGACGCAGCTTACCCACTTGATAACTGTATTTGATGTTGGCGCCAATCAAAGGAATGTTGGCGGTTTTGCACACATGCATCAGCAACTTTTCGCGATCCACTTTCGCTTTATTCAGCTCTTTGCCGTCATCCAGCTCCACCACCACACGCGGCTCGAGCGTACGTGCATCGCACACCACAAAGTTAAAGTAGCTGCGAGCAATGCGATTACTGGCAATAAACCACTGCTTTTTGTTCTGCAATTTTGCGGGCGCCACCACTTGCGCCATGCTGACTTTGGTGAGCACAACGCCATGTTCGCCCACCGCGGTTTTGAGCGCATTGTAAAAGGCACTTTCGGCCATGTTGAGTACGGGCCCTTTACGTTTATAGGCGTAATCTTTGCTGTCATCATGACGAATCACAAACTTCTGAATCACCACGAAAAAAATAACCAGCAATGCAACGATGATAAAAATGTTAGTCATGGGACTCCATCGGTTTTACTTACAGCGCTCAACCCTGCATGACTGCCCGTCGTCAAGCGCTAACAATTTGAGACGTAACGCTTTCATTGATAACTGAAGTTTTGCGGAAAGGCCAGTTTATTCCTTCCATTTTGAGGATTGCACAGCGCGCTGGCTTCGCATCGCCCTAGTTTACGCCAACGCGCCCCACACTCAAGGCGGGCAATAATCCCGTGCAAAGATTTCTCAAGCGCAACACCCTTCATCCCAACGCCATCGCTTTATAAACAACACAGCAAACAACACACCGATGTACAACAAACGTCACCATCGTTCGGCGCGCTTTCAAGGTGCGAATTCGTGCGACGATTTGGCCCCCCCTTTTGGCGAGAAACCATCAATTTCTGCAACGATTTGAAGATTCGCATTCGCACCGCTACTGAATCATGATGTAGATCAGCGAGTCGTGTCAGCATTCATATATTATTTTAAAAATTAAAATTTTTTAGTAACCGAACATGAGCATTGATTATGAACGAAGATTCGATTCGCTTGACTGAATACAGTCATGGCGCGGGCTGCGGCTGCAAAATATCCCCTGAAGTGCTTGCCACCATTCTCGCCTCTCAACAACCCAGTTTCGTAGACCCAAATCTGTTAGTTGGCAACCAAAGCTGCGATGACGCCGCCGTTTACAAACTCAATGACGAAGTCGGCATCATCAGCACCACCGATTTCTTTATGCCCATCGTGGACGACCCATTTACCTTTGGCCGTATTGCCGCAACCAACGCCATCAGCGACATTTACGCCATGGGCGGCAAGCCGATCATGGCGATTGCAATTCTGGGCTGGCCCATCAATAAACTGTCGGCCGATGTGGCGCAGCAAGTGGTTGATGGCGGCCGTCAAGCGTGTGCCGATGCGGGTATCTGTTTGGCAGGCGGCCACAGCATCGATTCACCTGAGCCCATTTTTGGATTGGCGGTGACCGGGCAAGTGGCATTGGACCGCATTAAACGCAACGATACTGCGCGTGAAGGTGACCTCATTTACCTCACCAAACCACTGGGGATTGGCATTCTGACCACCGCGCAGAAACAGAAAAAAATTGGCGAGGGCGACACCGACATCGCAGTCAACGCCATGTGCCAACTGAACAAAATTGGTGAACCGATCGCAACCCTTGACGGGGTGCACGCCATGACGGACGTGACTGGATTTGGCCTCGCCGGACACCTGCTTGAAATGTGCCGCGGTGCCAACCTCAACGCCACCATTCATACCGAACAATTGCCATTGCTGCCGAAAGTGGATGTGTATCTGGAGCAAGGTTGTGTCCCGGGCGGCACCCACCGCAACTTCGCCAGCTACGGCGACAGCTTGCCAAAAATGACCGCCGAGCAAAAAACCATTGTGTGTGATCCACAAACCAGTGGCGGCCTGATGATTGCAGTTGATCCGCAACACGCGGAACACTTAGAAGCACTGCTGGCCGAGCATCACCAACCGCTGTTTAAAGTGGGTCAATTCTCAGCGCACAACGATGAGGCATGCCGCATTCAATTCCTCTAATTCCTGCGCCCAAATAAACCAAGAGGCGGCGAGATGAAATCAACTTCCATCTCGCCGCCTCTTTATTTGCTTTTATCTCTGTCACTGATGGCGCAACCGCGACAGTGAGGGCTTATTTCCCAGCCCATTGATACCAACCGCCATCGTAGACGCTGATATTTTCCCAGCCCATCACGTACGCATCAAAAAAGACTTCCGAAGCGCGCCAGCCGGTTCCGCAGAAAAACGACACTTGTTGCTCTGGCTCGATGTTGGCTGCATGCCAGAACTGCGTGATTTCCTCGGCGCTGCGCATGGTTTGGTCTGGGTTACGGAAATCTTCCAGATGGTACGCATCGCTGCCTGCATGGCCCCATTTCGCACCCGGAATGTGACCTTTGGATTGAATGTAATCGTAGCCGCTGGTTTCGCCGTTAAATTCGGCCAATGTACGAATACTCACCAGCGATTGCTGATCTTGTGGCAACGTCAACAAGGCTTTCGCTTCTGGCAGATCAATGATGCAGTTTGGATTGGCAGGAATGGTTTTACCAAAAGCCGTGGTCGCCGACACCTCAGGTGAGGTCATGGCTGTTTTGTAACCGCCATCTTCCCATGATTGCCAGCCGCCATTAAGCAAACGGACATCTTGCACACCGGCATACATCAAAATGTTCGCGAGGCGCGCTGCCGCCATGTTTTCACGGCCGTATAAAATCACCGTGGTGTCATATTTGATGCCAAGGTTGTGAACCAACACTTCCAGCTGCTCGTCAGAGACACGGTTCCACCACGGTTTCGATTCGATGTCGTTGGTGTTCACGTACTGAGCGCCCGGAATGTGCGCCCACAAGTATTTGGTTGCCGGGCCCCAAGCCACTTCCAGCACTTTGTAATCGGCGCTTGGTGCATGTTGCACGGTCTCACCTTTGATCACGTCATTCACCCACCACGCTGGCACCAAGTTTTGATAACGCGGCAATGCCACCAAATCGCCTTGGTATTGTTCCAGCGGCTGCTCAATCACGTCCACAGATTGAAAACCCTGCTTCACCAATGTTTTTTTCAATTGCGTCGCGCTGTCCATGGCGCAGTAAAGAAACGTCGGATGATCTTTAACCAGCGACTTATTCTCGATCATGTGTTTCAGTTCATCGGCTGACATCATTTCGACCCAGCGCGCATCAAAGTTCACCGCCCCCGGAATATGACCGCCAGTCGCTTGGCCCATTTCTGGCCAGCCGTTGTAGAAGTTACTGTCGCGACAATCGACAATTTGCACCTCGTAGGGTTGCGCTTGTTGGCTCTCCAAGACATCGGAGAAGGTAGCCGCGGCAGCGATGGAGCTCAGGCCGCAGCCGCAGAGAAGAAGAGATGCTTGACTTAAACGCATAATCGAACCTTTTAACGAACGTTGATTTGAATGCACAGGATGGGCGGAGTCGCCCATCATTTAGAACTACATGGCGATGACTTTGTCGGCCCACAGGACCCATTGGCTGAGATCCGCCATGGTGCCAATGGCCACATCATCAATCACTTGCGACATGGCGACGCCGCGTGCAGAAATGCAGGTTTTACACAGCAGCACACTGACCTTTTGCGCCAACAAGACCTCCAACATTTGGCCAATGTTGTAACTGAAATCAGGCGTGACCTGCCCTTTCAGCGCGCCAAAGACGCTGTCCGACATCAGGAACAGCTTTAGGTTCACGGTATGGTCGTCTTGCTCTTTGAGCGCAATGGCCAAACGCAGCGCATTAAATAGCGCTTCTGAACCATATGGGCTGCCCGACAATGTCATCACGATATTTTGAGATTGCATGAGTTTCACCTTTCTAAACAATGAACATCGAACACACGACTTAACAAGTCACTGCTGCGCGCTGCTCGGTCAGCCAATTGAGCCAAGCGTCGAACCCTTCGCCAGTGGTCGCCGATAACTGAATCACTTGAATCGCTGGGTTTACTTTTTTAGCGTTGTGAATGCAGTTCACCACGTCGAAATTCACGTAAGGCAGCAAATCCGTTTTGTTGATGATCATCAGTTCAGATTCAGCAAACATGTTGGGATATTTCAGTGGTTTGTCTTCCCCTTCGGTGACCGACAAAATCGCGACTTTGCAACGCTCGCCGAGATCAAAGCTGGCAGGACACACCAAGTTGCCCACGTTTTCGATAAACAGCACACCGGCCTCATCAAACGCCAATTGATGGTACGCGTGGTGAATCATGTCGGCATCCAAATGGCAGCCTTTACCAGTGTTGACTTGCAGGGCTGGCACTTGTGTCGCGCGAATGCGGTCGGCATCGTTGCTGGTCTGTTGGTCCCCTTCAATCACCGCACATGGCAAGCGATCTTTCAGACGATTTAAAGTTTCAACCAACAAGGTGGTTTTGCCTGAACCCGGGCTAGAAACGAGGTTGAGCACCAACTGACCGGCGGCAATGAAATGCGCGCGGTTGTGCTCTGCCACTTCGTTGTTTTTGCCCAGAATGTCTTGTTCCAGTGTCAGCAATTGACGTTGCGACACGCCCGCCACATGCACCTGCGCTTCGCCGCGACCAAAATGCATATCGCCATTGTCATGGGTCTGCGCGTGATGTTCGGCGTGGTCGTGATCGCCTGCATGGCTGTGTTCATGGTGCGCATGTTCAGAGTGGCTATGTTCATGATGACTATGTTCATGATGGCTATGTTCATGATGTGCATGGTCAGGCTGGACGTGCTGCGGCGCTGATGCCGGCGTAAAGCCATGATAATGAACGTGATGATGAACATCGCCTTGGTGGTAGTAATGGTGATGAATCACCAGCGGCTGTTCGCTGGCGTGAGCGTGATGCTCACCGTGGTCGTGTGCATGGTCATGGTCATGAGAATGCGCGTGCTCATGTGAATGTCCATGAGAATGGGGATGATCATGCTGATGATCGTGCTCAATTTGGCTATCACCGCAGCCACAAACAGTACACATATTATTCAACCTCGATGTGTTTGACTTGAAGTTCCTCGCCTTGCTGCACAGTCAATTGATAACTGTGGCACTGCGGGCAACTGTCTTGATAATTCTCAATGGCAAACTGGTGACGACACCCTTGGCACACAGCAATCGCTGGCAGAGTTTCTATCACCACTTCGGCGTCTTGGGCGATCGTTTCGCGGCTGGCCATTTCTAACCCAGTTCGCAACGCTTCTGGCTCAATGCACGACAACACCCCAACGCTGAGGGTAATTTTGGTGACCTTACGGTAGTGGTGCTTTTGAGCTTGCTCGACAACCAAATCAATGGTTTTCAGGCTAATGGAAAGTTCATGCATGGCGCTTCTCAACAAATTCGTGGCAACAACTCGCCCGCTGGAAAATCGAGGTAACGACGACTTCCCCAAGGATTGCATAAAATAGGGCGCGCTGGCGTTCCGGCTTGCACGGTGCCAATACACGCCGCGTTAGGGTGATGTTGACGCAGCGCGGCCAGCGCGGTGTCGCTGTCTTTGGCAGGCACGGCCAGCACAAAAGTGCCTTCATTGGCCAAATCGTAAGGTTCGAAGCCAAACAGTTCACACAACCCGCGCACAGCATCGGTCACCGGCACACTTTGCTCATCAATCACCAACTGCACTTGGCTGGTTTGACACCATTCGTTGAGCACCGCAGACAAACCGCCGCGCGTGGCATCACGCATGGCGTGAATCTCGATGTCGGCGTGCAAAAGCGCATCTACCGCAGGCCACAACAGATCACAGTCGCTCTCAATTTGCGTTTCTAGTGCCATCGACTCTCGCTGCGCCAGCACACACGCGCCGTGACAACCAATATCGCGCGACACCAAAATGCAATCGCCCGCTTGCAGGTGATGCGCCGACACGCCCTCACGCAGGATGGCGCCAATGCCAGTGGTGTTGATAAACACTTTATCGACACTGCCTTTGGGCACCACTTTGGTGTCGCCACACACAATCTGCGCGCCAATACGGCTCAGCTCTTTGGCCATGGTATCGACAATCTCGGTCAGCTCACTCAGCGCCAGCCCCTCTTCAATCATGAAACCGCAGCTCAAGTACGTCGGTTTCGCCGCAGCCATCGCCAAGTCATTGCAGGTGCCCGCAATCGCCAGTGAGCCGATGTTGCCGCCAGGGAAAAACAGTGGTGAAACAGTGAAGCTGTCGGTGGTCATCGCAATTGGGCCGCTGATCGACAAGCTCGCAGCGTCTTCGTCGCGGCTCAGAATTTCATTGCCGAAGCGCGAGAAAAATAGCTGGCGAATAAACTGGCCCATCTCCTGACCGCCACCGCCATGACTGATTTGTACGTGAGTCATCTCACTCATTTTCGTTTCCCCCGGTCAACGACACCGATTCAATGGCGCCGTAGCGATAATACGCATTGCAAGCCCCTTCAGAACTCACCATGCAACTGCCCATTGGGCGCGTTGGCTTG
Organism: Vibrio sp. CJQ_6; assembly: GCF_043106745.1. Classification (NCBI taxonomy): domain Bacteria; kingdom Pseudomonadati; phylum Pseudomonadota; class Gammaproteobacteria; order Vibrionales; family Vibrionaceae; genus Vibrio; species Vibrio sp. CJQ_6. The sequence goes on along the minus strand of NZ_JBICMV010000012.1, from coordinate 422,457 downwards.
CACGCGCGGCCAAACACTTTGCAGTCTGGTGGCGTGGCTAAACCGCGTAGAATATCGCCGCAGCGACACGCTTTATGATCGTCTTGATGATCGTGTGGCAGATGTGCCGCAAAACGTAATTCCGCATCACGATGCGCGTAAGCATCGCGCAGTTGCAATGCCGAGTGTGGAATGTTACCTAATCCGCGCCACGCAAAGGTGTCACGCACCGCAAACACGTTGTCGACAAACGCTTGCGCCGCCGTATTCCCCGCCGACGTCACGACGCGAGAATATTGCGTTTCCAGTGTCGCCTGATGCGACAGCGCTTGCTCAACCAGCATCAAAACCGACTCCAGAACATCGACCGGCTCAAAGCCCGCCACCACCACCGGCACCTGGTGTTGTTCAACAATCGGTTGATAAATATGTGACCCGGTCACCGCACTCACGTGTGATGGACCAATGAAAGCGTTCACTGGGGTACGTTCGTCGGCCATCACCGCATTCATCGCGGGCGGCACCAACACATGGTTGATGTGAAAGTAGAGATTGTTGATCTGCTGGCGCTCGGCCAAATCGACCAACACCGCAGTCATCGGCGTGGTGGTTTCAAAACCAATCGCAAAATAGACCACCTGCTTGGTCGGGTTCTCTTTGGCGATCTTCAACACGTCCATCGGATCGTAAATCGGCACCACATGCCCGCCTTCGGCTCGGCATTGCGCCAGAGACAATCGCGACCCCGGCACACGAATCATGTCACCCAAACAGACCAGCATCACATCCGGCAATTGCGCCAATGCAATCGCATGGTCGATGCGTTCTTTGGGCATCACGCACACCGGGCAACCCGGGCCATGCACAAAGCTGAGTGACTCTGGCAGCAACTGTTTTAAGCCATATTTCATGATGGTGTGGGTATGTCCACCGCACACTTCCATGATGTATAACGGCTCGCTCAGCTGCGCGGCGCGCTGGCGAATTTTGTCTGCCAAGGCTTTCACCACGTCTGGACGCCGATAGGTTTGATAGAGGTTGGCTGCGACACTCATGAGAGCAACACCGCGACGTCTTCACGTTCCATCTCAGCCAACAACGCTTCATACGTCGCGAGGTTGGTTTCCGCTTCCTGCTGATTAATTTTGCTGATGGCGAAACCCACGTGAACCAGCAGATGGTCGCCGACGGCGATGGAATCACTGATGAGGTGGGTGCTGATCTCTTTGCACACGCCCAAGGTGTCCACTTTGGCTGTCATCGCGTCTTCATCGACAGACAGTACGCGGGAAGGAATACATAAACACATGGTGTTCTCACTTCTTGATCATGAAGCCATGACGACATGCGTCGCCATGGCGTTATTCGTTAAGTTCGACTAAAGGTCATACGCCAGTTGATGCCAGAGCTGACCTGCGGCGATGCCGGAGTCATTGACCGGAATGTGGCTGCCCGTGATAAATGGACAGGCTGAATCGGGATACATCGCATCAATGGCATCGAGCAAGCAGCGGTTTTGGAACACGCCGCCACTCAGCACCAACGGTAAGTTGGCATGTTGCTGCGCAATATCGATCACCGCTTTGGCCAGCGCACCGATAAAGGCATCGCTGCACACACATGCCCAGCGTTTTGCCGAGACATCATCAGACGCCAAGCCGCGCGCCAGCGATTGTTGCAGCGCTGGCGCCCAGTCGAGTTGCTGGTCGCGCCAAGGCAGCGACAACGCAACTTGGTGCTCGCCCGCTTGACGCGCGGCGTTTTCCATTTGCAGCCCGCTCTCGCCTTCGTAATCCGGTGTTGTCACCAATCCCAACAGACACGCCCACGCATCAAATAAACGGCCGACTGAGCTACACAGCGGCGAACGTTCTGCGTTCCGCCACAGGTGAAACAGGTTTTGGAAACGCGAAGTCGACCACGCGGCAAATGCAGGCAGATGGAGCTTCTGGATCTCTGCTGGCGTCATGAGTTCAAGCAACAAGGCATAGAGCACTCGTTCTGGCTCACGAATCGCTTGCTCACCGCCAATCAGGCGAAATGGTCGAAGGTGCGCGATGCGCTGATAACCAAGTCGATCGGCGATCATCACCTCGCCACCCCATACCGTGCCGTCATCGCCCGCGCCGGTGCCATCAAAACTCACGCCCAAAACGGGACCATTGAGCTGCGATTCAGCCATCACCGACAAAATATGCGCGTAGTGGTGCTGCACGTGCAGCGCAGACGACGTTTGTTCGTTCACCCACTGGGTTGAGAAATAGCCCGGATGGGCATCCGCGACCCAACGCTCGGTCGATGCTTGGTAAAGATCAGGAAAATAGTGTGTCGCATCGACAAACCGCTGCTGTGTATCGAGATCGGTCAAGTCGCCCAAATAGGGGGATAAAAACCATTGATTGCGCACCGCAAATGCAACCGTGGATTTTTGCTGCGCACCCACAGCGAGCGTGGCTGGCGCACGATTAGCCAGCGGAAAACTGAGCGGCGCATAACCGCGCGCCATCCGCAACACACGCATACTGCCCGCAGCAAGCTGCACTAAGCTGTCGTCACAGGCATGGACGATCGGGCGATTGTGATCGAGCACGCAGTCGAGGGATGACCCAAACATCGCAAACACCTGCTGCGCCTCGGTCGCCAATGGCAAGCCTGACACATTGGCACTGGTCATCACCAAGGGCGCAAAACAGCCACGTTGTTGCAGTGCGTCAATCAATAGCAGGTGCAGCGGCGTATAAGCCAGCATCACTCCCAAACAATCGACATCGGGTGCGACGTTGTCTGCGACAGGCGCGCGACCCGCATCGGTGTGTTCGGCTTTGTGCATCAAAACAATGGGGCTGGCTTGCGATTTCAGCGTTTGCCATTCCAGCGCTTCTCCCTGCACATAATGTTTAGCTTGCGCGACATCACTCACCATCACGGCCAACGGCTTTCTGGCGCGATGTTTTAATTCACGCAAACGCGCCACCGCTTGAAGCGAAGTGGCATCACACACCAAATGAAATCCGCCGAGGCCTTTGAGCGCAATCACGCCGCCCGCAATCAGTTGCTCGGCTGCGCGTTCAATCGCTGCATGTGCTTTCGCAATGCACGTTTGTTGCGGGCTGAGCAACGTCACTGACGGGCCGCAATGCGCGCAACTCACCGGCTGTGCGTGGTAACGACGATCCATCGGATTTTGATACGCACGCGCACATGCTGGGCACAGCTTGAAATCAGCCATCGAGGTTTGATGGCGGTCATACGGCAAAGCTTTGATGATGGTGAAACGCGGGCCACAATTGGTGCAATTGATGAACGGGTAATGATAGAAGCGCGAATTCGGATCAAACAGCTCGCGGCGGCAATCCATGCAGATGGCCTGATCGGGCGGCACACTGACACTGATCTCCGCGTCATCGCTGCTGGATAAAATCTGAAACGCCGCAAAATCGGTCGGATCCAGCGGACGCAACGCCACGTTGTCCACTCGGGCCAACGGTGGCGTTTGAATGAGGAGTTCACGATAAAACGCGTCAAATTGGCGCTGCTCACCTTGGACGTCAATCCGTACGCCCCGGGCATCATTGATCACCCAGCCTTTCAACTGGTGTTCAATGGCCAGACGGTACACAAAGGGCCGAAAACCGACCCCTTGTACCTGTCCTTTAATTTCAATCAGACAACGCATCATCGCTTCGGTCCATTATGAAAACAGGAATGAACCACCCAGCAGCGCGATTGCCGCACCTGCCAGTTTGGTCAGACGTTTGCTGGCTGCAAAACGCATTACCATTTCGCCCAGAGCGATACCAGCAATGTGCAGACCCGCTGTCGCAACGATAAAGCCAGAGAAGTAGCTGATCGCTTGACCGTTGATTGGCATTTCTGCGCCATGCGCCATACCGTGGAATACCGCAAATGCCATGATCAATGTGGTCGCCATTTTTTGTGGCATGTTCGCACCGCGAAGCAGCATCACACCCATCATCACGACGCTGAGCGCGATGAAGGTTTCAACCCCGGGAACCACAAGGCTAGAAATCCCCATCACACCGCCAATCACCATGAAAGCGATAAAGCTCAGTGGCATCGTCCAGCGATTTTTACCACCAAACAGCGATGCGAGCAGACCCACACCAATCATCACGCTCATGTGATCCAAACCCGTCAGCGGGTGCATAAAACCGCTTTCCAATCCATGACTACCAATGTGGCCCGGGTGAGCAAACACCATCGGTGAGAAAAGAAGGCATAGACTGACGATTGCTGTATTTTTTTTACTCATAACGAAAAGCTCTTAAAAAATGAACGAGAAAATAAAAACTAAAAAAAGAAGACTCATGACTCCCGATATGCTGGAAACCCAGCAGCCATGAGCCTTACGACTAATCAACGCGATTAACTGACATCCCGTTGAACAGTATCCTGATAACGCACGCGCTCAGGGTGCGCGTAAATATTGAGGCGACCTTCACGGCAATAGCCGCATAACGTCACATTAAGACGTTCCGCCAATTCGACCGCCATGGAGGTGGGGCCGGAGAGCGCGAGCAAAATTTCAAAGCCGCACGCAGCCACTTTTTGTACCATTTCAAAGCTGGCACGACTGGTGACCAGCACTGCCCCGCCTTTAACTTGCTGGCGGCTCGCCCAGCCAAGCAATTTATCCAGCGCAATGTGGCGGCCGACATCTTCAAACAGCGCTTGCACCTCGCCCTGCTCGTCCAAATAAGCGGCGGCGTGCGTGGTACCGGTGAGTTGATTCAAACGTTGGTGCTGCTCCAGCGACGCGAGCGAATGATCGAGAAAGTCAAAGCAAAACTGCGCGGTGGTGGGCAGTGGCATCAGGCAACGCGCCACCTGACTGAGTTGTTCCGTGCCGCAGATCCCGCATCCGGTCACACCGGCCATTGAGCGGCGACGCGCTTTCAAGCGGGCAACGCAGCGATTAGCTAATTCAATCGATACCGTGCAGCCTTGCGCGTTGTGGGTTACGTCAATGTCGTGCACATCGCGGGGATGGTCGATGATGCCTTCGCTGAGCGAGAACCCCAGCGCGAAAGCTTCTAAATCTCGTGGCGTGCCCATCATGACGGTGTAAGCGATGCCGTTATATTCCAAGGCAATCGGCGTCTCTTCGATCAAAATGTCATCTTGACTCCACTGTCCGCGAGTGCGCTGACATTTGATGATGCTGCGTGTTGTCACTTCGGGATGACAGACCGTCTGTTGTTCTTCGTACACCGTTGATACCTTTGTTTATTGTCTGTCGACCGAACCATCCGCAATCCAAGCGGCTTAGCGTTCGACAAGATAATCCTTACTGCTAATCTCCATTTTTTGCATGCGTGACAACAGCGTTGTCCGTTTCAATCCCAGTTTCACGGCCGCGCCTCTTGGCCCAGCCACAATGCCATTGCTCTCTTTCAACGCCTGAATGATCGCCTCGCGAGAAATCGTGTCCTCGCTGGTGTTGGCAGCCAGCGCAGGTGCAGGGCTCGACACGGGTTGTCCCATACCGACCAGCTCATGCACAGGCACATTCAGCACTTCGCCACGCGTTAAAATCACCGCGCGCTCGATGAAGTTTTTCAACTGACGCACGTTGCCCGGCCAAGCATATTCCGTCATGCAGCGCATGGACTCTTGGCTGATGGCACGAATGTTTTTGCCCATCTTTTTCGAAATTAGACGCGCAAAATGTTTCACCAGCAGCGGAATGTCTTCAGCCCGTTCGCGCAGCGGCGGCAATCGAATCGGGAAGATATTCATGCGGTAATACAGATCGCTACGAAACTGCTTCTCTTCCACTCGCGCGAGCAAATCGACGTTGGTGGCCACCACCAAACGCACATCCACGTGAATCAACTGGTTGTGGCCCACGCGTTCGATCTCATGTTCTTGCAGCACCCGCAGCAGCTTGGGTTGCAGTTCCAGCGACAAATCGCCAATTTCATCCAAAAACAGCGTGCTTTGGTCGGCCAATTCAAAACGGCCCACGCGATTTTTGATTGCGCCCGTAAACGCGCCGCGTTCATGACCAAACAGCTCACTTTCAAACAGACCATCTGGGATCGCCGCACAGTTCATTTTGATCATTTGGCGATTACAACGGCGGCTCATTTTGTGAATCGCTTGGGCAATCAGCTCTTTACCGGTGCCGGTTTCCCCTTCGATCAACACGGTACTGTCACAGCTCGCGACCATCGCAACCTGATCCAACACCTGGCTCATCACTTCACTTTGGCTGATGATGTCGTCAAAGATTTGGTAATGCTCGTACGTTTCATCGATAAGGATGTCGGTGCTTTTGGGCAGCGACTGCGCACTGTGCTGGCTTTCACGCAAACTGTGCATGCTGAGCGCCACGCGCGCCGCGATCTGTTGCAGCAGCGCAACATCAATCTCTTGCAACTGCGCCGCATCGCGCAGCATATAAGCAATTTTGCCCACCAATTCCCGACGGAAAATCAACGGGACTAAAATTAAACATTCAATATCATTCTCAATATTGAAATCGCTATGTTCCGCGCGCAATTGATCGAAATCATTGCCCGTAACAATCATGGTCTCGGGATAATAAATATCCAGGACGCTTCCAGAAATATCATTAAAGAAAAAACACTGCGTTTGAATATCATTCCCAACAATTCGTCCATCTCGCTGAATACAGCGACCGTTGTCCATATCAATAATCGACAACTCTTTGATTTTAAAATAAGGATGTAAACAGTTGAGTAATGATGTTAATAGATTTTCTTTACTGCTTTGACTAATAACGGCATTGGTGACATCTACCAGAATATGGTAATTGTCTCTTTCATCACTAATGTGTCGTGTTAACGTATTTGCATGTTGATGATCCAACACATGCGTAATAAACGACACCAACATACTGTTAAATAAATTAAATTGATTTTCGCCCCCATCCAATTGGTCAAATTTGGGGTTAATCAGCTCAATCGCACCGAGGTGTTTGTCCAAGGTATCCAGCGGGATCTTGTAGTAACTACGCACGTTCTGGTAAGCCGGATGCTGCGCCAGCTTTGGATGTGAGTAGTAAAAATCGACGCCGTCAAGTTGATACACCTGTTCTTCGTAACGTTGATGATAATTATCAATATTATGATGAAATATCACATCGCTTTGGATTTGCTGATTTGCATCAAGAAAATAAACGATCGCTTCACCCAATCGCTCATCATTTAGAATGATATTGATTCTCTCGACGTGTAAAAATTCACACTCTTCGCTGTGAAGAAATGTGAGCAGATCAGACATCCCATGAATTAGCAGCATCGCTTTGGAAAATGCGGTTAATTCTTTCGCTGTTTTATTCATAATAATAACAATAAATTATAGCCCTTCGTATTTGTCATCATTATAAACGCATACGAAGAGCTATTGATTACCGAATTAAGCAAACTCAACTTGCGACTTTAATCGCGCTTTCATGTTGCTATATTCAGTTTGTACATAATTTTCAGCCCACGGTTGATCGTCAATTTTCTCAACTTTCACGGCGCAATATTTAAATTCCGGCGTGCTTGAGATTGGATCCACGTGTTCAATCGTCAGCTCGTTACAGGCACCGATCCACCATTGGTAGGTCATGTACACCACACCTTTGTTGGTTCGTTCACTACAACTTGCACGAGAAATGACTTTACCGCGGCGCGATGAAATCCAAACAAGTTGTTGATCTTTAATGCCAAGTTTCTCTGCATCGGCTGGGTTCATCTGAACGTATCCAGGTTCATCTGCCAAAGCAGACAAGGCTGAACAGTTACCGGTCATTGAACGGCACGAGTAGTGGCCCACTTCACGCACGGTTGATAGCACCAATGGGTACTCTTCATCCGGTTGTTCCAGTGGCGCACGCCAGTCGGCTGCAATGAACTTCGCTTTGCCTGATGGTGTCGAGAACTTATTGCCTTCAAACAAGAACGAGGTCCCTGGGTGATCTTCAGTTGGACAAGGCCATTGTACCGATTTCAGATCCGCCATTTTCTCGTAGGTTGCACCCGCGTAAAGCGGTGCCAATGAACGCAACTCATCCCAAATTTCTTGGGTGTTGTTGTAGTGCATTGGGTAACCCATGCGTGTTGCCAACAGGCTGAAGATTTCCCAGTCCGGTTTCACGCCTTCTGGCGGAGTGACGGCTTTGTAGAAACGTTGGAAACCACGGTCAGCACTGGAGTACACGCCTTCATGTTCGCCCCAACTGGTCGCTGGGAAGACCACGTCGGCCATTTCAACCGTTTTGGTCATGAAGATGTCTTGTGCAATCACCAGTTCCATCTTGCGCAGCGTATTACGCATCGCGTTCAAGTCCGCTTCTGTCTGCGCTGGGTCTTCACCAAAGATGTAGAAGGCTTTACATTCGCCGTCTGCCACTTTGTGACCAACTTCAGTCAGGCGGTAACCTGGTTTAGGTGACAATGACACGCCCCACGCTTTTTCAAATTTCGCGCGGATGGCATCATCAGTCACGTCTTGGTAACCCGGATATTGGTGAGGCAACATCCCTAAGTCACACGTACCTTGTACGTTGTTCTGACCACGAACCGGACCACAACCCACACCACGACGACCCCAGTTACCGGTTAAGGTAGCCAGACCTGCCAAGCCGCGAACCACGTCAACCGCTTGACCGTATTGCGTCACGCCCATGCCCCAAAGGATCATGGCTTCTGGCGCTGCTGCATAAGTACGAGCTGCTAAACGAATCGATGCTGCGTCAAGACCAGTAATCGTTTCCACGGTTTCTGGTGCGTAGTTCTTCACGATGTCGTAGAACGCGTCAAACCCTTCGGTGTACTGCTCAACAAAGGCTTTGTCGTACAGGTTTTCTTCGATGATGGTATAAGCCAGTGCGTTCACCAGCGCCATGTTCGAACCGTTGTTCAGTGGCAACCACTGATCCGCAATACGCGCAGATTCAATCTTACGCGGATCACACACGATGACTTTGGCACCATTCGCACGTGCTTTGATAATATGTCTTGCTACAACTGGGTGAGAATCCGCTGCGTTGTAACCGAAAATGAGCAAACATTTTGTTTCTTGAATTTCGGGAATGGCGTTGCTCATTGCACCATTACCTACTGTTGACTCCAGACCGGAGACTGATGGCGCGTGTCACACCCTAGCGCAGTGATCGACGTTGTTGGTCCCAATGACCGCACGTGCCAGTTTTTGCATCACAAAGTTCGCTTCGTTACCTGGGCCACGAGCCGAACCGGTTGTCATAATGGCGTCTGGGCCATATTTGCTTTTGATTTCCATCAGCTTTTCAGCGGCGAAATCTAACGCTTCATCCCAAGAGACGGCTTCCAATTTCGCGTCTTTTGTACGACGGATCATCGGTTTTTTAAGACGAGGAGTCAGCAAGTTAGTATCGTTTAGGAAATCCCAACCATAATAACCTTTCAGGCACAGTTGACCTTCGTTGGTCCGACCGTCGGCCGGTTCTGCACCCACTACTTTGTTGTTCTCAACAAGTAGCTTTAGTTTGCACCCCGTACCGCAGTACGGACAAACTACAATGGATTTTTTCATAGTTACCTTCTTCACTATTTCAAGAAATCAGACAGTGACAATCGCGATACGGCTGGCAGCCGCTTCACGTTTGCTCTGACTGGTTTGATGAATTTCCTCTGGTTCAATCAGAGAAATCGCACCTGTTGGGCAAACTTCCATACACGCAGGGCCGTTGGTACGGTGAGAACATAAATCACACTTAATCGCTTGTGATTTAGGCACTTTTCGTGCGAACAAAGCACTACGTGACGTGTCTTCAATCATGGTTGTCACGACATTCATTGCGCCGTAAGGGCAAGCAATGGCGCAGGTTTTACAGCCAATACACCGTGATTGAATCACTTTAATGTAACCGTCCTCGTGGACAATCGCGTTGTTAGGACACACTTGAGCACACGGTGCATCGTCGCATTGACGACACATCACCGGCGTGGTGACGTGAGCATTTTTAATGACCTCTAATCGAGGTAGAAAACTCTCACGATCTTGCAGTGTCCCGATACCTTCATCTTGATGTGAAATCGCGCAAGCCACTTCACACGTGCGACAGCCAATACATTTATTAGCGTCAGCAAAGACAAATCGATTCATGGGATATCCTTCTGTGTCGATAGAACCGAGTCAACCACTCGGCTCCTTATAAGCACAAGGTGTGCCAATATTGAAATATCAACAAAAATAATTTTAACTCATTGATTTTGAATCATTAAAAACCCAAAACTCGTGAGGAAACATCGAATCATTCCCGGAGTGAAGCTGAGCGCGCAATAACATCGACACAAGTGCCGATGATTTTCGGCACAAGTGTCGACACTCAGCAAAATCTCGGGTTAACAGCTCTCGTAACCGCCGTGGCCTTCCCATTCAGGAAGGCGGCGATGCAGCTCGGTCACAGCCTCGGTGACCATCTCGGTCATCGGGAACGAGAACGCCACAATCGCAGGCTGAATGCCGACAAATGTGACTTCCGGAACGAACGTTTTTAGCTCATCAATCAGGAAATTGAGCGGTAAGCTGTGCGTGGACACCATGAACATGTCTGCGATGGTATCGGACTCGATAATGCGCACTTCCCCCGCCTTTTCGCCAAAGTCAGCGGCATCCACAACCAACACGCGTCGCGGCTGAATTTTGCGGATCAGATGCAAGCTATCTTCCGGCATGGTGCCGCCTTCGATCACGCTCCATCCGACCGGATGATCACGACACAGTTGCGCCAGCAGCGGGCCTGCGCCGTCATCGCCCATCATGTTGTTGCCAACCGTTAACAGTAAATCTTGGCTCATGCCCCACCCCGAATCATCAAGTACATGGTCGGCTCGTTGTAGATCGCGTTCAAAATGGCGATCATGCCTTTCGTCAACTGTTGGCTTTTTTCTGATTGCGTGGTGCTATCGATGCGATCCAGCGCCAGCGCCAGCATGTGAATGTGCTCTGGGAACACCGTGATCTCACCAAACATCAGAAAACCTTTCAGCTTGCGATAGGCTTCGCTGTGTTCATCAAGGCCGGAAATCCAAGCCAGGTACTCGTGACCTGAACACTGCATTTCAGACTTCAGACAATCGACAATGCCGAGGTGGTGGCCGATGGTCAGGCTGTAATACATGATCTGCTTCGCTTCTTCGGGCACATCGTATTTGTTGTCGACAAATTTACGGCTCAAGCGGTAGAAGTAGACCTGTCCTTCCAAATGGCGTGATTCACTGACAGCCATGGCAAGCCCCTTTCGGTTGATCGCCACCGGTGATTTGACGCATCACCGAACGCATCACGCTGTTCACGATGTCGCTCAGGCGTGGGTCGTCGCGTTCACTCAAGTAGCGGCTGACGTTGCTGTCCACGGTATCGCTTGTACTGTTCGCCAGTACAACCAGCAGTTCGTTGGCGATGCGTTTACCTTGGCGGTAACCCGCCAGCAGACGGGTTTCACGTTCCACCATCACGCGGATATCCATCGGAATACCGGTATGGCGCAGTGTGGCCGGTGTGGATTCAACATCATGTTGTTTGGCATGCATTTTTTGTTCAAGCAGGCCGAGTGCGACGGCAAAGCCGTACAACGTCGCAGCGGGTGTTGGTGGGCAACCCGGAATGTAAACATCCACCGGAACGATTTTATCGGTGCCACCCCACACACAATACAAGTCGTGGAAAATACCGCCGTCGCAACCGCACGCGCCGTAAGAGACCACGATTTTTGGATCCGGCGCCGCTTCATACGCACGCAGCGCTGGCGCACGCATGGCACGGGTGACCGCACCCGTGAACAGCAGAATGTCGGCATGGCGTGGTGATGCGACCACTTTGATCCCAAATCGTTCTGTATCGTAAACCGGCGTTGTGGCGGCGAAGATTTCGATTTCGCACGCGTTGCAACCGCCGCAGTCGACGCGGTAAACGTAAGCAGAGCGTTTGATTTGCTTGATCAGCGCCTGTTTCAGTTTCTCATGCTGCGGAGAGACTTCGACCGGCACGGCGGTGGTGTGTTGTTCACCAGACAGTTGCTTGATACCTTTCACATCTCCTCCGACGTCATCAGGATTAAATCATTAGGACTGGTCATAAAACGGTGGGTCGCCAAGTTGGTGCCATCGAGCATGTTGTCTGCGCGGCGACAGGCCGGACAGGTTTCCAGCTGACGGCGACGTGTGGCGAGCGCTTCGCCGCTCAAACCCGCTTGTTCCAGTGAATCCACCACGTAGTTGAGCAGTTTTTTCGCCACAAATGGACGCTGGCAGCAGGTGCAGTTGGCCAATTCGAATTCTGCACTTTCGTACAAATCTTCTTTTTTGGTCACGGCCAATTCAAACGCTTTGGAGAGTTCAATCGCGTGGGTTGGGCACACCTCTTCGCAGCGGCCGCAGTAAATGCAGCGCGCCAGTGAGAGTTCCCAACGACGCGTGCCGTTCTGTTCATCCGTTTCCATGATCAAGGCATTGGCCGGACAAGCGCGTGTACACGCACCGCACGAAATGCATTGGCTCGCATTCAACTCCGGTTTACCGCGAAAATCCTCGGCAACCTCAAACGGCGCAAACGGATATTTCGCCGTCACGTCGCCAGTTTTGAGAATGGTTTTGAGTAGTTTAATCATGACAGCCTCACAGTCCTTTCAGCGGTGAGTTTTTACGGCTCACGCTGTATTGTTCGATGGCTTTGTAGGACACGGTTTGGCTACGTTTTTTCTTGGTGTCCACGATGGTCACGCGGTCAGTACAAGAGTAACAAGGGTCCAAACTACCGATGATGAGCGGCGCATCAGCCACGGTATTGCCACGCAGCATGTAACGCAGGGTTGGCCAGTTGGCGTAAGTGGCCGCGCGGCAACGCCAGCGGAACAGTTTTTGGTTGTCGCCCGTCATACTCCAGTGCACGTTTTCACCCCGTGGCGCTTCGGTAAAGCCCAGGGCAAATTTGTGCGGTGTGTATTCGAAATCTTCGGTCAGAATGGCGCCTGCTGGCAGGTTATCCAAACCGTATTCAATGATGTTAAGAGAATCCAACACTTCGCGGATACGTACGATGACGCGAGATTGCACATCGCCGTTGCCCATGTGTTGCAGTTCAATCGGCACGTTCGCATACGCTTCCAGCGATTGACCATGCACCACACGCACATCACGCTCAAAACCGCTACCGCGGACCAGCGGGCCAACCGGACTGAAGTCGCGCGCGATGTCTTTTGCCAACACACCCACGCCGACCAAACGGCTGTCGATGTTGGGTGTAGAAAGCAGCACTTCCACCAACTCTTGGAAGGAGTGACGTACTTCACGCACCATCGCGATGCCTTTCTCACGTTGCGCTTTCAAGAAGTCGCGACGCACACCCCCAATCAGGTTCATGCCGTAAGTTTTACGAGCACCGGTCAGCAGCTCAGCCAGTTCCATGGTTTTTTCACGCACGCGGAAAAATTGCATGAAGCCGGAGTCAAAGCCCACAAAGTGGCTCGACAAACCAATGTTCAGCAGGTGACTGTGCAGACGTTCCACTTCAAGCAAAATGGTACGAATCATTTTCGCACGCAGTGGCACTTGGACATTGAGTGAGTTCTCAACGGTGTTGGCGTAACCCACGCTGTGGGTGAAACCACAAATGCCGCACACGCGGTCGGCCAAAAAGCCCACTTCGTGATAGCCCATGCGTGTTTCTGCCAATTTTTCCATGCCGCGGTGTACATAGAACATGCGGTAATCGGCATCCACGATATCTTCACCATCCACGAACAGACGGAAGTGGCCCGGTTCATCGGAGGTGATGTGCATAGGACCGACAGGCACGATGCGGTTGGAATCGTCACCACGTTCGTTGATGAACGGGTACGTTTCTGTGTCCGTGGTCGGTTGTGGACGTTGGCGATAATCCATCGCATCTTTACGCAATGGGTGCAGATTTTCTGGCCAGTCATCCGGTAGGACCAAACGGCGTTCGTCAGGCAGGCCCACAGGGCGCAGACCAAACATGTCGCGAATTTCGCGCTCGCCCCAAACCGCTGCGGGAATGGTTGGCGTAATAGAGATGAACTCTTGGCTGTTGGCATCCACCAGCACTTTGACGGTGATCCAGCATTTCTCAACGCCTTCCATCGACAAGGCGTGGTACACCGCGAAGTGACCGTTGATGCTGCGTTCGTCGTTACCAAACGACACAGCCAGCCAGCCGCCTTGATCGTAGTAAAGCCATTGCATCACTTCGACCAGCGAGGTCATTTTCACGGTGATGGTGACTTGGGTGTTGGTCTGCCACTCTTCTTCAAGGATGGCACTCGGGAATTTTTGAACCAGCCCCGCCAGATAGTGTTTGCCTGTTTTCGCTAAGGCATCGTTTTGTGTATTCATTGTCATCATCTGTTACCAACCAAAAATAAAAAAGACCAACGCGAGCACAGTGCCGCCAATCATGGGGAACACCGTGCGATGCATGTTGAGAAAGCGAATACGCGCCATGCAGTTTTCAACGATGCCAGCCAACAAGAACACGACGAACAGTTTCACCAACAGGCACAACGCGGCGCTGCCCAGCTCTGCGCCGCTCAAATTCGCTGCGCGGCCCCAAGGAATGAAAATGGCCAAAAAGAGCTGTGCCACAACCAGTTGTTTCAAGCCCAAGCCGAGTTTCACCATCGCCAGACCCGCACCGGAATACTCTGTTGCTGGGCCTTCTTGCAGCTCTTGTTCTGCTTCGGCGCTGTCAAACGGCAGTTTGCCCATTTCAACGAACACAGCAAAAGCACACGCAATGCCTGCAAACAAGTAAGTCACCGGACGCACCCACTCGCCGCTTTGCACGGTGTGGCTGATCACGCCAAGGTCAGTTGACCCCGCGCCCAGCGCCATGATGAAAATCGCGAGGATAAAGATAGGTTCAATCAAGATACCCAGCGTCAGCTCGCGGCTACTGCCCATGCCGGCAAACATGCTGTTGGAGTCAATTCCCGACAAGGAGAAGAAGAAACGGCCAATCGCTAACAGGTAAATGTCGGTGATCAAATCGCCCGACACCGGAAATGGCGACATGTTGGTGAAAGTTGGCAGCGACATGCTGATCAGCAGCAAGCTGGTCAGCAGCACCCAAGGCATCATCCAAAACACAAAGCTGGCATTGGCTGGTGCCACCGATTGGCGGCGCAACAACTTACCGATATCGCGGTAATCCTGCAGAATGCCAGGACCACGGCGAGAGTGAATTCTGGCTCGAATAACACGAGAAAAACCGGTCGCCAGCGGTGCCAGACATAACATCAGCAACGCTTGGAATACCGCAAAGATCACCCAGTTTAAGCTGGGCATTTCTAGTGAATACATTTACATAACTCCAGAAATCAACGGGAAAAAGATCGTGCAAAGCACCACAAGGCCAATCCAGAAC
Organism: Vibrio sp. CJQ_6; assembly: GCF_043106745.1. Taxonomy (NCBI): domain Bacteria; kingdom Pseudomonadati; phylum Pseudomonadota; class Gammaproteobacteria; order Vibrionales; family Vibrionaceae; genus Vibrio; species Vibrio sp. CJQ_6. The sequence continues at coordinate 407,076 of NZ_JBICMV010000012.1, read as the reverse complement.
GCCATGGTTCTGCGGTAAGCCCAACGCGAGATTTCTTGCCCCGCAGCCGGTTGAGACAGTAAGAAGCGCTCTGTCCACGTGCGGTGAGGTCGAGATTGATAGATATAGCGGAACATGTGACGCATCGGCTGGGTGATCCCACCAGCAGACACTGTCATTTTTTGCTCATATTGGTAGCCGCACGCCCAAGGGTCGCCTTGGTGACGGTTCGCTAAACGTTGACGTTTGTGGAAGGCCAGAATCGCCATGGGTACCAACAGCAGCAGCGCCAGCGCGCACAAGATGAGTGGCGTCGATAGCAGCGCCTGCATGTTGCTGGCAGGGAACAACGACATACCTTGTGCCACAGTGACCGCGCCAGTTTGCAGCGTTGCGCTGGCAATATCGGCGATGTACGGTGCAATCCATGGTGATGCAATGCCCAGCACCACACACAGCACAGACAAACCGATCGTCGCATTGACCATCGCGTTGCCCACTTCAGTGGCGTTTTCCGCGGCATCAGATTTCGCCGCGCCACCAAAACAGATGCCGTACACTTTGACAAAACACATGCACGCCAGCGCGCCGGTCAAAGCCAGCATCACCGCGCCAAATGGGCCAAAGACAAGGTGTGCAACACTGCCGGTTTGGCTGATAGAAAACAGCGATTGGTAAATAAACCATTCACTGACAAAGCCGTTCAGCGGTGGCAGCGCAGAAATCGCCATGCTACCGATCAAGAAGGTCAGCGCAGTTTTTGGCATACGTTTCGCCAAACCGCCCATTTTTTCCATGTCTTTGGTGTGCAGGCGGTAAACCAGCGAGCCGGAACCCAAACACAACAACCCTTTAAACACAGCGTGGTTGAGCAAGTGATACAACGCGCCCAGCAAACCCAGTACTGCAATCACCATGTGATCGGTCGCGATGCCCATCATGCTCACGCCCACACCCATCAAGATGATCCCGATGTTTTCCACTGAGTGGTAAGCCAGCAGTTGCTTGATGTTGTGCTCTGCCAGCGCAAACATGACGCCCAGCACGGACGACAGCGCACCGAAAATCAGCACCACCAAACCCCACCACCATTGGGTCGCACCAAGAAACACAATGGCGACTTTCAGCAAACCGTACACACCCAGTTTCACCATCACGCACGACATCAGGGTCGCACAATGTGACGGCGCCAATGGGTACGCTTTCGGCAGCCATTCGTGGAAGAAAATACCGGCAGACTTAATGCCAAAACCAATCAGCGCCAATACAAAGGTCAGCGACGCCAATTCACCTTGCGGCGGGGTCGCAATCCAATCACTGAACATCAGGCTGTTGGCGTGGTAGGCCAAAATCGCAAAGGTCGCGACGATAAACACGTTCGCCACATGGTCCATCACCAAGTAATGTAAACCTGCTTTACGGTGTGCAGCGGTGTTTCCTTGAATCACCAAAGCAAACGAGCTGAGTGAGATGATTTCCACGATGATTAAGAACGCGATCGCCTGATTGGCTGCCACTAACGCAGTCATCGCACCAGCGAACAGGTTAAATAAAACCGTAATGGAACGGGCGCCCTTGCCCAGGTACTCATCAAGATAATTCATCGCGTATCCCGCAGCGGCAATCGAAACAATCGCAATCACCAACAGCAACAACGCGGATAATTTATCCAGCACAAACACATCGTAAAACAAGCTAAATTGCAGCGTGTATCCAATCGGATGAACGATCACAGCCACAGCAGAAATCAGGCTCAAAATGCCCGCAAACATACTGATCACGCTGGATAAACGCAGGTTTTCCCACTCATGATGACGAGAGAACATGGCCACAAACGCCGCAGCGAGATAACCACACAGGGATAACGCGGTAAGCACAAGAGGATTCATGGTTACGACTCCATATTGACAACAGCGGAGACGCTCGACGCCGCTTCACGTTTTGCATCACGCGCTTGCAAAGCACTTGCTTCGTCCACCAGCACAATCGCACCCGTTGGACACACTTCCATACAGGCCGGACCTTGGTCGCGGAATCCGCACAGGTCGCATTTCACGGCAATGCTTTTTACGCCCGGTTCCCACGCCAACAGATCGTGGCCAAAACTTTTCGGATTCGACGTACAAGGATTACTAGAACGCGGCGTTGAAGGGATAAAGGTGTCGTAGCTATGAGACATCGCAACAGGACGGCTGCCATCCAGCGCGATCGCACCAAAAGGACACGCCACAGCACATAAGGTACAACCTATGCACAATGTTTCTTGTAAGAGAATGCGATCCTCTTCTTTTTTGATCGCGTGAACCGGACAAACCGTCGCACAAGGTGCGTCTTCACAATGTCGACACATAATCGGCGCGGTCGCGTCGTTATGCTTGACTACGGTTAAGCGAGGATGACTTTGCAACCCTTGTTTCTTATGCACATCGGAACATGCTGCCATGCATGTTTGACAGCCAATGCATTTTGTTGGGTCGGCAACCACAAAGCTTTTCATAGTATACCCTGGTTGTTAATAGTGCCCTTTAAGAGCATAAACCGTGCCAGAACGTAAACTTTAATTTAAATCATTATAAAACAATAAGTTAAATTAAAACCCACTCCAAAATTGTTCCATATTTAGACACGTCATTGTGTGTCGACATTCCCCTCGACACACCCCGTCGACACTTGTGACGACACTCACATTTTTCCGTTTAAAAAACAAAACGGCAGAGGGAGTTCCCTCTGCCGTTTTACTGTCCATGATGCTGTGATTTTGCGGTGAAATTTGGCCTATTCGCTGGCCGATTTGAGGATGATTCGAACCTCATCATCGCGGCGTAACCAGCCATCTTTTTCCATTCGATTGACAAACGGAATGAGGTATTTTCGGCTCAAATCCACCCGCTGTTTTATCTCTTGCAAAGTGACCCGATCATGAGGTTGGTTCGCGCCAATCGCTTGATGAACCAGTGCCTGATACACCCCCATATCGAAGTAAATTTGCTCATCAATCGCGGTGATGTATTTCTGATGCGCGAGCTGACGAAGCCATTTTTTATCTTGGCCAAGAGACACTTTATTGAGCTCTAAACCCGCTGCGCCCGCTTCACGCGCAAGGCGTAAAATGGTCTGCGCCACCTCAGGCAATTCATCTTCGCTTTGTCCGCTGCCCAACTGCCATTTCGCGTAGCTATAAAAAATACGATCTTGCTGTTTGAGTTGTTGTGTCAGCACTTGCACGATGTCTGACTCCATTTGCAGCGAACTCGACAGTTCACCCGGCCCCATCGCGCGACCTTCAGACAACTGTTGAATGATGCACGCTTGCGCCTCAGCCAACCATTGCGGATCAAAGACATATTGGCCTTCAACCACGCCTTGCGTCGCCGGTTCGCCACACAGTAACGCCACCGAATAGTAGCCTTGCAGTTGCAGCAGCATGTCCAACTGCGCATTCGCCGTCAGTCCTTGTGGCAAATCAGACAACGCTTGATAGATGGCACGTTTCCGCGCTTTGGCGATGAACGATGTCCACACCACATCCGCTTGGGCCAGCAATCCATGACCGCTACTTTGAATGATCGCCAATCGCTGACCAAAAAACATCGGACGTGGTTGACGAAACAGCAAGCGTGCCAAGCGAGTATTGGGCAATGGAATACACTGCGCCAAACCGTGCCAAGTGCCCACGGCCACTTCCACTTCCGTCGAACGGGTTAAACTTGCATCGCTGTAGCGATCATCAAGGCGCACAATGCAACTGTCCGTCATCGTCACCGGTGCCGACGGCGCGCACAGCAAATCGCCACGTTGCACCTGTTTTCGGCTTAACCCTTTAATGTTGAGCGCCACGCGGCAGGTGGCTGTCACGTCATGCACTTGTTGGTGATAACACTGAATGGAACGAACCGCACCCGTTGTGCCACCGTTCGGGCTGAACAGTTTATCGCCGACACTCACGGTGCCTTGGGCCAGCGTTCCGGTCACAATGGTGCCCACACCATTGGCCACAAACACGCGATCCACGTACAACAATGGCGTACTCGCATCGCCCGGCATCACATCGCTCGGTTCAACTCGCGCGACCATGTCCAGCAAGGTTTGACGCAACGTCTCAATATTGTGTCCCGTAAGCGCGCTGACGCACACCACTTCGGGCACAATGCCGGTGACGTCCATGATGCTTTCCAAGGCCGATTCTTCAACGTCGGCCAGCACTTGCTCGCTGACGAGGTCGCTTTTGTTGATGCACACCACGATGTCTTTGACGCCCATCGCACGCGCCAAGCGCATGTGGGCAAAGGTCATGGGCATGCACCCTTCGGTGGCGGAAATGACTAACAACAGAATATTGATGTGCCACACGCCGGCCACCATGTTACGCACGTAACGCTCATGCCCCGGTACATCAATGATGCCGATGGTGCGACCCTGTTCGTCTTCGAAATGGGCAAAGCCTAAATCTTGCGTCATGCCCAGCGCTTGTTCATGCGGACGGGCGGTCATCATGCCTGTCAGCGCTTTCACTAGCGTGGTTTTACCGTGGTCAACGTGACCTGCGAGGCCAATGACCGTCTGAGGTGAGGTATCGATGCCGCTCATGCGTGTTCACCGCTGTCGAGCTGTTGAAAAAAAGCATCCAAGCGTTCGACAAAAGCGGCCTGATCCGCCTCAAGCACCGTGGTGAGATTCAACACCACTTGATTGTTGTGCAGATAACCAAAGATGGCTGGCGTGCCAAGACGCAAGTGATCCAGCAGCGCTTGAGGTTTCAGCGGCGTGTTCAGCACTAAGCCGCAGCCGGGATACGTTTGCGCGGGCATAGTGCCACCACCCACTTGGGTTGACAGTGCCACAAACGCCACCCAATGAGGCCAACGCTGCGCCAGGGATTCACACCATTGACGTGCCTGTGGCAGGTGCGCCAATGTCCGTTCAGCAATGCCCTGCCCGGCCGCGTCTTGGTTGAGTTTGCGAACCAGCAGCTCTTCCATCAGTGACAGAATGATGCGTCCGCAACGAAAAGCACGCATCATGGGGTTGCGACCCAAACGTTGAATGAGGTCATCACGACCAGCGATCAAACCCGCTTGTGGGCCACCCAGAATTTTGTCGCCCGAGAAACAGACCAAATCCGCGCCCATGTCTAAATAGGTCGCCAGTTGTGTTTCGTCTGGCGCAAAGCTTTCGGTCGACATACCTGAGCCCTGATCAATCACCAGATTGACATGGCTTGGCAAACGACGCTTCACGTCGCGAATATCGGGGGATTCAGTAAATCCGCCGATGAAGAAATTGGATTGATGCACCATCAACACCAGCGCGGTGTCGTCGGTAATCGCGTTGATATAATCGTCCGCAGTGGTGACGTTGGTGGTGCCCACTTCAACCAGTTTGCAGCCTGACAATGCCAAAATATCGGGAATGCGAAAGCCGCCACCGATTTGAATTTGTTCGCCGCGAGACACAATTACTTCTTTGCCTTTGGCAAGTTCCAGCAACACCAGATACACCGAGGCGGCGTTGTTGTTCACCAACAGGACGTTCTCTGCGCCCAGCCAGCTTCTCACCAAGGTCGGTAGCAGCCCATTGCGGCCACCCCGTTTGCCGTTTTCCAGCGTAATTTCCAAATTGGTGTAGCCAGTGTTCACCTCTGAGATGGCATCCCACACCTCTTGGTGCAGCGGAGAGCGCCCCAAATTGGTGTGTAGCGCGATACCAGTCGCATTGATGACGCGATGTTGGCGTTGCAGCATCAAGCGCTCACAGCGCTGTACAATGCGTTGATTGACATCGATGTGTTGCGTGCCTTCGGTTTTAAAGGTCTCCGACTGACGAATGCTCGCGAGTTCAGCGCGAATCAGGTCGGTAACCACAGGACGGCTCAGTTGACTGATAAAAGGGGCAAGTAGAGTGAGTTGCAGTAACTGTTCGACCTGAGGAAGACGGTAATTGATGCGAGCGGTACTCGCCTCTGAAAGCTGAGGGGATTTTGAGTTCAAAATGATTCCTTGTTATCTGGTCAATACAACAAGGTCACTACGGAGGCGATTGATATAGTGACAGAATTGGCGGAAGAGGCAGGAATCGAACCTACCAAAGCCTGTGCGGCTCACTTTGGTTTTGAAGACCAAGAGGGCCACCAGACCCCATCTCATTCCACAACGTGTTCAACGGTAAGTAAATTCTTACATCAGTTTCTTGATATAAATCACTGTTCCATCGAATGAACTCAAATTATTTTGAATTCTTCAATTATTTTTACATCAAATGCAACAAATTGAACATTCGGAAAACAATCTAAAAACCTCAGTGATGAATAGCCCCCCTTCCATAGAAGGGTCAATCATGGCCATTGCGGCGTTGTCGTCGCCGGTGTTCAGGGGGTGGGACGCTGTTCTATGTATCAAAAGCACAGGTCAGAAAGCACGCATCAAAAAGCGGAGCTCGTAGGCTCCGCTTGCTTCATTCAACATCATGCTCAGTCACCTCGCGCGACTCAGCTAAAAATGTAGTTGTCCATCATACTGACCAGTTTGCCGATTTCCGGCTTAGTGATGGTGTCATTGGCACCCAGCGACATCGCTTTGTGACGGTTATCTTCACTCATCAACGACGAGAACATCACGATTGGTGTTTTGGCGTACGCTTCACAATCACGCAGACGTTTGACCAAGTGCATGCCATCCATTCGTGGCATTTCTACGTCAGTCACGATGGCATCAATCAGCTCGCTCACCGGCAGGTTCTCTTCTTTGGCAATGCGCTGAATGTCCATCATTTTCTCGTACGCTTCGCCGCCGTCTTTACACGCAATCACGTTGTAACCAGACGTGCTGAGTGTGTCTTGAATCAGGCTGCGAATGAACGCTGAGTCATCAACCACCATGACGGTTTTCGCGTTGCGCTTGCCTATCATTTTGTGGTTGAGATCCACGGAACGGTCGACTTTTACATCGTATTTTTCCATGCTCAATTCTGGGTTGATGTCGGCAATGATCTTTTCGAAATCGAGGATCATGATCAGTTTGCCTTCTTTGCGTACCACCGCGACCACGCAATCTTGTTCGCCCGACTCCAGAAACTGACTGGGCGATTCCACATCATTCCACGAAATGCGGTGAATGCGGCTGATGCTGTCGATCAAAAAGCCATTTGTCATGCGGTTGAAATCGGTCACGATCACAAACTTATTGTCGATTTCTTTGCGCGTCGGCACGCCCAACCAGCCCGCCAAATCAACCAGCGGCGTCAGAATTTCTCGTGATGAAAACACACCAATCATGTGTGGCTGTGCATTCGGGTAATCCGTGGTGTCCGGCACGCGAATCACCTCGCGGACTTTCGCCACGTTGATGCCGTAATAACACGTTTTGGTTTCACCGCTAGGCAGCAGCTTCTCCAAATGGAACTCGATTATCTCTAACTCGTTCGTGCCGCTTTCTAATAAGATAGTACTGCTTGGATTGCTCATATTGGTCACATCTTTAAGGCCAGTCATCGATACTTGTTTAAGATGGCTTGATACCGATTCACACCATCTTCGTCGGTGGTATTCTTAATTGTATCAATACCTTTTTGTAAGTCGTTCAACAAGCTTTGATTCACGTTTTTGTTAAACGCATAATACAACAAACCTTCTTTCAACACATAAACCGTTTCAAACTCATTTACATTATAACCCGCCTGTTTGATCCACCACTGCGCGGCACGTTCGTCATACGCGATCAGATCGATGCGTTTTTTTAGCAATTGCTCGGCCAGCACGCTGACATACCCCGCTTCCTGCATCGATTCACGCGGCACGCCAAACTGCAACAGCATCTGTTCGCCCACATCGTCACGAATCACGCCAATGCGATACGATGCCATCTCCAGCGGCTCCGCAATTTTGATCTGGCTGTCTTTGCGCGCAATGATGGTGACTTTGATGTCGTCAATCGGCCCGACCCAATGAAACAGGTCTTCGCGATGCTGAGTGCGTGTGGTGGAAAACAGCACCGAATCCGGGCGCAAAATGGTGGAACGATAAGAACGGGCCCAAGGCTGCAACACAATGTGATCGCTGGGCAGTTGAACCCCGGCCACTTGCGCAGCCTGCTTGAGCAGGTCGACCGAAATCCCAGTGACCTGTCCGTTTTGATTGAAATTAAAAGGCGGATACTCTTCGGTGTAATACGTCAGAGAATCCAAGGTTGCTCCCATGGCAAAGGAACACGAGCATACCCAAACAAAAGCCGCTTTACCGAATGTGTTACCTATCGTCATAACACCCTACCTATGTTCAGACTACGTCTGCATTTAACTGTAGATAGGGATAGAAAGTTCGTCTAGCGCGGGGGCGCGGGCTTCGATGGCAGTAATTTAATGACGTAGCACTTTTTTGTAGCTGCGCTCTGGGCGGCCAACGCAGCCGTAGCGCACGTCGGCTTCAAGTTCTCCCGAACCAATCAAATACTCCAAATAGCGACGTGCGGTGGTTCGGCTGGCTCCAATGCGTTCCCCCGCTTCATCCGCCGTTAAGCACACGGGTTGACGAAACAAATGACGAATTTTATCCAGCGTCACAGCATCAATGCCTTTCGGCAGGCGTTGTAAATTTGCTTCGGATTGTGCGTGCGCGGTGAGCATTTTGTCCACCAAGCCTTGGTCGAGATCCGCCACTTGGCCAAGCTCCACCTGACGCGCCTGATATTTCTTCAGCGCCGCTTCCAGACGCGGAAACATCACCGGTTTGAGCAAGTAATCGACCACACCGCCACGCATGGCTTGCTGCAATGTCTCGACATCACGCGCAGCGGTGATCAAAATAACATCGCAACAGGCGTTGCGCCCGCGTACCCATTGAAGAATGTCGAGCCCCGTGCCATCAGGCAGGTACACGTCCAGCAGCACCAAATCCGGTTTCAGCACCTCAAGTTGCATCTCGGCTTCCGCTTGCGAAGTCGCAATGCCCACCACATCAAACCCACCCATTTGGTTGAGGTACTTGTGATGTAACTGAGCAATCGCTACGTCATCTTCAATGATTAAAACCCGAGTACTCATTGCAATTCTTCCTTCGGTAAATAAACCGTCATACGTGTTCCAAATTCTTGGTTGCTGGCCATGTCCAAATGGCCTTGATAGCGATCCGAAAGCTGTTTCACCAAATAAAGCCCCACACCGCGGTTCTGTTTGGCTTTACTGGAGATACCTTTATGCAGCAAGGTGTTCGGATCCACATCATGCGGCAGCCCGCAGCCTTGGTCTTCGACTTCCAAAATAATGTCATGCCCATAATCGCTCACCGACACATCAATGATACGTCGATCCTGCGGAATCAGTTGTTCACTGCGAATCACGCTCAGCGCGGCATCAAAGGCGTTATCAATCAGATTGCCCAAAATCGTCACCACATCTTCAGCCTTGATTCGCGGTGGCAAGACATCTAGATGTGACCCTTCATCCACTCGCAGTTCCAAGCCGATCTCGCGCGCGCGTTCGGTTTTGCCCAGCAACATGCCTGCGATGAGCGGATCTTTCACGGTTTCGCGCAAAAACTCGATCAAGCTTTGATAATGTTCAGTTTCTTGGCCAATCAACTGTTGCACCGCCTCAAGTTCACCCATCTGCACTAAGCCGCTGATGGTGTTGAGTTTATTGCGATGTTCATGGGTTTGTGAGCGCAGCATCTCCGCGTACTCTTTGGTTTGCGACAGTTGCTCGGTCAGCTCATTGAGTTCATCACGCAAGCGGAAACTCGACACCGCACCGACCACTTTACCTTCAACAATCAGCGGGCTGCGGTTGGCAATCAAACGCTGCTTGTTGAGGTAGAGTTCAATGTCGTGGTCAATGTCGCCCGATTCCAACACGGTATACAAGTCGCTGTCCGGCAACGAATCGGTCAGCAGCCGATTGAGCGCTTTATCGCGGTCAATGCCGAGAATTTCGCACGCGCTCTTGTTGATCGACCGCAACACACCTTGGTCATCGATGCTCAGAATGCCCTCTTTGATGGTGCTCATGGTGACATCGAGTTCCACATACAGTCGCCCAATCTCTTCCGGTTCAAAGCCCAAAATCGCTTTTTGAAAACGGCGGGAGACATAGCTGGAAACCACGCCGTTGGCCGCCACCACCAGAAACGTAATGCCAATCAAATAGATTAAATAGGGTTCGATACGATCTTGCAGGCGTTCCAACAAATAGCCGACGGACACCACGCCGATGATGTTGCCCTGCGCATCCAGCACCGCCGATTTGCCGCGCACAGACTTACCCAGCGAGCCTTGGGCAAACGACACATACGCTTCACCGTTGATCAAGGCGCGCTCGTTGTCGCCCCCCACCATCGGCTTGCCAATTCGACGTTCAAGCGGATGCACAATGCGAATGCCCTTCTCATCGCCAATCACAATAAACGCCGCGCCAATCAGCTGGGTCAGATCGCGAAACCGCGCCTGCTGCGCGTCGGACGCATCGCCGGCTTGAATTAAATCGATGACCGCAGGAGAACTGGCCAGAAACGACGCCACACCGAGCGCTTTCAGCCCCATTTCTTCTTCCTGTGCGTGCTTGATGTATACGAACCCGGCCGCCACCAGCACCAGCAGTTCTATCAACCCGGATAAAGTCATTATGATCAGCATTCGTTTGCGAAAGCTGATGCTGTTCCATGTCATCGAAGTCTCCTTATTGCCAACAAAACTAACATTGAATTAACAACAGCGCGAAACGCGGAGCTGAGAACTGTGAGCCCTGTGATAGTCCCCAACTGATTCATTTCGATAACAAAAATCACTGGTTAAAAAACCAACTCAAAGCGTCCAATAAATCATCAAAAAAAACAAAACCATTTACACCCTTAAAACATGGCATAGATCACATCATATTTAGGTTATTTTTAGTTCGTTTGGGTGAATAGCCGATATACTCAATGGGCAGTGAGCACTGAAGGAAGCGTTGTAATGACAATCACGACTTTTAAATAACTATTCAAACGTGATTGCGGCTTAACGAATACAACTACATTGTCAGAAGGAAACTCACCATGGAAAGAGATGCATTTGGAATATGTTTGTCGCATGACATGCTATTCGAGAATTTGCACGGCACATTTACGCATGTTCGGGCTTATGAGCTGGAAGCGGAAGATGATGACCACCTACGCGTGCTGCTCGCATTCCCACAAATGTCCGGTAAGGATGTCTTGGTGACCATGCAAGGCACTAAAAAACTTATCTGGCGCGCTGATTTCTTGTGCCCCTCTCATTCTCAGATCTAATCGCTCGCTGACTTCGTAAACCGGGTCAGCGTGCTCTCGCATGCGTTGCACTTTCTTGTATACTGCTGATGGCTTTTAAAATTCTGTCACGTCAGGCAGAAAATCGATAACATAGAGCATTAACTCTAAAAACCAAATTCTGAGCTTAAGCATGAAAGTGAAAACCATCAGTATGCTGATGTGTTCACTGTTAGGAATCTCGTCAGTGTCTGCTGCGCCCATCTCTTTCCAGCAAGCCTGGGAAATATTGCAGCAAAACAATAATTCTTTAGCCGCTGAACGAGCCAACGTTGAACACTACGAACACCTGCAAGACGCGACGTGGAACCTGAACCTGCCGTCGGTCACGGTTGGCGCCAACTACACCCGTCTTGATCAAGATGTCACCTTATCTCTGAAGCAGATCGCCGATAGCGCGGGAGGCGTGAGTATTCCGGCCTCTTTGGCTGCTTATGCCCCACTCTTTGCGTCACTCGGCTCCCTCACCTCTACCATCACCGAGCGCGATGTGTTCACATCCTCCATTCGCGCCATGTGGCCTATTTTTACGGGTGGACGCATCACCGCTGCGCAAGATGCCGCGGAAGGTAAAAAAGAAGAAGCACAAAGCAAACTGGCGATGGAAACCCAAGCCCGTTATGAAGATCTCGCCAAATACTACTTCAGCGTGGTGCTGGCAAAGGAGGTCGTGCAAACGCGCATCGCGGTTGAGCAAGGGTTAACCAAACACCGAGATAACGCGATCAAGCTGGAAAAACAGGGGCAAATCGCCCACGTTGAACGCTTGCAAGCCGACGCTTCATTGGATAAGGCGACGGTGGAGCGCAAAAAAGCGCAGAAAGATCTCGATATTGCGCAAAGCGCACTGACGCAGATTCTCAGCCAAGAGTCGATTGTCGAACCGAGCGGCGGCCTGTTCATCAATCAGAGCTTGCCTCCCATGAGTGCCTTCATCGATCAAACCTTGGCGACGTATCCGGGGCTAGCCATACTGGCTGCGAAAGAGAAGCAGGCATCGAGCCTCATCAAAGCGGAGAAAGGCAAATATTACCCAGAAGTCTACCTGTACGGCAGCTACAACCTGTATGAAGACGACTCGCTTGCCAGCCAATTGGCCCCCGACTGGATGGTTGGCGTTGGCGTCAACGTCCCGCTGATTGAAAACACGGGCCGTTCGTCTCAAGTCAAAGCCGCCAGCAGCACCGTCAATCAGGTGAAATTTTTAACCGCGCAAGCGAAACAAGATCTCAGCGTGTTGGTGCAAAAAACCTACAAAGAAGCCGAACAAGCGCTAGAAGAAGTACAAGGCTTGAATTCGAGCTTAAAACTGGCGCAAGAGAACCTGATGCTGCGCCAGAAAGCGTTCAGCCAAGGGCTGTCGACCTCTTTGGATGTGGTGGATGCCGAATTGTATCTCGCCAGCATTCGCACGCAGCAAGCCGCGGCAGGGTTTAATTATCTGATTTCACTGACCAAACTATTGGCAATTTCCAGTGAAATGACCACCTTCCCGCAATACACTCAGAGCGCTATTCCTCTGGTGACACACCCTTCCGACAACCAATTCAACACGCAAAAGGATCCTTCATGAAAGCGGCAAAATCGTCTCTTCTTGCTGTCACTGTCTTAGCAGCCGCGGGCTGGATTGGTTACAGCTTTTATCAGGCCTATCAACCCGCGCCCGTGCGCCTGCAAGGCCAAATTGAATCGCAGCAATACAGCATCTCTTCCAAAGTGCCGGGTCGAATTGATCAGGTCTATGTGCGCAAAGGGGATGACGTCAAAAAAGGCCAGCTGATTTTCACCCTGCACAGCCCAGAAATTGAAGCCAAATTGGAACAGGCCATCGCCGGTCAGAAAGCTGCAGGCGCGCTGGCGCAAGAAGCTGAAAACGGCGCGCGTGAACAGCAAATTCGCGCTGCCAAAGACCAATGGATGAAAGCCAAAGCTGCGGCGGAACTGGCAGAAAAGACTTACCTACGCGTTAACAACCTGTATAACGACGGCGTGGTCGCCGAACAAAAACGCGACGAAGCCAATACCCAATGGCAAGCTGCGAAATACACCGAAAGCGCCGCATTCCAAATGTATGAAATGGCCCGTGAAGGTGCGCGTGCCGAAACCAAACAAGCGGCTCAGGAAAAAGCACGCATGGCTGCAGGTGCCGTGGCAGAAGTGGAAGCGTACGCCGCCGATACCAAGATCGAAAGCTGGTTTGATGGCGAAGTGTCGCAGGTGCTGATGCAAAGCGGTGAGCTGGCTCCGCAAGGTTTCCCAGTGGTGACGGTGATTGATCGCGAAGACTCATGGGCGGTGCTCAATGTGCGTGAAGATCTGCTCAGCCATTTTGAAAAAGGCGCAACATTTACCGCTTATTTGCCCGCACTCAATCAATCGCTGGAATTTAAAGTAACGCACGTTGCGGTGATGGGTGATTTCGCCACTTGGCGCTCAACTGACTCTGCGCAAGGCTTTGACTTGCGTACCTTTGAAATCGAAGCTCGCCCAACCGCGCCAGAAGCAAAACTGCGCATGGGCATGAGCGTGGTCGTTGAGTTGTAAGTGATGCGCCGCGCTCTTCCTTCTCAATGGCAACTGCTGCGCCACGACCATTGGTTACTGGCCTGTCTGACGTGGGTTCCCCTGCTGCTGGCCGGTTCCATCTGGTGGATTTTCTCGGCGGGTATCGCGCAGAACCTACCGATTGGCGTGGTGGATTTGTCGCACAGTCAGCTGTCTCGCCAGTTGGTGCGTGATCTTGACGCGACATCGACGCTGGCGGTCACCCGCCACTATCAAAACGTGGCCCAAGCCAAAGATGATTTAGTGACCAGTGACATCTACGCTTACGTGGTCATTCCGTATCAGTTTGATAAAGCGATTTATCGCGGCGAGCAACCACGCGTCACAACCTTTTACAACAGCCAGTACATTCTGGTGGGCCGCCTGATCAACTCCGCCGTGGTGCAAGTTCAAGGCACACTCAACGCAAAAATTGATGTGGTGAAAACTCTCGCTTCTGGCGACCAAACCACACTCAGCGCGATGGGGCGTTCAGTACCCGTACGCACGCAAATTACAGCACTGTTTAACAAAAACACCAACTACGCCCAGTTTTTGGTGTCGGCCATTGTGCCGGCGTTGTGGCAGATCGTCGTGGTGGTGAGCACCATTTTGATCCTGACGGCCAACTATCGCGAATACGGACTCAACGCATGGTTGGGTAATCGCCCCTTGCGCAATTTAACGCGCACGCTAGCGCCCTACTATCCCATTTTCGTGCTGCAAGGCGGCGCTTTTCTGGTGTGGTTTTATACGGTGCTGGAGTGGCCAATGCATGGCAGCATGATGGTGATGCTGGTCGCACAGCTGCTGACGGCGATCGCCTGCATGATCATGGGCGCCGCGTTCTACTTCCTCACCTTGGATCCCGCGCGAGCCATGAGCTTCGCAGGCGCCTTTACCGCACCGAGCTTTGCGTTTATGGGCATCACCTTTCCAACATCGGATATGGGATCACTGGCGCAAGCGTGGCGTAGCCTGCTGCCTATCAGCCACTACATTGAAGTGCAAGTGAGCCAAGTCAGTTATGGGTTAAGCGCGGTGAAATCACTCGCCCACTTGTGGCCGATGGCGGGATACATTCTCCCGCTGCTGCTAACTGTGGCGCTAATTCGCAAACACCAATGCAAAGAACAGGCTGTAAGGAGTGCCCATGACCCTGCTTGAACTGTGTAAAGCCGAACTGAAAGCACTTTTCACCAATCCGGTCGTCATGTTGACCATGATTGGCGGCGTGGTGTTCTATTCGTTCCTTTATCCACTGCCCTACAGTCACCAGACGCCACGTGAGCAAACCATCAGCGTGGTGAACCTTGATAAAAGTCAGGCCAGCTACCAACTGGAACGCATGGTGGATGCGACACCGCAAGTGCACGTCGTTCAGCGAGATCATTCGATTGAAGACGCCAAACAGGCGTTTCTGGATGGCAAAGTGAGTGGCATCTTGGTGATCCCAGAGCATTTTTACAAAGACTTGCTGCTGGGAAAAAGTCCAACCTTAGCGTACGCCGGTGACGCGTCTTACTTTCTGGTTTACGGCACCATTGTGGAAGGTTTGGCGCAGGTGGGCGGCACGGTTTCAGCCAAAGCCAAAGTCTCTCGCTTGGTGATGGAAGGCGAACCGATGGCGCTGGCCACGCATCACTATGCCGCAACGCAATCAAACCTTAAACCGACGTTTAACGCACGCATGGGCTACGTTGACTACGTGGTGCCTGCGGTGTTTGTGCTGATCCTGCAACAAACGCTGGCGATGTCGTCGGGTTTGATGGTCGGCACACAAAAGCAAGGACGCGGTTATTGGAGCCGAGTGTCGCCGCTGCGGTTGGTTTTGGTGCGAACATGCATCATTGTCGCCTGCTACTACCTGCTCAGCATGTATTACTTCGGCGCCAGTTTCACCTCTCACGGCGTGAACACACTGGCCAGCGCAGGACAACTGCTCACACTGCTGCTGCCCTTTTTGCTCAGCGCTTGCTTTATCGGTATTTGGCTTGGCGCCATCACGCCACGTCGTGAACTGGTGACCTTGGTGGTGCTGATCAGCTCGATGCCGCTGGTCTTTTCTGCGGGCTTTATCTGGCCGATTGAAGCGATCCCCACGCCGTTGGTTTGGATATCGAAGCTATTTCCGAGTACACCGGGGATTCAGGGCTTTTTGGCATTGAACCAGATGGGCGCAGAATGGCGGCAGATCGCGCCACAATGGACGCTGTTATGGCTTCAAACCATCGGTTGGGGTGTTTTGGCATGGTGGCAGTTTCAACGCACAGGTCAAGGTGAGTTAGCGCATCGCGATTAAGCGCTTTATGCCTGCCATTGCTGACGCATGCGTTCAATGGTGGCGGGGTCAACACCATGAATATTCTGGAAATTCCCCCGACAGACTTGAATGACCAATTTGGCGCGATATGTTCGCGCCAGTTTTTTATAGGCACTCATTTCCCAATGACGAACGAACGTGTTCGCCACCACCACGCTATTTCCTTGCGCCAACTCGCGTTCACATGCCTGCTGACACCATTCATGCGCTTTGCCGATCCACTCAGGGCGATAATGGTATTCCCCTTGTGCATTGACAAAAAACATATCTGCTTCCAAATGCACGCCCGGCAAGGTTTTCGCCAGTGTGGATTTACCGGAACCGGGCAAACCGCGAATCAAGGTTAAGGTGAGCGTCATGGTCTGTTTTGAGTAGGAAAATCGTAGCTTTTATACTAACTTAATTTGGCGTTCGCTGCATTTTGCTATCGACAACTTCTAGGAGTTAGGTTATAAGTCTAGAAGTATAGACGTCCAAATGTAACGCTTAGGGAGAAAGCTGTGCCGATTAAGATCCCCGATCAATTGCCTGCAACTGATGTTCTACGCAAAGAAAACATCTTCGTAATGCCTGAATCTCGGGCATCCACGCAAGAAATTCGTCCGCTGAAAGTGCTGATCTTAAATCTGATGCCCAAGAAGATTGAGACAGAAACACAGTTCTTGCGTCTGTTGTCCAATTCACCGCTTCAGGTGGACATTGAATTGCTGCGCATCGACGATCGCCCAAGCAAAAACACCCCAGAAGAGCATCTAAACGAGTTCTATCGCCAATTTGAAATCATTAGTCATCGTAACTTCGATGGCCTGATCATTACTGGCGCGCCTTTAGGTTTAGTGCAATTTGAGGATGTGGTGTATTGGGATCATTTGCAACGCATCATGGAATGGGCCAAAGAGCATGTCACCTCCACACTGTATGTGTGTTGGGCAGCGCAAGCTGGCCTAAAACTGTTGTATAACCTGCCAAAACGCACTCGAGAAGAGAAGTTGTCTGGCGTGTATCACCACGAAACGCTTCAGCCGTTCCATCCGCTGACACGTGGGTTTGATGATACATTCCTTGCACCTCACTCACGTTACGCCGATTTTGAGCCCGGATTTCTGGATACACATACCGATCTGGATATTCTGGCGACATCAGACGAAGCCGGTGTGTATTTGGCATCCACCAAAGACAAACGCAACGTGTTCGTGACCGGGCATCCGGAATACGATTCCCTCACGCTGCACAATGAATACGTTCGTGATGTGGGTGAAGGGCTTGACCCGATGATTCCGGTCAATTACTACCGAAATGATGACCCCTCGCAAACACCACGCGCCAGTTGGCGCAGCCACGGGCATTTGCTGTTTGCAAACTGGCTCAACTACTGCGTTTACCAACAAACGCCGTACGATCTGGAACATTTCAGCGAAGATCGCTTCACCAAAGACGATTAATCAATATTGCCCCGCTCAGGCCGCTCACGCGGCCTTTTTTATGCGCGGTTGGGCGGTTTTATCTCGCTCGCAATCTGCACTCCTTGAGCCGTATGTTTGCCAACTGACTCGCAATGTTTCCCCGCGCAACTGGGCGAAGCGCCTGTCGTGCTTATCATTGTGCCGCAAGCGAAGGAGAGTGCGAATGAAATACCAATGGATGTTGCTAGGCGCAATCAGCCTCACGGGGTGCGTGACGGTTACCGAATCAGACAACCACGATGTAAAAAGCGATCCGGTCGAAATGGCGGAATCACGCATTGCGCTGGGGCTGGGGTATCTAGATAACGGCCGAATGATCAAAGCGCGGGAAAACCTCGAAAAAGCGCTGCAACACGCCCCTCATTATTACCGCGCGCAACTCTCGATGGCCCACTACTTTGAAATCGTCGACGAAACGGATGCCGCTCGCCAAACATACCGCACGGCGCTGCGCGATCATCCGAAGAACGGGAATGTGCTCAATAATTACGGGACATTTCTGTGCAAGCATGGCGAATATCAACAAGCCGACACCTACTTCAACCGCGCTGTCGAACAGCCCTACTACTATCTGATTTCTGCCAGCTATGAGAATGCCGCGTTTTGCGCGCTCAAATCCGGCGACAAAACGAAAGCCGCTTATTATTTCAAACGCGCCATCGACCACGATCCGAATCGCGTTCGCTCCGTATTGCAGCTGTCAAAACTGGAGATCGAACAAGGTGACTTCACCCAAGCTCGAATTAAATTGATGGCATTTCATCAGCGCTATGGCTATCAAAAAGCCTCATTAGAATTGTTGGTGGAACTGGAAAAACAGGCGGGCAATACCGCATTGGAGAAAAAGTATCAGCACATTCTCCTGACACTTTCTCCCTCATGATCAGCGCCGCTTGCCGATGTTGGTTGGGCGGCCATCTTTACCGCCTTTGCGGTCGCGGTAATGGGTTCGACGTAAACGTCGAACCTTTTTAGAACGCTGAATCTTAAGATATTCGCGATATAAGATACGAATAAACAGCACAAGACCGATCAGTAGGATAATCGAGAATACAGAAAGAAACGGTACACATAGCCAATCAGGCTGACATGGTGAATAGATTTCAAAGTCCATGGCCAACCTCCTCTGCTGTTATCTTGTGAATTAGTTTAGCATTTTTCGCTCAGCCACCGCTTGCGTTGTTCGGCATTTTGAAACGTCCATGCCACAAAGCGACTGACTTTCTGTCCTTGTTGCATCTCTACTACTTTTATCGACTGAACGCCAACTTTCTCCAGTTGTTTTTTCAACCAGCGCACATTATCGCTTTTCGAAATCAGGGTCGTGAACCACAAAACCTGTTGCGCAAACAGCTTGCTTTCTACCGCCATGGTTTTCACAAACGCCGCTTCGCCGCCAGGACACCACAACTCAGCTTTCTGACCGCCAAAGTTCAATGTTGGCGCATGCGCACTTGCTTTCGCCGAGACCTCTTGCGCTACCCCTTTCTTACGTTGATTGTCCCGCAAGTTGCGAATTTTTCGTTCTGTGCCTTGCTGCGCTTCCGCCAAAGAAGCATGAAACGGCGGATTACAGGTGGTCACGTCATAGCGTTCATCTTTGCCAATCACGCCACTGAAGATCGCTTTGCTGTTTTTCTGCAGACGACATTCAATGCGCCCTTTCAGCACCGCGTTCCCCTGTGCAATCAGATTGGCCTGCTTGACCGAGATAGGATCCACATCGCTGCCAGTATAGTGCCAGCCGTATTCTGTCACGCCAACAATGGGGTAAATGCAGTTCGCCCCGACACCAATATCAAGCGCTTTGACGCGATGGTGTACAAGCGCTGGACACTCCTCAGCCAATAAATCAGCCACGCGATGAATATAGTCAGCGCGGCCCGGAATCGGCGGACAAAGATAGCCGGCCGGAAGGTCCCAAAACGTGACGCCGTAATGATGCGCCAGTAACGCTTTGTTCAACAGCTTCACGGCCACCGGATCAGAAAATGGAATGCTCCATTCCCCTTTCGGGTTCTTAATGAGGTGGCGTTCTAGCTCTGGCAAAGCTTTACACAATGCTGGGAAATCGTAATTGCCTTTGTGTTGATTTCGCGGATGCAACCCCGCTTTGCCTTTGAGCGACGTGGACGCTTTTTTCTTCGCGCTCGGCGCATTCACCGACTGGCCGCCAGATTGAGGTTTCACGGTTGGTTTTGCGCGGCGCTCAGATGGGCGCACAAACGGACGTGTTGATTTCGACATCGAGTTATTTTCCCGCCTTCAGTTCAAGCACCATCATGTATAAACGAGCATCAAGCTCCAACTGATGATAGTTCGGCTCCATATGACAGCACAGCTGATAAAAGGCTTTGTTGTGTTCTTTTTCGCGTAAATGCGCCAGTTCGTGAACCACCAGCATGCGCAGTAACGGCTCTGGGGCATTTTTGAATGCACTGGCGATACGAATTTCGTTTTTGGCTTTGATTTTGTTGCCGTGTACGCGAGAAACGTAAGTGTGCAGCCCCAACGCATTATTGATGAGATGGATTTTACCGTCGTACACCACTTTGCTCAGCGGCGCGGTCTTTTTCATGTACTGATTCTTGATATCCATCGTGTAGTTGAACAGCGCTTTTTCACTTTGAATGTCATGACGCTGCGGGTAACGCTGCTCAAACCAAGCCACCAGCTTGCCAGACTCGACCAAGCGTTGAACCGGTTCTAGAATGTGAGCAGGATAACCGTGAATGTATTTCAGTACCGAATGCATAACAGGACCACTTTGACAGGCCAAAAATCTAAGGTCGCAAAGTGTAACCGAAACCCGGCTGTGAATCATCCTGCCAATTTGCATCCACTGCCGTTCGCCGTTACACTCTGCGCCTTTCCACACTTCGCGAGCGCCCCATGAAACGAGTTGTTTTGTACGTTAAAGATAAATGCCCACACTGCAAAGATGCCCAGCGCTATCTGGATGCTAAAGGGGTGAAATACCGCCTGTGCAACGCCAAAATGGAACGTGGCCGCAAAGAACTCGATGCGATGGGTGCGCGTAGTGTGCCCGTATTGAAGATTGGCGATCGCATGATGATCGGCTGGAACCCAACCAATTTCGACCGCATTTACAACAGTAAATAATCCTAAACGTACTGTTTGACGAACTCGATGAAGGTGCGATCGGCATTCGATAAATAGCCATCCTTGCGCCAAGCCAGCGCCAAATCGAGCCACACTGGCGGTTCAAACGGAATCGCGGTGACCTCGGGTTCGTTATCGGTCACCAATTCCAACAATGCCGTGATCGCGTATTCATGTTTCACAATGCTGAGGATCATCGGCAGCAAGTTGGTTTCAAACGAGAAATTGGCATTGAATTTGTGCTCTTTGCACACTTTATCGATGAACTCTCGGTGAAAATACCCCGGCTTGAACATCACCAGTTCATGTTCAAAAAACTCATCAAAACGAATCTGCGTGCGCTGCGCCAATTCATGTTCGTTCCCCACCACCGCCACCATTTGCGATGACAACAACGGGTCAATTTCCAGATCCGGTGGGAGGTCGTGGTTGAGAATCACGCCAATATCCAACTCGCCCGACAGCAACATGTGACGAATCGACTGCGACCCCGCTTCGATAATCGTCATCTTGAGGTTCGGGAAATGACTTTTAAATGCCATCACGATTTGTGGAAAGAAGTAAGACCCCATCATGCTCGGCGCACCCAGCCGCACTTCACCTTTGACCAAGCCTTTGAGTTCATCCATCGCCAATTGTGCATCTTCAATTTGCTGCAAGATGCGCGTGGCGTGCTCAAGCAACACCATCCCTTCATGAGTGAGCGTGACTTTGCGCTCATCGCGCTTAAACAGCACCACGCCCAGTTGCTGCTCAAACTTCTTGATTGAAATACTCAGCGCCGGCTGTGCAATGTGCAACGCTTTCGCAGCCTGAGTAAAACTCTCGTTGCGCGCAACCGAAACAAAATGTTTGAGATGACGTGTGTCCATAAGGCTCCAACCCCGTTGTTTAGCCCACTGCTCGGCGTGAACTTCCCCATATATAATTTATATGAGGTCAATATTTTTAATATATTTTATTAATTCACTCGCTGCTGATACTTTGGTCACATCGTTGTATGAGCCGAGTTGAGTTGTCGCCATGATTGAATTAAGCAGCCCCCAATATCGCAAAGTGACCTTTGCCCTCGCCTTCGGGTCATTTTTGGTTTTCTGCAACCTCTATTTGTTCCAGCCGATGCTGCCTTACATGGCGAAACACTTTGCGGTGTCGGAAACACAGATCAACTGGCTGTTCGCAGCATCCACATTGGCCTTGTCTGTCAGTTTGGTGCCTTGGGCGATCAGCTCTGAAGCCATTGGGCGTCGCCGCGTGATGCTGCTCGGCCTGTTTGCCATGCCGATGATCGGCGTGATGATGCTGATCAGCGGCGAATTTTGGGTATTGGTGTTGGCGCGCGCATTCATGGGCGTGGCGCTCGCCGCGTTTGCATCCGTGGCAGTAGCCTATATGGTGGAAGAACTGTCACCACAAGCTTTTAGTAAAGCGATTGGCGGCTATATCGCAGCCAACTCACTGGGCGGGATCAGCGGCCGTATTTTTGGTGGGTTACTAACCGATGCATTGGGGTGGCAGCAAGCTGTGATCGCCATGGCTGGATTCACCTTCATTGGTGCGCTTGTGGTGCTGGCGTGTTTACCCGCTCAAATCAACTTTAAACCGCAACGCGGCATGTTCTTTCATCACAATCGCGCGCTGGTGAAACACCTGTCCAACCGCACCATATGGCTTGCGATGTTGATCGGCGGCGCCAACTTTGCGCTGTTTGTGAACCTGTACTCGGTCATGGGCTTTCGTTTGGTCGCAGAACCTTATTCAATGCCGATTGGCCTCGCATCACTGATTTTCCTGTGCTACTTGGCGGGCACATTGAGCTCAAAATTAACCGCCAACTGGACCAAACGCTACCCACCGATCACTGGCATGGTCGTCGGCGGTGTGCTGAGTATGGCGGGCATGTTGATAGCGTTGGTCGAATCAATCCCATTCATGATGCTAGGCCTGATGCTGATTAGCTTTGGCGCCTTTTTTACTCACACATTGGCCTATGCCTGGGTCAGCCAAAAAGCCACCGAAGCCAAAGCAACGGCCACTGCGCTCTATTTAGTGCACTATTATGTGGGCGGCAGCTTGGGCGGTTTTTATCTGCTCTACTGCTGGCAACATGGCGGTTGGCACATGGTCACCGCGGGCGGCCTCGTCGTGTATGCCGTGCTCTTTACCTTATGCTGGCGATTAAGCCTGCGCCACAAAAGCACCGCCGCCAACAGCACGACCACGGTTTTAAAATCTTCTCATTAAGTTGTGGTATTCTTGCCGCAAAATAGA
Organism: Vibrio sp. CJQ_6; assembly: GCF_043106745.1. Taxonomy (NCBI): domain Bacteria; kingdom Pseudomonadati; phylum Pseudomonadota; class Gammaproteobacteria; order Vibrionales; family Vibrionaceae; genus Vibrio; species Vibrio sp. CJQ_6. The sequence goes on along the minus strand of NZ_JBICMV010000012.1, from coordinate 384,101 downwards.
CAACAACGACGACAAGAATATGAGCTCAACGACCAACAATCAGGCCATCGCCGCCAGCGTCAATCAATGGTTAGACGACGTGGTGATCGGCCTGAACCTGTGCCCTTTTGCGGCCAAACCTCAGCGCAATCAGCAGATTAAAATTTACGTCAGCAACGCCACTCGCGAAGAAGAACTGCTGCAAGACATTCTGGATCAGTTGCTGGTACTCGATACCAAAGCACCGCAAGAACTGGAAACCACACTCGTTGTTGTGCCAGATATGCTGCACGATTTCACCGACTACAACTTCTTCATTGATTGGGTGGAAGCGCTCATTCGCCAGCAAGATTGGGAGGGCGTATTCCAAGTTGCGACATTCCACCCCAATTATTATTTTGCCGGAACAGAGCCGGACGATGCTGAAAACCTCACCAATCGCGCGCCGTATCCGATCTTCCATTTGATCCGCGAAGAGAGCATGGAAAAAGTGCTCAAACATTACCCGAATCCGGAAGCGATTCCTGACACAAATATCCAGCGTGTCTCGAGCCTCAGCGACGCAGAACGTCAGGCGCTGTTCCCGTACCTGTTTCGCAAATAAATGACAGCAGCACACGGGGAGAAAAGTAGCGGATGGCCTAAATCTTAATGGGATTTAACCGTTGAAAATGCTACCCTTACGCCATCATTCTTAGTGAGAGAATAAAATGAGCAAATTAACGACAGATATTCAAGCTAACCTTGAATTGTTCATCAAAGAGTCCCAAGAAAACAACCTTGTTTGGGGCCTGCGTAATGAAGAAGGCTGGTTGTCTTGTGAATCGACGGAATTTGAAGAGAGCGAAGTGATGCCATTTTGGTCATCGAAAGAAGACGCGCAATTTCATAACGTCGAAGAGTGGGCCGATTTCGAAGTACTGGAAATCCCGCTGGATATCTTCGTTGAAGATTGGCTGATCACGCTGGACGAAGACGGCGTGCTGGTTGGCATCAACTGGAACGCGAATCTCGATGGGAAAGAACTTGAACCATCAGAACTCGCCAAGCTGTATCTGTAATCGTACCCAATAAGGCGCTCGCAACAGCGCCTTCTTTATTTTCTAACGAATCATCTCCTATTTTTAGCCATCGGACTGAAAGCATGCATTTATCTAAGCTGACGCAAGACATTTACGATCACCTTTACCGCGACATCACTGAATTTCGTAGTACGTTTGACCTACCAGTAGCCGCGCCTGCGAGCTTGGATGGTAAAGCCGATACACTGCACACGTCGCTGGCCATTGAAGAGTTGACCGAACTTGCTGAAGCAGACAACAAAACTGAACAAGCCGATGCGATCGTCGATAGCGTTTACGTGTTAATGGGCCGTTTGGTACACCTCGGTGACACAAACGTCAGCGACAACCTCGCGATCAGCTACCTGATTGATCTGCTGCTGAACGTGGCTGTCAACCGCGGCATTGATTTCCTTCCTTGCTGGGATGAAGTGCACAGCTCAAACATGAGTAAAGTGTGCCGCAACGAGCAAGAATACGCAGAAACCGAAGCGTTCTACGCCAAGCAAGGCATTCATCTGATGGCGGTACAAAAAGGCGATTACATCATCGCAAAATGTGCGCAGGATTTTGTCTCTGAAGGCAAAACCATCCGTCAGGGCAAAGTGCTGAAATCAGTTTACTACCGCCCGGCAGACCTGGCGAAACTGACACAATAAGCGCCGCACCATATCAAGCCCACAAAAAAGCCAGAGCAGACTCTGGCTTTTTTGTGGGCGATGGTTCGGGTGTGTCACGTCAAGATGGTTTGGATGTATCACGTCAAGAGTCAACGACCTGCGTTTCGAAACGACGGTCTTTGTAATAGAACTCTCGGTCGCGCTCGTTAATCTCTCTCACCACGCGGCATGGGTTTCCGACCGCCACGACATTGCTTGGAATGTCTTTGGTCACCACACTACCCGCGCCAATGACCGAGTTCTCCCCAATCGTCACGCCAGGCAAAACCACCGAGTTTGCACCAATCCAAACATTGCTGTTGTTCCTGCGCCAACCCTTCATCGTTGCAGTCGTAAACCTGTTGGCTGTGCATTTTGTGTTTGATATTCATAGCACTCCTCATGACCGTCATGGGTCGTAATGCCGTCCGATGTGTTTAGCGTGGAGAACATGCCACCACCAGACGATGAGACTATCTTTTATCTGATTTTTGTTTGAGTCTTTGTTATGTGACTGTGGCGGACGATTTTTATCGTGCAACCCTTTACAATCCATATGCACTCCGTGCGATAAAATAAAAAGGGAAAAACATGAAAACGCTTATCTACGAAGCTTTGATTAGCCTTGCTAGCCAAGAACCGGAACAACACGCCCAGATTCGCCAAGATCTTTACGAGCAATTGGATTTGCCGTTTGATAAGCAACTGGCGCTGTATTCATGTGCTCTTGGTCCTGCTAGCTCAGGAAAACTTGAGAGTCCTGAAGGCATCAATAACGCTGTGGATCGCGCGGTTAAACTCCTGGAAACACCAGAGCACTAATCGAGTCCACCTCTCATTCACGGCCCAATCCCCCAGGGCCGTTTTTGTATCTGACGTTTCACAATGCCATAGCCCCAATGATTCGAAACCGAATATCCCCCACTTCCAGCGACAACCCTCTTCCCGTTAAAACTTCCAGCGCAAACTCAAGTTATACACCGCTTTTGAAAACCGCTCATGATATTCATGTCGGCGGTGCGGATCTTTGGGTGGAGAGCATCCAATCTTCCTCGTCCGGGTTGATTCTATAACGGCCAGCCTTATCTCGATGCGTTTGCAAACACAATGAGCGAATGATAAGTATTTTCAACTGTGGTACATTAGCGGCACGTGCATGGAAACGAGCAGAAAGAATCAATGAATAGCAAGAAAGCACTGAATAAATTAAAAAAAGCCGTCATCAACGGTCAGCTGACCGGCTCCAAAAAACAACTCCGCGCATTGGAGAAGCAGCCTGGCGCTCATCGCCCGTCGACGCAACATGCCACATCAGGCAACCAACCGAGGCTCACGGAAGAAGTCAAAACGGTTGCAAACCAAGCACTGATGCAAGCGGCGAATGAACTCATCGCGCCGCTCAACCCATTGCTTTCTTGGTTTGGCGGCATCAGCGTGAGTAGCGGCGTGACATCGACATCGCCTCGCAGCAACGTGTCTGCTATCAAACAATCGGCAAATGATGCCTCCCCCATCTTTGCAATCAAATCAGTCGGCCATTTGCCGCTTAAATCCCCACCATGCAAGCGCTGCCCGGCACTCTCAAACGGCATCTGTAAGTGCGCCGCGAAAAAATTTAGTCTCAGTGCGTAAAACGATTCAAATTTGCTCCGCTCGATCAAAAAAGGCCCAACCGATATCGGTTGGGCCTTTTTGTGTCCGCTTGGCACACGTCACGCTAAATTCATCACGGTTCGACTAATCGTCGGCCCCACTAAGCGCGTCAACGCGATGCCCGTTAATCCTTTCACTAAACTCTTTGTGCCCGTCACCATCGCTTTTTCAATAAACGAGGGCGTCTCACTACTTTGTGTCCAATGATGGCTTTCTAATATTTCTAATAGGCTTTCACAATCAAGCTCTGCATGATCAAAACAGATCGCAACAGAACCCGCATATTTTTGATGTTTAATTGAGCGAATTGCGTCAATATCTTTCAACTGATCAATCAACTCGCCCACTTCGTTTGGATTATTTTTAATGTAGTCAGAACGAACCCTAAGCCTCTGATTTGTTTTATGAATATAAGTGTTCATATTAACGCCAACCCAAATGATAACAATTATTATTTTCAACGTTAGCATCAAAATTGATTTAGCGCAAAGCATTTGTAGTTAATTGCCCCTCGCTGCGAATTGTTCGCTGAGATAACAAGAAGTTACCTTATAATTTTTTTATGAAATCGTACGTTGATCAGGCCTTAAAACTAAGAAAATGGGTATCGATTGGCCACCATATCCCAGGAAGAGTAAGACTCAAATACAAGCTTGGTATTGTGGCGCATCTGGCGAAGTTCCGTGCTGGCGACATCGAACAAGCCATCGCTTCGATTCCAGCGTTTAAGCACTATCAGTTGAACAATGTGACGGGCAGTATCCTCATTGAATACGATGCTGCAACCATCAACCCTCAGTCCATTGAGGCATTGTTTTCGGAGTCTGACCAAGTCGCAGAACAGGCGTGTTACGCCATCGCTGAGCAATTAGACCTAAATGGAGAACGGTCATGAGTGACTCATTGAACAATGCAAATCCATACGAAGCCTATGTGAGGGCAATGATGGCGATGCAGCAGGAGATGATGAATGCGTATATGACAAGCATTCAAAACGGCGAGCAGCCCCCGATGATGCCGCCTCAAATGAACATGATGCCCGCGTTCCCCCATCCTGCATTTTGTCATCCTTATCAAATGCCACCGATGGGCACGCCATTTCCCCCGCACATGATGCCGCCACCGCCAAGTTGGCCACATCCGGGCATGACGCAATCCCCTTCTCAACCTCAACACCCACCACAACCGCCTGAAACATCAGAAAGCGATCCATTATTCGAGCAGGCACAAGCGATGCTCGACGGCGCTCTCGGTGAAGAAGCGGGTATGTTTAAAGAGATATTAGGAACTTTCGGTATGAACGATAAAGAGTTTTGGAAAGGCGCTATGGTCGGCGCAGCGGCTGCACTTCTATTAAGCAATGAGAACGTGCGTGGCAAACTCATGGGTTTAGTCTCCGGCGCGGGAGACCTACTTAAATCTGGCGGTTCGAGCGTCAAAGAAGGCGCGGTACATACAGCAAGCGCAGTGAAAGACAATGTGTCGACAGGCAGCGAGATTTTCAAAGACACCTATGCGGCGGGTAAACAAGGCTTCCAAGAGTCCGTGAAGCGACATCAAACCGAGACGCGCGCCGAGGATGCACCGGGGGAAGATACCCAAGGTGACGACAGCCAACGCACGCTCAAAGAACATGAGTAACTCAGCCAATAAACTCAGTTCTGCCAATCGCGCCATGATCGTTGGTGCGATTGCAGGGGGTAGCGCCACCATCGCCAGCCAGTGGAAGGAGCACAAAGCGGGCCATATCGAGACTCAGGATATGGCCGCGAATGCAGCGAAATCAGCGCTAAAAACGGCGGCCATTGCGGGCGTCACCACCTATGTCGCAGAACAAATGGCCGGACGCCCTGCGCTTTCTCTGCTGACCATTCTCAGCGTCGGCGCAGCGGGTCTTTACCTGATGGATCAAGTTTCGGAATCTAAAGATGAACAATAACAACCCCTATTACGGTTACCCTTATTACGGCTATCCTCAACAACCCAACCCAGCGGCCGATCCACAGCAACCGCAACAGACGGCAGAACAACCTTACCAAAAGCAAAACACCAAAACCCATTTTATGATGGGCTTGGCAGCCGGTGCCGCCGTCGCTTACTTGTTGACCAATAAGAAATTTCAACAAGGTGTCGCGACCACAGGTGAAAAAGCGTGGTCAGCTGTTCGAGGTGAAGTTGAAGAGCTAAAAGAGCGCTTGGAAGATACACAAGCCGAGCTGGAATACTACCGTAACTTATGTAAAGGCGAAGAATGATCGCGATTCTGGTCAAGCACCATTTCCCTGGCCGGATCCGTTTCAAAGCACCTGCGCTGAGACATCATCAAGATGTGGGGACTTGGATTGAATCCAGCCTCATGGCTATTCAAGGCATCAGCGCGGTGCGCGTCAACGAATCGGCTCAGTCGGTTGTGGTGGAATATGACACCCAATTGCTGCAAGCAAACATCGTGGAAGCGCGTTTAAACCAACTTGACTTGAACGAAGCGACACAAGAAAAGACCGAACACAAATTTACGCGTGGCGATGTCGCATTAAACGTCATCGGCACCATCGCGGCAGCATTATTGCCCAATAAATGGGGCGCGCTGTCCACGGCAACCTTGATTGCACCGACCCTGTTTGAAGGCATCAACGATCTCCGAGACAAAACGGTTTCGGTGGAAGTGTTGGATGCAATTGCCGTGGGCCTATCAGCCTGGCGCGGGGATTATCGTACGGCGATGATGACGCAAAGTCTCATCAGCTTAGGCGAATATATGGAGCAAAAAACTTGCCGAAATAGCGATCAACTGTTGGCTGATTTAATGCGGCCTCAAGAATCGATCGTATGGCGAGTGGATGGCACAGAGCGCACGCAAGTCAATTCATCAACCTTAACCGTTGGCGATATAATTGAGCTCGCTCCCGGCGTCTCGATTCCGGTCGACGGCACCATCGTCAAAGGTGCGGCGCTGATCAATCAATCTTCGTTGACTGGGGAAAATGTCCCAGTGCGTCGTGAACAAAGCGCTGTCGTGTACTCTGGGACCAGTGTGCATGAAGGCACCATTCAGGTTCGTGTTGACAAAGTGGGTAGCGAAGCCACCACGGCAAAAATTGCCAAGCTGATTTATGATTCGCTCAGTGAAAAGAGTGAAATTCAACAAGTCACGCAAGACATGGCGAACCGCCGCGTGAAAATCACCTTGGGTATTGGGGCGGCCGTATTTGCCTTAACACAAGACTTAAACCGCGTTGCCTCGGTGTTCTTGGTTGACTACTCATGTGCGTTGAAACTCAGCACACCGGTCACATTCAAATCCATCATGTACCGTGCAGCCCAGCAAGGAATCTTGTTCAAGGGCGGCAGTGCGATAGAGAAACTCGTCAACGTCGATACCTGCGTCTTTGACAAAACGGGGACCCTGACGCACGGAGATATGCAAGTCACTGATGTGATTCCATTGTGCGACACCAACTCTGCACGCGACTTACTCGCCATTGCCGCGTCTGTCGAAGAGCACAGCAACCACCCCTTGTCTCAAGCGGTGGTTAACGCAGCGAAACACAACCAACTGCCACATATCGAACACGGCGAAGTTGAGTACGTGATTGCCCATGGTCTCAAAAGCACCATGAATGACCACGAACTGGTGATGGGCAGCCGACACTTCTTAGAAGTGCACGAGCAGGTTGATTTCACGCCCTTTGAGGCGGTGATCGAAAGCTACGAGGCACAAGGCCGCCATTTGGTGTTCATCTCGCATCAAAACCGACTGATTGGCATGATTGGCTTGCGCGATCACCTGCGGGAAGATGCGCGGGACACCTTAAACGCCCTGCGCCAATTTGGGGTCAAAGAGCTGATCATGATCACCGGAGACAGCCAATATAAGGCCAATATTCTCGCAGACGAGTTGAAGTTAGACCGCGTCTTTGCCGAAGCCGTGCCTGCCGAGAAATCCACCATCGTCGAAGCACTTCAATCCGAGGGGCGTACCGTGATGTTTGTGGGGGATGGTGTGAATGATGCGCCCGCACTGACCATTGCAGACGTTGGCATTGCGATGGGACGCGGCACCGAGTTGGCTCGCCAAGTCGCCGATGTCGTGCTCTTGCGCGATCAACTCTACGGGCTTGCTGAAGCGCGAGAGCTGGCCAATATTGCGATGAGCGTGATTAACTCCAACATCAAAATTGCGGAATACGTCAATAGCGGCATCATGTTGGCAGCTGCGCTGGGGTGGCTCAATCCGACGATGAGCGCCCTTCTCCATAACGGGACGACGCTCTCCATTCTCAGCCGTTCTGCGCGCCTCAAGTACAAGTAAGCGCCGCTCGCTCAGTTGACGACGCAGCTGATTCGACAACACGTTCGATGGCGATTTAGAAAAAAAAGGCCACCTTGGGAGCAAGGTGGCTAAGGAGACTATAAAAAGCCTAACAAGAACGAGAATGTATCGATCTTATTAATGCCATTTGCGTGCCAACTTTTGAAATTAATTTAAGTCATTGATTTTAAATAGAAACAATTTTTCAACGCAAAATAGAATGATGACTCCAAAGGGGTAGCCGACCCAAAATTGTGCTCTATGCACCAAAATTAGTCGAAAATTAGGTAAGGTTTACCTTCAACTTCGACGCGCTTCACAGAAGTTTCAAACACTTGAGCCAGATGTTGCTCCGTGAGCACGTTTTGTGGCGTGTCGACGCAGTGCACGATGCCTTGACTCAGCAACAACACTTGATCGGCATGACGCAGAGAACGGTTGAGATCGTGATTGGCCATGATCACCGTGATGCCCTGCTTGGACACCTGCTGAATCAACGCATACAACAGCCCTTCTTGCGCGATATCTAACGGCGCAGCCGGTTCATCGAGAATCAGTAGTTTGGCGTAAGGGTTGAGCGATGGCCAAATTTGCAAACAACTGCCCGCAAGACGCACGCGTTGCCATTCGCCGCCCGATAAATGATGGATGGAACGATGCAGCTTGTCTTTAATGTTGAGCAGCGTGGTGATTTGGCGGATGGCCAAATTGACCTCATCCCCCTTTTCTGCCGCGCAGGCAGGCAACGACAACGCGAGATATTGAAACACATCCAGATTGAATGCGGGCTTTTCGCTCTGCGACAAATAAGCACGATGCAGCGCCAACTCACTCAACGTGGCAGTACGCACATCCACGTCGCCGATCTGAATGTCGCCCTCACTGTCTAAAACGCCCGAAAGCGCGGCCAGTAAGGTGCTTTTGCCACTGCCATTTGGACCAACCACATGCAAGATTTCGCCCGGCTTGCAGGTGAACGACAATGGCAATAGGCGTGATTCGACACGCAAGCTGTTAATGCGAATCATGGCTCTTTACCAACATCCAGATGAAAATAGGCGCGCCGAGCGTGGTGGTCACCACCCCCAGTGGCAGCTCTGCTGAATCCAACGCGAGCCGCGCAATGGTGTCTGCAAAAACCAAGAGCAGTGCGCCACAAATGGCAGACAGTGGCAGCAACATGCGGTTTTCCGTCCCCAGAGCCAAGCGCAGCAAATGCGGTACCACTAAGCCGACAAAACCAATCACGCCACCCAGTGCCACAGCCGCACCTACCAGCACCGACACCGCGAGGATCAGCTTCCAGCGCAGGGCGATCACATCCACCCCCAGCTGTTTGGCGTGGGTTTCACCGAGCATTAATTTATCCAGTGTTCTGCCTTGCATCACCAGCCACACCATCACGGGAATGGCGACAAACGACAACGTGTGTTGATACCAACTTGCCCCACCGATACTGCCCATCAGCCAATACATCAGTTGGCGCAAGCTCAAATCATCACTGAAATAGAATGCCCACGTCACGACCGACCCAGACAAGATCCCCAGCGCCACTCCCACCAACAACAAGCGCGTGGTCGTCAGGTGCATCGCTTTGGCAATTGAAACCAGCAGCAACGTAAATACCAGCGATCCAGCAATCGCCGAGAGCATAAACCCAACTGGGGTCGCGGCGGCTGGAAAGAAAAACAGCAAAATCACCATCGCCACGCTAGCCCCGCCGGAAATGCCGATGATTCCGGGCTCTGCAAGCACGTTCCCAAGCAAGACTTGCAGCGTTGCGCCAGACACCGCCAGCGCGGCACCAATCACAATCGCGGCCAACAAACGAGGCAAACGTAGTTCGACCACCAATTGCTGTTCGAGCGGAGAAAGGGGTGAAAAAGGCGAGATAAAGATTTCACCGACCATCACATAGGCGGCACTAGCCACCCCAAGTAAAACCAACATGATGAGCGCAGCGCGCTGCCAACGGCGCTGTTTTTGTAATAGAAGCTGACTAAAATCCATGCAGTACTCAGGTTAATGATCGGCGCCAGAAAGAAGATTGGCCTAACCATAACGTTAAGCCAATCAAATAGAAAGTGTTAGTTGCCCCGCATCACTGGGGTTGCGCAGACCTTAATCGTAGACCAGTTGATCGTCTTCGTAGCGAGTATCCACGGTGCAGACCATCAACGCTGCGCGCTGACCAATGGCGACATGTCGATTCGGAAACACAATCGCCTCGCCTTCATTTTTCGCCATCAACGGCTTGTCGCCATCGTGACCAAACACTTCGCCATGCATAAACGAAGTGAAGTTTTCGACGTCGTCGTCAAAGCGGAAATCAAAATCGTCATGCAAACGCACAATGGTGCGACTGACACGATACATAATGGTTTTTTTCGACAGGTGTTCACAGGCACTGCGCGCCACCAGATTGTGCAGCGCCAAATCAAAGGCCACCAGACGTTTGAGGTTGTTTTCACCCAGACGAGCCACCTGCCCCAGTTCCATCGTTAACGCTTGGGCACCAAAGTGCTCGGCGCTATACCAACTAAATGTGCTCGAAGGCGCGTTGGACAGCATCACCGCTTCCACGTGTGCCGCTTCAACAAAATCCATCAGCGCGTGGCTGCGCACAGCGTGACGCGCTTTGGGGCTGACGGCGAATGAATAATGTTTGGATTGGCGAATCGCGCAATGCAGATCCAGATGCCAACGCGACAACATCGGCGTTTCTGCATAGAAGTCTTGCACATGAATTTTAAGCCGGTCGGCAATCGCCAGCTCTTCACTCGAATCGTGAGGCTTGTCATCAAACAGGCGATTCAGGTTCACATCGATAAAGCGAGTATGTTGATTGGTCGCTTTCGGATGCGCAATGATCAGCAGCAAGCGTTCTTGAACCAGTTGGAAGCCAGAAATGATGTCATCCACCAGCTTATCCACCAACTCCATCGGCGCCGTTTCGTCACCATGAATACCACAGGAAATGACAATATGACGGGTTGATTCGTCCTGCGCCGCTGGCAGCACTTCTAACACACCGCGATCGTGCAATTTCAGTGTGATACCCGCTGCGGTTTGTATTTCTCCGCGCGTCACAGATTGCTCGAGATCTAAACTGTCAAAAAGAAAAGATTGGCGAAAGAGGGACTTCGTCATGCGCTACTCCTTTATTGCACAGCGGCTATGTTAAAGAATTGTACTGCCAAATTATGTTGGAACGATCCCACTTATCAAGACCGGTCCAACCCAACTCACAAGGGAAATATTTGCCGTACGACACCCTTTAACTCACGCGCCCACCATCATGTTTAAGTACTGATGTTTCAAGTACTGATGGATGAATCGATAACTAACGGCGGATTCTACCACTAACCACTTCAGATACTCTATATTCAATTAGTTCAGTGGCTTATCTTTGAGTTCAATTCCGATGTTCCTCACACTCACAAACGGCGTCGGCGCGGGGAAAATGTCCAATTGCGTCAACGTTTGATTGCCAATGGCCAACGACGAATACCAACGCGGATTGCGCCAATCGGTGTGCAGCACATGCGCCAGTAACAAACGAATCGTGCCACCATGCGTGATGATCAAGGTGTTATCCGGGCATGACGGCAACCTGCGCTGCCACGCTTGCGTGACGCGCTGATAGCAATCCGCCAACCGTTCTGCGCCGGGCAATGGCTGTTCTGCCGGAGACTGCCAAAATGCTTCAAGCATCGCCCAATGAGGCGCCAACGCGTCAAAGGGTTGTCCGTCGAACTCGCCAAAATGCATTTCACGAAAATCGGATTCAATTGCCACCGTCAGCGATGGGTTGAGCGCTTGCAGTTTGTGCGCTAAATCGGCGCAGCGACGCAGCGGAGAGGTGATGATGTACGTAAAGCCGTGCGAGTTGAGTAACTGCGCCAGTTCATCTTGCACTTCATCAGCCACTGCAATATCGGTTGAACCGTTGAGCGCGGCTGGCCCCAGTGTTTTGGCGTGTCGCAACAAAAAGACGCGCTTCATCGTTATCTCTTGATTCATCGCTGGCTCTTGATTCATGGGCTCCTCTTGAGTCATCGGCTTCCCTTGATTCATAGATTCCCCTTGAGCGCCAGCGGCAAGCCCGCCGCAATGAGCGTCACGCTGTCGGCGTGTCGTGCAATCGCTTGATTCATCCACCCCGCGTGATCAACAAACAAACGCGACACTTCCCCCATCGGCACCACCCCAAGGCCAACTTCGTTTGAGACGAGCAGCACCGTGGCTTGCGTTTCAACCAACGCGTCTGTCAGCGCGGTAACACGTGCTTCAATCGCCTGCGCATCAAGCGTTTCACCATGGTTATAAATCACGTTGTTGAGCCACAACGTGAGGCAATCGACCAACACCACATCGCGACGTGTGAATTGAGCCAAGGTTTCCGCCAGCGCGATGGGCGCTTCGTGTTCACACCACGCATCGCCGCGCTGCGCCTGATGATGCAAAATGCGTTGCTGCATTTCGTCATCAAACGCAATCGCCGTTGCAACATAATGGCGTTGACTCGCGCCAAACGCAGCAAACTGCTTCGCTTTTTGTTCCGCAAAACTCGATTTACCGCTGCGCGCGCCCCCCAAGATCAAATGAATGCTCATCCCACCAGCCCTCCGCTAACCGCAATGCCAGTATGCAGGTAAGCCAGCAGCAACAAGTAGAGACTCAGTTCGACAATTTGTTGCGTGCCGCCCAAACAGTCGCCAGTAAAACCGCCCAAGCGTTTCATCAGCCACTGTTTGAGCGCAACGCGAATGACCACGCACAGCGCAATGGCGCCCACCCAAACGTAGGCGCTGAACCAAAGACAAGGAATTAGCCCCGTCACCAATAAGATCAGTAATTCATGGCGGCTTTGACGACTCGCCAGCGGCTTGGACTTGCTGCTATCGGGGTCAGAAACATAAGGCATGTCATAAATCAGTGAAGCTGCGACCGCGCGGCTTAGGGTATAACCCAGCAACCAAACGCTCACAAGCGACATCTGCTCCGCCAATGCACTCAAAAACAGAAATTTACCCAGCAGCGCCATCACCAGTGCCGACGCACCATACGTACCAATGCGGCTGTCTTTCATGATGATCAAGCGACGCTCGACGGTCATGCCACCGCCGATGCCATCTGCCATGTCCGTTAAGCCATCTTCATGAAACGCTCCAGTCAGCAGCAAGCTCACAACCATGGTCAAAAAAACGCTGATCGCCGGCGAAAACAGATGACCCAACAGCACGTACACCAGCGCGCAAATGCCGCCCAATAACACGCCCACCAGCGCAAAATAACGGCCCGCTTGATTCATGCGCTCACTGCTATAGGGCAACGACGCTGGTACCGGCAAGCGTGAGAAAAAGCTCACCGCCAGTAAAAAGAGTTGCCATTGATACAAAAGCGCCGCAGGCATTACACCGTCACTCCCGCTTCGGCAAAGCTTGCCATGGTGTTATAAAACTCCGCCGCAGCGCGCAGCAGCGGGACGGCCAAGACCGCGCCGGTTCCTTCGCCAAGGCGCAATCCCAAATCCAGCAGCGGCTCGGCATCTAACAAATCCAGAACCGCGCGATGACCCGATTCGTGTGAGCGATGCGCAAAAATCATAACATCACGCGCCTTCGGCTCCAGCAATGTGGCCATATACGCTGCGACCGTCACGATAAAACCATCGACCAGCACAGGCGTATTACGGCGTGATGCGCCCAAGAACGCGCCCACCATTTGGACGATTTCAAAGCCGCCCACTTCCGCCAATATAGCTTCCACATCAAGGCCGTCGCAGCGCGCAACCGCCTGCGCCACCAACTGACGTTTTTTCTCAAACTGCTGCTCAGAAATCCCGGTTCCCATCCCCACACATTGCTCAGCAGACAACCCACTCAGCGCAGCCAGCAACGCCGCCGCACTGCTGGTATTGGCAATCCCCATCTCACCAAACATCACCAGATTGGACCCGCCATCAATGACGCGTTCGGTCAGAGCCTGCCCCAGCGCCAGCCCTTGCGTGACCTGCTCAGCGCTCATTGCCGCCTGATGGGCAAAGTTTTCGGTGCGCTCCCCTAAACGCTGCACCACGAAGTCCGGATGTTGCGCGTCGATGGGCAGCAGAATACCGGTATCCACTACTTTCATTGCCACTTGGTTGGCACGACAAAAACAGTTGATGGCGGCACCACCAGCGAGGAAGTTGAGCACCATTTGCTGCGTCACCGCACTCGGCGCAATGCTGACGCCTTCATCGGCGATGCCATGGTCGCCCGCAAACACCAACACCGTTGGCTGCTCTATCGCAATGTGCGTGACGGCGCTGCTTTGGCCTTGGCTTTGAATCAAAGCCAATTGATAAGCCACCTGCTCCAGTTGTCCTAAAGCACCAAGCGGCTTGGTTTTTTGGTCGATACGCTGCGTGATGGCATCGTGGAATGAACGGTCTAACATGAAAATGTCCTGATTAGTGTGGGCGTTGAATGGTAAAAGTTTTTTCGAGCGTGGCGTATTCGCCGCCGCCAAGACGAGACAGCGGATCCAGCGTCAACGCATCTACTGTCAGGCGATCGTCCTGCACGTTGAGGATGCGGTCATCGAGATACACCTGTTCGACCTTAGCAAACAGCAGCGTTTGTGGGGTCGCGCCTATCTCCTGCATTTCATAAAGTGTGCAGCCAAATGCCACCGGACATGCGGTGACGCGCGGAAGCGGAAAACCGTCGAAATCACTCAGTTCAATCCCGTTCGCCGCCACTTCCGATTCACCGTGGTCAAGTGTCGCAGCCGTTTGAGTGACGGCTTCCGCGAGGCCGACATCCGCAATGTGAATCACCAATTGGCCTCTTGCTTTGACGTTGCGTGCGGTGTCTTTCACCTCGCCAGACGGCTTTTTGCCAATCGAAATCATCAGCAGCGGCGGATGACTCGACACCGCGGTAAAGTAAGAAAAAGGGGCAAGATTGAAGTTTTGGTCGGCCGATTCGGTCAACACCCAAGCGATGGGACGAGGAACGACTGTTTGTGTCATCAGATGGTAGATCGCCGAAGGATCCCACTGGCTGAAATCAATATACATGAGCTAGTCCGTAAGCTGACAATGAGAGGAACGTGAATTCGTTTTGCAGTCTACCCGCAAACGATCTTGGATACCAAACTTTGCCGCTGCGTTGCGTGCATTTGCCGAAACGACGCTCAATAGATTGGGCAAGTGCAGGTAAGCCATTGATCAATTTATACACTATACTTTTGGTACAGATGATGCAGGGCTGCACTGTCATCCGCGATAACTCACAGCAAAGGAGACGTTATGTTTGCTAATCAACGATCGCCAAAACAGAAACCGGCAAAATCGTCGGGAAACAAAAAGCACAATCAAATCCCATTGTCGCTCACCTGATGTATCATTCACCGAACAAGACCTCGCTTCGCGGGGTCTTTTTACGACAATATTGAATAAGACGATAGCGAATAAGATGATAGCGAAAGAATAGCATGACAACTTCCTCCTCCACCCACGTGATCATCGCCGGTGCCAGCGGCCTTGTCGGTTCATGTGCACTCCACCAGTTATTGGCAACGCCTGCGATTGATGGCGTGTACGCGCTCACGCGAAAACCCTTAGCGAGCCATGAAAAACTCACCGCAATATGCGATAGCGAACTTGGCATCAAGCAGTGGGATGAGCAGCACATTGCGCCCAATTATGGCGTGATTGCGCTGGGCACAACACGCAAACAAGCAGGTTCTCAAGCCGGATTAGAAGCGGTCGATTACCACTTGGTTTGCCAGGTTGCTCAAACCATGAAAACCATCGGTGTAAAACGTTTGGCGGTGGTGTCGAGCTATGGCGCGCACCCACGCTCGCGATCTCATTACCTACGCTGCAAGGGCAAGATGGAAGAAGCCATTCGCCAAATGGGCTTTGAACACGTCACGTTTGTTCGCCCCGGCCCGTTGGTGGGTGAACGTCAGGTCGTCAGACCCGATGAAATTTGGTTGCAACGCGTGATGAAAATCGGCCAATACCTACTGTGGGGCACACTGAAAAACCTGATCCCGATTCGCGCCGAAGCGGTCGCCCAAGCGCTGCTCTACAATGTGTTTGATCGCCGCGCTCCGGCCGTATCCGTTTTGCACACCACCGACATGCAGCGTCTGCTGAAGAATTATCACTGAAACGAATATTTCACCATCGATTCGACAATAATTTGTACAACACCCTGCATTCATAACGTTTCGTTCTAAATAATGCTGTTTTTATATTTTCTATTCAGCATATGAAACGTTATGGTGCTCCCTAGATATATTCCTACTTTTTCGATATCGCGGACGGTTTCCCGCCCAGTCGATATCCACCCGTTTTAAGGATTCTCAATTATGTCAGTTGCAGCTATCGCATCGATTGCGGTATTTGTCGGCATTCTGTTCTTCTTATTTGGACAACAGAAAAAAGCCTACACCCTTTCTCGTCTTGTGTTGCTCGGTTTAGTGCTGGGCAGTGCGTTCGGTTTAGCACTTCAGCTTATCTTTGGTGAAGGCAGCTATGTCATCGGTGAAACCCTATCTTGGGTCGCGATTGTCGGCAATGGTTACGTTGGCCTGCTGAAAATGGTCATCATGCCGTTGGTCTTGGTGTCGATGATTTCTGCCGTGGTGAAACTGGATAAAAACGGGTCACTGGGTAAAATTTCCGGCCTAACGATTGCCATTTTGCTGTTGACCACCGCCATTGCAGCGCTGATCGGTATTCTGGTCACCCAAGCGTTTGGCCTAACGTCTGCGGGCCTGACGGAAGGTGCGCGTGAAACCGCTCGCATTGCCGTGCTGCAAAGCCGCGCGTCCACCGTCGCTGACCTGACCATTCCGCAAATGCTGCTGAGCTTTATTCCTACCAACCCATTTGCAGATTTGACCGGCTCACGTTCAACATCAATCATCGCCGTAGTGATCTTCGGCGTGCTCGTTGGCATTGCCGCTCGCAAAGTGATGATTGAAAAAGAGCAGCTAGAAGCACCTATTCGTACGTTTGTCGACGCGATTCAATCCATCGTCATGCGTTTGGTGAAAATGATCATGGCGCTGACGCCTTACGGCATCGCCGCGCTGATGGCAAAAGTGGTCGCAACCTCAAGCGCTGCTGACATCCTGAACCTGCTGGGCTTTATTGTGGCGTCGTACATCGCCATCGCCCTGATGTTTGTCGTTCACGGCGTGCTGGTGTCGTTTGTGGGCGTGAATCCAAAAACTTACTTCCAGAAAGTTTGGCCTGTACTGACGTTCGCGTTTACCTCGCGCAGCTCAGCGGCAACCATTCCACTGAACGTGGAAGCACAAATCACCAAACTGAACGTGTCACCAGCGATCGCAAACCTGTCAGCATCCTTTGGTGCAACGATTGGTCAGAACGGTTGTGCAGGCATCTACCCTGCGATGCTGGCTGTGATGGTTGCACCCACCATGGGCATCAACCCGCTGGACATTCAGTTCATTCTGTCACTGATTGCCATCATCGCGATCAGCTCATTTGGTATCGCGGGTGTCGGCGGTGGCGCTACTTTCGCAGCCCTGATTGTGCTGCCCGCCATGGGCCTACCTGTCACGATTGCTGCGCTGCTCATCTCGATCGAGCCATTGATTGATATGGCACGTACCGCGCTCAACGTGTCCGGTTCAATGACCGCAGGCACCATTACCAGCCGTATTTTGAACCAAACTGCCGAGAATTCAGCAGACGCAGAAGCCGCGCAAGAAGCGACGGCATAAAGCGCCATCATGAATCACCCAAAGCCGACGCTCAAACGTCGGCTTTTTTGTTGCATCACTGACCGAACATAGCCTGCCGCCGGGTTTCGAAGATGCTTAAAGACAAAAAGCACTCCGTAGAGTGCTTTAACTAAATTCAAAAACTGAATGCTCATTTGACCCCAAACTGAACTCTAAAACCAGATTCGATGTTAAATAATCAGCTGTTGGGCCTACAGGTAAGACACCGCCATTTGTGTAACTAAGATAAAGCTGATTGTTAACAACATGACACACAGCCTTTCTGCTTGGGTACAGCGCTACGGTCCCTCCGCCTCCTAACACCGAGCTCAATCTAGTGAAAATGCAGCAGTAGATATTGCCGCTACAACACTGACAGTTAAATTGCTCACTCGCTCACCTCCAAGGCATAAAAATCGCAACGAAAGGCGTTTAAAAATAGGATTCTAGAATTGTGCAATGTCCAGCAATGTAAAAGCCCCACCGATTAGGTGGGGCTTAATATCGTGGCAACGCCGTGATATTTAAGGGTGAACGTTAACACTCACTCGCTAGATATTGATTAAATCTTTTTCTTAGTTGATTTTCCAGCTACGTCCTTAGCTACTTTTTTCGCTAAAACTTTTTGGGCAGGCTGATGATATAAACCGACAACAAAGTGCTTAACATGAAACTCAGGACCATTCCCATCATTCAGTTGATGAGAAGTAGAAAAACGAAGCTTATCTACTCTCTCATCGATAATCGTTATATTTTCAGCTTCTAGGCCTTGTTTCCACTGCCCCATTACAAATTCTGGTCCTGATGATGACAAGTCATAAAAAATCATTCCACCATGATTTGCATTTACACCACCAGACGCGTAACTTCCTAACAATTGTCCAAATAATCCACCACGGCCATACGCATAGCCTCCCCATAGCTTAGCTTCACCAACCCATGTGTAGATAACATCATCTTGTGAACGAACTTCAATATGTAAATCACAATGCCCACCTTTCTGAACGTCATGCTTTGCTGAAGGATAGATATGCACCAATTGAGATAGCAGGTGATCCGTAAGCTCGTCTTCACCTTTGGCTTGGTGATGTTGTTTTCCTGATTCTGTAGTAGAAATTACGTTCTCAAGATCTGTGTAGATTCGATTAACAAATTGCTCGTAAGATGACGGGGAATGTCGTTCAAGGAGCGCTCTAATATTTTGATTTTCAGACAATATAACTTGCATACTATTGTCTAGTACCGTTTCTATAATTCGATCATTTCCGCTCATAACCCCGAAGTTACCTCTATATTGGTAACATCTTGATTCGAATCTACTTTCTGATTTAAAAATACAGGGAATACTCGTGATTGGAAATGCTCTGAGTCTATCAACTCACCTTCATAATAAAATTCACCAGCACTTAAAGCTTGTGCATAATCATTTTTACTAATGATTTCGATAACTTCAGAAAGCGATTCATCATATAGACGATATTGGACATCTAAGACTTCAAAAGGATGAATCGTGAGCATAAAAGCGGCTTCAGCTAACACTCGATCCTCATCTCGTGGAGTGGATAAAGCAGCCCTTAACCCGCCTATCGTCAATCTGTCTTGCTGACGTTGATCTTCTAGATACTCAACAATTTTTCTAGACATAGCAAAAACTGGAGAACCTGTAAGGTTCCCCAGTTCAATTAGTCGCTTTTTAGCTTGTCGCAAACTAGCTGTAGCCATATCTTATAAGTCAATTACCTAAACAAAAACGAACACTTAACTTGCATAAGGGCGAACCTTTTTAATAGCAAAATTCAAGTCTTTCATACGTGAGCATTTTGCCACTTCGAAATCTGATAAAGGCTGCGCAGTATCTAACATCGCCGCTTTACCTGCAAGATCGACTTCGACAACTGAACGTTGATCAGCGACTCCAAACGACCAACTCTTACCAACCGAGAACTTCGCATGCACATGGCCGCTAGTTTCCCCTGCACCATGATACTTATCTTGTTTCAAGCAGACTTGACCACGAGTTAGCTTTAACCTAACAGGATTGCTATCCGATGTAACATGACCCAAACGAATAATCCGACCATCAACCTCATTGTATAACGGTTCAATGGCATCAAATACATTAAGAGGATGCCCCAACGCCCCTGTAGTACTCTGTTCTACATACATTCTAGTTAAGAATAGTTGATCTCGACTTTTGTGCACAGACAGCAAGTTTTTATCAATTGATAATATCGCGCTATCCTCCTGTTCATCCCAGTAAAGCACATGGAATAATTGACGATACTCACTTGTTACGTAGTAAAAATGTGCTTGGTTATTTTTAACCAGATCCTGTCCATTTTTGTTTAAGTATTTTGTTCCATCTTCTTCTACTTCATTCTCAATAACTGTAGAAAATACAACAAATTTATAGTCGCTCCTATCTACAGTTATCACACCACTATCCATAACATGTATTTCATTTTTCTTTATACTTGCAAGTGCAATTTGATTTGTTATCGGAAATGGATAAGAGTTTGATAACACTTTGTTTGTTGTTGGCTGTAAATTTGAAAAAAAGTTGTTGAGTTCTTTTTTCCTTATCGGGTCTTTGACATCAAATAGCTCTAGATGACGGGTACCTAAGTGAATACAACTTTCACCACAACTATCAATGAAATCTGCGTGTCTTTTATCAGATGTAGCTAATAATTCAATATCAGCAAACATCTCTTTTTTTCCTTTAGGAAAGCTACGCCCAAACTGACCATTCATCGCTCTACGAGCTGGATGGTATCCTAATCGTTCGAATACAAATTTTAGCTGAGACTCAAATTTACTAGACATGAAAACCCTTTATGACTTATACAACTCAACGTACGGATAACCTTAAGTTACTATAACTAGGCAATAAATATAGTCATATGAGTATTTAGTTTCTCGACGTGTTTACCTTTTTATACGTTCATCACACTTTGCTAAAATAAGGCTGCGCTCTACAACAAACTCAGACCACTATGTGACACCACTTCCCTCTCAATCATTTCCATCAACGCCCACATCGTTGCGTTCATCTGATAGACAACGGGCGACCTCTTCCAAAATTGGGTGATAGCTTTTAAACATGGAATAAAGTGCAGGCGAAACGGGTTTCTTGGTTCCACGGCACACGGCCATTAATACTCCTGCTGCTGCGCCTCGCTCTCTGGCAAACATTTCTATGCGAGGAACATCGCATGTCCTAGCATTTTTCAACCACGTGCGGTGACGAGCGACAACGGCCTAAGCCGCCATCATGAATCACCCAAAGCCGACGCTTAAACGTCGGCTTTTTTGTTGCATCACTGACCGAACATAGCCTGCCGCCGGGTTTCGAGATTGCCATGTCCAGTGCGGAATGTTCTAATAACCGTTCAATAATTTTTAAATCAGCGACTTGGTAAACAAACATGCAGCAACAGCAGCCCACTTATTTTTTCTTTGACTATGAGACGTGGGGCACCAGCCCGGCCAAAGACCGTCCGAGTCAGTTTGCTGGTGTGCGCACAGACATGGAGTTTAATATCATCGGTGAGCCGTTGGTGATTTACTGCCAATTGCCATCAGATTACCTACCGGCGCCAGAAGCCGCGCTGATTACTGGTATCATTCCGCAAAAAGCGATGGCGCAAGGGCTGCCTGAGCCCGAATTCATCGCCAAAATTCACGCCGAGTTATCGACACCAAACACCACAAGCCTTGGGTACAACAGCATTCGTTTCGACGATGAAGTCACCCGCTATACCTGTTATCGCAACTTCCTTGACCCGTATGCTTGGAGCTGGCAAAACGGCAACTCCCGCTGGGATTTACTGGATGTGATGCGTGCATGTCACGCATTGCGCCCGGAAGGTGTGGTGTGGCCAGAAAACGACGAAGGGTTTACCAGCTTCAAACTGGAGCATTTGTCAAAAGCCAACGGCATTGAGCACGAAAATGCGCACGATGCGATGGCGGATGTGATTGCGACGATTGAACTGGCGAAAAAAGTCAAAGCCGCGCAACCCAAGCTGTTTGAGTATTTCTTCTCGATGCGTCATAAACGCAAGCTCAATGAACTGATTGATATTGTCAACATGACGCCGCTGATGCATGTCTCTGGCATGTTGGGCCGTGAATGCCAATACACCAGTTGGATTGTGCCGATTGCTTGGCACCCGACCAACCAAAACGCGGTCATTGTGGTGGATTTAGCCAAAGACCCGCAGCCGCTGCTCGATTTGGATGTGGAATCACTGCACGCGCGTTTATACACTCGTCATGACGATTTAGCGCCGGATGAATTGCCTGTGCCCGTCAAGCTGGTTCATCTCAACAAGTGTCCGATTCTAGCCCCGGCGAAAACGCTCACCGCCGAAAATGCCGCCACCATCGGCATCGACCGCGAACTGTGCTTGGCCAACTTGGCACGCATTCGTCAGTCTCCCGATATTCGCGAAAAACTGGCGGCGCTGTTTAGTATTGAGCGCGAATTTGAAGCCTCGAACGATGTAGATACGCAGCTCTATGACGGGTTCTTCTCCCCTGCAGATAAAGCTGCGATGGAAATTATTCGTTCCACGAATCCTGAACTGCTCGGCGAGTTGGATATCACGTTCAGCGACAAACGCATTGAACCTCTGCTGTTTCGTTACCGCGCGCGCAACTTCCCGTGGACGCTCGACGACGAAGAGCAACGCCGCTGGGCGAACCATTGTCGCGATTACTACGAAACACATCTGCCTGATTACATGCTGAACCTGGAAAATCTGGTGCATGAACATGAAAGTGATGAAAAGAAAATCGCGATTCTCAAATCCGTTTACCAATACGTAGAGAAGCTAGCCTCTTAGTTTCTGAGTTTATTTGATTGCAATTACGGCTGACATTCTCATGGTAAAAACCATCGCACAATATGTGGTCTCAATCGGGTTGATCTTCCTGTGCCTGCTGGCCGGTGTGAACCTGCAAAGCTGGCTCGGCGTGTCCGTTCCCGGCAGCATCATCGGCATGCTGATTCTGTTCTCCTTGTTGGCTAGTGGCCTCGTTCCCGTGGAATGGGTCAAACCCGGAGCCAATCTGTTCATTCGCTACATGGTGCTGCTGTTTGTGCCGGTCAGTGTGGGCTTGATGGCACATTTTGATATGTTGGTCGCCAACGCATGGACCATCATTGCCAGCGCCATTGGCGGCACCACTTTGGTGATCGTCACGCTTGGTGTCTGCTTGGATCGTTTTCTCAAGCGAGGTAAGAAATCATGTGGTTGATTGTCACCCTCATCGTCTTCTTCTTCGCTCGTTGGGTGGCGAAGAAAGGCAATTCACCGTTCTTGAATCCTTTGCTGATTTGTATCGCGATCATCATTCCGGTGCTGATGTACCTGAAGGTGCCGTTTGAAACCTACTATGCCGACAACAAATGGTTGAGCGACTTGCTACAACCCGCCGTGGTGGCACTCGCCTATCCACTGTATGAGCAACTGCCTCAGATCCGTGCCAACTGGCGTTTGGTGATGCTGGCCTGTGGCGTGGGCAGTGTGATGTCGATGTTGACCGCCAGCTTGATCGCGGTGAGCATGAAAGCTGAAATCAGCTTGATCGCCGCCTTGATGGGCAAATCCGTCACCACGCCGATTGCCATGGAAGTCGCCAGTAACCTTGGCGGTGAGCCGGCGGTGGCCGCCATTCTGGTGCTCATGGTTGGTCTGTTTGGCGCGATTCTCGCCTACCCCATTTACAAAGTGCTCAACGTGACACACCCGATTGCTCGCGGCCTGACGATGGGCACTGTGTCCCACGCATTGGGCACCGCCAGCTGCGCAGAAAGAGACCCGCGCGATGCGGCCTTCAGTTCTCTGGCGTTGGTGCTGTGCGGCGTCATCACCTCGATTCTCGCACCAAGCCTATTTGGATTCGCGATCTGGCTCTCCGTCCTCTAAACTCATGGAAACTTTGTGGCCTCTGTCGATGTTCGTGACGCGATCATCGACGGACTTCACTCTTTCGCCTTGTGCAATCGATGACATGTGTGACATCACTCTAATTATGAAAACTGAAATGTCGTTACATTCATTTATGTGACAAAAATCTCAGTAAAGCTGCATCGGTTGCCTAAAATGAAGTTCAATACATTATTAAGGATTCTTTATGAAAAGCCGTATTGAACAGGCGCTAGCGGGCATGCCGAAGCCAATCGCAGAGTTTCTGACTCCGATCACCTTGGCTGATGATTTTGACGCTACCCTTTCTCCCGACCAGTTCAACCAACTGCTTTCCATTTCGGAAATGAGTGATGCTGATCTGCGTGTGACTTTGCTTCCTTTGGCAGCGGCCTACGCCTATGTGCCTATCTCCAAGTTTTATGTCGGTGCCATCGTGCGTGGCCTGTCGGGTCGCCTCTACTTCGGCGGCAACATGGAGTTTTCTGGAGTGCAACTGGGTCAAACCATTCACGCTGAACAAGCGGCCATCAGCCATGCTTGGATGAAAGGCGAAGAAGGTTTGGCGGACATTACCGTCAACTACAGCCCATGTGGTCACTGCCGTCAGTTCATGAATGAATTGAACACATCGAAAACGCTGTCAATTCAACTGCCACAACGTGAAGAAAAGTCGTTGCAATACTACTTGCCAGAATCGTTTGGCCCAGCAGATTTAGGCATTGAATCGGCGCTGATGGCCAACGTCAATCATGGCAAAACCAGCGACGATGAAGAACCATTGGTGCAGAAAGCACTAGTTGCCCTGAACCGCAGCCACGCGCCATACACCGCCAATCTGAGCGGCGTAGCGCTGCAAACCACCAGCGGTCAGCAGTATCTGGGTGCGTACGCGGAAAATGCGGCGTTCAACCCAAGCTTGCCTCCATTGCAAGTGGCTTTGATTCAATTGCGCATGGCGGGTGAAACATTCGACACTATCGAAAGTGCCGCGCTGGCTGAAATGGCCGAAGGCAGCATCAGCCACTTGGCAGATACCCAATCCACACTGGAAGCCATAAATCCGGACATTCCACTGTCGTATCTGTCACTGTAACGCTCGGTGCCCCAAAGAATGATATCCACGAAAAAGCCAGACACCGTCTGGCTTTTTCTTTTCGCTCTTACCTTTATGCCGACGTTTCTTCACCATTTCCCGTCAGCGTTCCCTCTTTCAATGACGAAACGTTTCCAATGCCAGCGCTGCATCCATCGGTTTGTAGAAGTAATAGCCTTGAATTTCATCCACGTTCCACACGTTGAGCTTTCTCAGCTGTGACGCGTTCTCAACCCCTTCGGCCACCGTGGTTAGCCCGAGTTCTTGTGACATGTTGATGATATTGCGAATCAGCGATTTGGCTTTCTCATTGGTGTCTAAACCATCGATGTACGACTTGTCCAGTTTGACAATATCCAGTGGAAAATTACACAACGAACTGAACGATGAGTAACCCGTACCAAAATCATCCAGCGCCAATTGAACGCCAAGCGCTTTAATGGCATCCATGCGCTGCTGCGTCTCTTCTTCAACCCCCATCAGAATGCTTTCCGTCAGCTCTAGCACCAATTGACCGGCTTCAAGTTGATACTGCGCGATCACGTTGCGCAGCGTATCAACCAAACTGCTGTGATAAAAATGCGGGCTGGAGATGTTGACGTGAATGCTCACCATCTGCTTGTTGTGGCCTTGCGCTTGTTGAAACGTTTGCAAAAATGCACACGCTTGGTCAAGAATTTGCTCACCGAGTTCCACAATCAGTTTTCGCTGTTCGGCCAGTGGCACAAACACGGCAGGCGACACCATTCCAAATTGCGAATGTTTCCAGCGCGCCAAGGCTTCAAAGCCAACTAACTGGCCGGATGCGGCTTTCACAATCGGTTGATAATGAGCAATGATTTCGCGATTTTTCAGTGCAGCCACGATGTCGCGATTGAGGATCTGCACTTCTTGGCTTTGCTCAAACTGTTCTGGCGTCACGACGTTCAGCGAATGTGCCACCGACGACGACCGATTCATGACGGTGTAGTAACCACAATGGACGATATTTTCAAAGTTCTCAAAATCGATGGAAGACGGCAGCAACGCCCCTTTGAGCCCAAGGTCGAGCTCCATCTCCGCCAAACTGATCTTCGCGCGATACGCTGACAGAATGTGGCTGCCCATCGACTCCACGCGATTCAGCGGGCCGGAGCAGCAGACGATAAACTCATGTTCACTGATCCGCCCTACATCTTCGCGGCTAAAATAACGCTTCAAACTGTCGGCGATGTGGCGCACGCACGCATCGTAGAGTTCATGACCATACACTTCATCAATCTCTTTGAGCCGGGTCGCGTTAAAGTAGATGACGGAAAATTCAAGCCCTTCGGACTGATGACGAAACAGGCGGCGAACACAATGAATGAGTGTGGGACGATTGAGTAAGCCGGAAATTGGATCGTATTGCGTCAGCGTTTGAATCAATTCCGCCTGCTGCTTTTGCTCACTGATATCTTGCACCGCCAACATCACCGAAGACGTATCGCCATCTTGCAGAATCGTGGCTTCTATCGAGCAGGCAATTTCTGTCATGTCAGATCGCAGCATCATGGCTTCGAATGTGTTTTGCCCCTTGTCGAGCATCGCGAAAAACTGCTCCACCGCGCAGTCAGCATTGCTGGTGCCGCAAATCGCCTCCAGCGTTTTGCCAATCAAGGTGTCACGTGAGTAGCCGAGTAACTCCAATGTAGCCGGATTAACATCCACAATGACTTTTTCATTCAGCAAAATCATGCCCACCGACTGGCCGTGATAAAGCGCTTCAAACTTTTGCAGCGTCGCTTTCAACTGATCTTGCGCTTGATTGGACGAGCGCGCCAGCGACTCCACCAACTGAGTTATGCGTTCAAACTCATCTTGGCGAGTATCCGATTGCAATGGCACGCTGCCGAGCAGCGCCTCGATATTCTGTTCAAAATGGGTGAAGCGTTTGCCCACTTTGTCTTTAAACAACCAGTACACGACCGCCGAAATCAACGATGTCACCACCAATAGGCTGAGGATCATATAGAAAAAAACATATTCACCTTTCTGGTAGTACAAGCGCGGCTCCCACGTTTTGAGGATCGCCACTTCGCTGCCACTCAAATCTCGAATCGACGCGTAGTGAACCAATTCGTCATCGGTTCTGAGTATCGAATGGGGGTTGTCGTCAACCCCAAAGGCTTCGTGCACGCCAGAGATGGCGTTGGGATCGGTCAGCAGTTGGCTCTGTGCCATCAATAATTCTTGATACAAAGCGGGGAAAGAACGCGTGAGTAGTTGTCCCCAGAGCATCCAGCCCACGGTCTCAGATTCGCCATTACTGTCACGAACGGGGGTGATGGTGATGATCCAGACTTGTTGGTTCACTTTGACCAGCCCCGCTTCGCTGCGTTTTTGGCTGTCTAAGCGTGTCGACATTTGCTGCAGAAACGCATGCAAACTTGATGTGGCAAGCAGAGCGGGTACATCGACGTGCTCATCGTCGCTGCGACGCAATGTGGCAACGGATGTGTAGTCGGGCCGCATAAAGACCATCAGATCGATGGTCAACGCATCGAGCGATTCCTGCGATAAATTTCGATCAATATACTCGGGATTGTCATCAATCAGCAGACGGTAGGTTTCGTCCCAGTAAGCCCAATCATACGAGTTCTTTTCTTGACGACTCACCAACGACTGAATCACCGCCTGCGCTTGGTCGCTGGCGCGGTGAATCTCCATATCTTCAAGTTCATTGAGACTAAACAGGAAAAAGTAACGGGTGACAAATAGGCAGCTCAATAGTACGGCCATGATACCCAATGAGAACAGCAGCACCGTTTTCGTGTGCAGTTTGACTAAGCGAAAGCGAGACATCTCAGTCCTCTGAATGTTAGCAATGGCTAAGTGTTAGTAATAGCTAAAATTCTAATCGTTAATATATCGAATTGAAATGATTCACGCCGCGTTTCTATTGTTCGAGCATCAAAACGCGATGAGATGCGCTGCTTATCCGATTCAAATGCTGTCTTGGCGTGCTTTCGCGACATATGGCAGCACAGCCCACCACACATCGTGGGCTACGCAGATTAAAAACCGTATAAAAAGTTGAGGTTGATTGAACGAAGCTCCATGTCGATGCCATCAAACGTGTCGTCGTAGAGCATGCGGTACTCCACATCCAAAATGAACGGCGTGCGGTTTTTGATACGCATGCCCACGCCGTAGGTAAAGTCTGTGCCGTGTTCGTCAAATCCATCTTTGGCAAGCAAACTCAACCCTGCCACCGCGTAAAAGTTGAAGTATTCATGAATGGGTAAGATACCGCGCGCCAACAACGACGCTTGTGTATCGTAGAGATCATCGTGTCGAGAGACGCGAAACAGTTCACGCCCTTCAATGGCAAAATATTTGATCGGTTGATAACCGAACACTAACCCGAGTGAGGTCACGTCCGCTTTGTCTTCCGAGACAATGTCGTAACTCTCACTTTCCAATTCGGTAAAACTCGCGCCAAGCCCGATGTAAAACCGATCAAAGTTATCGGTGCTGGCCACACTGCCACTGCTGACGACAACAAGCCCTAATCCGATTGCTACGAAGGATGATTTCATACGCTGATTCCTTATTGTTGTAGTAATCAAAAGCTTAGTTGAGCGACACCGTTAATCGACTTCTTATCCCTGACTTTGATTGCACTTTTTGGCGATAGCCCATGGTTGCCAACGACACGCCTCGGCGCCACACGCTGCACGAATCCCCCATCGAATCCGTGACGCTGGTGAAAAACCCTGCTAATTTGAACACCTTATGTGGCGTAACTTAGGTAAGGACACCGATGTTTGAACAGGTCGTGAGTATTCTTTTTCCCGTGATGGCTCTGGTGTGCGTGGGTTATGCGATTGGGCGTTGGCTCAAACCCGATTTTCGCCCTATCAACCGCATCAACATGGATACGTTTCTGCCCGCCTTGGTGTTTTCTTCACTGGCGACCATGCCATTAGACACCGCGCAACTGCCGCTGATTTACGCTTCACTCATTGCGGTGTTGGTGCCCGGATTACTGATGATCCCATTGTGTAAAATCGGCGGCTGGAACTTTAAAGCATGGGCGCCGCTGCATATGTTTCGCAACAGCGGTAACCTCGCCATTCCGCTGTTTACTTATACGTTTGGGGAAACCGCGCTCGCTTCGGCGGTGTTGCTGTTTGTGGTTTCCGCGTGCTTGCACATCAGCTTGGGGCTTGCGCTGCTCAGTAAAGGCGGGTCATTTCGTCAGATTTTCACTGCACCTGTATTCATCGCGACCGTGATTGCCATGCTGTTTAACTTATCGGGCACGCCCGTATGGACGCCACTTTACGAAGCAACCACCCTGCTGGGCCAAGCGGCGGTGCCCGTGATGCTGCTGTCGTTGGGCGCTCAGATGACCAACATGCGCCTGTCGGGTTTACGGGTTGGGTTGATCTCAACTGCGCAATCACTCGCCACCGGCGCCGTCGCATTTACCCTCATCTACATCTTGATTCCTTTGCCCACCATGCAGTTGCAAATGATGGTACTGTTTACCATGTTGCCTCCTGCGGTCATGAACTATCTGTTCGCCGAACGGTTTCATATTGAGCCAACCAATGTGGCGTCCATGGTGCTATTTGGCAACTTCTTGTGCGTTGTGACCCTCCCCCTGCTGCTGATCTTTGCGCTGTCGCTGGAAAGCGGTGTTATGTAAAGATAAGTCAACCCAAGTAAAACAAGATAAAGTCGATTCCGTCTTTTCATTGACCGATCTAATCTATACCCACAACAAATGAAAGGACTTAGATCATGAAAACAATTGCGTTCATTATCAGTTTGTTATGGTTACCCAATGTCTTGTTCACCTGGGAGCCAGAGGCAAGCTTTTTCTATTGGCGTCACCAACTAATCCTGCTGACTGGTGCGATCGGGTTTGCCTACATGGCCGTCGCGATGGTGTTGGCGATGCGGTTGCCCAAAGTGGAAGAGTTTGTCAACGGACTCGACAAAGGCTACGCCATTCACAAACAGATGGGGATCGGCGCGCTCGTAGCCCTAGTAGCGCACTGGATCATGATTGAATCTCCTAAGTGGCTCATCAGCCTAGGCCTGTTAGCCGCACCGCAACGTCGTGCACGGTTAGGGCAAGCCATCGAGGGCATCAACTGGATGCATTGGGGGAAAGTCGTCGGCGAATACAGCTTTTATGTGTTTGTTATCTTCGTCGCGATTAGCCTATTTCAAGCCATCAGTTACCGCCGTTTTCGTTTCACTCACAAACTAGCAGGCGCGATTTTCCTCGCCGGTGCGTTCCACTCGGTGGCCGTGCTGGATTATCAATGGAGTGCCGCGACCTTAAACACGCTGGTTTGGGTTTGCGCGGCAGTCGGTTCACTGTGCGCCGTGCTGTCACTCAGCGGCCAAATTGGTCGCCGTCGCAAAGTGAATGGTCAAGTGTCATTGGTGCAACACGTGGTGGATGACAGCAATGATTATCGTGTGCTGCATATCGGCATCACGTTGGATAAGCCGTTGGATTACCGTGCAGGTCAATTCGCTTACCTCGATTTTCACGATGGCGAAGCGCCTCACCCCTTCTCTATCTTGAAGTACGATGCGTTCACCCAACACGTTGAATTTGCGATGAAAGATCTGGGCGATTACACCCATCACCTGTTCACCACCCTGCAACAAGGGCATGCGGTCACTGTCGAAGGTGGTTACGGACGTTTCCAAGTCCCTGCCGACGTGCAACAAGTGTGGGTGGGCGCCGGGATCGGGATTGTGCCGTTTGTCGCGTGGTTGCAACACCTGACACAACAACCGCATTCATCAGGACGTCATATTGAATTGTTCTACTGCCGTGATAACAACAAACAGCAGTATTTCGTCAAACTCTTGGAGCGCTTCGTCAGCAACTTGCCGAACGTGAACCTGCACGTCTACACCTCGGCCAACAACGAACGATTGTGTGCCGAACGCGTGGCAGAGCACCTCAACCTCACACAGGCGAGTGTCAGTTTCTGTGGCCCAGCAGGCTTTGCTTCCAGCTTGAAAAATCAGTTGATTGGCATGGGGTTACCGCAACAAAACTTTCATTCCGAACGGTTTGCGATGCGTTAATTTTGCTCACGACACACCTAACGCAAACGTTTGCTTTTTTAGCAAATTCCAGTATGATTGCCGCTGTTTTTACTCAGGGTATTCCCAGTATCGCTGTGATACTGGGAATCGATGCATCACTATAAGGATTTTCGCTCTATGTTGGGGACTGCGACTCGAAACAGTGCTAAACGCGTGCTGTTGCTTGGCTCTGGTGAACTTGGTAAAGAAGTGGCGATTGAGTGCCAGCGTTTAGGCTTGGAAGTGATTGCCTGCGATCGTTATGAACATGCGCCAGCGATGCAAGTCGCGCACCGCAGCCATGTATTCGATATGCTCGATGCAAACGCATTGCAACAGGTGATTGATTTAGAAAAACCGCATTACGTGGTACCCGAAATTGAAGCGATCGCCACCAGCAAACTGGTGGAATTGGAAGCGCAAGGGCTGAACGTGGTTCCCACGGCAAATGCGACGCGTCTCACCATGAACCGTGAAGGCATTCGTCGCCTCGCGTCTGAAGAACTTTCTCTGCCGACGTCCCCATATCAGTTTGCTGACAACTATGACGATTTCGTCGCGGCGGTTGAATTCGTCGGTATTCCTTGTGTATGTAAGCCGGTCATGAGCTCATCGGGCAAAGGCCAGAGCGTGATTAAGACCGCGGAAGATGTAGAAAAAGCGTGGCAATACGCGCAAGAAGGTGGCCGCACAGGCGCTGGCCGTGTGATTGTTGAAGGCTTTATCGATTTTGATTACGAAATTACGCTGCTGACCGTGCGCGCGGTCGATGGCGTTCATTTCTGCGCGCCAATCGGACACCGTCAAGAAGACGGGGATTACCGTGAATCTTGGCAGCCACAAGCGATGTCAGAAAATGCACTCAAAGCAGCGGAATACGTGGCAGAACAAATCGTCAACGCACTGGGCGGCTATGGTTTGTTTGGTGTTGAGCTGTTTGTTAAAGGCGACCAAGTGATCTTCAACGAAGTCTCCCCTCGCCCTCACGACACCGGCATGGTGACGTTGGTCTCTCAAGATGTATCAGAGTTCGCACTGCATGTGCGTGCATTTAGCGGCTTACCGATTGGCGAGATCACGCAATACGGCCCTGCTGCATCCGCGGCGATTCTTGGTCAAGGCACCTCAAGCGATATTCAATTCTCCGGTTTAGACGATGCGTTGTGTGTCCCGAACTCGCAAATCCGCCTGTTCGGCAAACCCGAAATCAACGGTCGCCGCCGCCTAGGTGTGGCGCTGTCTCGAGGGAAAACCACCACTGAAGCTACAACTCGCGCGATTGAATGCGCCAAAGCAGTCAAGATCCACTACTGAGTATCCGTAGTATCAGAAAACACAAAGCGCGCCATTGAGCGCGCTTTTTTGTCACGTGATGAAGCGATCAGTCGTTGACAAGTTGACTCACCGTATCCGCAACATTCTGCGCACCGTGTCGAATCTCGTCGATGAGCGCTTGGGTCGCTTGCAATTGTTGATTGCATTCAATGACCTTGCGCTGAATTTCCGTCATGGTTTGCTCTGACACTTGGGTCAATTCGCTGTTCCGTTTCACGATGTTGCCAATTTCATCCGTCGCGTGCGATGTGTTCGCCGCCAGTTTACGCACTTCATCGGCCACCACCGCAAACCCACGGCCATATTCACCGGCTCTTGCCGCTTCAATCGCAGCGTTTAACGCCAACAAATTGGTTTGGTCGGCAATGGTCGAAATGGTGGTGACGATTTGCGATATTTGCTGTGACTGTTCGGTCAGTTTCTCCATCAACGACGACGCTTGCTCTACCGAGCCGTCAATCTGGTTCGCCACATCCGCGGCGACATCTAAGGTTTTCGCGCCATCATTGGCAATGTCCAACGTTTCAAGCGACGTGCGCTGCGCCACCTTCGACGCCTGTTGAATCGCCTGTAAATGATGAATACGTGCTGTGATTTCACTAGCGAATTTCACCACCCGCACCACATTGCCCTGCTGATCTTTGATCGGGTTGTAGGTGGCTTCCAACCAAATCACATCACCATTTCGATTGCGACGTTCAAACAGTCCGGATTTGAATTCACCACGAGCCAATGATGGCCAAAAATCGGGATTGTTCTGCATGAACGCCTCACTGCAAAATAGGCGATGGTGCTGGCCTTGAATCTCACGCAGTGAGTACCCCACGCAGCGACAGAAATTATCATTGGCATTGAGGATCTGCCCCTGCGGGGTGAATTCGATGTACGCCAACGACGTTTTTAGTGCTTCAAAAATGGCGGCTTGGCTATCGAGCTGCAATTTTTCTTCGGTGACATCGCTGGCCACTTTGACCACTTTCACCACGCGGCCCTGTTCATCGACCACCGGCACGTACGTGGCTTCAATCCAGATGTCTTGACCATCTTTACGCACGCGGCGAAACGTCCCGTGTTGCGGGTTGCCCTGCGCCAATTCACGCCAAAAATTTTGATACGATGCCGATGAAGTCAGTTGCTTATCACAAAAAAGACGATGGTGTTGGCCTTGCACTTCGTCAAGCGAGTATCCCATCGCGCTGAGAAACAGTTCGTTGGCCGTAAGAATACGGCCATCACTGGAAAATTCGATATACGGTACGCGATGTTTAATCGCAGTGAGCACCATACTGGCAGAGCGCATGGCGTCGAGTTGAGCTTGGTGATTCTGTTCTTGTTTACGGCTGCTAAAAAGAAACATACTAGGACCTCATGGTATTGCGGGAGAGCCCGCCACAATCGGAAAATTTGAGATGATTTGCAGCATTCTTCATGCGCTGCTTATTTTTCAACCTAGCGAAAAGGTGCCATATCGTACAGCATCTTGGCACCTTTACAATCTTTGATTAGACCTTTTACTCCATTTGTGAGCGACAGGTTCAGCTTTCAATCAACCAAACTTCTTCGGCAAAACGACTGAGGCCTTTTTTGGCGCGTTTCGGATGCTGTGCGTTGGCTTCATCACGCAGTAAACGACGCACCGAAAACCCACTAAACAAGCGCTTCACTTCCTCTTCATTCACACTAAACGGTGGGCCACTCAGCTCTTGCTGATCGTAATCGAGGGTGACCAAAAGAATCCGTGCGCCCGGATTGAGCAGAGATTTCAGACGAGCCACGTAATCCGCGCGCATCCCTTCCGGCAAGGCAATCAGTGCCGCGCGATCATAAACAATGTCGACCGGTTGCAGCGGCGCCGTGAAGTAATCCCCGGTGTAAATCGACAGCTCATCAAACTGATACAGCTCATGCAGGCCGTTAATCTGCGTCACAGTTGGAGTATAGAAGTGTTCCGCAAAAAAGGCGCGCACTGCAATCGGGCTGAGTTCCACCCCTTGCACATCGTCATGTTTTTCTGCCAACCAAATGAGGTCTTCGCTTTTACCACATAACGGCACCAAAACGCGTTCATCACGCTTTGGCTGTGTTTCGTGCCAGTGATCACTGAGCAATGTGTTCACATCGGTCAAGTGAAAGCCAATTTGGTTTGAGGCCCATTTCGCGTGCCAAAATTCTGGATCGTTCATTCGTCATCTCTGAAGTCATGGAAGCGCGATAGGGTAACGAATTCTGGTTAAATTCGGTAGCCAGTTTTTAACACTTGGTCAGCGTTTTGTGAAAGACACACTTCCTTACACTCTCAAAAGGAACTGTTTATTCGGCTAATAGTCTGAATAACCGAGCATTGTCATGTGACAGACCACACACTCTGCACATTTGTCTTTGGGATTCGATTGAGTTTAGCGTTTTCAACCCAACATCTTTATTGAAGAGAATGCTTCGTTTGCACACTGTTATGGCCCTTCTGATTGCCAATTTTGACCTAACAGCGCAAGCTAAGGAGAGTGAATGAGCCTATTCTTACGAACGACGGCACTGATGCTTCTGGTTCTGAGCCGAGCGCCTGCTTTTGCGGCCGCTCTGCCTTTTGATACCACGTCGGAAGACAACCGAGGTGAATCGCAAAATCAAGTCAGTTCAAAGCTTTTCAAACATAGCCTCAGCGGCCTTTACGGCATTCAAACCACGCAAAACAGCGTTCTGCAGCCTTATCAGGATTTCGATATCCTCTACAGCAAGGCGCATCAAGCCCAGTGTGAACTGGAAACTTTGTGCAAAAGTACCGCACTACTCACATCCACCCACGCCTACTTTTCTGGCGTAAAATCACACCACCGCGCCTTGGAAAAAATCGAATTGGAATTGAATGGTCAACCGGAACGCATTACCGATTTAGCGCGCGCCACGATCATCGCCGACGATGTGCCGAGCTTGGTTGACGCCTATGAAGCCCTGAGCCGCGAAGCGACGGTGATGAAGGTGAAAAACCGCTTTAAATCACCAGCGGAATCAGGTTACCGTGACTTAAACGTGCTGGTTCAGTTGCCAAAAACCGGCATCATTGCCGAAGTACAATTTCACTTGAAAGCGATTGCCGATGTGAAAAGTGGCCCAGAGCATGACCTTTATAAACAGATTCAGAACATTGAGCGCACCGCAGGTCGTGACCAACGCGCACTCAACGATTGGGAGATGGCTAAAATTCAGAAGATTCGCCGCGAGTCACAAGATCTCTACCAGCAGGCATGGCAGCCTTACATCACCACACATATTCAAGCCGCATAAGCCAGATATGAAAAGACCACGCGAAAGCGTGGTCTAATGCTCGGTCTTTTTACGACTTTTTAATGTTCTCGACTCGGGCTTTTAGTTTTTGCCCTGGGCGGAACGTTACGACACGTCGAGCGGTGATCGGAATATCTTCACCCGTTTTTGGATTTCGACCCGGACGTTCGTTTTTGTCACGCAGATCAAAATTACCAAAACCGGAGAGTTTTACCTGTTCGCCACCTTCGAGTGCTTTGCGAATTTCTTCAAAAAACACTTCAACCGTTTCCTTGGCATCCCGTTTACTAAACCCTAGTTTTTCAAACAGGTTCTCAGCCAAATCGGCCTTTGTGAGCGCCATAAAACTTCCCTCAAAGCTATGTTAAACCTTGCTGTGCAACGACAGCACCAAAGCAATTTTTGCTTAGCCAATCAAAGACATAATTGGCATCACCTGAAAAGTGTATGCCAAGCTTATGATTTTCGCCAACTTTTTTATTGAGACCAACCAAAATCTCACCACAAAAAGAGACGTTCATCGCGCGCTTAGCCGCAAAACTTGTCTTCACATTTAAAGAAAAACTACTGATATTTTAGTTACTTATACTAATTCACCCAAAATATTTAGAGCTTCTCTCTAATTACAGCGTAGGAAAAAATTTTCGTTACGCCAAAAAAAATTTTTAAATTTATCTGTAAATCAGGTGGTTGCTCCAAATGATGCGCCAACCGATGGGGCAAATGCAAGTCATTCGGAATAAAAAAAGCAGGCTCTCGAGCCTGCTTTTTCACACAATTTGCGACCATTAGTCGCGCAGTGTGGCACCAAATTTCGCGGAGACATGAGCCACGATGGCTTCAACCGCACCGGCGATATCAGCATCTTCCAGCGTACGTTCAGCGGATTGTAGCGTCAGAGCAATTGCCAAGCTCTTCTTGCCATCCTCAACGCCTTTGCCCACGTAAACGTCAAACAGTTTGGCGTCTTTTAGGAATTCGCCGCCCTGCGCCAGACACGCTTTCACGATGTCACCAGATGCCACCGCGTCGTCAACCACAACCGCGATATCGCGACGGTTTGATGGGAACTTAGACAGTGCAACCGCTTCTGGGATCACTTTGGTGTTGATCGCCGACCATTCGATTTCAAACACGATGGTACGACCGTTCAGACCAAATTTACGCTCAAGCTCTGGGTGAACCGTACCGATCACACCGATCGTTTTGCCATCCAGAACAATCGCAGCGGATTGGCCTGGGTGCAGCGCTGGGTGTTTTGCCGCAGCGAAGCTGTATGCTTTGCCGTTCGCAGTCAGTTCCAGAATCGCTTCCACGTCGCCTTTCAAGTCAAAGAAATCAACGGTTGCGGTTTCTAGGTTCCAGTGCTCTTCACCACGAGTTCCTGAAATCACGCCCGCTAACATCGGCTCTTGGCGCATGCCGTTTTCAGCCGCTTGATCCGGAATGAAACGCAGACCTTGTTCAAACAGACGAACGCGTGGTTGCTGACGTTTTTGGTTGTGAACCACTGTGTTCAGCAAACCTTGAATCAGGCTCAAACGCATCGCAGACATGTCTGCTGAAATTGGGTTTGGCAGAATCAAAGGCTCTACATCTGGCACGATCAGTTTTTGCTGTTCTGGCTCTACGAAGCTGTATGTGATGGCTTCGTGGTAACCACGGTCAACCAGCAGATCACGAACGCGTTTCAGAGGCAGGTTTGCTTCTTTGTGCAGGTTCATGTTCAGTGCAGCCGCCGGCGCTTGGTTTGGAATGTTGTCGTAACCGTAGATACGGCCAACTTCTTCCACCAAATCTTGCTCGATGGCGATGTCAAAACGCCAAGTTGGCGCTGTCGCTGTCCAGCCTTCCGCTGTGGTTTCAACGCTCATGCCTAGACGTTGCAGGATTTCAACCACGTCCGCATCCGCGATGTGGTGACCCAGCAGGTTGTCTAGTTTCGTGCGGCGCAGAGCCACGGTGTTTGGTTTTGGCAGATCCGTATCAGATTCAGCCGCCACAACCGGTGCAACGTCGCCACCACAGATGTCGATCAGCAGTTGTGTTGCACGTTCCATCGCAGCGTGTTGCAGTGCGTAATCCACACCACGTTCGTAACGCATAGAAGAATCGGTGTGCAGACCGTAGCTGCGTGCGCGACCACGAATATGATCCGGAGCGAAGAATGCACATTCCAACAGCACGTCTTTGGTTTCAGTGCTCACACCTGAGTGCTCGCCACCAAAGATGCCCGCAATCGCCAGCGCTTTGTTGTGGTCAGCAATGATCAGTGTGTCGGCATTGAGTTCCGCTTCGTTGCCGTCTAGCAGCGTCAGTTTCTCGCCTTGCTCTGCCAGACGCACCACGATGCCGCCTTCGATCTTCGCCAGATCAAATGCGTGCATTGGCTGGCCTTGCTCAAGCATCACGTAGTTGGTGATGTCAACGATTGGGTCGATGGAACGAATGCCACAACGACGCAGTTTTTCTTGCATCCACAATGGCGTTTGCGCTTGAACATTGACGTTCTTCACAATGCGACCCAAGTAGCGAGGACACGCCGCTGGTGCTTTCACTTCAATCGAAATGTTCGCATCAATCGTGGGTGCAACAGGTGAAACGGCAGGCTCAGCTACATCCGCGCGGTTGAGTACGCCCACTTCACGCGCCATACCACGCAGGCTGAAACAGTCGGCGCGGTTTGAGGTTAGGTCAACATCGATGGTGACGTCATTTAGCGCCAGGAATTCACGGAAATCTGTACCGATTACGGCATCTTCCGCGAGTTCCATGATGCCGTTGGATTCAACATCAATCCCCAGTTCAGAGAAAGAACACAGCATGCCGTGAGAAGGCTGACCACGTAGTTTCGCTTTTTTGATTTTGAAATCGCCTGGTAGTACAGCGCCAACCGTCGCAACCGCGACTTTGAGGCCCTGACGGCAGTTTGGCGCGCCACACACGATGTCGAGCAGTTCTTCTTCGCCCACATCCACTTTGGTTACACGCAGTTTGTCGGCATCTGGGTGCTGACCACATTCCACAACGTGGCCCACTTTCACGCCAGTAAAAGTTCCCGCAACCGGAAGGACATCGTCAACTTCCAAGCCGGCCATCGTAATTTGGTGAGTAAGCTCGTCCGTGGTAACCGCAGGGTTAACCCACTCACGAAGCCAAGATTCGCTGAATTTCATTGTGATTAAACCTCTGGATTACTTGAACTGTTTTAGGAAACGTAGGTCGTTTTCGAAGAACGCACGCAGGTCGTTCACACCGTAACGAAGCATGGTCAGACGCTCAACGCCCATACCGAATGCGAAACCAGAGTATTTTTCAGGGTCGATACCCACACTGCGCAGTACATTTGGATGCACCATACCGCAGCCCAGTACTTCCAGCCATTTACCGTTCTTACCTTTCACATCCACTTCTGCTGAAGGCTCAGTGAATGGGAAGTAAGATGGACGGAAACGCACTTCCAGATCTTCTTCAAAGAAGTTGCAAAGGAAGTCGTGCAGGATGCCTTTTAGCTGTGCGAAGTTGACGTTTTCGTCAACCAGCATGCCTTCCACTTGGTGGAACATTGGCGTGTGTGTTTGGTCGTAGTCGTTACGGTAAACACGGCCAGGTGCGATGAAACGCAGCGGCGGCTGGTTCTCTTCCATGGTACGGATCTGTACGCCAGACGTGTGAGTACGCAGCATCAACTTTGGATTAAAGAAGAAGGTATCGTGGTCAGTACGCGCTGGGTGATCGTCGGCGATGTTCAACGCATCGAAGTTATGGAAATCATCTTCGATTTCAGGACCAGACTCAACGGTAAAGCCCAGTTCGCCAAAGAAGCTTTCAATACGCTCGATCGTACGGGTGACTGGGTGCAGACCACCGTTCTCGATACGACGACCAGGCAGGGTCACGTCGATGGTTTCTGCCGCCAGCTTCGCTTCCAGCTCTGCACGTTGCAGGCTGTCTTTGCGCGCAGCAATGGCTTTTTGAACCGTTTCTTTTGCGACGTTGATTTCCTGACCAGCAGTGCGGCGCTCTTCTGGTGGAAGTTTGCCTAGGCTTTGCAGCTGAGCCGTCAGCTCACCTTTTTTGCCCAGGTACTGAACACGCACTTCATCCAGTGCGACTAACGACTCTGCAGCATTAATGGCTGCGGTCGCGTTAGCAATAATCTCTTGTAGATGTTGCATCGTTTCCTCGTCTGCTGATGAGCAGTTTCCTTAAGGAGCCCAAAAGGGTGACCTTGGTGCCCTTTTGGGGTACCGATAGGCTGACCATAAGGGATTCTTGGGGTTTTTCAAATAGCTGTACATAGTAACGAAAGCTGCTGTCAAAGCCAAATTGAAATCGGCCTGAATCACACTTTCAACCGCAGGAAAAGGCGCTTTCGTTTATTTGTTAAACAGCCGAATTTGACCCTCCGATTATTTTTCGCCAGCTATCACTTTTGGTTATGGTGATTAGTGAATATTTTGATTTCTGTTTATACTCATCCCCACGTAAGGTGACGACTCCATCTTCATCATTTTTCGAGGTCGATATGAACACACACATCCAGCCCATCTGCGCAGACGACGATCCCATCATCTGCACGATCATTAAAAGCGTCGGTGCTGAATTTGGCGCAATTGGCGACGGTTTCGGCCCATCCGATGATGAAGTACTGGCAATGAGCCAGCATTATGTGGCTCAAAATCGCAGTGGCTATTGGGTTGCAACGCTGGGCGGCAAGATCGTCGGTGGCGGCGGCATCGCGCCATTCAACGGCAGTGATTCCGTCTGCGAACTCAAAAAGCTATTCTTGTTGCCGGAAAGTCGTGGTCATGGTTTGGGCAAAGCGCTGGCCACACAATGCCTCGCCTTTGCCAAGCACCAAGGGTTTACGCACTGTTACCTCGACACACTGTCGAATATGAGTACCGCAGTGCGTTTGTATGAGAGTTTGGGGTTTGAGCACTTGCCCTCGGCGATGCCCGGCACCGAACACAACGGCTGCGATGTGTGGATGCTGAAAACGCTGTAAGGACACGGATGAACAACTACAAACTGCTGCCTGCGCTGATGGCGCTGCTTGAAACCCGCAATCTCACGGATGCCGCGCGCCGCCTGAACGTGACTCAACCGGCGATGAGTAAGGCGCTGCGCTTG
This sequence comes from Vibrio sp. CJQ_6, assembly GCF_043106745.1. Lineage (NCBI taxonomy): Bacteria > Pseudomonadati > Pseudomonadota > Gammaproteobacteria > Vibrionales > Vibrionaceae > Vibrio > Vibrio sp. CJQ_6. The sequence goes on along the minus strand of NZ_JBICMV010000012.1, from coordinate 343,812 downwards.
ATTCGCGACGAGTTTCAGGATCCGATTCTCATCCGTGATGGCCAGCAGTTTACGTTGACACAGCGGGGCGAACAGCTCAAAGAGCGCCTGCCCGCGTTGCTGTTTCAGCTCGATCAATTGTATTTACCGCCGCAAGCCAATATTCAACATTGCGACCGCTCTTTCCGACTCGCGTTCAACAGTTTCATTTCCATGGATATTCTGCCTGCGCTCTGTGCTGAACTGTATGAGAAGGCCCCGCAAGCGGGCATTCAAACCTCGCTGTGGCAGAATGCACCGCTGAGTGAATTGGGTGAAACCAACTTTGACTTGCTGGGCACATTGGCGGTCACGGTGCCAGAGAATTTGTACGGTAAACGCCTGGCCAGTGACCATTATGTCATTTGCTGCTGTCAGACGAATGAGATCGCCACACACGGCATGTCGCTGGAGCACTACTTCTCCGCGCGGCATATTCTGGTCAGTGACTTACATGAAGAGACGCGACAGGTGGATAACTTGTTTCGTCAGCACAAGAAACAACGCCGCATTTTCGCGACGCTCCCTTCCCTTCGCTTGGCTTTGGAGACCGTCATTGGGACACACTGCTTGGTCACGGTGCCGCTGCATATCGCTGCGCAATACGCCAAGCGTTACCCGTTGGCGGTACTGAGTGCGCCGTTTGAATTGGCCACGCACAATTACTACTTACTGTGGCATGCAAAATTCCAAAATGACGATGAGCACCGTTGGTTTCGCGAACTCTGTTTTGCCCATCTGCAACGTGATTTTCAAGCCAAGTTGGCCTTGGGCTCTGCGCTCATCACTTCTTCAAATTGAGCCACACAAACGCGGTTTTTGCCCGCCTTTTTAGCGCGATAAACCGCCGTATCGGCGAGCTTAATCAACGCATGGTGATCGTTCATAAACCCATGGGATTCCGCCACGCCGACACTGATGCTCCCCCGCCAAGGCTCCATGCCCGTAGGCACCAACAGGTTGTTGACTTGCTGACGCGTCAGTTCTGCAATGTGCACGCCGCCATCGAGATCGGTATTAGGACAAATCACCAAAAACTCATCGCCCCCAAGCCGGCACACTAAGTCATCGCTACGAAACGCATGTTTTAACGTATGCGCCAGCGCCATCAACACGCGATCGCCCGCATCATGACCACAACTGTCGTTTACCTGTTTGAAGTAGTCTGCATCAATCATGATGCACACCAGCGGCAACCCTTGCTGCTGTGATTCGTTCCAATACGCTTCCAACTGGCGCATCGCTTTGCGGCGATTGGGTAAGGCTGTCAAACTGTCAGTCATCGATAAGGCTTCAAGCTGCCGATTCGCTTGCATCAACTGTTGCGTGCGTTCATGCACCTTTTCTTCCAGCGATTGGTTGACGCGAATCAGCTCGCGGTTTCGCTCCGACACCTGTTCAAACAAACCATTTAACGCATTGAGTAACGGCTCCGTCGCACTGTCTCGTTGTCGTTCTTCTTGCTCATACGCGTGTTGCGCCGAGAGGCCCTGCTCAATCGCTTTGACCTGCCGCGCCATGTTCTGATCGATACCGAGAATGTGGTAAGCGAGCCAGTGGATCAGGAACTCCAACAATTGCACCGCAGGCCGCTCATCGCTTTCACTGAGGAACGCCTGCATGCTGAAAATCTCCGACATAAAGGTACGATGAACATCAATGTGCTCACTCAGATGCGCCTCAGCGATGCCAACATCACGCATTAACTGCTCTTCTTCCTTGAAATGAAATTCGGCATAGCGTGAGAGTTCAAACAACGCCATACGCACGTCTTGCAATGAGACGTTATTTTCCGACAGTAACTCGCCATATCGATTAATGAACCCCACCAAATATTGATGCTGTTCATCGACATCATCGATGCCCGTTTCAAAATACCGATCCCATTGGAATGACTTCATATCAAGCAGAGGCTCCGTCGCGTAAAGAATTCACCATCAATGCATAAAACCACAATAAGTGTAATGACTATGCCATAGAAACCATCAATAGGTTGTGAGATAAAGCAGAAAATATGGACGCGTCACTGCGCCAAAGTGAAATAGCCGCCGCCCAAACGGCCACTCAACATGAAATAAATCATCTTAAAAACAGATAGATAAGAAACTTTCATGAAAAATCAACGCCATTGCCCGCGCAGAGGACTCGACCAAAGTATGACGCGCGACAACACATGACGTGTCACACCTAACGAATAAATGAGCGATCAACAGCGTCAACCATCCCTGAACACAAACGAATAGGCCGTGAAAGGCTGCTAAACTCTCTCTATCGCCCAACGTGAAGGATGAGGATATGGTGCGTCGACTGTGCATATTAATGTGGCTTTGCAGTTTCAACGCGGCTACGTGGGAAGCTGAGAAAGTGATGAGTGGCCTGTTGGTGCCTTGGGGAATGAGTTTTGTCTCCAACGATCAACTTCTGGTGACGGAAAGAAATGGCGATATTGTACTGGTGGACCTCAAAACGCAGACCAAAACCTCTCTGCTTCAAGTGGCCTCAGTGGCTGCGAGTGGTCAAGGCGGCTTGCTCGATGTGGCACTCTCACCTCATGACCCCACCGTGTTCTACTTCACCTACAGTAAACAACACGATTCCGGCGTCGATACCACGCTTGCCATGGCGAGCTGGGACGGAAAAACTGTCACGGCATGGCGAGACGTATTGATCACTGTGTCCAATTCCACCACAACGCGTCACTTCGGTAGCCGCATTGCCTTTGACGCGACCCACCTTTATTTCACTATTGGCGATCGCGGTATGCGCCCGAACGGGCAAGATCGCCGAACCCATGCAGGTAGCGTGTTGCGTTTAAACCTTGATGGTACGACGCCCGATGACAACCCGTTCGCTGGCAATCCCAACGCACAAGCACAGATCTGGAGCTATGGCCATCGCAACCCGCAAGGGCTGTATTACGATGCCCCCAGCCAAACCTTGTGGGAAATTGAACACGGCCCGCGAGGCGGCGATGAAATCAATCTGATTCGTAAAGGCGCCAACTATGGCTGGGCAACCACATCGTATGGTAAAGAATACTGGGGGCCGGTGTCTGTCGGCGACAGTGAAGAAGCGGACGGCATCGACTCCCCAAGGAAAGTGTACATTCCTTCAATCGCCCCCAGCGGCTTATTGCTCTACCGCGGTCAACGCTACCCGCAACTCAATGGTAAATTGCTGACGGGCGCCCTCAAGCTCACCCACATCAACGTGATCACGTTGGATGACAACCAGAGCGCCATAGAAGAGACGCGATTACTGGAGTCACTGAACGAGCGCATTCGCGATATTCGCCGTTCACCCGATGACTGGATCTACTTCTCCACCGACAGCGGCAATATTTATCGCCTCAAGCCGTAAAGTTACAATGCGCTGAAAGCCATATCAGATAATAAATTCTAGATAGCAAAAAGCCCGACCATTTCTGATCGGGCTTTCTTTGTTTGGAACGACGCGACCAGCTTGGGCACGAGGTTCGCCCTCTTCGCATGTGCCAGATAGCAAAAAACCCGACCATTTCTGATCGGGCTTTTCTTGTTTGGAACGACGCGACCAGCTTGGGCACGAGGTTCGCCCTCTTCGCATGTGCCAGATAGCAAAAAGCCCAACCATTTCTGATCGGGCTTTCTTTGTTTGGAGCGACGCGACCAGCTTGGGCACAAGGTTCGCCCTCTTCGCATGTGCCAGATAACAAAAAGCCCGACCATTTCTGATCGGGCTTTTCTTGTTTGGAACGACGCGACCAGCTTGGGCACGAGGTTCGCCCTCTTCGCATCCGCCAGATAGCAAAAAACCCGACCATTTCTGGTCGGGCTTTTCTTGTTTGGAGCGACACACGAGGTTCGAACTCGTGACCTCAACCTTGGCAAGGTTGCGCTCTACCAACTGAGCTAGTGTCGCATAAACTACATATTGTAGAGAGATGGTGCCCCGGGCCGGACTTGAACCGGCACGACTCGAAAGTCGAGGGATTTTAAATCCCTTGTGTCTACCAATTTCACCACCAGGGCACACAAAATTGTTGCGATGGTAACACCATCTAAGCATCGAATAACGATACTCAAATCGAAGTAACACGACCGATTGTCGATCCTATCACTGTAATTTGGAGCGACACACGAGGTTCGAACTCGTGACCTCAACCTTGGCAAGGTTGCGCTCTACCAACTGAGCTAGTGTCGCAAATGGAGGCGCGTCCCGGAGTCGAACCGAGGTCCACGGATTTGCAATCCGCTGCATGGCCACTCTGCCAACGCGCCTCTGACACTCTTCAAGGCTCACCGCATTGCGGCATTCCTCTGGAGTACGGGATGCATTCTACGGATTCGATGAAATGAGTCAACACAATTTTTTTGATTTTAAATCGTTTGTCTATTTTGCATTCAAAAAGCGTTGATTTGCTCAGTTTACTAGCAAAAAAGCTCGATATTTCCACAAGATAACCGAACTCAGACCGAGCATTTCATGGCGAAATACTCGCTCAACCTAAAACAAAAATCGAGAGACAAAAAAACGGGCTTTCGCCCGCTTTTCTATTGATGTTCTTCGCTGAGTAGATCGTCTTTGGCGGCCGCCAAATATTGCACCATTGACCAGTAGGTCAAAATGGTCGCCACGTAAATCGCAGCGTAACCCAGCCAAACCATCCAGTCGTCGTAGCGCCAAATCAGCACCCACAATGCAAACATTTGGGTCAAGGTTTTCACTTTACCGATCCAAGACACAGCAACACTGGCGCGTTTGCCAATTTCCGCCATCCACTCGCGCAGTGCAGAGATGATGATCTCGCGCGCAATCATGGTAACCGCAGGAATGGTGATCCAAATGTTGTGGTAGTACTCAGTAATCAGAATCAGCGCAGTGGCGACCAACACTTTATCGGCAACCGGGTCGATAAACGCACCAAAACGCGACGTCTGCCCGAGTTTTCGCGCCAACATCCCATCCAACCAATCGGTGAACCCTGCAACCCAGAACACCATCGCTGCTGCAAATGGAGCCCAGTGGTAAGGTAAGTAGAAACACACGACAAAGACTGGGATCAGAAAAAGTCGTACTAAAGACAGAATATTGGGAATGTTAAAACGCATATTTTTAGGCTCTTATCGACTGCGCGTTTATGGTGCGGTATTTTTCTTATTGTTTCAATGTTTGATAAATGATTTCTGCTAAAGAATGACTGATGCCCGGCACTTTGGCGATTTCTTCAACAGTTGCACGTTTGAGCTCTTGCAAACCACCCATGTATTTGAGTAACGCCTGACGACGTTTGGGTCCAACCCCTTCAATGCCTTCCAGTGCACTGGTGCGACGCGTTTTACCCCTTTTGGCTCGGTGACCAGCAATCGCGTGGTTATGGCTTTCATCACGAATGTGTTGAATCAAGTGCAGCGCAGGTGCATCACTTGGCAAATGAAATTCATCGCCATCGGTGGTGATCAGCGTTTCCAGACCCGGTTTGCGCGTGACCCCTTTGGCAATACCAATCAGCCGCGGACGCTTCGGCCAATCTTGCCAACACTGCGTCATGATTTCATGTGCGCGGTTCAACTGCCCTTTGCCGCCATCGATAAAGATGATGTCTGGAATTTTGTCGACATCTAACTGCTTGCCGTAACGGCGCTCGAGCACTTGCCCCATCGCCGCATAATCATCACCCCCGGTAATGCCCGTGATGTTGTAGCGACGATATTCCTGCTTGAGCGGGCCTTCTTGGTTAAACACCACGCATGAGGCGATGGTACTTTCCCCCATGGTGTGCGAAATATCGAAACACTCCATGCGAGTAATGTTGTCGATCCCCAACTCATCTTGCAGCGCTTTGAAACGCTGATTGATGGTCATCTTATGGTTAATCTTGGTGGTGATCGCCGTCAGCGCGTTGGTGTTCGACAGCTTCAAATAGCGCCCACGCGTGCCCGTTGGATTAACGTGGAAAGTGACTTTGCGACCCGCCAATTGCGTTAAGGCATCCTGCATTGGTTTGGCATCCACCAGCAATCCATCATTCAACAAGATACGGCTTGGCATCGTCCGCGCTTCATTGTGGCTGAGGTAATACTGGCTCAGGAAGCTCTCAAACACCTCTTCTTGCGACGTGTTGTGTGGAATCTTCGGAAAGTGGCTGCGACTGCCAAGGATTTTGCCCTGACGAATCATCAAAATATGGATACAGGCAATGCCCTTTTCCTGCGCAAAACCGAGCACGTCCATGTCGTCCATGCTGTCCTCAGACACGAATTGCTGCTCTTGCACTCGGCGAATGGCCTGAATCTGGTCGCGAAACTTAGCCGCATCTTCAAAGCGCAATCCCATGCTGGCTTTTTCCATCTTATCGATGAGGATTTCCAGCACTTGTTTGTCTTTGCCTTGCAAAAACAGGCGCACGTAGTTCACCAGTTCGGCATAGTCGTCATCAGAAATAATGCTGCTGACACAAGGCCCTGCACAGCGACCGATCTGATACATCAGGCACGGGCGTGTTCGGTTGCTGTAAACCGTATCTTCGCATTGACGCACCGGAAAGATCTTCTGAATCAGGTGTAGCGTTTCACGCACCGCCCCGGAATCCGGATACGGGCCGAAGTATTCGCCTTTGCGTTTCTTGGCACCACGATGCATCGACAGCCTCGGGTGACGATGACCGCTGATGAAAATATATGGGTAGGATTTATCATCCCGCAGTAGCACGTTGTACTTTGGCAGGTACTGCTTGATGTAGTTGTGCTCAAGGATCAGCGCTTCCGTTTCGGTATGCGTGATCGTCACATCGATTTTCTCGATGTGCGTCACCAACGCCCGTGTTTTTTCGCTGTCTATCTTCTTGCGAAAGTAACTGGAAAGACGCTTTTTGAGATCTTTGGCTTTACCGACATAAATAACCTCAGCCTCGGCATTGTACATGCGGTACACGCCGGGCTGATTGGTTACTGTTTTCAGAAAGGAGGTCGAATCAAATGAAGACACTTATAACTTCTCAGTGTCGAGCATTCCGTGTCGAATCGCCAAATGCGTCAGTTCCACATCACCACTGATGTCGAGCTTCGCAAATAGTCGATAACGATAACTGTTGACCGTCTTCGGACTTAAATTCAATTGTTCCGAAATATCAGTCACTTTCTGTCCTTTGGTGATCATCAGCATGATCTGAAGTTCACGTTCGGACAAATCGGCAAATGGGTTTTCGGAGGCGGGTGAAAACTGACTTAACGCCATTTGCTGGGCAATTTCCGGAGAAATATAACGTTGACCACTGTGCACCACACGAATGGCGTTTACCATTTCGTCAGGTGCTGCACCTTTGGTCAAATAGCCCGCGGCTCCGGCTTGCATCACTTTAGTCGGGAACGGGTTCTCTGTATGAACGGTTAAAACGATGATCTTGACGTCAGGATTGAAGCGCAGGATCTTCTTTGTGGCTTCTAAGCCACCAATACCCGGCATGTTCATATCCATCAGTACGACGTCAGCATGTTGGCTACGACACCACTTCACTGCTTCTTCACCGCTATCAGCTTCCCCTGCTACGTTCATTCCACGGACGTCTTCAATAATACGTCGTATCCCTGTGCGAACCAGCTCGTGATCATCTACAAGGAAAACACTTATCAAACTTGTATCTCCACACTTATTAATTGGCTCTGCACCCACTGAGATAGTGGATAGCAGCTTGGCTGCCTTAGTCTAACTTAAATTCGGAATATTTTCTTACTCTGAATATGTGCTCAAACGCAAAGTTTAGCAAGCACTTATTTTTGCTCACCATCACGGATTGAGAATCGATTATTAAATCAACAAGTTAAGAATTATATCAAACCGTTTGCGTCATTTTTATCGTCATCATTCAATAGTTTGAACGGGATCCGGTAACGAATAAAAATTGACTCATTCTCAGCCACTTGGTGAATATTATTCCGGTTAAAAAGCGTGCCAATATGACGAATTATCATGCTGACAAGGCAGATATTCCTGCCATTAATCTCCCCACTTTCAGAATTTTGATATAGTCTCTGCTCAATCAAACAGAATGTTATTAATATCAATACCGGAATAGCGATTTGAGTATTCAGCAAGGCTTCTTATTAACTCGACAAGCGCGTGATATCCAAGGCCAAACCCAGATTGAACTCTGGCTCGCCACCGACCAAGGCCCCACGCAGTTGATCATTCGTGGTGAGCAACCGGTGTTCTTTATTCGCCAGCAGGACATCGATGCAGCGCAGGCGATCGCCCAGCAGCATCAGATCACCGTGGAGATTCGCCCGCTGCCGCTGAAATCATTCGACCAAGAACCGCTGGCCGCGTGTTACTGCATTCAAATCCAACACGCGCAATCTTTAGCCCACCAGTTGGAACAAGCGCAACTGCTGACGCTGGAAGCAGACATTCGCCTTGCCGATCGCTATTTAATGGAGCGCTTTGTCAAAGGCAGCGTTGAATTTACCGGCAACATCACACCTCATGCCGATTACCGTCAAGTGCGCCAGGCAAAATGCCGTCAGGGCGATTACCTGCCCGCGCTGAGTGTGGTGTCATTGGATTTGGAATGTTCCGAGAAAGGTATTCTCTACTCCATCGGGCTCGACAGCCCGCTCGATAGCCGCGTGATCATGATTGGGGAACCGCAAGAAGCCGACACGCCGATTCAATGGGTTGCCGATGAATACGCCCTGCTGCAGGCGCTGATTGAGTGGTTTGAGCGTTTCGACCCCGATGTGATTATCGGCTGGAATGTGATTGATTTTGACTTTCGCTTGCTGCACAAACGGGCCGAATGGCACAAGATGAAGCTGATGTTGGGGCGCGCCAAACAACCGAGTTTCTTTCGCAGTGCCAGTCAAACGCAACAAGGCTTCATCACCATTCCCGGTCGCGTGGTGCTCGATGGTATCGACACGCTAAAAACCGCCACGTATCACTTCCGTTCTTGGTCATTGGAATCGGTGTCGCAAGAATTACTCGGCGAAGGCAAAGAGATTCACAACGTGCATGACCGAATGGATGAAATCAACCGCATGTACCGTGAAGACAAACCCTCGCTGGCGAAATACAACCTGCAAGATTGCGTGCTGGTGAATAAGATTTTTACCCAGACGCACCTGTTGGATTTCGCCATTGAGCGCTCGCGCCTGACAGGGGTGGAATTGGACCGCATTGGCGGCTCCGTTGCAGCGTTCACCAACCTTTACTTGCCCCAGTTACATCGAGCGGGTTACATCGCACCGAATCTGCACTCCGAAGATTGGCTCGCCAGCCCCGGCGGCTATGTGATGGATTCCATTCCCGGGTTGTACGACTCGGTGCTAGTCCTTGATTTTAAGAGCCTGTATCCGTCGATTATTCGTTCATTTTTGATTGACCCAATGGGGTTAATTGAAGGATTGCAACAACCGCTGGGCAACGCACCCGACCAAGCCGTTCCCGGCTTTCGCGGCGGCCAGTTCCACCGCAGCAAACATTTCCTACCGCAGATGATCGAAACCTTGTGGGCGGCGCGCGATGTGGCGAAAAAGAACAATGAAAAAGCGTTCTCGCAGGCGATCAAAATCATCATGAACTCGTTTTACGGCGTGCTCGGTTCATCGGGTTGCCGCTTCTTTGATACCCGTTTGGCGTCCAGTATCACCATGCGCGGGCACGAAATCATGAAGCAAACCAAGCAACTGATTGAAGCGCAGGGCTACCAAGTGATTTACGGCGACACCGACTCAACGTTTGTCTCACTGGGTCGTGAACATGCCCAGCACGATGCCGATGCCATTGGCCAAGGTTTGGTTCAGCACATCAACCAATGGTGGACGAATCACCTGCAGCAGGAATACGCGTTAACCTCAATTTTGGAGCTTGAATATGAAACTCACTATCGCAAGTTTCTGATGCCGACCATCCGCGGCGCAGAAACCGGGTCGAAAAAGCGCTACGCGGGTTTGATTGGAGAAGGCGACAAAGAACGCATGGTGTTTAAAGGACTCGAAAGTGCGCGCACCGACTGGACGCCACTGGCACAGCGTTTTCAACACCAACTTTACTGGATGATTTTCCACGGCGAAGCGCCGGATGACTACATTCGTACCACGGTGGAAGCAACGCTGGCTGGCGAATACGACAGCGAGTTGGTGTATCAAAAGCGCCTGCGCCGCAAACTGCACGAATACCAAAAAAATGTGCCGCCGCAAGTCCGCGCCGCGCGCATGGCCGATGACATCAATGCGCGCCTTGGTCGCCCACTGCAATACCAGAATCGCGGCCTGATTGAGTACTGTATCACCGTGAATGGCCCTGAACCGAAAGAGTACATGAACAGCCCGATGGATTATCAACACTACATCGATAAGCAGCTCAAACCGGTTGCCGATGCCATTTTACCGTTCATCGGTCGTCAGTTTGAACAGATCAGCGCGCCTCAGCTCGGCTTGTTTTGAGTCAACTCGTCTTGGTTAACCGATACGAAATTCTGTTTTCTCGTACTGTTTCACCAGCCACGGGCCAAAACTATCGAGCAGGCCAATGACCGAGCGTTTGGGAATGACGCGGCCGCTGAGCAGAATCGTCAGCCGTTCCACGTCTTGTTGTTTTTCAGGATGGTAACGTAAAAAGTGCGCGCCACACGCCGCCGGATCGTCAAACCACTGCTTGTCGCGGTACATGATCAGCGAATAACTGGCCCGCAGCAGCTTTTTCGCAATCGTCTTTTGTGCCGCACTCTGCTCGGCCGCATTGCCTGCTTTGGCAATTTTATCGCGGTAGAAGGTCAGCCAGTCGCCCACATCTTGGTTCCAGTGCTTAGCGATTTCCCAGCTCGGTTCGTAATGGCCAAAACATTCGGCCAGATCGTCACCGTAGACACAGACGCAGCAGTGGCGCAGCATAAATCCCCACGAGAAAATGCTGTCGAGCGTCGCGACATCACTCACCAAGGCCGTTTTGACGGACACATCGGTAATAAAAGGAAAGCTTTTTTGAAAACGCCAACGAATGGTGTTGAGCAGCGTAGTTTTGTTGTCGTCAAAGCCGCGCTTGGTGATCACCACCACATCGAGGTTAGATTCGCCCGGCCGCGCGGTTTTGCGCGCCACGCTGCCATACAAGTAGATACTGTGTAGACGTTCGCCAAGCCCGGCACGCAGAAACTTCACCAAATCGGCAATCGCCGGTTGGTACTCTGGCTGAAAAGGCTGTTGGGGATCGATCACTGGCAAACTCATGGTCAAAAACAATATCCGTTCATGGAGAGACAGCGTTATGTTCGCCCAAGGCTACCGTTGAATCAATACCTTGCCGAATCCGTTGCTGAAGAATTACACATTAAGCGAAAGAACAGCGAGTTTAGTCTCATCTCAGATATTCCTTTTCCCCCACTGCTTTAGTTATAATGCGCCGAATTTAAGAACGAAGGAAATTATTCCATGCCAAAGGCAAGTGAACTGAAAAAAGGTTTTGCGATCGTATCTAACGGCAAAACGCTACTGATCAAAGATATCGAAGTGACCACTCCAGGTGGCCGTGGTGGTTCTAAAATCTACAAACTGCGTTGTACTGACCTAACCACAGGTGCACGTGTAGATGAGCGCTACAAATCGGACGATTTCCTGGATACCGTAGACATGAACAAACGCAACATTTCGTTCTCTTACGTAGACGGTGATGAGTGCATCTTCATGGATAACGAAGATTACTCTCAATTCACATTCAAACAAGCTGACATCGAAGACGAGCTGCTGTTCATCACTGAAGAAATTCAAGGTATGCAAGTGGTTCTGGTTGACGGTAAAGCAGTTGCAATCGAACTGCCATCATCGGTAGAAATGGTGATCGAAGAAACTGACCCATCAATCAAAGGCGCGTCAGCTTCTGCACGTACTAAACCAGCTCGTTTCGCAACTGGTCTTGTGGTGCAAGTTCCTGAATACATCGCAACGGGTGAACGCGTGATCGTGAACACCACTGAACGTAAATTCATGAGCCGAGCGTAATTGCATGTCTGATTTAATTTCTTACGACGACGCAATCGACGCCGCTTACGATATTTTCCTCGAAATGGCACCCGACAACCTAGAGCCAGCCGACGTGATTCTGTTCACCGCGCAATTTGATGACCGTGGCGCCGCAGAAATCGTTGAAGTGGGCGATGATTGGGATGAACAGGTTGGTTTTGAAGTCGATAAGGAAGTGTTCACGGAAGTACGCATCGGCCTTGTCAACGAAGAGAACGACGTATTAGATGATGTGTTCGCACGAATGCTCATCAGCCGCGACCCGGATCAGAAAGCTTGCCACATGATGTGGAAACGCGATTAATCTGCTTCAAAAACGCCAGCATCACGCTGGCGTTTTCATTTTCGGTCGGTTACTCAACCCAGGCTATTCCACCAACTGGTACGTAATCACATACAGCTCTTCGATGCCCGGGTAAATATCGCTGATCACTTGCTTTAGTTCATCCAGCGTCATGTTCTCCTGCTCAGCGTGATATGCCGTCAACGCCGAGAACTGAACCGGTTCCACACTCTCAATATGCAGGCGGCAGAACCAACGTCCTTCCTCCAGCGTACTCACATCCACCACCGTCCCCGGCTGATAATCTTTTTCACTGGCGTCACGAATCGTGATCACTTTCTTGCCCGCCAGAATGTCGCGCTCAAATCGGGCGAAAAACGTCATGGTTGTTGGAGCTGTCATAACACACCTTTTATTCAAATCAATCCCACACTGTGGTCGACACAGCGCTGCACCCTCAATTTGCGCAGGCGCAAATATCGAATACCGCAGCGATTATGCGAGATCGCAGGGGGAAAATCACCAGATTCAACGGCCATATTTCACGATCATGTCTGATTTATCCCCTCGATGTGCTGATTTCACCATACGTTGACGAAAACGCGCCCTCAAAAATCAGACCTTGCTAACACCCTGAAGCAAAAACCTCCAGCAGCAATTGCAATTTGTCTTGCAGTTTTAGATTATTTGTATATTCAAATTAATCACGCAGAACACAATGTCCGAATCTCCCCTTTATTTACAGATCAAACACTTCATTCTGGATAACATTGAATCCGGTCGCTGGCCTGTCGGCCATCGCATCGCGACAGAAATGGCATTGACGGAGCAGTTCAATGTCAGCCGAATGACGGTCAATAAAGCGATTCGCGACTTGGTGACGGAAGGCAAATTGCAGCGCCGTCCGCGTTTGGGCACCTTCGTTTGCGCGCCGGAAGAGAAAGCTGAATCCCCGCTGCTCGATATTCGCAACATCGCCGATGAAGTGGTCAGCCGGGGGAAACGCTACCACAGCAAAGTGATGCAGCAGCAACAGATGATTGCCGACGAAAGCGTCGCGACCAAGTTGGGGGTGATGCTCGGCACGCCGGTGTTTTACAGCGAGATCCTTCATTACGCCAATGATGCGCCGCTGCAACTGGAAGTGCGCTGGGTCAACGCCCGTTATGCGCCCCACTATCTCCAGCAAGATTTCTCGCGCATCACACCCAATCAATACCTCTCAGAAAACTGTCCGCTCAGCGCGATAGAACACACCGTTGAAGCCATCGTGCCCGATAGCCACATCAAAGCCACGCTAGCACTCAACCCAAACGAGCCATGCCTGCTGCTCAACCGCCGCACGTGGAGTGGCGATAAGCTGGTCAGCTCTGCCCTGCTCTATCATCCGGGTTCTAAATACAAGCTCACGTCCAAAGTATTGCTGGACGACAATTAAACCTGAAGACCGAAAGCTGATCACATTTTTGCAACATCAACCTTGCCGACACCCCTCGTTTCCACTATTAATTGTATATACATTTAAATAGACAAATACACTTCACGCTGAAGTGCTCATTGAGTCATGACCAATGCATGACTGACCGAGGGAAACATGGAACTGATTCTGACCAACGCACGCATTGTCAGCATGCAAGCCGGAAGCGCTGGCTACCAACCCAGCGAGCCGATGAACGTGTTGATCCAAAACGGTCAAATGACTGCCATCAGCGCAAAGGCCATCGACACCGATGCCAAGCGCATTGATTGCAGTGGCAAACTGGTCACGCCTGGACTGATTGATTGCCACACCCACCTGATTTACGCCGGTAACCGTGCGAATGAGTTTGAAATGCGCTTGCAAGGCGTACCGTATCAAACCATCGCGGCGCAAGGGGGCGGCATTATTTCCACGGTCAAAGCGACACGTCGTGCCAGCGTGGATGAACTGGTGGAGTTGGCCCTGCCACGGCTCGATGGCCTGCTAAAAAGCGGCGTGACATCGGTCGAAGTCAAATCCGGTTACGGCTTAACGCTCAACGACGAAGTGAAAATGCTGCGCGCCGCGAAAGCGCTGGAAAATCACCGCCGGGTCAAAATCACCACGACGCTGCTGGCTGCCCATGCGCTGCCACCGGAATACATCGGCCGCGCGGACGACTACATCGAGCATGTCTGTCAAACCATCATTCCGCAAGTTGCGGAAGAAAAACTGGCCACCAGCGTGGACGTCTTCTGTGAATCGGTTGGGTTTAATCTCGCGCAAACTGAGCGTGTCTTTCAGTGCGCCCAAGCACATGGTTTGCAGATCAAAGGTCATACCGAGCAACTGTCGAATCTGGGTGGCACGGCCTTAACCGCCCGTTATCAAGGCTTGTCAGCGGATCATATTGAATACCTCGACGAAGACGGCGTCAAAGCGCTGGCTGAATCCGGAACTGTCGCCACGCTGCTACCGGGTGCGTTTTATTTCCTGCGTGAAACGCAAAAGCCACCGGTTTCGACATTGCGCGCCTATCAGGTGCCGATGGCACTGGCGACCGACATGAACCCGGGCACATCGCCGTTTGCCGATCTAACCTTAATGATGAACATGGGCTGCACACTGTTCGGCCTGACCCCAGAAGAAACGCTGCGTGGCGTAACCGTTCACGCCGCCAAAGCACTGGGCTTTGCAGAAACACGAGGTCAAGTTGCAACAGGCTTTGATGCCGACCTTGCGATTTGGAACATCGACCACCCGGCGGATCTCAGCTATCAGGTGGGCGTTCCTCGTTTACATGCACGAATTGTGGATGGAGCTTTCTGCCATGATTAATGTCCCTCAAACTTCCCATGACTACCAATGGCTCGGCCGTCACGACGCTGAAGATGGCTCACTGGGCACACGGGTTCACCATGTGATGCAATGCTTGCAAGCCATTGAACTCAAAGGCGAACACCATGCCGTCTCTTTGGTCGGTTTTGAATGCGATGCCGGCGTGGCGCGCAATAAAGGGCGCGTTGGCGCTGCTCAGTCGCCCAATCTCATCAAACAGGCGCTGGCCAACATGGCATGGCACCGCAGCTCAGCGCTCTATGATCTGGGCAACATTCATTGTGATGACGACGCCTTGGAACAGGCTCAATCGCGCTGCGCACACGTGGTGGCGAAAGCGCTATCTCATACGCCAGTGATTGTGTTAGGCGGTGGTCACGAAGTCGCATGGGCGACATTTCAAGGCTTGGCTCAGCATCTGCATGCGCAAGGCATCACCCAGCCACGCATCGGCATCATCAATTTCGATGCGCACTTTGACCTGCGTGCCTTTGAATCGGCGCTGGCCCCGGTCAAACCGAGTTCAGGCACACCATTTAATCAGATTCAGCACTATTGCGCCGAGCACAACTGGTGTTTTCACTACGCCTGTCTGGGTGTCAGCCGCGCGAGCAATACCGCCGCCCTGTTTGAACGCGCCGATGAACTGGGCGTGTGGTATGTGGAAGATCGCGCGCTGTCGCAAGCCAACCACATCTATCACATGACGCAACTCCAGCACTTCATCGATGACTGTGATTATCTCTATCTCACCATCGATTTGGACGTGTTCCCCGCCGCGACTGCGCCGGGCGTGAGTGCGCCCGCGGCGCGCGGCGTGAGTTTAGAAACGCTGACGCCATATCTCGACCGGATTCTGCACTACAAAAACAAACTCATGATTGCCGATATTGCGGAATACAACCCGACTTACGATATCGACCATCAAACCGCCCGCCTCGCGGCCCGATTGTGTTGGGATATCGCCAACACCATGGCCGAGAAAAATGTGCGCTGATAGTTAGCCACGGGCCAGCCAACGCGAAACAACAAACCCGAAAACGCTCAACGGAAAACGAGCCAAACAAATGAAACGGCGAACCCTGACTCGACACAACGGGGTTCGCCACCCAAACATAAAGGAGTCGTAACATGACGCAGCACCAAGCTCAAGGTACCCGTCTGGACACAAGCCGCACCATTCGTGCACCCCACGGAACCACACTACGCGCCAAATCTTGGCTGACTGAAGCACCATTACGTATGCTGATGAACAACCTTGACCCGGACGTTGCCGAACACCCACATTCACTGGTGGTGTATGGCGGTATCGGCCGCGCGGCGCGTAACTGGGAATGTTACGACAAAATCGTCGAAGTGCTGGAGCGTCTGGAAGACGACCAAACGCTGGTGGTTCAATCTGGTAAGCCCGTCGGCGTGTTCCCAACGCATAAAAACGCCCCCCGCGTGCTGATTGCGAACTCCAACCTAGTTCCCCACTGGGCAAACTGGGAACACTTCAACGAGCTGGATAAACAAGGCCTGATGATGTATGGCCAGATGACGGCGGGTTCTTGGATCTACATCGGTTCTCAGGGCATCGTTCAGGGCACTTACGAAACGTTCGTTGCCGTCGCGAAGAAGCATTTCGATGGCAACGCAAAAGGTCGCTGGGTACTGACGGGCGGTTTGGGCGGCATGGGTGGCGCACAGCCGCTGGCCGCGACCATGGCCGGTTTCTCGATGATTGCGGTGGAATGTGACGAATCACGCATCGACTACCGCCTGCGCACCGGCTACGTCGATAAGAAAGCCACCAGCTTGGATGAAGCACTGGCGATCATTTACGAATCCGATGAGCCAGTCTCAGTTGGTCTGCTGGGCAACGCCGCAGACATTTTCCCCCAACTGATTGAACGCAACATCATTCCTGATGTGGTCACAGACCAAACTTCGGCGCACGATCCGCTGAACGGTTACCTGCCACTGGGCTGGAGCATGGAACACGCAGCAGAAATGCGCAAAGTTGACGAAGCGAAAGTCGTTAAAGCGGCGAAAGCGTCGATGGCGATTCAAGTTCGCGCCATGCTCGAACTGCAAGACCGCGGCGCCGCTACCCTCGACTACGGCAACAACATTCGTCAGATGGCGCTGGAAGAAGGCGTTGAGAATGCCTTTGATTTCCCAGGCTTTGTACCAGCATACATTCGCCCCCTATTCTGTGAAGGCATCGGTCCTTTCCGCTGGGCTGCCCTATCTGGCGATCCAGAGGATATCTACAAAACGGATCAAAAAGTGAAAGAGCTGATCCCAGATAACCCGCATCTGCATAACTGGCTGGACATGGCGCGCGAACGCATTCACTTCCAAGGTCTGCCAGCACGCATCTGTTGGGTCGGTCTGAAAGATCGTGAACGTTTGGGTCAGGCATTCAATGAAATGGTCAAAAATGGCGAACTGAAAGCGCCCATCGTCATCGGCCGAGATCACTTGGACTCCGGCTCCGTCGCCAGCCCGAACCGTGAAACCGAAGGCATGATGGACGGTTCAGACGCCGTGTCTGACTGGCCACTACTGAATGCGCTGCTCAATACCGCAGGCGGTGCGACTTGGGTGTCTTTGCATCACGGTGGCGGCGTCGGCATGGGCTTCTCCCAACACTCCGGTATGGTGATTTGCTGTGACGGCAGTGATGATGCATCACAACGCATTGCACGCGTCTTGCACAACGATCCAGCCACAGGCGTGATGCGTCATGCGGATGCAGGCTACGACATCGCAAAACGCTGTGCCAAAGAACAAAAGCTCGATCTGCCGATGCTGAACGACGAGCTGGCTCAACTGAAGTAAGGACAATGGACATGTTGAATTTAGTCATTAAACCGGGTTCGCTCACGCTGAACCAACTGCGTCAAATCAGTCGCTCACCTGTGACGCTGTCACTCGATTCGACCGCGATTCCTGCCATTGAACAGAGCACGCAGGTTGTCGAGCAAGTGATTGCGGAAGGTCGTACCGTGTACGGCATCAACACCGGTTTTGGATTGTTGGCGAACACCAAGATTGCACCCGAGGATCTGGAAATCCTGCAACGCAGTATCGTGTTGTCACACGCTGCCGGTATTGGTGAATTCATGGCCGACGAAACTGTTCGCCTGATGATGGTGCTGAAAATCAACAGTCTAGCCCGCGGCTTCTCAGGCATTCGCTTGGAAGTGCTGGAAGCGCTGATGGCGCTGGTTAACAGCGAAGTGTACCCGTGCGTCCCTCAAAAAGGGTCGGTGGGTGCATCAGGTGACTTGGCGCCACTGGCGCACATGAGCACCGTGCTGCTGGGCGAGGGTCAAGCGCGCCACAAAGGTGAAATTGTTTCAGGTTTACAGGCACTCAAAATCGCCGGTTTAGAACCTGTCACGCTGGCGCCCAAAGAAGGCTTGGCGCTGTTGAACGGCACGCAGGCATCGACGGCGTTTGCCCTCGAAGGCTTGTTTATGGCGGAAGACTTGTTTGCGTCGGCAACCGTATGCGGCGCCATGTCTGTGGAAGCTGCATTGGGCAGCCGCCGCCCGTTTGATCCGCGTATTCATCGCGTGCGTGGCCATCGCAGCCAAATGGATGCTGCCGCGGCCTATCGTCACCTGTTGGATAACCAGAGCGAGATTGGCAATTCGCACCAAGGGTGTGAAAAAGTGCAGGATCCTTATTCACTGCGCTGCCAACCTCAAGTCATGGGCGCGTGTCTACAACAAATCCGCAATGCGGCCGAGACTCTGGAAGTCGAAGCCAACTCGGTATCGGACAACCCATTGGTGTTTGCCGACGATGGCGATATCATCTCCGGTGGTAACTTCCATGCCGAACCGGTTGCGATGGCGGCGGACAATCTGGCATTGGCGATTGCCGAAATCGGCAGCCTGTCTGAGCGTCGTATGGCGCTACTAATCGACAGCGCGCTGAGCAAACTGCCCCCATTCCTGGTTGACAACGGCGGCGTGAACTCCGGCTTTATGATTGCGCAGGTCACTTCAGCGGCGCTGGCGAGCGAAAACAAAACGCTGGCGCACCCCGCGTCAGTGGATAGCCTGCCCACATCCGCCAACCAAGAAGACCACGTTTCCATGGCGACCTTTGCAGGGCGTCGTCTGCGTGAAATGAGCGAAAACACTCGCGGCATTTTGGCAGTGGAATACCTCGCGTCGGCACAGGGTCTGGACTTCCGTGCGCCAAATAAATCGTCCGCGCGTGTGGAAGAAGCGAAGCAAATTCTGCGCAATCAAGTGCCGTTCTACGACAAAGACCGCTACTTTGCGCCAGACATCGCCGATGCCAACGAACTGCTGAAGCAGGCGGTGCACAACCACCTGATGCCAGAGCAGATTCTGCCAAGCTTTCAGTAGGTAAGATCTTGCAGTAAGTCACTTCTTACAGTAAGTTGCATCTTGCGCATCCATCAGAGCCCTGCGGGGCTCTTTTTTGTGCGTTTATTTCCGCGTTTATTTTGCGCATTGACTACGCCGACAGCGCTGCGAACAGTACTTCACCTCATCCCAGCAACGTGCCCATTTTTTGCGCCATTGAAATGGCCGCGCGCAAACGATGCAAATTTTAGACAGTAAATGCGCTTTGTGATGACCCGCCATCATGGCCGCCTCCGCGTGGACTTTCCAAGAAATACGCAGATGACACAAGCACGATCAATGTCATTTGTCTCTCTTTTGCGCTCAAAGCTAAGATTTCACAATAAGTTGGCACTCATTGGACCATTAAAACTTTTGATGCGGCTATAATCCGAGGCAGTTTTGACGAAATAGCGTAAATTATGTTTCTAGCTCCGTACTTCTCATCTCAAGAACATCAGTTCCAATTCACCCGCGAACAGGCAAGTCACTTTGCCAAAAAAGTGGCGGGCGACTTCAACCCTATCCACGACGAAGACAGCAAACGCTTCTGTGTGCCGGGCGATCTTCTGTTTGCGGTTCTGCTGCAAAAAGAAGGCATCAGCCAAAAAATGCACTTCAACTTCTCGGGAATGGTGAGCGACGGAACAGCGCTTCACATTGAGAACAAGTGCAGCAAAGAAAGCGCCGTCATCGATGCAGCAGGTAAAGAGTACCTGCACATGCGCCATGAAGGCGATGTGAGCCACAACGCCGCATTCATTGAACACGTGGTGACCAACTACGTGCAGTTTTCAGGCATGAACTTCCCACACATCATGGTGCCGCTGATGGAAGAGAAGCAGATGATGATCAACTGCCAACGCCCCTTGGTGATTTACGAAAGCATGGAAGTGGAATTCGACCACCTCGACCTCACCCATCCAGAAGTTGCATTTACTGGTGCCACTTTTGATGTTGATGGTAAGCGTGGTCTCGTGACCTTAAACTTCGCCTTTAAAGAAGAAGGCCGTGTGGTCGGTAAAGGCGTGAAACGGATGGTGGCCAGCGGCCTGAAGCCCTACAGCCAAGAAGACATTGACGATTTGGTCAATCGCTTCAACGAGCGAAAGGATGCCTTCCTAGCAAAGTTCGCTAAAGCAGCCTAACGGTTGCTCACATGGCATAAAGAGAAAAAGCTCCCTTGGGAGCTTTTTTCATATCCAGCGGCGCACGCGCGCTTTGTAATCGGTGTAAGCCCGGCCGAACAATCGCGTCAGCACTCGCTCTTCGGGTTGAATCTGAAACCGGTTCATGTAGACCACAAACAGCCCCACCACCAGCAAGCTGACCACATTTTGATGCCAGTATGCAAAACCCAGCAGAAGCAATAACAACGCCAGATACATCGGATTGCGGCTGTAATGGAAAATGCCACTATCGACGACCGTCGACGCTTCATGCGGTTTGGTCGGATTCACCGTGGTCTTCGCGCGGCGAAATTGCACCACACCGGCGATCCCAATCACGCCCGACAACACAAAGCACACCGCAAACACCCCGTATTTGTAAGGCAACATCACATCTGCAAATCGACACGCCTGAGCCAGACGATTCACCATCACCAGCGCAATCAGAAACAGCGCCACTGGCGGTATTTTTAATTCCAAATATCGCATAACCGCTCCTTTCGATGTCGCTTTCAGTATACGCAAAACGTGCCAGCGTGCTGCCAACTCTACCGCAATTCGCAGCAACAGAGACAAGAAAGCCCGGCAATACCGGGCTTTCGATTACAGCAGCGTCAGCAGCGCTTGCAGTGGATGCTTCGGCTTCACCTGCTCAAAGCGCTTCACCTGACTGCGGCAAGAATAGCCGGTGATCAAACAACGCTCTTTAGGCAACTTGTCTAAGCTGGGTTTCCAGCTCAAGCCATAAATGTCTTTCGACATCTGCAGCTTATCCACTTCGTGACCAAACGTCCCCGCCATGCCACAGCACCCAACGGGCACGGTTTGCAGCGTCGCACCAAAGTGCGCAAAGATGGCGCCCCACTCTTTCTCGGCGTTTGGCATTTTGGTTTTCTCGGTGCAGTGCGCCAGCAAATACCACGGCTCTTCTTGACCGGCATCACGCGCCTCAAACTCACGCAGACGCGGTTGCAACCATTCGTGTACGGTCAGCACCTGATAATCACCGCGCTCAGCGCCCAGCACTTCCACGTATTCATCGCGGTAACACAGCACCAACGCCGGATCGACACCCACCAGAGGAATGTTGAGATCCGCGACTTGAGAGAGAAACGCCGACGTATTGGCCGCCGTGGTGCGGAACTGTTGCAAGAACCCTTTGATGTGCTGCGCTTTCCCGTTGGGTTTAAACGGCAGCAGAATCGGTTTTTTGCCCAGTTTGACCGCCAAGGCGATGAAATCTTCCACCACATCCGCATCGTAGTAACTGGTGAACGGGTCTTGCACGATGATCACATGTTGATCGCGATCGGCCTGCGACAAAGAGGCCAAACGCTGCATGTCAAAGTGCGCCACCGGATGACGACGCGTGCGCTGTGCCAGCGTCGGCACCGACAGCAGCGGCGCATCAACGTAACCCACGGTTGACGCAGTCAGGTTTTGTACCCATTTCTGCGCGATCACGCCATTGACCAATCTCGGCGCTTTGCCCATCACCGGCAACATGCTTTCAATGTTCGCCACCAAGTAATCCTTCACCGGACGTTGGTAACGGGAGTGATAAATATTGAGGAAGCGCGAACGGAAACTCGGTACATCGACTTTAATCGGACACTGGCTGGCACACGCTTTACACGCCAAACAACCATTCATCGCTTCATATACTTCATGCGAGAAGTCGTATTCGTGACGCTTGTTCATGCGGTTACGCACACGCTCAATCATGGTTTTGATGGTCGGCGCGGTTTCCAGTGTCTGTTTTTCCAGATCGAGAATATCGATGCCCTGCTCAGTCAGTTGGCGCAACCATTCACGCACCAGACCCGCGCGGCCTTTGGGTGAGTGGCGGCGATCTGCAGTCACTTTCATTGATGGGCACATTGGCGAGCTGGTGTCGTAGTTAAAGCACAAGCCGTTGCCGTTACACTCCATCGCTTGCTTGAAACTGTCGCGCACTTGCACGTCGATTTGGCGATCAAAGTAACCGCGCTTGGTATCAGACACTTTGACCAATTCAAAGTTGGTGTCGAGCGGCGTACAAATTTTGCCTGGGTTCATCTTGTTGTGCGGGTCAAATGCGGCTTTCACACGGCGCAGCTCGGTAAATAGTTCGTCACCGAAAAACTCAGGGCCATATTCAGAACGGTACCCTTTACCGTGCTCACCCCACATCAAGCCGCCATATTTCGCGACCAGTTTGACCACTTCATCCGAGACTTCATGCATCATCAGCTCTTGCTTGGGATCACACATGTCCAGCGCTGGGCGCACGTGCAACACGCCAGCATCCACGTGACCGAACATGCCGTAAGCCAAGCCTTTGGAATCAAGCAACTGGCGGAACTCTGCAATAAAGTCAGCCAAGTTTTCCGGCGGCACGCAGGTATCTTCGGTAAACGGAACCGGTTTTGCACGGCCTTTCGCCGCGCCCAGCAGGCCCACCGCTTTTTTCCGCATATTGTAGATACGGTTGATGCTTGGCAGATCGTCACACACTTGGAAGCCGATAATGCCCGCTTCCTGATTCGCGACCATTTGCTCTAAGCGAGCGGTCAAGACCGCCACTTGGGATGCCACCAGCGCGTCATCTTGGTCAGCGAATTCGACAATATTGATGCCCTGCATCGTCTTGCCCGGTACGTCAGTGATCAAGTCGCTCACGCTGTGCCAAACGATGTCTTCTTTCGCAAGATTCAACACTTTCGAATCCACGGTTTCTACCGACAACGCATTCGCTTCCACCATCACCGGCGCATTGCGCAGTGCCGAGTCAAAGCTGTCGTATTTGATGTTCACCAACGTGCGCGCTTTCGGAATGCGCGTCAGGTTCAGTTTGGCTTCAGTAATGAACGCCAAAGACCCTTCTGCACCACACAACACGCGGGTGATATTAAATTGATCGGTTGCTTCATCAATCGCGTTTTTCAGATCGTAGCCGGTCAGAAAACGGTTCAGCGGCGGGAATTTCTCCACAATTTGCGCGCGTTTTTCGCGGCACACCGTTTCGGTCACCTGCATCGCCACGTCAGCATATTCTCCCGCATTCGGCAAACCGCGTGATAAATCGGTTTCGAGCATCGAACCGTCGGCAAACACCGCTTGCAGCGACAACACGTGATCGGAAGTTTTCCCGTATTTCAACGAGCCTTGCCCCGACGCATCGGTATTGATCATGCCGCCGAGCGTGGCGCGGTTGCTGGTGGACAAATCGGGTGAGAAGAAGAACCCATATGGACGAACGGCATCGTTGAGTTGATCTTTGATCACGCCCGCCTGCACACGCACCCAACCCTCTTCGGCATTCACTTCAAGAATTTGGTTCATGTGACGCGACAGATCCACCACCACGCCTTTAGTCAGCGACTGGCCGTTGGTGCCTGTGCCGCCGCCACGCGCTGAAAATGTCACGCGCTCGAATTCCGGTTTAGTGCTAAGTTTACCGATAAGGGTGACGTCGTGAGTCGATTTGGGGTGAATCACCGCTTGCGGCAGCTGTTGATACACGCTGTTATCGGTGGACACAGCCAAACGGCTTGAATATTGCGTTTCAATGTCGCCGCTAAAACCTGCTGCTTCCAGTTCATGCAAAAAGGTTAAAACAACGGGGTCGACATCGGATTGGAGATGAAGTCTTGGTAACATTTGCTTCCTGCCCGTACTGCGCTGATCCGATCAGCTCTGGGTTGAGAGTTAATTTTGGAATTAATCTTTGAATCAGGTCACTTTACAACATTTAAAAAGGTGATCAAATCAGAATCTCAATGCCAGAATGAATTGAAAGGGAATTTATTGTGGGCGACACGCCAAATCGGTCAAGTTGCAGCCAAAACACACATAAATGTGGGTCAAAGTACATACGCAATCGTTTAGCTGAGAAGTTTTCTCTTCACGATTGATGGTTTGAATGGTGGGGAATGTGCACATTGCACTACTCCTTTTCGACCGATAAGGATACGCTGCTTATTCCGCTTTTCGTCTTATTAGCATCTACGGACAAATACATGAAAAAAAATAAAATCGTGACCACCGAAGACATTTTATTGAAGCTGTGCCAATCAGTTTCAAGCGTGCTTACTTCAGCCACAGGTTCAACCATTTCTTATTCTGCGATGGTGCAGAAGATCAACAAAACCTCATTGAAACCTGATTTTGGTTGCTTCGTTCTGTTCGACGGCGGGTTCACTGGCTTGGTCGTGATTAACTTTACGGCGAAAGCCGCTCTGGAAGTCTACGCGAACTACATGCGTAACATGGGCATGCCGGAAGAAGAACTGGCCGTTCTGCACACCTCCGATGAAGTGGGCGACGTCTTGGGAGAACTGATGAACCAGTTGGTCGGCGATTTCACCAAGAAAGTACGCAAAGAGCTGCAAACCAACATCACGCAAAACCAACCTAAAATGCTGTCGCTGAACAAGCAGGTCATTCTGTCGGTCGACACTAACCTCGATCGCCCGCAAGCACGTCGCGTCACCTTCTCCACCGAAAACAACAACATCTTCTACCTTGAGCTGGCAATGGATAAAACCGAATTCATCCAGTTGGAAGAGTTTGAAGTGCAGGAAGACGAAAGCCCAGATTCGATTCTTGAAGCCACCCAACAGAAAATGGCCACCAAGAAAGAACCGGCAAAAAGCAACGACGTTGACCCTTCTGACCTACTCGACGAACTGGGTTTGTAATCCATTGACGCGCCAATCTTTGAGGAGATTCTTTGAGGAGATTGGCGCTCCGCCTTTAAATTCCATGACAGAAACGTTAAAATAGCCAACTTTTCTTAATGCCGTAGAAACGTTTTTCGCATGTCGATGGATAAACAAAAAGCCCTCAAAAAAATCGCGAAATGCCTAGAGTTAGGCAATTCAGCCAACGTGAACGAAGCTGCGAACGCCATCAAGATGGCGCACCGCCTGATGCTCAAGTATGGCTTGGACAAAGATGACATTGAGTTTATCAAAATGGGGAAAACGCAGTCGACGCACTTGCTGCCGGCTTCGATTTCATCTGCCATTTTGCGTGTCATTCGCGGTATCAACACCAAGTTTGGCGTTGAAGCGGTGCTGCTCAATCACAAAGGCCTGAAACGCGTGGAATTCATCGGCGAAGCGGACCGCGCCATCTTTGCGGCGTTTGCGTTTGATATCGTCTATCGCGAGATGAACGAACAGACCGGTCAATTCCGCAACAGCTTTGCTGGCAGCGGCACATCGAACCCAGAAGTGCAGCGTCGCGTGAACTCATTCCTCTCGGGTTGGGTCGAAGGCGCACTGGAAAAATTGCCGATCATCACGCCAGATGAAGAATCTGCAAATAAAATCAATAGTTATATTGATAAAGAATTCAAAAACATAGACCGCGAAACCTTTAAGCAGCAATTGCGTGAAGCGATGAAAAACCTCACCGCCGATTACGAAGTTGGGCTGAAAAAAGGTCGTCGAATTTCGGTCAGCCGCCCCATTGATGGCGCTCAAGCGCCTAAGTTATTGAAGTAAATCCTTCGTCAAACCTGAGTAAAATCGTCTAAGCTTGCATTGACGACAAGGCTGTTTTTTCGTTTATTGCATGCGGAAAAAATAATGACTCATGGAGATGACGTTTTGAAAAAAATAACTCTGGCATTGGCCGTGTTGATCGCACTTTCTGGCTGTGCAGCAACGCAGCGACAGAACGCAACCACCGGTGAAACCGAGACAAACTCAGCCACCAAAGGCGCATTGCTCGGCGCCCTAGCGGGTGCTGCGGTGGGCCTTGCAAGTGGTGATGATGCCAAAGAGCGTCGTCAGCGTGCGCTCATCGGCGCCGCGGGGGGTGCTGCAGTGGGCGGTGGCGTCGGCTACTACTTTGACCAACAAGAAGCTGCGCTTCGTCAAGAGCTGCTGAACTCTGGCGTTCAAGTCGAACGTGTGGGCGAAAACCAATTGGTGCTGCGGATGCAAAACGGCATCGGCTTCCAAACCAACTCATACCAGCTCGACTCGTCTATCCACAACACGCTGCGTGGTGTGGCAAAAATTCTGGTCGAATACCCAGACACCAGCCTTGTGATTGACGGTCACACCGACAGCACAGGTAGCGACACCACCAACCAAATTTTGTCTGAACGTCGCGCGGAATCCGTTCGTTCGTTCTTACTGTCTCAAGGTGTTGCCGCAGGCCGTGCCATTGCGCGTGGCAATGGTGAACGTTACCCACTGTGCACCAACAGCACCGCGGATGGCCGTTCATGTAACCGCCGCGTTGAGATTCAAATTCTCCCGCTAAAATGATTTAATGAGCCAGCCACAATGATGGGATGTGTCTGAACATCAATGACTTAAGCCTGGCATAACGCCGGGCTTTTTTAATAAGGATCGTGATCGGGTATGCGCCACTTCGTTCGAGGATTGCTCGTTGCTCTTACTGCACTGCTGACATTCAGCGCACAAGCCGACATTTCAGATTTGATCACCTTGGCCAATCAGGGCGATCGTAACGCGCAGTATCAGCTCGCCGTTGATTATCAACGTGGCCATAACACGCCTGTCAGTCAAGACGATGCATTCTATTGGTTTCAACAAGCCGCAGAAGGCGGCCACACGCCCGCAATGGTTCAGCTTGCCAACGCCTACGTCGCCGGAGCTGGCACAGACAAAGACATCCACAAAGCACTCTTTTGGTTGATCAAATCCTTGGTGGACGGCAATCAGAGCGCTGCTGTGCATATCGGGCAGTTGTATCAAAGCTTAACGCAATCACCGAGCCCAGACGCGATGGCGGAGATTTGGTATCACAGCGTCGCCGAACACAACCCACAAGCGGAGCAATTGTACGCGCAATTACTGGAGCAGAAATTCAACCAGCAGCGTGCGCGACAGGTGTCGTCCATCGAACAATTGGAAAGTGCCATCGACGCCTCCACCGCCCAACCCACACCCGTGGTGACCACCACGACGCAACACCAAACCGAAAGTCTGATGAGCGATTACCTGTTCATCGTTCTGGTGGTGTTGGTGATCGTCTGTTTGCTCTCGGCTTATCGCTATGTCAAACAGGCCAAACGTCGCCAATCCACGCACGAGCAGGAAGACTATGCCACCAAACTCAACGCGCAATCCGGCATCGTTAAACAACAAAAGCGCCAGTTAGAAACCCTCTATCGCGAACTGAAATCTCTGCAAAACGCGCAAGCCAATCAAAATCAGGATCATAAGTTATCACTGGCCTGTGCGATGTTTGGTTTTCATCCCAGCCAGCTTCCCGATGAACGCAGCATCAAGGTGCGATACAAACAACTGTCGAAAATCTACCATCCCGACATGAAGGGCAGCGAAGAGGAAATGAAGCGTCTGAACGGCGCCTTAAAGATTATTATTAACCATGTTAATAAGTAGTTAATTCAACATTCATTATTCTGATATTGTTTTTCCATGATTGCTCGCAGCCCTTATGGCGCAATCGATTACTCTCGCAAGATCCATAACAAACACTTAACTTCCCCCAGTTGACTATGCGATAATTCGCCGCGAATTAAACACCTGAATCAGGTGGGGAGAAAACATGTTCACAATCGAAGGCATTTGCGACTGGTGTAAACAACCCAGCCTGCTGACTAAACACGAATATATCGACGGTAAATCACACTACTCTTGTGCTAAATGCAATGAATTTGCGCGTATGGATGTACGACAATTTAATATTGCCGAGCAAGCGTTGCGAGAACGTCGAGCCCAGCAGGCCGCATTCAGACCTTAACCCGAGAAAAGAGCGCCAGGATGGCGCTTTTTTGATCGCCGCCCTTCCGTATATGTTCTTGTCTCCTTTTTATCTTCTTTTTTCTTCTCTTCTTTTGTCTCTGTCGATCTCCGTCGTCAAACACGCGCAATGAAGCCTCGTCTCCATTCCCCTTCGGATGTCTATACAGGGGTTTGCTTGCTATACAGGTCGTTGAACAGTATTCGCGTCACCGTAAAGCACCACCGCGATCACAAAACATCGCACTTGGCGAACAAAAAACACACAACCAAATTCAACAAAATAATAAATATAATCAATAGGATAAACTTAAAACCGCGCATCATTGATTTGAATTCGTGCATTCCATAAGCGAATTATCACTTGATCAGTACCGCATTTGATAATACTGTATACACATACAGCATGTATGAAAGGACAGTATTATGCTTCACGCAGATTTCAAGACCACACGTTTTGTAAACCACACTTACAACACCACCCGTTACACCCCACAAGGGGCTAACACCGGCATGATGTCTCGCCTGGCTAATTTATCGCAGCAGCAACAGTGGATTCTTTACACTGCCCAGTGCCCGCGTCCTCAATACGATGAGCTCAATGCACATCACGTACAGTGCGGAAAAATTATTCATATGAAACCTTCTCAGTCTCACTCCGAAATCGAAATCGTGATGAAAGCGATTCAATCCGGCAACGCCAGTGCGATTGTGGCCTCGGGCAACATCGACATCGTCAGCCAAAAATTGCTGGCACAATTGGCGGCTAAACATCACTGTGAAGTCTTCTTCCTCTCCGGCATGCCGACCGCTTTCCATTAATTGTGCTTTCCATTAAGGATGATTATCACTGTCTTTTCCCTCCGTTTCGGCGGAGGGCTTTTCTGCCGTGCTCACGGATTCCCCCTGATCTTCACATTCCCCCACTGTAAAATAGAGTGACCAGACAAAGCACTGAGTTATTTAAGCAAACGTTTGCTTTTTCTCTGGCGACAGAAAATAGTTCTGGTATGATGCGCTCAGTATTTGATATCTCATCCCGTTTTTACGCTACGGATATCTTCTCTCAACGACGTTTGAAATAAGATAGGAATGTCTAAATGAGCCTTGCTGACCAAGTTCTTGCCGTCAATGACGACCTCCCCATCCGCACCAACCAACCTGTTCACAGCGGCAAAGTCCGCTCGGTATACTGGCTAACTGAAGACGACAGCCGTCGCCTGATCAAAGAAAAAGGCTACAACGTTGCCGAAGATGCGCCACTGGCCATCATGGTGATCAGTGACCGAATTTCTGCTTTTGACTGTATCTGGCACGCCGAAGGCGGCGTCAACGGGGTTCCGGGCAAAGGTGCGGCAC
Source organism: Vibrio sp. CJQ_6 (assembly GCF_043106745.1). Lineage (NCBI taxonomy): Bacteria > Pseudomonadati > Pseudomonadota > Gammaproteobacteria > Vibrionales > Vibrionaceae > Vibrio > Vibrio sp. CJQ_6. Next base: position 314,087 of record NZ_JBICMV010000012.1, on the reverse strand, counting down.
TGAACGCGATTTCAAACCACTGGTTTAAGCTATTTCAAGAGAATGGCCTAGCCGATAGCCACATACTGGACATCCCTCACCCGTTTGTGTGGATCGTACAAAAAGCCAAACCAATCAAGATTGAAGCGATTTGCCGCCAGTACATCACCGGTTCGATGTGGCGTGCGTATTCAAAAGGCGAACGCGAATTCTGTGGTATTGCGCTGCCAGAAGGTCTGGAAAAAGATAAAGCGCTGCCAGAACTGCTGATGACGCCATCAACCAAAGGCATTCTGAAAGGCATTCCCGGCGTACCGGAAGCGGACGACGTCAACATCACACGTCAGAACATTGAAGATAACTTTGCAGCATTCAACTTCAGCAAAGCGTCAGACATCGCGCTGTACGAAAAACTGCTGAAAGAAGGCTTTGGCGTGATCAGTGATGCGCTGAAAGCAATTGGTCAGATTTTCGTCGACACCAAGTTTGAATTTGGCTACGTGACCGATGCCAATGGCGTTGAAAAACTGATCTATATGGATGAAGTGGGTACGCCTGACTCATCTCGCATTTGGGATGCGCAAGAATACCAAGCGGGTAAGATTGTCGAAAACTCAAAAGAAGGGTTCCGTCAGTTCCTGCTGAACTACTTCCCAGATCCAGACATTCTGCTCAACAAAGAGCGCATGCCTGAGCGTGAAGCACTCGCACGTGATAACGCGTTACCTCTAGAATCACTGATGGACATCTCGCGCACTTACCTTGGTATTGCCGAGAAAATCGTCGGCCATCCGATTGAGCTGAGCACGAATCCAAAACAGGAAATCATCGACGTACTGGCAAAAGAGTACGGTTTGATCGATTAAGTGTTTCATCCCGCATGAAATAGAAAAACGGTCCCGCTGATTCAGCCGGACCGTTTTTGTTGGTGTCGATGTCAAGCGAGCGCGATGGATACCCACCCATCGCGTTCTTCTGATCATCAGGCCATACCTGCGAACAGCCTCAATGAAATCAACATCGGTTAGATGAGTGTGCTCAGCGCTTGCTTGACTTTGTCTAGGCCTTCACGCAGTACATCTGCCTCAATCGTCAGTGGTGGCAGGAAGCGAATCACGTTGCCTTTCACGCCACACGAAAGCAAGATCACACCCTGATCGCGCGCCGCAGCCACCAACGATTTCGTCAGTTCGGCCATCGGTTTGCCATCGTTCGGGTCAATAAACTCCATCGCGATCATTGCGCCCAAATTGCGCACATCCCCGATTTGGGGCCAGCGTTGCTGCCACGATTTCAGTTCAGTTGTCATCACTTCACCGATATCCAGCGCTTTTTCACACAAACGCTCTTCTTCGATGATCTTGAGCACTTCCAGACCCGCCACACAACCGAGCGGAGAACCCGCATAGGTGCCGCCCAAGCCACCCGGCGCTGCCGAATCCATCACTTGTGCTTTCCCCACCACGGCTGAAATCGGGAAACCACCTGCAATGCCTTTGGCCATGGTCATCAGATCCGGCTCAACGCCCAGATATTCGGTGGCAAACAGTTTGCCGGTGCGAGCAAAACCCGTCTGAATTTCGTCGGCGATCAGCATGATACCGTGACGATTACACAGCTCACGCAGTGCATGAGCAAACGCTGGGGGAGCGGCGTAGAAGCCGCCCTCTCCCTGCACAGGTTCAAAGATGATCGCGGCCACACGTGAGGGCTCGATATCACACGCGAACAGATCATCCAGCGCCTGTAAACTTTGCTCAATAGAAATACCGTGCACATCATTTGGGTACGGCACGTGGAAAATTTCGCCCGGGAACGGACCAAAGCTGCTCTTGTAGGGCGCCACTTTACCCGTCAGTCCCATGGTCATGTTGGTGCGGCCATGGAAGCCGCCTTTAAACGCAATGACGCCCGATCGGCCAGTATGAGCACGCGCGATTTTCACGGCGTTTTCCACCGCTTCAGCGCCAGTGGTCAGAAAGATCGCTTTCTTCTCTGAAGGGCCCGGCGCGCGGCGGGTCAGCGCCTCAGCCAGCTCGATGAATGACGCGTACGGCGTCACCATCGAACAGGTGTGGGAGAAACGCTGCAATTGCGCGGTCACGGCAGCCACAATGCGCGGGTGCGAGTGGCCGGTGTTGTTGACCGCAATCCCCGCAGCGAAATCGATGTAACGATTGCCTTCGATGTCCCACAACTGCGCGTTATTTGCTTTTTCCACGTAAATCGGACTCAGGTTCGCCATACCATTGGCGATCACCTGCTGCTTTCTTTCCTGCCATTGAGAGTTATTCATCGCTATGTTCCTTATCCTTTGAGTCCGCCAAAGCAGAGGTATTTGATGTCCAGATATTCATCGATGCCTTGTTTGGCACCTTCCCGGCCGATGCCGGATTGTTTGACGCCGCCAAATGGCGCGACTTCCGTTGAAATCATGCCGTCGTTGATGCCGACCATGCCGTATTCAAGTGCTTCCGCGACCTGCCAAATGCGGGCAATGTTCTGGCTGTAGAAGTACGCCGCCAAGCCGTAAATGGTGTCGTTGGCCATCTCAATCAGTTCAGCGTCGCTGTGGAAACGAATCACCGGCGCAACCGGGCCGAAGATCTCTTCCTGCACGATGTCCATATCGTGGCGGACATCCGTCAGAATGCACGGCTGAATAAACAGACCATCCAGCGACGCTTTGCCCGTCAATTGAGTCGCACCCTGCTCGACTGCAGTTTCAATCAGCGCCAGAATGTTCTCTTTGGCCTTTTGCTCAATGACCGGGCCGACCGTCACGCCATCATCCAAGCCATTGCCTACGACGAGCTTTTCCACTTCTTGTTTGAAACGATTGACGAACGCGTCATAGACGGAATCATGCACGTAGAAACGGTTTGCGCACACACAGGTTTGCCCGGCATTACGAAACTTCGATGCCATCGCGCCTTTCACTGCTAGTTCAATGTCCGCATCATCAAACACGATGAACGGCGCGTTGCCGCCAAGTTCCATCGACATGCGTTTTACGCTGCTTGCGCACTGCGCCATCAGCAGTCGACCGACATGCGTCGATCCGGTGAACGACAACTTGCGAATCAGCGGGCTGGTGGTAAACAGCTCACCAATCATGGACGACGATTCATTGACCACCAGTTGCAATACATCGCGCGGCACACCTGCCTGATACGCTAGCTCTGCAACCGCAAATGCCGACAGCGGCGTCTGGTTGGCCGGCTTGCAGATGAACGCGCAGCCGGCCGCCAGTGCTGGCGCCGCTTTGCGGGTGATCATCGCAATCGGGAAATTCCACGGCGTGATGGCGCAAGCCACACCGATCGGCTGTTTGATGGTGACGATGCGTTTGTCACTGGCCGGTGTGGGAATCGACTCGCCGTACGTGCGTTTGCCCTCTTCAGCAAACCATTGAATGAAGCTGGCGCCGTACGCCACTTCGCCTTTGGCTTCCGCCAGCGGCTTGCCCTGCTCCAGCGTCATCAGGCGACCGAGGTCATCCTGATTGGCCATAAGCAAGTCATACCAACGTTCAAGAATGGCGCCGCGCTCTTTTGCGGTGCGCGTTTGCCATGCTTTTTGTGCCAAATGTGCGCGTTCAATTGCATCCAGAATTTCGCCTTCACTTTGGGTCGGAAGGTAACCTAAAACATCGCCGGTCGCCGGATTTGAGACGGCCAACTCCATGCCGCAGGGTTCACCAAGGAACGCCAGCAGCGCTTTATTTTTTATCTGTTCCATTTTGTTTACCTGAGTGACGTATTAACGAGCGGCGGGAATCTGCTGGGTAATACAGTGTATGTTGCCGCCACCGAGCAGGATTTCTCGCGTGGCGACGCCAATGATCTCGTAATCGGGCAGCGCCGTTTGCAGCACCGCGATCGCTTGCTTGTCCATCGTGTCATCCAGCAGCGGCAGAAAAATGCTCTGGTTACACATCAGAAAATTCGCGTATGAGCCGCCGAGTCGTTCACCCGCCGCGCGCTTCATCCCTTGTGAAGCTGCAATGCCCGCAGCTTCATGTTCATCCAGATAGAGCGGCCCGGGAATCGGCAACTTGTGCACCACAATGCGCCGGCCCTGTGCGTCGGTTTCACGCTTGAGTACATCGTATGCTTGGCGCGAAATTGCATACTGCGGGTCAGATTCATCGTCGCACCAACTGAGCACCACTTCACCCGGCGCAATCACGTGCATCAGGTTGTCGACATGGCCGTCGGTTTCGTCGTTAAACAGACCGCGCGGCAGCCAAATCACTTTGCGAATGCCCAGATATTGTGCCAGTTGCAATTCAATCGCTTCACGGCTCAGATGCGGGTTGCGCCCCGGAGACAACAAACACTCTTCCGTGGTATACAGCGTGCCTTCGCCATCGGTGTGAATCGCGCCGCCTTCCAGCACAAACGGCGCTTGGTAGTGGTCGACATTCAGTTGATTGCAGATCTGCCCCGCCACTTGGTCGTCTTCACGCCAGTGTGCATACAAACCATTGTATTCACCGCCCCACGCATTGAATTGCCAGCTGATGCCGCGGCGTTCGCCGTCAGCATTCACCACCATCGTCGGGCCGATATCACGCATCCACGCATCGTTGTATGCCATTTCCACCACCGAAATCGGCTCAGGTAGCAAGGCACGCGCCGCCTCAAGATAGTCCGCGGTGACCGCGACGGTGACTTTGGCTTTGCGGCTGATCGCCATCGCGACATCCGCAAAAGCGCGCTGCGCAGGCTCACCGTTGTCGCGCCAGTTGTCCGGGCGAAACGGCCACGCCATCCACACTTGCTCCTGTGGCGCAAATTCGGCCGGGAAGTAAAATCCGTTCTGTTGAGGTGTGCCGGTAAGTTCCATATCCGACCTCCGCGTTATTGTCCGGTCAGCGACTGAATCGCGCCGTAAAGATCCGGACGACGGTCGCGGAACAAGCCCCAGCTATGACGCGCTTGAGCCGTCTGCTCAAGGTCGATGGTCGCATAGAGGATGGTCTCTTCATGGCGCTCCGCTTCCGCCAGTTTCTTCCCGGTGTGGTCGGTGATAAATGATGAGCCGTAGAAGGTGGTTTCGATGCCATCATCGGTTTCAACGCCGGTGCGGTTAGACGCAATCACCGGCACCAAATTCGCCGCCGAGTGGCCTTGCATGGTGCGCTGCCAATGGTCGCGTGAATCCAGCGTGGGATCTTGTGGCTCCGAGCCAATCGCAGTGGGGTAGAAAATGGCTTCTGCGCCCGCGAGCGCCAAGCTGCGCGCCAACTCAGGGAACCACTGATCCCAACAGATACCAACACCAAAGCGACCAAAACGGGTATCCCACACTTTGAAGCCCGTATCGCCAGGGCTGAAGTAGAATTTTTCGCTGTAACCCGGCCCATCCGGAATGTGCGATTTGCGGTAGTTGTCCAGCACGGTGCCGTCCGCATCCACCATCACCAGTGAGTTGAAAAAGCTATTCCCTGCTTTTTCAAAGTAAGACACCGGAATCACCACATTGAACTCTTTCGCCAACAGGCTCATCTCTTTAATCAGGCGGCACTGGTCGGTTTCTTCGGCCAGCGAGAAATATTTCGCTTCCTGCTTTTTGCAGAAATACGGCGCGGCAATCAGCTCCTGCAGCACCACCACATTCGCGCCATGTGACGCAGCTTCCGCCACCGCTAGACGGATCTTGTTGAGGTTCTCTTCCACATCCCAAGAGATCGCCAATTGAACACACGCAAAGGTTACGTTTCTAGACATCGGATTGTTCCTTTTACTCGCAGGCTGATTAAATCGCTAATTTGTCGCGCAGGTTGTAGTACGCCGCGCCGAGCGCAGTGAATGGCACTTGGAAGTGGCGGCCACCCGGGAAGGCGTAATGTTTGAGCGATGCAAAGGCATCGAAACGTTCCGCGTGACCAGTCAATGCTTCTGCCAGCAATTTGCCCGCCAGATGCGTGCACGTCACACCATGGCCGCTGTAGCCTTGCAGGTAATAGATGTTATCGGCAAAGGCACCGAACTGCGGCATGCGCGAGTACGTGAGCAGGAAGTTGCCCGTCCAAGCAAAATCGATTTTCTTGCCTTTGAGTTGTGGGAACACGGTTTCCATCTTCGGACGAATCAGTTTTTCGATGTCGTTTGGATCGCGCGCGCCGTACACCACACCACCCCCAAACAGCATGCGGTTGTCGGCCGTGAGGCGGAAATAGTCCAGCAGATAGTTACAATCTTCGACACAGTAACGCTGTGGTAGCAGCTCGCTTGCCAATTCATCACTCAGCACTTCGGTAGTCACAATCTGAGTGCCGCACGGAATCGCCTTGTTACTGATATTGGGCGCCAAACCGCCGAGGTATGCGTTGCCAGCCAACACCAGATATTTGGCTTTGACCGACCCGTTCGCCGTGTGCGCAACAGGGTTCGCCCCTTTTTCGATGCGTGTGACTGCCGACTGTTCAAAGATCTGCCCCCCAAGAGACAAAATCACTTCAGCTTCACCCAGCGCCAGTTTCAGCGGATGAATGTGACCGCCACGCATATCAAGCAAGCCGCCTTCGTAGGCGTCGGTGCCGATCATGGTTTGCAGCTCTTGTTTATCCAGCAGTGTCAGATCGTGGTTGCCGTAGCGTTCCCAATGATGTTTGTGCGCGGCCAGCCCAGCTTGTTGCTTCTTGTTGACCGAAGTAAACAGGCCGCCCTGACGGTAATCACAATCGATGTTATGGTCTTTGATCAGGCCACGAATGATGTCGCCGCCTTCGAAAATCATGTTGCACAGTGATTGCGCCACATCCGGTGAGTAACGTTTCTCAATCACGTCGACATCACGGCTGTAGCTGTTCACAATTTGGCCGCCGTTGCGACCGGTGGCGCCAAAGCCCACTTTGGCACTTTCCAGCACCACGACTTTGAAACCTTTCTGCGCCAGATGCAGCGCTGAAGAGAGGCCACTGAATCCAGCGCCAACAATACAGATATCGCACTCCATGTCGCCTTCAAGCACAGGGAAATCACGATGGTAATTCGCCGTTGCGGCGTAATATGAACTGGTATGATTAATCACAGCTAACTCCTTTTAGTACGAGCCCAGACGTAGCCAGGTCGTCTTCACTTCCGTAAATTTTTCCAATGCGTGCAGCGATTTGTCGCGTCCGTTGCCACTCTGTTTGAACCCGCCGAATGGCACCGTCATGTCGCCTTCGTTGTAGTTGTTGATCCACACCGAACCGGCCTCTAGTTTGCGCGCCACGCGGTGAGCGCGGTCGAGATCAGAAGTCCACAATGCTGCGCCCAATCCGTATGGGGAGTCATTGGCAATCTGAATCGCTTCTTCTTCGGTTGAGAATGGAATCACACACAATACCGGGCCAAAAATCTCTTCCTGCGCCACGGTCATGTCGTTGGTGACATTGTCGAGAATGACTGGTGACACAAACGCGCCTTTGCATTGCACGCTGCCGCCGCATAATTGAGTTGCGCCCTCGTCCACGCCCTGACGAATGTAGCTCAGCACTTTGTTCTTGTGCTCTTGGTCAATCAGCGCACCCATGCTGCTGCTTGGGTCGAGTGGATCTTTCGGGGTGAAAGCTTCGCTGGCGGCAATCACTTTGCGGACAAACTCATCTTTGATGCTCTCGTGTACCAGCAAACGAGTCGCCGCAACGCAGACTTCGCCTTGATTGTAGAAACAGCCAGCAGCCGTTTCTTGCGCTGCTTTATCTAAGTTTTTGTAATCGGCGAACACGATATTGGCGTTCTTACCGCCCGCTTCCGCCCACACGCGCTTCATGTTGGACTCGCCTGAGCAGATCATCAGTTGGCGCGCAATGCGAGTGGAACCGGTGAACGCAATACAATCGACGTCATGATGACGCGCCAGCGCATCGCCCACTTCGTGCCCAAAGCCCGGTAGGACTTGGAAGACGCCGTTCGGCAGCCCGGCTTGTTGCGCCAGTTGACCCAGGAAAATTGCAGTCAGCGGGGATTTTTCGGACGGTTTGAGGATCACGCTGTTGCCTGCCGCCAATGCCGGACCAATTTTCCAGCACGCGAGCCACAACGGGAAGTTCCAAGGAACGATGGCGGTCACAACACCGACCGCCTGATGTGTAATGTAGGCGTGAACATTGTGTTCGGTGGTCGCGACTTCGCCATACACTTTGTCGATGGCCTCCGCATACCAACGGAGGCAGGCAGCCGCGCCCGGAATGTCAGTCTGATAGCTGTGACTGATGGGTTTTCCTGTGTCTAAGGTCTCCAGCAGCGCCAGAGTCTCTCTCTCCTGTTCAATCAGATCGGCCAGTTTCAGCAGAACTTGTTTTCTCGCGGCCGGTGACTGACCGGCCCATTCTCCGCTTCGGAAAGCGCCCTTTGCATACTCAACTGCGGCTATCGCATCCTGATCATTGCATCGTGCCACGTAGGCGATGACTTCTTCAGTGGCGGGGTTGATGACTTCAAACGTCTCGCCGCTGAGTGAATCCTGATATTGACCATTGATGAAGGCTCGTCCTTCAATATTGTGTTGCTGCCGCAAATCCATCCATTGCTGTTGAGTTTTCATCACGCTTCCTTAACAAAGAAAACGTCTAGAAGCTTGGCGGCGTATGAGCACTAATGATCCGGCAAACTCTATCCGTTTTATTGGTAAATTTATGAGGCACGTTGGTATCGAAGAGGTAACACTCACCCTCGCGAATCACATAAGTTTTATCGCCCAGAGTCAGTTCAATTTCACCTTCGAGTACCGTTCCGCTCTCCTCGCCTTCGTGTTTAATACTGATCACACCGGTATCGGTATGAGGTTGAAAACACTCAATCAAGAAACCCATTCGGCGTTTATCACGCCCATCACACACCAATCGCATCGATACCCGTTCGTTACCGATCTCAATTAACTGTTCCGGCGCGATCACCACAGGGCGATCATCGATCTCTTGATCCTGAGTAAAGAACTCGGACAGAGACAGATTGAATACTTTCACAATCTTGTGCAGCGAACTGACAGAAGGACTCACTTTGTTGTTCTCAATCGACGAGATGGCGCTGTGAGTTATATTGGCTTTTTCCGCCAGTTCACGTTGAGATAATTTGTGTTCCTTACGCAGTTGCGCAATTTTTTGACCAATTGAATCCGTTTCCATTTATAAGACTCCGACGTTCCGAAGCGGCTATGATAAACCGATCGAATAGAATTCTGGAAAAGATCCTTTGACGAGATTGCCATTCTGGGTGCCATTGCACACCAATGAAGTACGGATGACCCTTGAGGCTAAAGGCTTCAACCAATCCATCCGGCGCTTCGGCCTCTTTCGTCAAACGCGGCGCTAATTGATTGACCCCTTGACCATGCAGCGAATTGACGTCGATTTCCTGCGTGGCATTCAGCCAATGTGCAAAGCTGCCGTTGGAAGATATTTTTACCGTATGCACGTCAGCATATTTTTCATTGAAATCCGAACTCGCGCTTTCGCGGTGATCCATAAAGCCGTCGGTCTCGTGCACTTTCGGGTGCAGTGTGCCGCCCAAAGCCACATTCATTTCCTGAAAACCGCGGCAGATACCCAGCAGCGGAATCTCTTGTTCGATGCAGTGATCAATCAGTGAAAACGACAACGCATCACGAGACTCATCCGTTTTCGGTTCATCGTGCGTGGCCGCATAACGATGCGGGGCGACGTTCGAGTGACTGCCGGTGAGTAGCACACCATCCAGCATGCTCAGCAGTTGTTTGAGCTCTTGCGCATCCGCGCCTGCTGGCAACAGTAGTGGCGAAGCTCCGGCATCACGAACCGCATTCAGATACAACTCATTCACGCTCTGTACGTCATACCCTTCTACTTGCTTACGACAACAAATCACGCCAATCACGGGCTTCGTCATTCCGTTCTCTTTATTCATCGCGACGTCCTACTCGCTTGTTCAATATATTTACCAAACTAAAACCCAAAAACCAAAAGCACAACCTGAAATTAACAAAAAAGACACAAAATATGATCTTCGTTAAAAATTTCTACCAAAAAGGCATTAATTATTGCCAAAAACACAAAGCTTGTTAAATATAAGTTACATATCAGCCATACGGAGTGTCTGAAAATGGACGGATTCACACAAGAAGTTAAAAATTTTAAACAAGAATGGCCCGAGATTCGTTTCATCGATCTCATTTTTCCCGACATCAATGCGCGACCACGCGGCAAACGCATCCCCATTGAAGCGCTCGATAAAGTGGACAAAGGCGTCTATCTGCCACTCTCCACACTGTCATTGAGTGTGCATGGCAAGGTGGTGGAAGAAGCGGGATTGGGAGAAGCGATTGGCGAACCGGATCATATTTGTTATCCGATTGCAGGCACCTTAACCCCAACCTTTAACCCCGAAGTCGGCCAGATCATGCTCAATATGATGGACCGCAAAGGGGAAAAAGAGACACTGATGTCACCGCGTGTGGTGCTGTCTCAGATGATGGAACGCTTACACGCAAACAACCTCTTCCCAGTCACCGCGATTGAACTTGAGTTCTACCTCATCGATAAAAACCGCAACGACAAAGGCGAAATCCAACCTCCCGTCAACCCGATTCATCAGGGACGCGAATTCAAATCGGATGTGTACAACATCGAAAATCTGGACGATTACGCCGACTTCCTCAGCGACCTCAACATCGCCGCGCAAGCTCAGGGCCTCAATACATCTGGCGCACTGTCTGAATCGGCTCCGGGCCAATTCGAAATCAACTTCAACCATCAAGCTGACGTCATCAATGCCTGCGATCAGGTGATTTATGCCAAGCGTCTGATCCGCCAAGTGGCGCTCAAACATGGGTTTGATGTGACCTTTATGGCCAAGCCGTTCGCCGACGAAGCGGGTAATGGCATGCATATTCACCTGAGTGTATTAGACGAGCACGGCCAGAATCGTTTCTCGGACACCCATGGTGATTGCAGCCCGTTTTTTTACAAAACATTAACCGCAATGCTTGCCATGATGCCGGAATCTATGGCACTACTTTGTCCGAATGTGAACTCCTACCGACGCTTCTGCCCGATGATGTACACCCCAACCCGGGCAGACTGGGCAGAAAACCATCGTGGTGTGGCCCTTCGAATCCCGATGAGTGACAGCAAAAACCGCCGCATCGAGCACCGGATTGCCGGCGCGGACGTGAACCCTTACCTGCTTGCAGCCGTCGTACTGAGCGGCCTGCTCGCCAGCCAACAATTCGTTCCAGAGCAATGCCCTCCCGCTCTGGATGAACACGCAGCCTCTTTGCCAACGCGCATGGCGGATGCACTCAGAACACTGAGTTCCAGTGAACTGATTGGCATGTATTTGCCACAAGACTTTGTTTCGCTTTATACCGCATGTAAAGACACGGAGCTGAGGGAGTTTGAACAAGCAGTAACGCCACTGGAAGTGGAATGGATGCTTCATTCAGCCTAATTGAGAAAGGATCTCTATTTATGACGACTAAAAACCCAGCAATCAAGATGCAACCCGCATTCGACTTTAAAAGTCTGATTGCGGTCCTTGGTATCGCAGTGCTCATTGGCATTTTTGCGACCATCGGAACCCACCACCAGCCTGATACGGCATATGGCTGGTACAGCATACTGCCTACGGTCTTCGTTCTGGCCTTCGCCCTGCTGACCCACCGCACGGTGGAAGCGCTGTTCAGTGGTGCGATTGTCGGCTTGATTATGCTTAACCCGACCGAAGTAGTTGGCGGCGTGGTCGACATGTCGATGTCAGTGATGATGGATGAAACCATCGCCTGGCTGATTTTGGTGTGTGGCCTGATGGGTGGCCTGATCACGATTCTGGAGAAAGGCGGCAGCATTCTCAGTTTCAGTGAAGTGTTGGTGACGAAAGTAAAAAGCAAGCGTCAGTCCATGCTGCTCACTTTCGTGCTGGGTATTTTGGTCTTCATCGACGATTATCTCAATGCAATCGCGATTTCATCGTCCATGAAGCGCATCACCGACAGCTACCAGATTTCCCGCGAAAAGTTAGCCTATTTGGTTGATTCAACCGCCGCGCCAGTGTGTATCTTGATCCCCATCTCGACTTGGGCGATTTTCTTCGGTTCGTTGCTCGAAGCCAACAATGTGGCAGAGACCGGAAAAGGCGTTCAAGCGTACATCGAAGCGATTCCTTACATGGCCTACGGCTGGGTAACGCTGCTGGTGGTATTCTTGGTGGCGATGAACAAAATTCCAGACCTTGGCCAAATGAAAATTGCTGAGCAGCGCGCACAAGCGGGTCAAGTTCAGCCGGACGGTGGTGTGGATATTTCGATTGGTGAAGATGTCACGGCGCATCCAAACTCAACCATGGGCGTGATGAACTTCGCGCTGCCGATGGTCGTGTTGGTTGGCGCAAGCTGGTACTTCGACATCGATCTGCTGGCTGGGGTATTTGTAGCGATTATTTTCACCATCTTCCTGTACGGCGTGCAACGCTTGATGCCAGTGAACTCCATGTTCGAAGCGATTTACGACGGCATCAAGATCATGATGCTGCCGCTGGCCACGGTGATCGGCGGCTTCATGCTGAAAAACGTCAACGATCAACTGGGCCTGACTTCTTACGTGATTGAAACCGTGACGCCTTGGATGTCGCCTTCGCTATTCCCAGCGATCATCTTCTTGGTGATGACTGGCCTAGTGTTTGCCACCGCATCGTCTTGGGGTCTGTTTGCGGTTGCAATGCCCATCGTGTTCCCATTGGGCGAGCAAATGGGCGTGCCTGTGGCCCTGACCATCGGTGCATTGCTCTCTGCATCAGCAGCAGGCAGCCACTCATGTTTCTTTAGTGATTCAACCGTGCTGTCGGCACAAGGCAGTGGCTGTACATCGATGCAACACGCCATCACGCAGTTCCCATATGCGCTGATTGGTATTGTCGCAACCACCCTGTTCTTCCTGTTTATCTGATCCCATCGGTCACCCAAAAGCGAGGCTTCGGCTTCGCTTTTTTGTTTTCACACCCTGAATATACCCAATCAAGCGTGCGTTCCATTTTTTGGGCAGTAACGTTCCAGTTATTTTTCTCGCCACAAAGCGTACTCACCAGTACAGTTTCTCCATCTTTTCTCCCTTTATAAACGAGTGACACGATGAAGAAATCAATCATTGCATTGGCAGCGCTGGGCACCTTAGCGCTTGGCGGCTGGAAATACTGGCAGCAACAACAATGGGTCACCACCGACAACGCGTATGTCAAAGCCGACGTGACACTGGTCTCCCCCGAAGTCAGCGGCCGTGTCACCCACCTGTTTGTGCGCGACAATCAGTGGGTCAAAGCGGGCGATCCGCTGTTCCAAATTGATGATCAAGACTATCAAGCGAACGTCAACATCTCTCAGGCTGCCATTGCAGTGGCGCAATCGGCATTGGCCAATAACGCCTCACGCATGCAGTTGCAGCAGGTCAGCATTGAACAGGCGAAAACAGCAATCGAAGGCGCGAGCGCCAATGCGCAATTTCAGCAATCCGAACGCCAGCGTTTTCAACAGCTGCTGAAGTCAGCCTCGGTGAGCCAAACCGCATTCGATCACCAGAACACCCAAGCGATCAACGCCAAAGCCAGCCTGAAAAATGCACGTTTAGCATTAGATGCCGCCCATCAACAGCTCAACACGCTGGCCGCCGAACGCGAACAACTGAATGCTCAGCTCAAACAAGCACAGTCCAAATTGGCGCTGAATACCATTGCGTTACAACGCACGATGGTCAAAGCGCCGGTAGATGGCTTTATCGCCAATCGTCAGGTGCAAGAAGGGAAATTTGTCCAGCCCGGCATGGGCACGATCACGCTCATCCCCGAAACCGTGTGGCTGAATGCCAATTTCAAAGAAACCCAGCTCAGCCATTTGATCGCTGGCCAAGCGGTGGATGTGCGATTGGATATGTATCCAGATACCGTGATTGCTGGCTTGATTGATTCGATTACGCCCGCAACTGGCGCGCAGTTCAGCATGATTCCGCCGCAAAACGCCACCGGTAACTTTGTCAAAGTGGTCCAGCGCGTGCCGGTAAAAATCACCCTGACCCTGCCCGATTCGCTCAAAGGCCGCGTCTATCCGGGTTTATCCGCCGTGGTCAGTATCGCGCTCCAGCCTTAAAGGAGAGCTGCAATGCAACGTAAAGCTTGGTTAGCCGCGCTGATTCTCGCGGCGATGTTACCGGTTGGCATCACATCAGCACTGTTTAAAGCGTTGGCCGCTGAAATGGCAGCCAGCAACGGCGTGTCGAGTGATGAACTGAGTTACCTCAATATTGCCTTTTCGGCCGCGCAGTTAATTGCGCTGTTAGCGGCCCCTTTTATTGTGCGCTCTGTCAGCGTCATGCGCACGCTGCGCGTCAGCTTAATCATGGCCGCATTGTGCCAGGTGGTGTTCGCTTGCGCGCACCAATCCCCGGAGGTGCATGGCGCAGCGTGGGTGGTCGTCGGCGTGTGTGTCAGCCTCATCACGTTGAGTATCAACCTGCTGATTTTGGATCAATGCAGCTATCGAGCGATGACGTTGTTTGCTGCGCTGGTGCTCATCTGTTCCACGCTGCTGCCGATGGGTGGCTACCCGTGGTTTTTGACATGGCTCGTCACCCAAGCGGAATGGCAATGGCTCACTTATCCACTGGCCGGTTCGTGGCTGTTGGCAGCCGCAATCAGCTATCACTTGACGCTGTGCCAGCCCTTTGCGCGCACGCAAAAGTCACATGTTCTGGCTTACGTCCTGAGCGCCATCGCCTTGGTCGGATTGGTCTATTTGATGATGCGTGGCAGCTACTACAACTGGTTTGATGATCCTCGGTTTGACTATGCCATGCTGGGGGTGGTAGTTGTTGCGCTGCTCGCGATGGGATGGATGCAAGCCAGCCAGAAAAACGGCCCGACCAGCAGCCGCACGTTGCTGACCAACCTGCACAACAATGTCTTTATGTACAACGGCTTTCTCGCGGGATTCGGCGTAACCGCCAGCGGCGCGCTGATGACACTATTTCTCACCAGTGTGCTCAACTATAGCCATGAAACAGCAGGGTTCGTGCAGCTACCGGCGTTGCTTGCCATGGTGGTGGGGATGATCATCAGCGTGGCCGCTAGCAATCAAGATCGCTTTCCCAGTGACATCATTACCCCCATCGGGGTCGTGATGCTGGTCATTTCAGTGGTGATGTTCAGTCGCTTACCCGCGTATGTGGGGCCGGATGACGTCTTGCTGCCAATTTGCCTGCGCGGCTTGGGGGTCGGCTTACTCAATGTGTCGGTCACCATCGCCATGTTGGCTCATTTTCGTCACGATCAGCGCCCGGAAGGCATCAGCATATTTTATGTGTGTCGCACGCTGGGCGGCGTGCTCGGTTCGGCGCTGTTTACCCGTTTGTTGCAAGTCACGCGCACTGAATCGATGACCGATCTGACGCGCGAGCTCGGGGCGGATCCGGCGGCATTTTATACGCAATCAACACAGCAGTTACTGCTGGCTCAGGGCCATTTGCCATCAGGAACCCTCAACGCCACGTTGATGCAACAAACCGTCAGCCAACAAGTGATTGTCTCGGCGCTGGGCAATACCTTTCTCTGGTTTGTCATCGCCATCGCGTTCATGGCACCAATCATTTTGGTTGGGAAGAAGATGGTCAAAAAGCGGGCGAATGCCAACGCGTCACACAACTAATCCGCTCTGGCTCCGCTCGCTTTTGCGCTGGTCGAAAGATCAGAACAGCAAGTGCTTTTCTGCCTCACGCGCAAAGTGCTGACTGAGGTAATCAATCAATAACCGCACGCGACGCGGAATGTGTTGACGATCGTGATAGACCAAATTGATGGGCACACGGCGGCGGTGTTGCTGGTTAAACAGCGGCACCAACTGCTTTTCTTTAATCGCTTGCGCCAATTGAATGTCCGGCAACAATGCAATGCCAAAACCTTGGGTAGCGAGCGTGAATGTCATCTCCGGCGAATCAACAATCGTCATGTTGGCTCGCCCAAGGTCGAGCTTGCGCGTCGGCGATTCAAACCACCAGAACTTATGCTCGTCTTGCGACATTTCACGGAAGATCAAACGATGGTGCAGCAGATCTTCCGGCGTATTTGGCGTGCCAAATTCAGCCAAATAGGTCGGGCTGGCGTAGTAGTCGGCGTACATCGCGCCAATTTGCTGCGCCACCAAATTACTGATCACCGGCTGCCCCAATTGCACCAGCAGATCAAAGCGCCGTTTAGGAATGGTGCGCTCCACCACTTCCTGAGCGTGCAGTTCCAACTGAATATGAGGGTATGCTTTGCAAAATTCACGCAGTAATTCCCCCAAACATTTGATCATCGGTGAGACGCACAACAGGCGAATTTTCCCACTCATTTCCTGCCCGTACGCCGCCATTTCCTGCTCCAGCACGTCGACGTGCGTCAACACATCACGGCTGTGAGCATGAAAGATTTCCCCCGCTTCAGTCAGGGTAAAATGGCGAGCACTGCGATTGATCAACTTGACGTTGTAATGCTCTTCCAGTTCTTTGATTTTACGGCTGACACTGGATTTGGGCAGCGAGAGAAAATCGGCAGCTTGCGTGATGCCCCCCAATTGCACCACATGTTGAAACAACGTCAATGCCTCCAGTTTTAGCATGAAGTCACTCCTGATTTGTGGCTGATTGGCGCCAGGCCATGACCTTGAAGAAACTGGTCCACCACACGGTGAACATGTTGGCGCAGGTGCGCAGTGTCAGGTAATGGGCATCCCAGCAACGCTTGATAGAAATAACGCTCACGCAGCAGCGATAACAGATCCTGCGCCGCTTGCTCGGCATCGGAAAACGCTTCCGCTTGAGGATAGGTTTGACGTAAGTAATCGGCCAGTTGTTGATGCTTGGCGACGGGGCCATGGCTGAGAAAGAATGCCGGAATGTCTGGGTGATGATGAAAATCGCCAACCACAATGCGAAACAGCCCGAGCAGTGGATTAGAACAGAGGCGTTGAACGTACTGCTCACCAAAAGCCAATAAGCCAGCCCTTAACGAGGTCTGCGACGCTGCAGAGAAATCAAACAATGCCTCCAGCGATTCGAGGTGATACGCCAGCACGGCCTTAAACATCCCCTCTTTGTTGCCAAAATAACGATAGAGCGTCTGCTTTGAGCCGCCGCATTGCAACACGATCTGATCTAACGTGGTGTTGGTATACCCCTGTTCGATCAGCAACGCCGTCGCGGCTTGCAGTAAATTGGTCTGTTTTTGAACCGTGGAAGGTCGCATCAAGGTCACTCTCAAACTGTACTCATGGGTACGATTTTCAAAGTATACCGCCAACCCACGGGAAAATCTGCGAAAAAAAAGGACACCTTGAGCGTCCTGATGCGATTACAACGTGATAATAAATTCTTCCGGTGCACACACCTTGATTTGCGCGTCACCACGCGTTTGAATGGCGGCGATTTGCTCCGGATCCAACGAATACGGCATCACCAATTTCAGTTCTTCAATCCCTTCTAGCTTGGCCAGTTTCACCAGCGTCACCAGATTGGACTCATCACTTCTGCGGCTGGACAGTCGCTGCAGCGCCATGT
This sequence comes from Vibrio sp. CJQ_6, assembly GCF_043106745.1. NCBI lineage: Bacteria > Pseudomonadati > Pseudomonadota > Gammaproteobacteria > Vibrionales > Vibrionaceae > Vibrio > Vibrio sp. CJQ_6. Next base: position 296,563 of record NZ_JBICMV010000012.1, on the reverse strand, counting down.
CCCACAGCCTCTCTTCATGACTTTTGCCATCTTTCACTGTGTCATGCCACACCGTTCCGAAAACAGGGGCAAATGAAACGAGCGCATCTGAAAAAGTCCATTTTTTTGTACAAGAGGTGCCTAAGAAGCTGGTGTAATCAAACACGACAGAGATTCGTTCGGTTTTTTCCATGTGTCCTCCGACATCAGTGGTCTCGTTTGATACCCATATTATGCAGGAATTCTTATATAGCAATACGATATATAAAAAGATTCTTTTATGCCCCACATTCCAACCAATGGGGTATATAAAAATCAAACTGGTAACAAATATTGATCAAAGACAAAAAATATTGTGTGTGACGAATTAATATTTCGCGCCTTAAACAAAACTATTCGTCGTTTATTCACGATTTACAGAATATCCACGATTCGACTCGCCTTTTTGAACTGGATTTTGTAACCACTCCAGCGCGGCAATTCCCAACGTTTCGGCAGTGTTTTGCGTAACCCGCTTTTGTATACCACCTGCACCAGCTTGCGTTTGATGTGGTACTCGACCGTCAGTTGCAAATCGCCCAATGCCAGCTCAAACGGATACGCCTCAGCAAAGTCGTCAAGTTCCCAGTACGGAATGCCATCGAACGGCAAATCGCTGGCCTCAAACATCGCCAAGTCATCCAACGATTCGACGCCCAATGCCTGCAACTGCTGCTCAAACCAGCGGTCGAATGTGAGGTCATCGTGTTGCTGCGTTTTGGCATCCAGCCCCAACTCCACGTATAACTTCCACCAAGCAATTTCACGCTGGCGTTGCTCAGCAAAGCCCGGTAAACAGGCATTGGTTTTCACAGCGTCCACCAGCGGTTTCAGCGCCAACGCGCCGCTGGCTTGTACGGTGTTGCTTGCCACCACGCGGCCAGCATAATGCAACGTGAGCACGGTACTGAGCGCGCCGTCGTGCTGCACGGTCTCGCCTTGTTGCCATTCCCCCAGCGCCAGCGTTTCAATCAGCGACAGCGGCACTGGCATCATCACGGTGGCGAGGGTCAGGGTTTGTTTGACGCCTCGACCGGGCAAGCTGTGTTGATCCAGCACCAACGCGGCTTCTGCTCGTTCTGGGAAGCGGCTATGGCGCCCAGTCAGCACTTCCATACGCCCGTTGCCAAGCGCTTCTCTGCGTCGCTCACGGCGTACAAACAGCAGTTCAGGATGCAAACGCGCAATCGCTTCGGCCAAAGCGGCATGTTGATAACGCGAAGCGACTTCCAATTCCGGAAGTTCATAAATATCACGCATCTGCTCGGACAACCCGCGCGCTTCCCGTAGCGCTTCGTCATCGACCGTGACGCCAGAAAAGGTTTGTCCACGCACCAACTGAATCAGCAATTGCGCGTCGCACCCCAGCGGCTCTTCCTGCTGCAATTGTTCCAGTCGCTCTGCATTCGACGAGAGCGAATAGAGGCTCGCAGGCACCGCGAGCGCCGCCGTGAGATCGATCATTGCCTCTTTGAGTGCCTTGGGCGTGATGCGCGCCACCAAATCGGCGTAGAGCGCATCAACCGGCAGCGGCGCAATGCGGCGACCGTGCTCCGTCAGGTTAAGCTGCTCATCCAGCGCGCCAATGCCTTGAAGCATCTCCGCGGCTTGCGCCAGCGTTTTCTCGGGCAACGTTTCAAGGAAGGTCAAGGCGTGCAATGGCGAACCACAACTGCCCGCCGCTAACATCGGCTCGACCAAATCTTCGCGCTGCAATTGTGGCGGCGTCACGGTATCCAACGCGGCATGTTGACCATACAAACGCACCGCCACGCCATTCATCACGCGACCAGCACGGCCAGCGCGCTGCTTGGCGCTCGCTTTGGAAATATGTTTGAGAATGAGGGCGGTGCGGCCATTGCGCTGCTCGTTGCGACGCTCTAAACCGCTGTCGATCACCCAAGCGATGTTGGGGATGGTGAGTGAGGTTTCCGCGACATTGGTCGCCAGCACCACTTTTTGTTGCGCCTGCGGGTTGAGTGCAAGTGTGCGCTCACCTTCGCTGACAGAAGCGTGCAGCGACACCACCAACAAAGCGTCGATCCCATTGAGCAGTTGCTGACATTGCTGAATCTCTTTTCGCCCCGGCAGAAAGACCAATATATCGTCCTGCGTGGCGAGCATCGCCTGCTGCACTTCGGCTTTAACACGCTCAGCAAGCGAACGTCCATCGGGCAACTGGCGACTATCTGACGCGCGGTATTCCATCTTCACGTCGTACATACGCCCGCTCGCTTGCAGGCGCTTGGCCTGTAAATAGGTCGCCAAACGCTCACCTTCCAGCGTCGCAGAGGTCACGACTAAGCGATGACGCTGGCGCGCTTTGAGCAGTGCCACCAACAAATCGGTGTCCCAGCGGCGTTCGTGAAATTCATCCACCATGATGACATCGAATGATTTGAGTCCATCTTCGGCAAACCAACGCAGCGCCACCCCGGGGGTCACAAACACCACCTGTGATTGTTCCGAAGAACGGTTTTCCAATTTGATGGCGTACCCAATGTGCTGCCCCACCGCTTCTTGACGCTGCTGCGCAAGAAATTCAGCCAGCGACGTGCAAGCAATTCGGCGCGGTTCGATGACCAGCACTCGCCCTTGCTCTGCCGCCCAGCACGGCAGGCAAGTTGACTTCCCGGAACCGGTTTCGGCTTCCACAATCACGTGATCATGTTGCAAAGCCTTTAAAAATGTATCTTTGAGGGGCTGAATTGGAAGTAACTGCATATTTTTTAAAAGAAAACTCTAAAGATAAATTCGATAAATAGTAAATCAAAATGGTATTGATTTGACAAAAAACAGCTAAGTTTAGGAAATGTTACTGACTTTAGGCAGAATAATCTCCTGAAGGTTAAGGGTTCTCTATTTACAACCTAGCTGATAAGCCGTTATCATTTTTAGGTTTCCCTTCCACCCTACAAAGGCCGAAAATGAATAACGACAAACGTCCGCTTTATATTCCTTACGCTGGTCCAGCTCTACTCAGTACCCCTCTTCTTAACAAAGGCAGTGCATTCTCCGCTGAAGAGCGTGCATCATTCAACCTGGAAGGTTTATTACCTGAAGCCACGGAAACAATACAGGAACAAGTAGTTCGTGCCTACCAGCAATATCGCAGCTTCGAAAGCGATATGGACAAGCACATTTACCTGCGCAACATGCAAGACACCAACGAGACGCTGTTCTACCGTCTGGTGCAAAACCATATTTCTGAGATGATGCCAATCATCTACACACCGACGGTTGGTGCCGCGTGTGAAAACTTCTCGAACATCTACCGCCGTGGTCGCGGTCTGTTCATCTCTTACGCCAACCGCGATCGCATTGACGATCTGCTGAACAACGCCGCCAACCACAACGTAAAAGTGATCGTGGTGACAGATGGCGAACGTATTCTTGGTCTGGGTGACCAAGGCATCGGCGGCATGGGCATTCCAATCGGTAAGTTGTCTCTGTACACCGCGTGTGGCGGTATCAGCCCAGCTTACACTCTGCCTATCGTGCTCGATGTCGGTACCAACAACCCACAACGTCTGGCTGACCCAATGTACATGGGCTGGCGTCATCCACGCATCACTGGCGCAGAATACGATGCGTTCGTCGAAGAAGTGATTCAAGCCATTCAACGCCGCTGGCCTGAAGCGCTGGTACAGTTCGAAGACTTCGCACAGAAAAACGCGATGCCGCTGCTTGAGCGCTACAAAAACCGCATCTGCTGCTTCAACGATGACATTCAAGGCACCGCTGCAGTGACCGTGGGTTCGCTACTGGCCGCGTGTAAAGCTGCAGGCAGCAAACTGTCTGAACAGCGCATCACCTTCCTGGGCGCAGGTTCTGCGGGTTGTGGGATCGCAGAAGCGATCATCGCGCAAATGGTTTCAGAAGGCATTTCAGACGAGAAAGCCCGTTCACAAGTGTACATGGTGGATCGCTGGGGTCTGCTGGAAGAAGGCATGCCGAACCTGCTCGACTTCCAACAACGTCTGGTGCAGAAGAAAACCAACACCAAGAAATGGACTACCGAAGGCAACGGTTACTCGCTGCACGATGTCGTTCGCCAAGCGAAACCGACCGTACTGATCGGCGTTTCTGGCGCGCCGGGCCTATTCAGTGAAGACGTCATCAAAGAGATGCACCAGCACTGCCCTCGCCCGATTATATTCCCACTGTCGAACCCAACCAGCCGCGTGGAAGCAACGCCAAGCGACATCATTCGTTGGACCAACGGTGAAGCGCTGGTCGCAACTGGCAGCCCGTTCGATCCAGTGATCAACGAAGGTAAAACCTACCCAATCGCACAGTGCAACAACAGCTACATTTTCCCGGGCATTGGCTTGGGCGTTCTGGCCGTTGGCGCAAAACGCGTGACTGACGACATGCTGATGGAATCAAGCCGTGCCTTGGCCGAGTGTTCTCCACTGGCGATCAACGGCCACGGCCCACTGCTGCCGCCATTGGAATCGATCCACTCAGTATCGAAGAAAATTGCGTATGCCGTTGCGAAAAAAGCAATTGAACAAGGCGTCGCGCTGGAAATTACCGATGAAGCGCTGGACGTTGCCATTGATCAACACTTCTGGCAACCGGTATACCGCCGCTACAAACGTACATCGTTCTAAGCAATTGAATAGATTAAGCCCCTGTACAGGGGCTTTTTTATGCGCGACGAAAAATACGCCCGCGTTCCGTGCGGCCGATATGGTGCGTGCAATCCGTACACATCCTTAACAGCCGCGCGCCACATACCCCACGGCGTAAAGATCACCTTGTATCGGGCTACGGTGATCAATCTGGCTGAACCACGTGACACCCAGCGTTTGCCAGGTCGTCACGTTGACGCCGCGAACATCAGCGTCCTGCAGCGCGGTGTGTTCGATACAGGCAAACACCACGTTTTCATCTGGAGCGTTTGGAACCTCATCAACAAACCAGACCTGCACCGCCGGGCGACCAAATTGCTCACACAAGCCGTTAAATCCATCACTGTTTAAGAACGCGCGCATTGAGCCGTGATCGCGCCAAACGTAAAACGGCGCGTAACTGTTCACGTCATTGTGGTACGTCGTGGCATCTTTGCGCGAATAGAGATACGCCTTAAACAGCAAACCGGGATAACCATCCAACAGATGCCCTTTCTCGCGGATTCGGTTTTCAATGCTCTCCATTGGGTAGTCGGCGGGCAGAACCATTTTGTATTGCATCGCGATCATTGTATGTCTTCTCCATGTCGTCTTTAGAGCCAGCATAAGTTGATCTTTTCATACAAAAAATCAAAACTATTGAAAGTAACTATTTTGATTTTCAGGACGATGAACGATGCGAACACTGGATTTGGATGCATTGCGATGTTTTGTATTGGGCATTGAGCTCGGCAGTTTCGCGCTGGCCGCCGAGCGACTGAATCGCTCCCCTTCGGCCGCCAGTGCCCAATTGAAAAAGCTGGAGCAGCAATGCAATACGGCGTTGGTGACCAAATCTGGCCGCCATCTGCAACCCACTGAAGCAGGTGAAATGGTCCTGTCTTATGCCCGACGACTGTTGCAGCTTAATGATGAAGCCTTGCAACGGCTCCAAGGCCATGCGCTGGAAGGCAAAGTGAGTTTCGGCATGCAGGAAGATTTTAGTGAAGCATTGTTGCCCCAAGTGCTCGGCTCTTTTTCGCGCGCTCACCCGCACGTGCAGTTGCAATCTGTGGTCAGCCGCCATAAAGAGCTGTTTGAGGGAATTCAATCTGGCAACATTGATTTTTCCTTGGGTTGGGAAGGCCCGAAAGCCGCCCCTTACAGTGAACGTTTGTCAGAACTTCCCTTGCACTGGTTTGGCCCTGCCAACGCGCACTTAAGCGACACCATTCAAGCTACGCAGCCTCTCCCTTTGGTGATGTTGGATGGCGCCTGTGCGATTCGTCAGCAAGCCACCGAAGCGTTAGATGCTGCGGGTATTCCGTGGAAAATTAACTTTATCGGTCGCAGCTTGAGCAGCCTGTGGAAAGCGGTGGAAGCTGGCTTGGGCGTCACCGTGCGCTCGGCATTTGGCCAGCCAGATTGTGTGACAAAATTAACCGACCTGCCCGCTTTAGGCAGCCTGACTGTTTGCCTAGATCGCAGTCAGAATCAACTGGATGAGGTACAACAGCAACTGTACAACGCGCTAAAACAGCAGCTTCAACAACATCTTGCTCAATAACCCTGCGCAAAGCGTGTTGTCCGTGTCTGGACTGGAGTGAACGTCAATTTCATCTAGGCGGACAGGCAGGCGCCGCGCTGCTCCGCTTTTTTGAGCAGCAGCGTTGGATTGAACGTGTGGTCGGTTATCGCGAAGTCACCATCACCGCCAAGGGTAACCACGCGCTGAAAACGCATTTTCATGTCGAATCACGATGACGGTTTACCGCACGGCACACCCGTCATCGCAAGACAATCCCCCAACCGAATCAATCGCGGCTTACCTGAGCGAAAAAAGTTTCATGTTTTCGGTACGGTCCGGTGTTGTTCTCGGGCTCAAACGCTTTCAAACCGTCAGCGTCATGCAACGCGTCTACCATTTGGCGATTAAAGTAGGCATTGTTGTCATCACTTAAAAACGCTGACACATCAAGCCACTTCGCCTCGGCAATTTCGTCGATATCGTGAATGTTGATCGTTTCAGACAATGCCGTGAGCTTACACACCAAGTACATGTTGGTTTTGCCGAACTGAAACGGATGACGCGTGGTGAACCCCAGAATGGAATCAAATTCAGTTTCAACGCCCGTTTCTTCCAATACCTCACGAATGATGGCCGTTTCGATCTTCTCTCCCAACTCGATATGGCCGCCCGGCAATTTGTAGCCTTTCATACCATGCTCTTTGATCACTAACAGTTGTCCGAAATTGTTTTTGACGATCGCGCCAGCTCCCAACGTATGCGTGGGGATAAACGGTACAAACGTGGTCAACGGCGCTTTGTGAATCAGAGTGATTTCGTCCTCAAGGCAATTGTGAAACACAAACCCGAGTTCGGTGGCAATCGGCACCAAGTGTGATAAACCAATCGGCAGCGTCAGCCAAATGATGTTCTTTGCTTCAGCGTGGGCAAACGCCACAATGTCTGCCAGTTGCGCGTGAAATGTATCAACATCGGCCGGCACATCTTCCCGGCCGATAATGATGCCGTTGAACTTATCCAACTCGAACTTCAAGGTGATCTCCTTAGTGATGCTTAACGAAGCCGTCTTAGCTACAAGACAACGAGGCAACCATCTTAACCACCTTTTCTCACTCAGTGACAGAACAAATTCACCTTCTCTTTAGCGAACAAGATATTACGCTGCGGTGACCGCCAGATCCGGGGTTTTGTTTAAACGCATCATGGTCAAGACTGCCAACACCATGACTGCCGCGGCGAAGAAGAATCCCCATTGAGTCAGGCCATAGTGACTCAGCAACGCAATCGACACATAGCTGAGACTCTGCACCAAAGTTGCGAACATTTGCAGCCCACCATCTGCGCGCCCACGTTGGTGGATAGGGATGCTGTGATGCATCCAGTTGGTTCGAGCGATACGATTCAAGGCGTTAAATGTGCCAAAGAAGAAGGTAAACACCAGTAACCAGAGTGGCGTCGGCGCAACACTCATGCCTACCAGCATGATGGCCGCAAGCCCCATGGCTCCGATCATCATATTGGGATGAGAACTCAGCCCCAACAGGCGGCTCACGAGCAGCCCTGTGACCAATGACCCCATGCCAAAAGCGATGTTGTAACCGGCAAACCAATCACCCGACACCCCCGTTTCGGAAAACCAAATCGGCACCAGCTTGGTCAAAAACGTCAGGATGGGATAGCTCAGCGCCGAGAGCATTAAAAATGCATAAAACTGGGGTCTTAATGTCAATATCTCCCGACTCTCTTTCATCTGGTCAATAAACGAAACCGACGTTGCGTGGCGCAACTGGCGGCGGTACGGCGTCATCAGATAACTGACACACGCGATCGCCGAGGCGATGGCCGCAAAGCTGGCGAATTCAAACATGCCCCACATTTCCAGCAACACCACACCGAGCGCGCCAGAACCCAGCGTTGTGCCCTGCATGATCACTTCCTGCTTGCCGGATATCGCCGCATATTCGTGCTGATGAAAATTCTCCTGCGTAAAGGCGTTGTTGGTCGCCCAAGCCAAGTTACTGGACGTCCAGAACAGCAATTGCGCCACTGCCAGCAGCCCATTCGACTCATACCCAGCCCAATAGACCAAAGCCACCACCCCTGCGGTACTGGCCTGAAGCCATTGCACCAAGACCAGTAAGCGTTTGCGCGAAAATCGGTCGATCAAGGTCGAGAAAAACGGCGTCAGCACAAAAGACGCGGCGGTACATGCCAGCGCCACCATCGCAACAAACGCGCCCATATTGGGTGTCGACAGCATGGCCCACGGCAGAGCCATCATAAACAACCCAGAAGAGATGCCGTCAAAGAAGCGCCCGGTCAGATAGGCGCGCGTGCGGGTTTTATTATTCCATTCCATATTTGTATTCCATATCAAGCCAACTTGGTGTTACGGTAATACCTCAAGTTAACTTTAGGTAAAGCGCTTTTTTATCATTCATCAGAAAAGCGTCGCTGAGCAGGAGTCCGGACGATGGAAATGACCGTTGGTGAAGTGGCCCAACGCGCAGGAGTGAAGGTATCCACCCTACACTTTTACGAGCAGAAAGGATTGATTCATAGTTGGCGTAATGCTGGTAATCAGCGTCGTTACCATCGCAATGTGCTACGTCGGCTTGCGGTGATCAAAGCCGCGCAAATGGTCGGGCTCACCTTAGACGAGGTGGCCGAATCGTTGGCGGATTTACCCAAGCATCAAGCGCCAAGCCGACAAGAATGGGAGCAGATGGCGTCCAACTGGAACGCCATGCTGGAGCATCGCATTGCGCAGCTCAAAGCACTGCAAAGCGATCTCGGCGGCTGTATTGGCTGCGGCTGTTTGTCGATGGAATCTTGCGCCATTTACAACCCGCAAGATATTCGAGCGCAGACCTTTAGCGAAAAAACACGCCTGACGCATCCAGAAGAGTGGTGAAATAACCACCAAACTCACTGCCATGCTGAGTGATGGGCCTCGCCGCACTCATGGAAACACCTCACCCTGTCACGTGAAAACAGGCACATATGCGGGCGCAATGGCGGGCAGACAAGCCATCGCTGTCCGGAAGCTCAACGCCATTAGGCAGTCACCATCCCCCCCAATAAGCGTACGTCAAGGCTGAACCGCCTTAAAACATTCTGCCTCGTCTTCGGTTAAGAGCTTGATAGTTCACCGCAATATCACTTATTATTTTTGCCACTGACACGTTCACGCCGTTTGTTGGCGTTCTACTGATAGATCACGGATATGATGAGCTTTTTTGCCCCAGCGGGACATTACATCGCCCCTTACCTCAGCGAAATTTCCACCGCACTGATCGCCTGTTTGCTGGTGATGCTGGGTGGAGAGATCAATGCGCTGCTGCGCCGCTTAATGCGCGATCAACATTTTCTTTTGCGCACCATCGCCTTTATCTTGGTCAATGCGTTTGGTTACGGATTAATCATAATTAAAGCAAGCCCTTACCTCACTCGGACACTCTCCCATTTAGAGCAAGGCATGATGTTTAGTATTGTTTTTATCAGCTTTATTGTGATTGGCCTATGGGCGCAAAGAAACCGTCAAATCTAAATCTCAGAGTGATGTTCACTCGTCTGAAATCCCGGCTTCGACGTCTGAAGCTGGGGCTTTGGCTGCGTCGAATGTCACTGACGCTGCTTGCCTGCATCGCAGGCATTTACGGCATTGATCGTTGGGTGAGCTGGCAAACCCAAGATCACATCATCAGCAACATTTACAATGTGCCAAAGTTTCAAGTTGCCGTGGTGCTGGGCACCAGTAAGTACCTTGGCCGCACGCTGAATGACTACTATGTTCACCGCATCAACGCCGCGATTGATCTGTTTGAACAAGGCAAGGTCAATGGCTTTCTGCTCAGCGGAGACAACGCCCATCGTTCTTACAATGAACCGTGGACGATGAAACGTGATTTGCTCAAAGCGGGCGTTCCCAACGAACAGATCTATCTTGATTATGCAGGGTTTCGCACCCTCGATTCGATCGTGCGTGCCAAGCGGATTTTCGATACCGATAATTTTCTGATCATCACCCAACGCTTCCACTGTGAGCGCGCGCTGTTTATCGCCAATCATCACGACATCAACGCCACGTGTCTCGCGGTTCCTGGGCCGACCAACCATTCCGGTTTTCAAGTCCGCCTGCGCGAAGTGTTTGCACGCACCAAAGCGTTTTTCGATCTCTATATCTTTGATACTCAGCCGAAATTCCTTGGCCCGAAAGAACCCATTATCTTCGACAAGGCTTCATCAACCGAGATTGCCGATGCCAGCGTGAGCGACTCCGATGCGCTGACGCCCAATGAATCCGCTGCAACACCAACGAACGAATAACCAACAAACAGCGCCATGTGGTCGGCTTGGCGCCCTTTCTGCTTTTCTTTTCTGTTAAACTCACACCAAACAATAAAACCATAGAGTAATGTCATGTCGATCATCGCAACAGGCGTGCTGGATAAAATGCGCGCCAATTTGGAAGGAACCGTCGCTTACCGACTGCCAGTCGGTGAGGACGAAATCGATCTCAACCCACTGATGGGTCACACCATCACGCTGAAACACACGGGCAATATCTATTGCTGCTCATGCGGCAAGAAAACCAAGAAGAGCTATTCACAGGGCCACTGTTTTGTGTGCATGAAGAAACTCGCCAGCTGCGACATGTGCATCATGAAGCCGGAAACCTGCCACTTTGATCAGGGCACCTGCCGTGAACCCGATTGGGCACAAACGCACTGCATGGTGGATCACTACGTGTACCTCTCCAACACATCGAGCCTGAAAGTGGGCATTACCCGCCACACGCAAATTCCAACCCGTTGGATTGACCAAGGCGCGACTCAAGGTTTGCCCATCTACAAAGTGAAGACACGTCAGATCTCAGGCTTGGTTGAAGTGGAATTGGCTAGACACATCGCCGACAAAACCAACTGGCGCGAACTGCTCAAAGGCGACGGCGAACCGATGTCACTGGAAGAACGCGCGGCCGAGCTGAAACCGTTGTTGGCTGACAAAATTGCCGAGATCAAACAACAATTTGGTGACGATGCGGTCATCGAAGTGAGCGAGCAAACCACGCAGCTTGCCTACCCAGTCGAGGTGCATCCGAAGAAAATCACCTCGCACAACTTTGATAAAAACCCGGAAGTGACGGGTGTGCTGCAAGGGATCAAAGGCCAGTACCTGATCCTCGACAGCGGCGTGATCAACATCCGCAAGTTCACGTCATACGAAGTGGAAGTGAGCACCGACTAAACGTCGAACGCCTCGGCATACACTCGCCCAACGCATAGAGAAAGCCCGCATCACGCGGGCTTTTTTTGTTGGTAAATCGAGCGATATTACAAACGTTGTAACGCGTCAAACAGCGCATCGATTTCCTCCGTAGTGTTGTAGTGCATGCACCCGATACGCACCACGCCACCTTTGTCTGCCAAATCCAGTTGGCGAACCAACCCCAACGCGTAGAAATGACCATTCCAAACGCAGATGTTCTGCTCACCCAGTGCTCTGGCGACCAATTCGGGATGGAAATCATCCAACCGAATGGCAAATGTCGGCGTGCGATTTTCACTCTGATAATCGTCGCGGCCATAAAGCGTGGCGCCTTTTAACTCGGCGAGTCTGGTCAGGAAATGCTTGCTCAGCGTCTGTTCGTGTTCATTGAACTGGGCAAAGCTTTGTTCGAGCCGTTCCCGCAGGCTCAGCCCCGCCTCGCCCCACTGCGCGAGATAGTCAATGGCTGCAATGACGCCAGCCAACCCTTCGAAACTCTGTGTGCCGGTTTCAAAACGACCCGGACCAATATTGGTCGCCGGTTCAACTTTATAAGGCTTGAGCGCATGTAGCCATTGCGATGAAACGTAGGCAATCCCCACATGCGGGCCAAAGAATTTGTACGCCGAACAGGCGAGAAAATCACACCCGAGTTCCTGCACGTCGATCAGGTGATGTGGCGCGTAATGCACCGCGTCCACGTAAACCATCGCGCCCGCTTGATGCGCCGCTTCAACAATGCGCTTCACATTGACGATCGACCCCGTGGTGTTGGAGGCGTAAGTGAGCGCCACCAGCTTGGTGTTCGGATTGATGAGTGAAATCAGATGTTCTTCATCCAGCGTGCAGTCTACAGGATTGATGCGCGCCTGATGCACCATCGCCCCTTTGTCTTCGGCGGCTTGCTGCCAGCTCGAGACATTGGAATAGTGGTCGAGCGCGGTGACGATCACTTCATCGCCCACCTGCCAATCACGGCTGATTGCGCGGCTGAGCGAAAACGTCAGCGAGGTCATATTCGCGCCGAAGACAATATTGCCGGAAGACTCAGCATTCAACAGCGCCTGCGCATGTTCACGCGCCTGCTGCATCACATCCGTGGTGATCTGGCTGGAGAAATAGTGCCCGCCAAGGTTGGCGTTGTAATGGCCCAAGTAAGCGGTCATTTTCTCCAGCACCGATTGGGGCACTTGCGATCCCCCCGGGCCGTCGAGGAACACCACCGGCTTATCGTGAACACGTTGATGGAGCGCGGAGAACTGCGCGCGCGCTTGATCAGGAGTGAAGCTCATGAGCATTGCCTTTTGCTGTCAGGACAAACAAGTCCATATAACCTTGTTCATTGCCGCTCAGTGAGCGAATCGGACGGGCGTTATGCCACAACTGGTTGTCTGCCAACATCGCCACTTCCCCATTACCCAGCGCTTTACGGAAAAACGGGTCGTCATGGCAATCTTGATAAAGCAGAATTTCACCGCCTTCAATGTTATGGCGGCCAATGCCCACAATGGCTATGTGATCAAAGCCATCCTGATGCACGCCTTCCGGCGCCACTTGTGTTTCATCGAACACGGTGGCGATGCGAATCTGATGAATTTCGATTTCCTGACCGTTTGGCAGGCTATTAGTTTCCACGAAGAGCTTGCACAGTTCACGCATGCCATCGCTTTGCAGCGTCGACTTTAAAATGGGTTCAAACTGACGCACGACATTGCCCTGAAAATGGTTGAAGTGATCGGTTTGCATGAATTCGTTTTTGCCTGTTTCCAGCACAATTCCGTCCTGAAATTGAACCACCGAGTAGCGACGTAAACGGTACTGGCCATCGGCATGTTCCGTGTGCGGCAGGTCGACAAACGACGGCGCGAGCTGGTTGATCGCCTGAAGACTCAGTTGAGTGATATGTAGGGTATTTTGGTGTGCGTGTAACATCATCGACTCCTTAATGAAGACACATTAATTATCAGTTTTGTTAACAAATAATTTACACACAGAATACGCAATTATTTTGTCAGATCAAATTTCCACCACAAATAAATCCAACAAATATAAATAAACGACATATATACCCAATAATTTGCAATTTGTTAGTCGTTACGACCAAATCTAACATTGCAAGCATTCAAAAATTGAACAGTTTCACTAGCAAATAAAATAACCGATATAAATCAGTTAATTATATGAAACACCTATCATTAAGCGTGGAAAGAAACGGCTTGATCTCGGCTAAAGAGATTGTAGTGAATCATGCTGCCAATCTAGCGCGATGCCAGCGTCTTGAAATCACCAACCCCGCGTCATCGCAGACAAAGAAAACCCGGCAGATCGCCGGGTGAGATAAGGAGAAAAGAGACGGCCGAACGGCGTTATGGGTGCTGATCATGACGCATTGGATAAAGCCTTCAACGCGTTGAGCGCATCATGGGCACGCAGCGTTGGCACAAAAATGTGGTCATGGTAATAAGCGGCAATTACGTTGGCACTGATCCCCTGCTGCGCCAGTGCAGCAGACACCGCAGCGGTCAAGCCGACCGCTTCTAGGCTTGAGTGGACGTTCAGCGTGATCTGCTGAAAACTGCCATCAAATGCCAAGCCGCGCGCTAGCGCTGTGATTTTCGATAGCACCAACGTCAGCCCTTCCCGCTCGTGAAACATCGCGAGCGGCTTTAGCGCGAGATAATCTTGCAGGTCGCCGCTGACACTACAAAACACCACCTCTTCATCGTGCAGTTCCGGCTGCATACTGCGCAGCAACACTGGTAACTCGGTCATGCCTGTCATTGGGTTTCCTCTCCGTTTGAAGCGATGTCCTTTTTCGGCGGGAAAGCCTAAAACGCCATCGCTTTTACCGCTTGTTCGACCGTTGGGAAGTAAATTTTCGTCACGCACACCTGCGCTGCGGCAAATTCATGCGCTTGAATCAGTTGGCTCACCTCGGCGGCGCTATACCATTGATGATCCGCCACCAAAGTCAGCGTATTGGCGGCACGATGAATGTGATAACGCTGCCCTTGGCAGTCAATCACATGATCCGCAGCGCCCAAGATCATGTCGTCGCACTCATGATGAAATTGTATTTCGGAGGCGAGATAAAGCAGTTCGTCGTCACCATCGAGTTTCAGTAATGCAGGCCAATTCACCATGATTCATTCCAACTAAATTGATAAGCAAAGCGATAACATACGCCTGAATGAAAACCCTTCGCAACCCCAAACTTTTTGTGGTGGGAATCCAACACGTTGTCGCGAAACTTCGGCGACGCTTTGTTCAATTCTAAGAATTGGAGATGAATTCCTTTATATTCAAAGGGATTTATTGACACGCTAAGTTCTAACTAATAACGAATAATTACAGTTTCTGCGCGCGTTTAGGCTTTAATTGCCCGACTATATTCCCTACAATCGATCCCATTTACTGAGCACATTGAACGTGGAGCAATCATGAGCGACGTTAAACATTGCAAACTTCTTATTCTCGGTTCGGGCCCGGCTGGCTACACTGCCGCCGTGTACGCAGCACGCGCGAACTTAAATCCTGTTCTAGTGACAGGGATGCAACAAGGTGGTCAACTGACCACAACCACAGAAGTGGAAAACTGGCCGGGTGATGCAGAAGGGCTGACTGGTCCTGCGCTGATGGAGCGTATGAAAGAGCACGCCGAGCGTTTCGAAACTGAAATCGTGTTTGATCACATCAACCACGTTGATTTTTCTCAGCGCCCTTACCGCCTGAAAGGCGACAGCGGCGAATACACCTGTGATGCCCTGATCATCACAACCGGTGCCTCAGCGAAATACTTGGGCCTAGACTCGGAAGAAGCATTCAAAGGTCGCGGCGTCTCTGCGTGTGCAACCTGTGACGGATTCTTCTATCGCAATCAAAAAGTTGCGGTTGTAGGTGGCGGTAACACAGCGGTTGAAGAAGCGCTGTACCTCTCGAACATTGCCGCTGAAGTGCACCTGATCCACCGTCGTGACAGCTTCCGTGCCGAGAAGATTCTAATCAACCGCCTGATGGACAAAGTTGAAAACGGCAACATCGTCCTGCATACCGATCGCACTCTGGACGAAGTACTGGGCGACGAGATGGGTGTAACGGGCGTACGTCTGAAAGATACCCAATCCGGTGAGACGGAAGAGTTCGACGTGATGGGCGTGTTTATTGCCATCGGCCACCAGCCAAACACCGCGATTTTCGAAGGTCAACTGGACATGAAAGATGGCTACATCATCGTCAAATCCGGTTTGGAAGGTAACGCGACACAAACCAGCATTGAAGGCATCTTCGCAGCGGGTGATGTGATGGACCATAACTACCGTCAAGCCATCACTTCGGCGGGAACAGGTTGTATGGCCGCGCTAGACGCAGAACGTTTCCTTGATGCGCTGAATGACAAATAACCGTCGCCACTGCCACATGATGCAGTGAGCAACAGACTTGCAACGTCGCGAGCATGCCGCGTACAAGTTTATTTTTCATTTTTGACAAGACAGCAACAAACCCGGCGGTATATCCGCCGGGTTTTCTTTTGTATACTAACGCCTTTCCAAAAACATAATAATTCTCAATAAGCCTTCAACATGGATAAGAAAAAGCAACGTAGCTTGAATATTTGGCTCAAGCAGCAAAGCAAACTCGCCAAGCGTTGGCTGATGCTTGCTGTAGGGCTCGGTGTGTTATCAAGCGTGTTTCTACTCGCCCAAGCCGCCCTTCTCGCCTCGATTCTGCATCAGCTCATTATTGAGCATGTCGACAAACACGAACTGGTCCCATATTTCATCGGATTGGTGGTCACCATCGCCATTCGCGCAGGCTGTTCTTGGGCCCGTGAACTGGCTGGTTTTCGCGCCGGTCAGCAAATTCGAATCTACATTCGCCAGCTCATTTTCGACAAACTGCGCGCGCTAGGCCCAGCCTACATCAAAGGCAAACCGGCGGGTGCATGGGCCACATTGACGCTGGAGCAGGTCGAGAACATGCACGACTTCTTCGCGCGTTATCTGCCGCAAATGTCGCTTTCGGTGCTGATCCCGTTTGTCATTCTTATTGTCGTATTCCCGGTCAACTGGGCTGCGGGTTTGATTTTCCTCATCACCGCACCGCTGGTTCCGCTTTTCATGGCCTTGGTCGGCATTAAAGCCGCTGATGCTGGGCGCAAAAACTTCAAAGCACTGCAACGCTTATCCGGTCACTTCTACGACCGCCTGCAATCAATGACCACCATTCGTCTGTTTGACCGTACCGGTGCGGAAACGGAGCAGATGAAAGGTGCATCCGAAGTGTTTCGTAAACGCACCATGGATGTCCTGCGCATTGCGTTCTTGTCATCTGCCGTGTTGGAATTTTTCACTTCAATCTCGATTGCGATTACCGCGGTGTACTTCGGCTTTAGCTTTATCGGCGAACTGAATTTCGGCGGCTATGGCGCCAGTGTCACGCTATTTGCTGGTATTTTTGTGTTGGTGCTTGCGCCTGAGTTCTATCAGCCATTGCGCGATCTAGGCACTTTCTACCATGCGAAGCAGCAAGCCGTCGGCGCTGCCGAAAGCATCGTTGAGTTTTTGAATATCGATGTCAGTCAAGTGCAGTCGGGTTCACAAACCCTGCCGGAGATGCAAGGTGTTGAAATTGTTGCGCGCGATCTGGAAGTGTTCAGCCCAGAAGGCAAACGCCTTGTCGGCCCACTGACCTTTACGCTGAACAGCCAACAGACGACCGCACTGGTCGGCCCAAGCGGCGCAGGCAAAACCAGCCTGATCAATGCCATTCTGGGTTTCATGCCTTACCGCGGTAGCTTGAGCATTAACGGCATCGAACTGAGTGAACTGGATCATGCGCACTGGCGCAAACAGATCAGTTGGGTGGGACAAAACCCATTGTTGGTGCATGGCACCATTCGTGACAACGTCACTCTCGGTAAATCCAATATCGCGGATGCACAAGTACAAGCAGTCCTAGACAGCTCCTTTGCATCTGAGTTTGTCAGCAAACATGGCCTAGATTACCCAATCAGCGATCGCTCCGGCGGTTTGTCGGTAGGTCAGGCGCAGCGCCTTGCGCTGGCGCGCGCAATGTTGCAAAACGGCCAATTCTGGCTGTTGGATGAACCGACCGCCAGTTTGGATGCACGCAGCGAACAACTGGTGATGCAAGGCCTCAATCAACAAATCACGCACAAGACGGCGCTGCTGGTGACGCACCAACTGCTGCCACTCAAGTCTGTGAATCAAATCTTGGTGATGCAAGAGGGTCAGTTGGTTCAAGCGGGCGACTTTGCCACGCTCAGCCAACAAGAGGGCTTGTTTGCCACCATGTTAGCGTCTAACCAAGCCCTTCAAGAAGCCAATAAGGGGAACCTCGATGCGTGATTTACTGCCTTATCTGAAACTGTATAAAAAGCATTGGTTCGGCCTAACGCTAGGTATGCTGCTAGCGTTTGTCACGCTGTGCGCCTCGATTGGTTTGTTAACGCTGTCCGGCTGGTTCTTGTCTGCCGCAGCGGTTGCCGGGCTAACCATCGCCCGTGAAACATTCAACTACATGTTGCCGGGCGCGTTTGTGCGTGGCTTTGCGATGGGTCGTACCGCTGGTCGTTGGGGCGAGCGTGTTGTGAGCCACAACGCAACGTTCAAACTCCTGACCGACCTGCGAATTTTCTTCTTTGAAAAGCTGGCACCGATGATTCCGGGCCGCGTGTCGAACCTGCGCGATGCTGATCTGCTCAACCGTTTGGTGGCAGACATCGATGCGATGGACCACGTTTACCTGCGACTCATTAGCCCAGTGACTGTTGGCGTTTTAGGCATTGCAGCGCTTACGGCACTACTCTGCTGGTTTGACATGGCGCTGGGTTTGACGCTCGGTGGTGTGTTACTGGTACTCCTCTTGGTGTGGCCGGTGATGTTCTACAAGCTGGGGAAACGTAACGGCGCAGAGCTGACACAGCACAAAGCCGAGATGCGCGTTGCCACACTCGACTGGCTGCAAGGCTACAGCGAACTGACCATTTTTGGCGCGGAGTCTCGCTACCGTGACGCAATTTACGCGGCGCAGGAAAAACTGCTGGCAAACCAAAAAGTTAACGCAAGCTTTACCGGCCTTGCCTCTGCCCTGCTTCTGCTGGCGAACGGCTGGACCTTGGTGCTCATGCTGTGGCTCGCGGCCGATGGCGTGAATGGTCAAGCGCCAGATCCGATGATTGCTCTGGTGGTGTTTGCCACCATGGCCAGTGTTGAACTGCTGATGCCAATCGCGGGCGCGTTCCAACATCTGGGTCAAACGCTGACTTCAGCACGTCGCCTAAATGAAATCATTCTCTCCGAACCGGACGTGAAATTCCCTAGCGAAGAAACACGTCATTCGGGTCAATTTGATATCACGTTTGAACACCTGACGTTCAACTACAGCGGCGGCGAACAGCCAGCCTTGAAAGACGTCAGCCTGACCGTTCCAGCAGGCCACAAAGTGGCGATTGTTGGCCAAACGGGTTCAGGCAAATCGACGCTGATTCAATTGCTGTGCCGCTACTGGGATGCACAACAAGGCGACATCCGCATTGCGGGTACGCGCCTGCAAGAGTGGAAAGAGAGCGATCTGCGTGCGGCAATCAGTGTGGTGAGCCAGCGCGTTGATATTCTTAACGGCAGCCTGCGTGACAACCTCAGCATGGCAAAACCTCATGCCGATGACAGCGAACTGAGCGCGATGCTAGAACGCGTGGGGCTGGGTAAGCTCCTCGAAGCGCCGGGGCTGGATACATGGCTCGGTGACGGTGGCCGCCAACTTTCAGGTGGCGAAAAACGTCGTATTGGCATTGCCCGCGCCCTACTACACGATGGCCCAATCCTGCTACTGGATGAACCAACTGAAGGTCTGGATAAACAGACTGAGCAACAAATCATGGCGCTGTTTCAATCCCATTTCGAGAACAAGACGGTCATCTTCATTACCCACCGCCTAGTCGAATTGGAAACGATGGATGCCGTTTGCCTAATTGAGCAAGGTGAAATCGTGGAGCACGGTAGCCACCAAGCCCTGTTGGCACAGCAAGGTCGCTACTTCCAGCTCAATCAAACACTGTGATGTGATGATCATTAAATAACAAAAAAGCCCCGTCGCCGATTGGCCCGGGGCTTTTCTTTGTCTAGTGTGGGAGAGGAATCTAGTTTCGAGTGGGTTGTCTTGACCATCTACTGAAATACGTTGCTGGTTTAGTTTGGTGTGGTTTGGTGTGCTTTGGTTTGTTTTGGTGTGCTTTGGTTTGTTTTGGTGTGCTTTGGTTTGTTTTGGTGTGCTTTGGTTTGTTGCGCTTTGGATTTAACGAACCACGTGGCTTTGGTTAAAGCGCACCAGATACTCTTTGCTGGCACAAAGAGTATCCAGAAAGTGCCTTTTGCTTCGTAGTCGCTGGCCGGGACGGTTTTAGGCGTTCCCGACGCCGAAAACCTAAAAATTCATCCATGAATTTTTCCCTGTTTGTGGGGTACAAAGCTAACTCGTAACTGGACATTGGTGAGTTACGTGCGATCACACTTAGGCACCAACAAGTAGTAGGAATAATACAATAACCACATAACCTGTAGTACATTATCAGCATATGCGCTTGTATGCTTTTTAGGGAAATTCCTATGTACGTCAGAAAGGTAACGATTAACAACTACCGTAGTTTCCGCACTTTCGAAGCTAAACTTCAACAACTGACAGTTGTTATTGGTGAAAACGATACTGGTAAAACGAACTTTTTCACCGCACTTTCGTTACCGTTAAGCGGCAACCTAATAGACTTCAACCAGAAGCGTTTGAGTGTTTCTGATATCAACAAAGATTCCGTTATTGATTTTCTAACATCCATTGTCAATGATGACACCGAAGAGAATCAGCTTAGAAAGATCCCTAAAGTATCAGTAACCGTAGAGTTCGCTGATCCGAAAGATGCTTATGAAACAGCACTGTTAGCTAAGTGGATTGTTGCAGATGGAGATAAAGAAACTTACAAAATCAGATACGACTTTAAGCCTAAAGACGACAAAGATTTGCTTGAGGTCGTGAAGAAATCGCTCGCTGGTAAGACTTTAGATGATATTAACTGGTTTACTCTACCCGTTGAGCTATACGACTACCAAGTCGTCTCTGTGAACAATGAAAAGCCTATCGCATACAGTGACTTAAAACACGTCAGTCTCCATAGCATCAATGCAGAGCGAGATGACTTCTCAGAAAGCAGTTCAATGAAGTCCAATAGCATTTTCACCAAACTGCTTATGAACACTCTCAACGATGACGACAAAGGTCAGATCAATACCGCCTACTCTGAGTTTTTTAGTGCTATTGAAAAGACTGAAACATTCGACAAGGTCATTAGAACTAATGACGATTTTGAGAATTACGACAGTATTATCAAACAGCTTGAGTGCACTCCTAACCTGCCTAACTTGAAGAACATCTTATCGAATATCACTTTGAAATACGGGAATGAATTTCTGTACCAAAAAGGCTTAGGACAACGAAATCTTATCTACATACTCATCCTGTTTGCTTACTACAAGTCATGTGGTGATACATTCAACTTGTGCTGTATAGAAGAACCAGAAGCACACTTGAGCGTTAACAACCTTCGTTTAGTAAGAGACTTCATTGAGAAAAGCTCAAGCAACAGTAGCTCGCTTGTACAAACTATCATCTCGACCCATAACCCATCGATCATCAACAAGCTAAAAATCTCTAATGTGTTGGCGTTTACTGGCGAGAAAGCAATTAGTCTGTCTGATACGCCAACTAAGCTAGTTGACTACCTAAGAAAGAGACCTAACTTCGACATCTTAAAGCTGCTGTTTGCGAACAAAGTCATTCTCGTAGAGGGTCCGACTGAAGAAATGCTAATCAGCACTTATCTGTCTAAACAACCAGCCCTCAACGACATTGATATTATTCCAATTGGTCAACGTGGTTACGCCACTTTCTTAGATATATGGCTAGCCTTGAACAAAGATAACCAGAACAAGAAAATTGGTGTTGTCCGTGATTATGACAATTCAGATGCGGCTAAAGCCAAACATGATGCCTATGACACAGCGCATGCGAATGTCACTGTAAGAACAACAACAAACTACACACTTGAAATTGATTTAGTAGAAACAGAAGACAACCTAGCTTTACTAAATGGTTTATTCGAAATGGAAGGCGACCTCGACGCAGTATCCAAACACATGATTAATGGTAAGACAGCAAGAATGCTTGATGTATGTGATGCGATGGTTGAGGAAGAGAATCCACTGGATATCAAGTTACCAGCACACATCGCTGAGGTTATCGAGGCTGTATCATGATAGAAGTACAGATTGCTGGTGCAGGTGCTGGAAAAACTTATGGCTTAGCAAAGACTTTGATAGAGCACATCGAAGCTTGTACTAGTCACAAAAAGACATTTGCACTGACGTACACAAACTCTGCAACAGCGAAGATAGAGCAAGAGATAATCAAACAACATGGCTTTATTCCGTCGAATCTCTATATACAGACCGTACATAGCTTCTTGTTAAACGAAATCATCTACCCATTCTCGTCATTCACTCTCGGAGATGTGTATAACGACGCATCAATAATGATGTTACCGAGCGATGCTAGATTCAAAAACTGGCACTTAAAGCGATTAAAAGATAAAAACATCATTCATGCCGAGAGCGTCTACAACATCGCTAAACAAATTGTTGATGAAACCACCAGCAAGCACAACAACAGAGCGAAGAAAGATAAAGTCCGCAGACTTTTGGCTATTCTAGGAAGCTGTTTTGACAAGATATTCATCGACGAAGTCCAAGACTTAGATAAAGATGCACTTCGCTTTTTCGAAGTTCTAGGCAGCAACGATATTGACATATACATGATCGGAGATCCAAAACAAGCAATCAAGTTTCCCCAAGATCTTGATGCTTTCGTTCAAAAATTAGCTCAAAAAAAATATGCGACCATACTACCGATCAACAATCAAACTAGGCGAGTCCCCAGAGAGATACTAACTGTCTCAAACAGCTTCTGTTATGAAAATCAGCAACAAGAGTCACTATCAGAAATGGTTGGTGAACTCATGTACATTGAATCGACGGACGGGCGATATGACGATCTACTAACGAACTATTTAGACACAAAACAACTTGTTTGTATCGACAAAAAGAATGGTCGCTATACAACTTCATCTAAACACAAACACTCATTCCCACGAGAGATCGAGGAAATGATTCGTGATTCTAACCATAAGAAAGACAAAGCTTTGTTTGTTAAAGCTGCTTTTTCTGACTTTATGGACGATGCGATCAATGAAGATAATAAGAAAGCCATAAGTAAACTCATTGCTCGGCATTCATTGGCTCTTAATAAACAGCACTTCGCCCAATTACATGAGCTATGCAATTCATGCACTAAAAATGATGTTCAATTCAAAGTCCAAAGTATCGAATCTATCAAGGGATTGGATGCTGATGTGTGTGTAATCATACTTAGCCCAAATACCCTGAAATACTTAACTCAAAATGGTATTAGCAAAGCAAATCGATTTAATAAAGAATGGAAAAAAATCTATGTCGCTCTAACTCGTGCCAAAAAGAGGCTGGTGTTAGCTTTAGATCACGATTTACTCGCTAAAGAAGATATGGCGGCTGTTAGGAATTCTATAGGTGAACTGGGATTCGTTACTCATAACTAGTATGCATCCGTCCACAAATACCCATGTAGTCTAATAGAGGTCAGACTCAAAAAATGTGTGATATCTAGTGACCCTGCAAATAATTCTCTTTGACACTGATTGCAACTCATTTTGGGGTAGAAACGCTTTTGAAAAGACAGCGTACCAATGTGATCGCTGCCTTTTTAGTATGAGACGTTATGACTGACTCTCACCTGTTGCTTTTCTTTTGCTGTTTATTGTTTGGACTTGCGACTTCACGCCGTTTTCCGGGCATAAAAAATCCCGGGACAAGCCCGGGATTTTTATACGTTCTGACAGCGAAAGATTAACGACCTTTGCGCGGCGAGCTGTTGTTGCCCGCTTTTTGGCGAGATGCTGCGTCTTTGCGACGAGAGCTACCGCTGCGGCCTGCCGGAGCCGTGACACGTTCTTCGTGACGGCGCACTGCACGACGAATTTTCTGGCTGCGTGAACGCTCACGTTTACGTGATGTGTTGTCTTTGGACACGTCCAGCATGGTGGTTTTCTCTGGCTTCAGTTCAACCAACTCACGCAGGTAGTTCACATCTTTCAGATCCAGTTCCATCCAACCGCCACGAGGCAGTTTCTTATCAAGGAAGATGTCACCGTAACGCACACGTTTCAGACGGCTTACTGTGGTTTCTTGCGATTCCCACAGACGACGAACTTCACGGTTACGACCTTCGTTGATCACCACGTAGAACGTATGGTTCATGCCTTCACCGCCCGCGTAGACTACGTCTTCAAAGCGAGCCAGACCATCTTCCAGTTGCACACCGCGAACCAGATTGCGGATTTTATCTTCGGTCACATCACCGAATACACGCACAAGGTATTCACGTTCAACTTGACGGCTTGGGTGCATCAGGCGGTTCGCCAGTTCACCATCAGTTGTGAACAGCAGCAGACCTGAAGTGTTGGCATCCAGACGACCCACCGAAATCCAGCGAGAACCACGAATCTTGGGTAGACGGTCAAATACTGTACGACGACCTTCAGGATCGTGACGAGTACACAGTTCACCTTCTGGCTTGTAGTACGCCAGTACGCGGCAAATGACTTCTTCTTGTGCTTTTGCAGACACAGCATGTCCGTCAATACGCACTACGGCGTTTTCATCTTCCAGGCGCTCGCCCAGTACAGCTACCTTGCCATTAACACTTACGCGCCCAGCTCGAATCAGAGCTTCTAGCTCACGACGAGAACCATGACCAGCACGTGCTAAAACCTTTTGTAACTTTTCGCTCATTTATCTACCTAATTGTGTCGTCTTCTCAGACGTCGAATAACAAGATGCGACCTCAAAATCGCGGTCGCGTAGTATCGCAAATTCTCTCGCAAAAAGCACCCGTTTTATCAGGGGCTTTCACCCACGCGGCTTTTCCCGCAACCGGGTTATTGGAATGGGGTTGGATCACCGGCGCCAAAACGAACAACTTGCATCTCATCGTCACTGAAATCGACAACGGTCGTTGGCTGCTCGCCCAAGTAACCCCCGTTCAAAATCACGTCAACCGCATGCTCTAGGCGGTCGCGGATCTCTTCTGGATCTGATTCTGTGGTTTCGTTGCCCGGCAAGATCAATGATGTCGACATCAGCGGTTCGCCCATCGCTTCCAATAAATCCAGTGCAATTTGATTGTTCGGCACACGAATACCGATGGTTTTACGCTTTGCATTCATCAAACGGCGCGGCACTTCTTTGGTCCCTTTAAAAATAAAGGTGTATGGCCCCGGCGTGTTGTTCTTCAACAAACGAAACGCAGTGTTATCCACGCGCGCGTACAGCGAGAGTTCAGACAAATCGCGGCACATCAATGTGAAGTTGTGCTTGTCGTCTAAACGTCGAATTTGGCAAATACGCTCCAACGCGTGTTTGTTTTCCAATTGGCAGCCCAGCGCGTAGCCAGAATCGGTCGGGTAAACCACCACACCACCGTTACGAATGATAGCCACCGCTTGGGTGATCAAGCGCGCCTGCGGGTTTTCAGGATGCACATAAAAAAACTGGCTCATTGTCATTCCTCACTTTCGAGTTGGCAGGCTTTTAACGTCGTCCAACCCTGTATATTTTGCAATCAATAGTTTAGATATAGAATAACACGGCACAATAAACTCTGTCCTATTTCATTGGCACTGACATACATTCAAGCGATTTAAAATGGATAGCGATGACTGGACATGGTCGGCACTGAGTGGAACCCATCAAGATGGATGAGGATGACGAAAAGGACTTTGCGCGGCTCGCCCCATAGTAACTTAACGATATCAAGACAAAGCCCCTTGAATCACCGCCCCTGATCAACCATCAGAAAGGCGGTGTTCCATGATTAGAGAAGGGTATCGAGTAGCTGCTTTGTCGGTGTCACAATAGCGACGATGGTTTCATCAAAAATAATGGCATTTTCATTGAGGATTCTTTGATACGCTTCCACGTCAGATTCAGCCAGTGCATCGCCGCGTTTCGCTGTATCAATCAAAATCAGCCCCAATTCAGCCACGTTGATTGCCGCTTCTGCAACTCGCACAGTTTCTACCGACGCCACGTTGGCCGCAAAAATAGGTTTGGCTTGCTGCGCCGCTAACTTAACGCTTTGATAATGCATCGCTAACGCATCCAACGCTGTTTTATCACCTTGAGCATAAGTCGCGACCAAATCGTTCATCTCATACACTGTTAAGCTTTCTACTGGCAATGCATCCGCAAAGCGATTTAATCGTTCGTACTGGTTGTATAAATCGCCTTTGTTTGGCGTCGCGATCCACTTCTCCCAATGACGAGCGTAGTATTGAGCTGGCTCAATGTACTTGGCTAGCATTTGTAGTGGCGTTTCGTCTGCGCCATTTGCAAGGCGTTTGAGCATCATGTTTGCATCCGCATGATGACGCATCCCAAGCGAAATCTCAGACCATGAATCCATCGCTTTCATACGCTTGTACATACTGCGCTCATCGGTCAAATCTTGACGAGACCAAAGCCGCTCGGCAATCGCGTAGCTTCTCGGCCATAAACGTTGCTCGATGGTCATTGAATCGAGGTTCTCCCCCCAAATGGTGATTTCCCCACCCAAGATTAACTGCTGTTCTTCTTCGGTCAGCTCAGCCGGATAGCCGCCATTCGGCTCAGGAATCATGCTCCCTACCCTATCACTGCTCGCCACCAGTTCTCCAGTCGTAGGCCAACGAACATTGCCAATCAACTGGTAACTACTGTCTTTCAACTTGCCATCCGAAAAATCATAGTTGAATTCGGTGTAAGACATAAAGTTATCAAAGTGCCCTCTAAACTTCACACCCGGTACGTACTCGATGATAAATACCTCTTCACGAGACTTACCATTGTAATCCGTAAATGCGCGATAGCTGCCGTCAGTCGCTTCGATAATCGTTAAATTGCCAGTACGAGGCCCACCTTTGCTGCGTGGTTTCACCCATTTGTAAGTCGCAAATGTCTCGCCTTGATGGCGCTTGTCATCAACCGTAATCCCTTTCGGCATCGGGTCATTTCGATAGTGATAACTGGTCGGTTGCGGTTGATCTAAATAATAGCCCGTTGAAAGAATACCTTGATAACCCTCTTTTGCCGCACGACCAATGCTGTCATGTCCTTGCCAGCTTTGAATCACGATCGAAGTCGGCAGATCGTTGTGCCAGATTTCATCCCACCCCGTCATCTTCTTGCCGCGCTTCTTGAGCATGTGTTCAACTTGAGTGTTTAGGTATGATTGCAGGCCCCGTTCACCATTCAGATGGTTGTCATGGATAAATTGCTGAATCTTCGGGTTGTCTTTCCATTGTTGGTAATTCGGCTCATCGCCCCCGATATGAACATACTCATCAGGAAACAACTCAACCACTTCGTCAAACACGCTCGCCAGTAGCTTGTAAAGTTCAGGATTGGTTGGATCCATCAAAGGCTCGAAAACACCCCAACCGCGTTGATGCGGATAAGATTGGTCCCCCATACCAGACATCAGTTCAGGATACGCATGTGCTACCGCTGAAGCATGTCCCGGCAAAGAAATTTCAGGAATCACTCTAATGCCAAGGTTACGCGCGTAATCCACCACATCACGGATTTCGTCTTTGGTGTAGTAATCACCATCGGCCGTCTCTTGCCATAACTTTTGGTAGTTATCGAGCTGGATACGAATCGCTTGATCGTCCCAAAGATGCCAATGGAAAACATTCATTTTTGCAGATGCCATCGCATCAAGCTGACGAAGAATGACATTGAGTTCAATGAAGTGACGCGACGTATCATAGGAGACACCACGCCAAGGGAAACGCGGTTCGTCTTGAATGAACACCGCGGGTACAAAATATCCAGCCGCATCCGTCGTCACAAGTTGCAAAAAGGTTTCTAAACCATGGAACGCACCGTAAGGGCGTTCAGAGCGAATGATGATCTGACCATGACGCGAATCAAGTCGGTACGATTCATCGCTGTTGATGTCCTGTACTTCGGATTTCGGCGCATGACGAATATCAATCACTAAAGTTGCGTCTTTTTCCGACTGGGCATGCCAGTTCAGCATGGGCAATCCCGTTTGTCGATACAAACGGGACATAGTGCGTTTTGCATTGAACTGCACGCGTGGAGAATCATAGCCTTTGATATAAATGCTAAAGGATTTATCCAGTGTGATTTTACCTTGCCCTAACTCTACATTGTGTGGGTAGGGCATCAGGTTCAGATCGGTGTTGGGAGTCATCGCCATCGTTGCCGTTGGAATTGTGATTAAGCCTGAAATGAGTAGTGCTAATGTTCCTTTGTTCATTCGCGCCATCCTATCGTTGTGATTCAACCTGAGTCATGCGGTTTCAAAGCGTCATGTGACTCAGTCAAAAGACTTTGCTTGCGTTATGCGACAAGCGCCACCGCTTCACGAACTAGCTCGCCAATTTTGTCCCACTGTTCGCTTTCAATTAAGCTCGGTGCAACCATCCACGTGCCGCCGCAACAAACCACACGGTCGATGGAGAGATACTCATTGATATTGCTTTTACCAATACCGCCCGTCGGCATCAGGCTCACATCGACGTAGGGCGCCAATAGAGACTTCACCATTGCGATTCCCCCACTCGCTTCTGCTGGGAAGAATTTGAGGAAGTTCAAACCCAACTCAAGTGCTTGTTCAACCTGACTTGGGTTATTCACACCCGGAACGATTGGCATGTTGATTTCTTGGCAACGACGAATGGTATTTGGGTTCAACCCCGGCGCGACAATAAACTCTGCGCCAGCATCTTTCGCTTGGGAAATTTGCTCTGGCGTTAGCACGGTGCCAGCACCGATACACATTTGCGGATACGCATCGCGCATGGCTTTAATCGCATCGGCAGCTGCTGCTGTTCGAAACGTCACTTCCGCGACTGGCAGACCGTTTTCGACTAACACTTTCGCCAGTGGAATTGCGTGCTCAACCTTGTTAATTTGAATCACTGGGATAATTTTAAATTGCTGAAGTTGCTGAAGTTGCTGAATCATGACTTGAGACATAATCGGTTCTCGGAAATTATCGAATAAGATGAATCATGGCTTCGTTTGGAATAATCGCGCCAGGATATTGAATGACGGTCGCCGCTAACGCGTGCCCCTTTTGTGCGGACGCTTCGCAGCTTTGTCCGGTTAATCGCCCTGCAAGGTAACCAGCGGCAAATGAATCCCCAGCAGCACACGTGTCGATCACGTTTGCGACGCTCTCTGCTGCCACATGAGCAAGTTTGTATTCACCATCTTGCTGCCAAATCAATTTGCATGGTTCGCAGCCCCGTTTAATTACGATTTCTTGGCAGCCAAATCGAAGACAACGCTGCGCCACACTTTCCTCTTCTCCCCACACCAATACGTCGTCATCTTCCGTGATAAGCGCAATGTCAACGAATGGTAGAATTTGGCTGTACCAATACTGAGCGTGAGCCGCAGACCAAAGTTGGGGACGAAAGTTATTGTCGAAAACCACCGTTCCCCCAGCGTCTGAGAATTGCTTCAACGCCCTGCTCAGCCTGATTTTGCTCTCGTCATCCAGAATCGCGATGCTGATCCCGCTTAGATACAAATAATCCAATGCTTTGTTCAAAATAGCGGTTTCTAGCTTATTGAGTGAAGATGTTGAAAAATAGCTTTTCACAGCGGCCTTATCGCGCCAATAGAGAAAGCTGCGCTCACCTGCTTGATCGGTTTGTACCATGTACAACCCAGGGAGCTTCGCTGGGAAAATCTCGATGAAATCAGTCGCAATGCCTTCGTGTTGCCAACGCTCGGTGAGCTCTCGAGAAAGTACGTCATCACCAAGACCCGTCGCATAGAAGACTTGCACAGGATATGAGGCTGTGAGTCGAGAGAGATATAGTGCGGTATTCAGCGTATCACCACCAAAACCTTTATGGATTGGATCGCCGCTCAGTTCAATCATGCATTCGCCAAAGAAAGCAATCTTAGTTTGGGATGAATTAGTCATCGTTCACCTACTCTGGGTCGCTTTGAATGGTGGCTCAAAAGAGCCACCAGTTTGTCAGGCGCTTATTGCGGTTCCTTTTCTCTGTTGAAAGAAACTCATTATTAAGCGTTTTGATTGGCCAATTTACGGTTCTTTATGGCCACGCCACCGTCTAGGAGATCTTCATCAGACCGCTTCATTTCCATCAGCGCACGTTCGTCATCTAAAATCATTTTCGCGGTATCTGGAGAGACTTGGTTCGCCGGAGTCATCAGACTCACTGCCACACCGGCCGTAAGAGCAAACAAGCAAGATGGAATCACTGGATTACCCCAAAAAGCCGTCAAGTCAGGGCTCATCATGACCGCAAATGAAGCAAGAGAAGCACCTGCCAATGTTGCCAATGCACCTTGCCAGTTGTAACGCTTCCAAAAGCGACCCAACATGCCGCACACGAACATACCTGACATCACTGTCGAAATCATTTTCGTGATATAGCTGATAATGTCGTTGGATGTCAGCGCAAACAGCAACGCACAACCGATCACGACAACCAAAGCCCAACGCGAATAGCTCAACATGGATTCTTTATTGGGAACACGTCCGGTGAACATGACGTACACGTCACGCAGTAGAATAGAAACACCAGCAATCGCATCTGAGCTGGCACTTGACATTGTCGCCGAGAGGCCTGCAATCAGCACGATAAGGCCAATCCCCACTGGCAGTATCGTTGCCGCGATGTACGGGAAAGCAAAGTTTGCGTTGTTCAATTCAGGGTCAATCGCATGTGCAGCCATACCGATCACGGCTGGAATGATTGAGAAGAACAGATACAGAACACCGGAACCGACAAATGAGCGGCGGATGGTTGATACATCTTTGCCAGAGTAAATACGTTGACGGAATGAAGGCGTTGCCAAAACACCAACACCGATCACCACTGCCAGTGAAATTGCCGGAATCAAACCAAGCTTATCAATCGCAAGGAAGCTAATCGCTTCAGGCTCCATCGCAGAGTAAAGGTTATCTAACCCGCCGATGTGCTGTACAGAAAGCACCGCCATAAGAATAAAACCAACAAAAAGGATGATGGCTTGAATCGTATCGGTCCAAACCACTGCGGTATAACCACCGATCACCACATAGATTGTAAATGCTGCCGCGATGATCATTTTCGCAGTACTAAGCTCGATATCCGCAATCCAAGCGAGGTACATACCACCACCGAGAATATGTGCGCCCAGCCATCCGATCGATGCAATAAAAATAAGCAGGCCAACAACGTTTTTAACGGCACGATTTGCACCCACATAATAGGCGAGCTCTTCACTCATCGTCATGAAGTTAAGTTTACGAACAGGCGCAAACCAGAGTGCCAACAGCAAGATACCGATGGCACCACCAATGCCATAAAGCGCACCCGCCCAACCGTTGGAGTACCCAAAGCCAACCGCCCCCATACTTGAACCCGTGCCAACCATGGTTGCAACCGTGGTACCCAAAACGAGAAATAGCGGTAAACCTCGCCCCCCGAGTAAAAAGTCTTCACCTGATTTTTGGTTGCGAGAAACAAACCATCCCAACCAAATTAAAAATAAGACATACGCACCAAATCCAGTAAGAAAAAGTGTACTGTTCATTGAACACCTCTATATTAAAATCCATTTCTAGAAATATAATCCCAACAGCAATATTAGATTCAGTTCCAAATTATCTAATTTTATTGTTATGTTAATCGCCCAATATACAAGGCACAGCTGTATTATGGAATTATATTTATGTAGGGAGTGAGAGTGCCAAATAGATAATGGCAGGAAAGTTATTATTCGACACTCTCATTGATTTAAAGAAGTAAAAAGTGATGTCTATCGACGATCTTCTCGGTAGCAAGTCACATCGACTTCAACTTTCACATCGACGACAAGGTCACATACCATGCAAATACGTGCAGGTGGGTGATCACCGAAAAACTCTCTGAACACTTTATTAAACGATTGGAAATAACGAGAATCCGTTAACACCACTTTCACGTGTACCACGTCAGCAAGTGTGTAACCTGCTTCTTCCATGATATCCACACAGTTTTGAATCGCTAAGCGAGATTGCTCAATGATGCCGCCTTCCACCACTTCACCATCAGTCATTGGCGTTTGACCCGATACGTATAGGAAGCCCCCGGCCTCTGTTGCGCGTGCAAATGGTAAATGTTGACCGCCTGTACCTACGCCGCCTTCTACACCATAACGTTTAATTGACATAATATTCTCCAGTGATAATGCTATATAGCATATTTAATCGAATTGATAAGTTATTAATGGGTATTATTTCTATATATAAATACGCCATTTCTATTTTCTGTGACGCGACCTTTAAAATAAGATGGCGCACCATTTACAAATACATATTCAATACCTTGCGCAACAGAAATTGGATGTTCAAATGTCGCAGTATCTTTAATTGTATTTGGGTTAAATAAAACTAGATCAGCGTATGCGCCTACTTTTATTTCACCCCGATCTTTTAATTGATAACGCGTTGCTGACATCCCCGTCATCTTGTGAATTGCTTCTGCCAATGAGAAAAGTTGTTCTTCTCGGCAATAATGACCTAACACTTTCGGAAATGTGCCCCACAAACGCGGATGTGGATGTGGGTCATTTGGTAAACCGTCAGATCCCACCATGGTCAACTTGTATTTCAGTACACGTTTAACATCGCTTTCATCCATACAGTGATACACGGCACCAGCTGGTTGCAACGCTTTCGCTGCCTCCATCAGAGGGAGTTGCATCTCTTGAGCAATGCTTTTCAGCATCTTGCCAGCATGTTCTGGCTTACTTTCAGACCAGGTAATGAAGATGTCGATGTCTTCAGTCACCTGATTTAAGTCCAACGTTGAAGAACTCGCAGAATAGGGGTAACAGTCACAAGATACGTCTTGATGTTCAGAGACCTTATCCATCAAATCCAGCACTTCTACCGTGCGTCCCCAGTTGCCCGCACCTGCACATTTTAAATGGGATATCACCACGGGCACTTTGGCGTGCTGACCCGTTTCAAATGCTTCTTCCATGGCGCTGATAATTTCCTCGAATTCACTGCGCATATGTGTGGTATAGATGCCGCCATGATGACCCAGAATTTCAGCCAACCGCATCACTTCACTCGCGTTCGCTTGTTTGGCACTCGCATAAGCAAGACCTGAACTCAACCCCAATGCCCCCTCTGCCATAGCTTGCGCGAGCGTCTGACGCATTTGTTCAATTTCGCTATCTGTCGCCGTACGCAACAAATCGTCCATGACGTTATTGCGTAACGTCGTATGACCAACCAATGCCGCGACATTAACCGCCGGGTTTGCCGCTTGGACCGCTTTGGCGTATGCGGCAAACGTGGGGTATTTAAAATCTTCAAGCTTACCCAATAGGTTCATCGGGTCTGGCGGTGTATCAGTCAGTACCGCAGGGCTTGCACTGATACCGCAATTGCCTACGATGACCGTCGTCACACCTTGACTAATCTTGGGTAGGCAATCGGGATGACGAATTACATTCGTGTCATCGTGCGTGTGCACATCAATAAATCCCGGTGCCAAAGCAAGACCCTGACCATTGATAACTTTCTTTGCAGACAGCTCGTCAAGCTGCCCGACTTGCTCAATTCGATTTTGACGAATCGCAACATCAGCAATGAATGGTGCTGCCCCCGTACCGTCAAATACCTCTACGCTTTTGATCATGGTATCGAACAACATACTTCACTCTCTCTGCCCGTCTTTAACATGATTCCATCTTAATAATTCTTGGCATTTAAACAGTGAAGAAACACACAAAAACAACACCAATGTTTGATAGTTTCTAACATTTTGCTTATGGTAATTAAGAACAAGTAATTAATATCAACCACTTAAAGCATGTTACAAATAGGATAGCCATGAACAATCATCGACAAAATTTTGATAGAAACTATCATAATGAGTACATAACAACGCCAGGTTACGGAGAAAAATCTCAACCTGTTGCACGGCATTCGAACGGACGATACAGCTTGATCCATGAAGAGATCACGTTGCCCGCAGCAGTGATCAAAGCTTCTGCATTAAAAAACAACCTCGATTGGATGCAGCGTTTTGCTAACCAGCATCATGTGAAACTGTCTCCTCATGGTAAAACCACCATGACACCCGATTTTTTCAAACAGCAATTAAAACATGGGGCTTGGGGAATCACCGTCGCCACACCAGCACAGGCAGAAGTTGCCGTACTCGCCGGGGCTGAAAATATCATCATGGCCAATCAATTAGTGGGGCGAGCGAACATGAACATCATCGCCAACTTAATTGAAGCGCACGGAGTCAACTTCTATTGCTGTGTCGATTCAAGCCGCAACATCAACGCCCTAGAACGCGTGTTCGCCGAACGTCAGTTATCTCTCAATGTATTCATTGAGTTTGGCGTCGAAGGTGGCCGCTGTGGCTGCCGAAGTCAGAAGGACATTGTGGAGCTCGCAACGCTCATCCACCAACAAAATCACCTCACTTTAAAAGGGATTGAAGTCTATGAAGGCGTGATCCATGGTGACAATGCAGAACAAGACATTCGCAACTTCCTCAACAGCACATTAGAACTCGCGGCGCTGTTACAAAAGAACCAGTTAATTGAGGCAAAACCAATTGTTACCGGAGCAGGTTCTGCTTGGTATGACGTCGTTTCTGAATGCTTTGCCGACCTGAAAGAGTTTGATGCCATCATTCGCCCTGGCTGCTACGCAATTCATGACACCGGCATCTACCTAGATGCACAAAACAAAGTGATGCAGCGAGCAGAAAGTAACCGCGGTGCAGCATGTGAATTAGGAGGGGATTTGGAATCAGCACTAGAACTGTGGGCCTATGTCATTTCTCGCCCTGAACCCACCAAGCTGGTGGTTGGCTTTGGCAAGCGCGACGTTGCCTTTGATGCTGGCTTGCCAACGCCTGAGCGCGCGTACCGCGATGGCGAAGCAATCACGATTGAAAGAGCCGTGACGACCGCAGTGATGGATCAGCACGCATTCATCGAAGTCAACGAAAATAGTGATCTGCAAGTCGGTGATATGATTGCCTTCTCCACCTCTCATCCGTGCTTAACCTTTGATAAGTGGCGCGCAGTGGCCGTTTGTGATGATGAATATCAAGTCACTCATTGGGTCAAAACTCGTTTCTGATGATGAGCTTAGGAAAGCTTTTCGTTATACTTCATGCCAAACCTTTGGAGGCGCAGTCATCGCCTCCATGCAAAACATAGGAAGACAGCTTGAGCTTAGAAGTCGATATTATTTCTCAAATCACGGAACGTTTTAGTGCTTTACGCGATGCTGAAAAGAAAGTCGCAAAGTTGATCATGGACGACATTCAAGCCGCCGCCAATGCCAGCATTACAGAACTGGCAGAAAACGCAGAAGTGAGTGAAGCTACCATCACACGTTTTGCGAAAGCAATTGGCTGCAAAAATGTGCGTGAAATGAAGATCAAACTGGCGCAAACCTTAACGGTAGGACAACGATTCATCCTTGAGCCACCGGATCAAAGTGGCTACCAAGGAATTTACGAGTCGATCAAACAAACCCTCGATATCAATCGAAGTTTGATTGTTGAAGAGGATATCGAGAGCGCCGTGAGTTGGCTGCATGAGGCGAGACAAGTCATTTGTGTCGGCATGGGAGGCGGTTCAACAATTGCGGCCCAAGAAATGCAGCATCGGTTGTTCCGCTTGGGCTACCCAGTTGTTGCCTATAACGATGGATTACTGTCGCGAATGATCGCTGCAACCGCGGATATCAATGATGTTTTGGTGATGATGTCAGCGACAGGTTATACCCCGGCCATCATCGAAACAGCACAGTTGGCAAAGCAATACGGTGTGAAAATTATCGTCATTACTCCCAAAAACACACCACTGACTGAACATGCTGATCTCGTTTTGCCTATCGAGCATCAAGAGACAGATTTCATTTACAAACCATCAGCTTCCCGTTACGCAATGCTGGCTTTAGTAGATGTGCTGTCGATGGCATTGGCAGTCAATCACAAACGGCGTTCGAGAGATAAACTACGTCGACTCAAAGTTGCGCTCGATTCCTATCGTGGTGGTTTAGAAAGACAGCCTTTAGGGGATTAATATCTAAAAACCGTCAATCCATCCCAAACATTATTCAGCTTGTTCCTGCAGATCCCAGTCTTTCCAAACAGGTTCTACGCCAGCAGGCAGCCAAAGATTACGCCCCAATTCCATCCACGGAGACGGGTAATGAAAGTCGCTGCCTTGAGAAGCTAATAGGTTGTATTGTATCGCATAATCGGCCAAGTTGCGTTTTTCTTGTGGCGCTTGCTGCGGCTGTGCGACTTCCATGGCGTCACCGCCCGCGTCCACAAACGCTGCAATGAGGCGCTTTAGCCATTTGGTCGTCAAGTCATATCGGCCGGGATGAGCCAATACCGCTTGGCCGCCCGCAGCATGAATCGCGGCAATTGCTTCTTGCATGGTGCACCAGTTCGGTGGCACATAACCGGGATGATTGCGCGTCAGGTACTTCTTAAAGACCTGCTGCATATTCTTCACATACCCAGCGTCCACCAGCCATTTGGCAAAGTGCGCACGCGTGATCGGCGCATCGCCAGCAATCGCTTTCACTTCCTCAAGCACGCCCTCACGCGTCGCCTTTTGCAAACGCTCAGCAATCATCTCAGCGCGAACCATGCGGTGTTGCTTTTGCTGGTCAATAAGCGCACTCAGCTCAGGATGATTCGGGTCGATATTCAAGCCAACAATATGGATGTCTTTGTTCTGCCACACGGTAGAGATTTCAATGCCGTTGATCAGCGTGAGCGAATAGCCGCGCTCGGCAATGTATGCACGCGCCGGCGCCAAGGCATCCACGGTGTCGTGGTCGGTAATCGCCAGTGCATCTAGATTAAATTCAACTGCTCGGTCAATGAGTTGGTCGACGTTCAGACGGCCATCGGATGCAGTTGTGTGACTGTGTAGGTCAATTTTTAGCATTTTTTTGAATTTGCCTGTTTTTAAGGCTTGACTTTCGCACCTCGCACTAGTTTACTAGTACACAAATACGAGAGCACATGAATAAGGCTTCCTATGTTACAAGAATTTAACCCAAACCATAATGCAAATTTAAGCGCAGCATCTGCTGAGCTGAGCTGGTGGCGCACTTGGGCAAGTTCTTGGTGGGCTCACGTGTACTTTTAAGAAAGGATACGCCTGAAAAAGCCCGCTCACCAGCGGGCTTTTTTTCAGCCATTTTTATACGAAATTCACCGGCTCGGTTCATCATACAAATTACGCATTCAACATCGATACTGAGCAAGAGCCGCGACGTAAACCGTTTAAAACAGATAAGGAGGTCTTGTGAACAAGGCCATTGAAATCAAAAATCTAGCACAGCTTGAAGTGCTCAACGCAACACTGCCATACACGCAAGACCCAACGGCGCTGTTTCACGCACTGTGTGAAGGAAAGACCGATTGTTTGCTGCTGGAATCGGCAGAAATCGATTCGAAACAGAATCTGAAAAGCCTACTGCTGATCGACGCCGCGGTGCGCATTATCTGTTTCGGTCACCAAGTGACGTTTCAGGCGCTGAGCGATAACGGCCGCGCGCTGATTGAAGTCCTTGCAAACAATGTAGTGGCCAATATTCCCGCAACGCGCAGCGACGACGCGCTCACGCTGACGTTCACCACACCATGCGATACGTTGGATGAAGATTCTCGCCTGCGTGAAGCCTCATCGTTTGATGCGCTGCGTTTGGTGCAACACAGCTTTGATTTGTCGGGCCACGACAAACACGCGATTTTCCTCGGCGGCCTATTCGCTTACGACATGGTAGCCAACTTCGAACCGCTGGGTGATGCCACCGCGATCAACCAATGTCCAGATTACGTGTTTTACGTCTCTGAGAACCTGATGATTGTCGATCACCAGAGTGAAAGCTGCCTACTTCAAGCTACCGCCTTTACCGCCGACAGCGCGGTTAAAGCGACACTGCGTCAGCGTCAGGAAGCAATTCGCGCGCAGGCTTCACAAACCTTGTCTCAGCCGCAAGCGACAAAACTGGCTGAAGTCACCGTCGAAACCAACATCAGCGATGCGGATTTCTGCGACATCGTCAGTGATTTAAAACAGTACGTGGTGAAAGGCGATATTTTCCAAGTGGTTCCATCACGCCGCTTCATGCTGCCATGCCCTTCCCCATTAGCAGCTTACCAACGCCTAAAAGAGAGCAACCCAAGCCCTTACATGTTCTACATGCAAGACGAACGCTTTACGCTGTTTGGTGCGTCGCCAGAAAGTGCGCTGAAATACGCCACCGATACCAACCAAATTGAAATTTACCCGATTGCGGGTACCCGTCGCCGTGGCAAAAATGCTGATGGTTCAATCAACTTCGACCTCGACAGCCGCCTAGAGCTGGAACTGCGCTGCGATAAAAAAGAGAACGCCGAGCACATGATGCTGGTGGATCTGGCGCGCAACGACGTGGCGCGCATTGCCCAAGCCGGCAGCCGCCATGTGGCGGACTTGCTGAAAGTCGACCGCTACAGCCATGTGATGCATTTGGTGTCCCGCGTGGTGGGTCAACTGCGTGACGATTTGGATGCACTGCACGCTTATCAAGCCTGCATGAATATGGGCACCCTGACCGGCGCACCCAAAATCCGCGCGATGCAACTGATTCGTGATGTGGAAAAAGAGCGTCGTGGTAGCTACGGCGGCGCCGTTGGTTACTTAACTGGCGAAGGCGATTTAGACACCTGTATTGTGATTCGCTCTGCGTATGTTGAAAACGGCATCGCCCAAGTTCAAGCCGGTGCGGGTGTGGTGTACGACTCCGACCCACAAGCCGAAGCCGATGAAACTCGCGGCAAAGCACAAGCGGTTATTTCCGCGATTCAATTTGCTCATCAGGCGTAAGGAATTTCATCATGACACACTCAGCAAATATTGTTTTCATCGATAACTTCGATTCCTTCACCTACAACTTGGTGGACCAATTCCGCTCGTTAGGCCACCGCGTTACGGTATACCGTAACCACATCGCCGCCGATGTGATTGAACACGCCGTGTCACAACTAGACAACCCGGTCGTCATTTTGTCACCCGGCCCGGGCGTGCCGTCTGAAGCAGGTTCGATGCCAGAAATCCTGCAACGCCTGAAAGGCAAAGTACCGATGATTGGCATTTGCCTTGGCCATCAAGCCATGGTGGAAGCCTACGGCGGCACCGTGGCCGGCGCCGGTGAAATTGTGCACGGCAAAGTGTCGATGATGGAACACGACAACCACCCCATTTACGAGGGCCTGCCTTCTCCGCTGGCGATTGCGCGCTATCACTCACTGGTTGCCACCGCAGTGCCCGACAGCCTGAAGGTGACTGCCGAAGTCGATGGTTTGGTGATGTCGATTGTCCATGACGAAGACAAACTGTGTGGGTTCCAGTTCCACCCCGAATCCATCATGACCACCTACGGGGCGACGCTACTGGCGAACGCGATTAACTGGGCGTTGGCGCGATAACGCCACAGCACACAGCACACAGCACACAGCACACAGCACAACTAAATAGACGAACACACCGGATTCGCAAACACAACGATTAGAGCGGGTCATTCGGGATACGGAGAAAGCATCATGCAACACATCATCACCAAACTTTACGCACAAGACGCACTGACCCAAGCCGAAAGTCAGGCCTTGTTTGACTACATCATTCGCGGCGAATGTGAACAGCCACTGATGGCCGCAGCACTGACGGCACTGAAAATCAAAGGCGAGACCCCCGACGAAATCGTGGGTGCCGTGCGCGCCTTACTCGCCAACGCCAGTCCATTCCCACGTCCAGATTACGACTTTGCCGACATCGTTGGCACAGGCGGCGACGGTGCCAACACCATCAACATTTCAACCACGTCGGCGTTTGTTGCTGCGGCGTGCGGCGTCAAAGTGGCCAAACACGGTAACCGCGGCGTATCGAGCAAATCCGGATCGTCTGATGTGTTAGATGCATTTGGCATCAACATGACCATGAGCGCTGAACAATCCCGTCAAGCACTGGACGACTTGGGCGTCGCCTTCCTATTCGCTCCGCAATATCACGGCGGCTTTCGCCATGCGATGCCGGTGCGTCAAAGCTTGAAAACTCGTACGATTTTCAACATTTTAGGTCCACTGATTAACCCAGCGCGTCCCAATATCGAACTGATGGGCGTGTACAGCCAAGATTTGGTTCGTCCTATCGCAGAAACCATGGTACAAATGGGTTTGAAACGAGCCGCTGTGGTTCATGGTTCAGGATTGGACGAAGTGGCAATTCATGGTGTGACCCATGTTGCCGAAATCAAAGATGGCGAAATTACCGAATACACCTTAACGCCGCAGGACTTTGGTTTGGAAACCTACCCGCTGGAAGCGATTAAAGGTGGCGAGCCTCAGGAAAATCGCGCCATCATCGAAAATATTCTGACTGGCAAGGGAACGCCTGCTCAAGTCGCCGCAGTTGCGGTTAACGTTGCCCTGTTGTTGCGCCTATTTGGCTTTGAAGATTTAAAAACCAACGCACAACGCGCCATTGATGTCATGAACTCAGGCAGAGCGTTTGATCTGGTAAAACAACTAGCAGAGCGAGGTTAAGCCCCTGATGTCTGAAATGAACGTGTCTGAACAAAACGACCAGCTGTCTGAACACATCTCCGTGAAAAATGCGCAGATGGCCGAAGTCTTGGCGAAAATCGTCAACGATAAAATCACTTGGGTTGCAGCGCGCAAGTTGGCGCAACCGGTCGACACCTTTAAACCGCTGCTGACCCCATCAGATCGCGACTTTTACGCCGCGCTAGACAGTGGCAAAACCGCTTTCATCCTCGAATGCAAAAAGGCGTCACCATCGAAAGGTCTGATTCGTCAGCAGTTTGATCTGGATTACATCGCATCGGTCTACAACCAGTACGCCAGCGCGATCTCAGTGCTGACCGATGAGAAATACTTTCAAGGCAGTTTCGATTTTCTGCCGCGCGTGCGTGCTCAAGTGACTCAACCCATCTTGTGCAAAGATTTCATGATCGATACGTATCAGGTTTACCTCGCCCGTCATTACGGCGCGGATGCGATTTTGCTGATGCTGTCGGTATTAGATGATGACACATACCGCGAGTTGGCCAATGTGGCGCATGAGCTGGGCATGGGGATTCTGACCGAAGTCAGCAACGAGGAAGAACTCGAACGCGCCGTGGCACTAAAAGCACGCGTGGTTGGGATCAACAACCGCAACTTGCGCGATCTCACCACCGATCTGAATCGCACCAAGCAACTGGCTCCTAAACTGCCGCAAGGCACCACGATCATTTCCGAATCGGGCATTTACACCCACCAGCAAGTGCGCGACCTCGCCCGCTTTGCCAAGGGCTTCCTGATTGGTAGCTCCCTGATGAGCCAAGACAACGTGGAACTGGCGGTTCGCAAAGTCGTGCTGGGCGAAAACAAAGTGTGTGGCTTGACGCACCCCGACGATGCCGTGAAAGCCTATCAATCCGGCGCGGTGTTTGGCGGGTTAATTTTTGCGCAGCACTCCAAACGCTGCGTGGATCTTGAAACCGCTCGCCTCACGATGAGCGGCGCCCCCCTGCAATACGTTGGCGTGTTTCAAAACGACAGCATCGACACCATCGCTCACGCGGTCGAAGAACTGGGATTGTTTGCGGTGCAACTGCACGGCGATGAAGACCAAGCGGACATTGATGCGCTCAAAGCACGTTTACCTGAATCGGTTGAAATCTGGAAAGCTTACGGCGTCACCGATCGCATGCCTACCCTGCTCAACCAAATCAACCGTCACTTATTGGATGCCAAAGTCGGCAATCAAAGCGGCGGCACAGGGACGGTGTTCGACTGGTCGCTGATTGAATCGCCCGAGCGCATCATGCTGGCTGGCGGTCTCAACCCAGACAACGTTCAGCAAGCGGCCAAATTAGGCTGTCTTGGCTTGGATCTCAACTCTGGGGTGGAAAGCGAACCGGGCAAAAAAGACATCACCAAACTCCGTCAAGCATTCAACGAAATTCGTAATTATTAATCACTCGTACTCCCCCTTTAAGTCGCTCACGCGAGCTGTTTTCACGCCAAAGGGGACGTACATCGGTTATGGAAGGATAGGACATCATGGCAAAACTTAACGCCTACTTTGGCGAATACGGTGGTCAATTCGTACCACAAATTCTGGTTCCGGCGCTGGATCAACTTGAACAAGCGTTTATTGATGCGCAGGACGATCCGCAATTTCGTGCGGAATTCATGACGCTACTGCAAGAGTACGCCGGTCGCCCAACAGCGCTAACGCTAACGCGCAACATCGTCAAAGGCACCAAAACCAAGCTGTATTTGAAACGTGAAGATCTGCTGCACGGCGGCGCGCACAAAACCAACCAAGTACTCGGTCAAGCGCTACTGGCGTTGCGCATGGGCAAAAGCGAAATCATCGCCGAAACAGGTGCCGGTCAACACGGCGTGGCGACCGCATTGGCGTGTGCTCTGCTCGGCCTGAAATGCCGTGTGTACATGGGCGCCAAAGACGTGGAACGTCAAAGCCCGAACGTTTTTCGAATGCGCTTGATGGGCGCGGAAGTGATTCCGGTTCATTCCGGCTCTGCGACGCTGAAAGATGCATGTAACGAAGCGCTGCGTGACTGGTCTGGCAGCTACGAAACTGCGCACTACTTGCTTGGTACAGCAGCAGGCCCTCACCCCTTCCCAACCATCGTGCGCGAATTCCAACGCATCATTGGTGAAGAAACCAAAAACCAAATTCTGGCTCGCGAAGGTCGCTTGCCTGACGCCGTCGTGGCGTGTGTGGGCGGTGGCTCGAACGCCATTGGCATGTTTGCAGACTTTATTGAAGAAGAGTCAGTGCGTTTGATTGGTGTCGAACCGGCAGGCAAAGGCATTGATACCGATATGCACGGCGCGCCACTCAAACACGGCAAAACCGGCATCTACTTCGGCATGAAATCACCGATGATGCAAGATGAGCACGGCCAGATTGAAGAGTCTTACTCCATTTCTGCCGGCCTTGATTTCCCATCCGTGGGTCCACAGCACGCACACCTGCATGCCATTGGCCGCGCAGAATACGAAAGCATTACCGATGACGAGGCGTTGGACGCGTTCCAAAAACTGGCACGCACCGAAGGGATCATTCCGGCTTTGGAATCGGCCCACGCACTGGCCCACGCGGTGAAAATGGCGTACGCCGAGCCTGAAAAAGAGCAGTTGCTGGTCGTGAACCTATCCGGTCGCGGTGACAAAGATATCTTTACCGTGCATAAGATTTTAGAAGAAAAAGGAGTGCTGTAATGGACCGCTATCAATCGCTTTTTCAGCGTCTGGCTGACAACAACCAAGGTGCCTTCGTGCCATTCGTCACCATGGGCGATCCAAACCCTGAGCAGTCTCTGCGCATCATGCAGACGTTGGTGGAAGCTGGCGCCGATGCACTGGAACTTGGCATTCCGTTCTCGGATCCATTGGCTGACGGACCAACCATTCAAGGGGCGAACCTGCGTGCGCTGAACTCAAAAACGACGCCTGACGTCTGCTTCGAGTTGATCGGCCAGATTCGCGCGCAATATCCTGATTTGCCGATCGGTTTGCTGATGTACGCCAACTTGGTTTACTCACGCGGCGTCGAAAACTTCTACCAACGCTGCCAACAGGCGGGTGTCGATTCCGTGCTGGTTGCCGATGTCCCAACCAACGAAAGTGAAGAATTCGTGGCTGCGGCACGTAAATTTGGCATCAAGCCTATCTTCATCGCCCCGCCAACCGCCAGCGATGAAACGATGAAAGCCGTGGCCGAACTGGGTGGGGGTTACACATACCTACTCTCACGTGCGGGCGTAACCGGCACTGAAACGAAAGCCAACATGCCCGTTCACGCGCAGCTCGACAAGCTGACGCAATACAACGCGCCGCCATCACTGCTGGGTTTTGGGATCTCTGAACCAGCGCAAGTGAAGGAAGCCATCGCATCGGGTGCAGCGGGGGCAATTTCTGGCTCTGCCGTCGTCAAAATCATCGAATCCAACCTCGATAACTTTGACAAAATGTTAAATAAACTCGCTCAATTCACGCAAAACATGAAAGCAGCCACCCACAAATAATCATGCAATTTATGTGTTCGGTTTCTTAACTCATTTAGAAGCCGAACATTTTCGCAACAATTCATTCCTTTCGTCATTCATTTATATTCCACGAAAAATCCGCGCTTCACATTGCCAAAATCAATAGCAAACGTTTTCTTTTGGACAAAAAACCATCTTACGTCAATGAATTCGCTTT
Organism: Vibrio sp. CJQ_6; assembly: GCF_043106745.1. Classification (NCBI taxonomy): domain Bacteria; kingdom Pseudomonadati; phylum Pseudomonadota; class Gammaproteobacteria; order Vibrionales; family Vibrionaceae; genus Vibrio; species Vibrio sp. CJQ_6. Next base: position 252,600 of record NZ_JBICMV010000012.1, on the reverse strand, counting down.
TCTACTGACAATTCACTCGATGCACATATTGCCAATTGTGAAAGTTACGTGTAAAAAGTCAGGGCAATATAATTACCCGCCGAACAACTCATGTTCAGTAAGTATCACTGGAAGTTTACATTTAATTAGCACAGAGGTTATGGAAGTGTTAAAAGAAAAGAATTTACTAAGCAACATCGGCGTACAAGTCGTGATTGCCATGATTGTTGGTACTGCCGTTGGTGCCAGCATGGGCCATGATGCAGCGATGTTCGCCCCACTTGGCGCCATCTTCATCAATTTAATTAAAATGCTCGTGATTCCACTGGTTGCCGTGGCACTGATTTCCGGTGCTGCAGGCCTCGGTGATAGCCACTCTGCCGGTAAAGTCGGTTTCGTCACGCTGGGCTATTTCGCCGTTACATCCGCGCTCGCCGTAGCGCTGGCCTTGGTGATGGGCGCTGTGTTCCAACCAGGCATGGGGATCGATGTTTCTGGTGTCGAAGGCATGTTCTCATCGGAATACGCATCAAAAGGTGAACTACCAACTTTCTGGGCGACCATCATTGGTATGATCCCAACTAACGTTTTCCAGTCCCTGAACGATGCGAACATCCTGCAAATTCTGGTGTTCTGCCTATTCCTCGGCGTTGCCATTTCAAAGCAACCTAAAGACAAACGTGATCCTGTCATCAACGGCGTCAACACCATCGTGGATTCCATGGTGTGGATGATCAACAAAGTGATGATCATTGCGCCAATCGGTGTTTTTGGTCTGATGGCAGAAGCCGTGGGCACGTTCGGTTTCGGCGCCCTGATGGTGGTCTTCAAACTATTTTTGGTGTACGTGGCAGCGATTCTGATTTTCGGTTTCGTGGCTTACCCACTGATGATCCAAATCTTCACCAAGACCTCGGCGAAGAAATTTATTATGGCGATGAAAAAGCCGCAAGCCGTGGCGCTGTCGACCGCGTCATCCATGGCTACGCTGCCGGTCACCATGGACACCGTTGAACACGAGCTGGGCGTTCGTAACTCGACTGCATCGTTTGTTCTGCCGCTGGGCGCGACTATCAACATGTCGGGCAACGCGATTTACTACGGTTTGGTGGCGATTTTCTTCGCGCAACTGTTCAACATCGACCTCAGCATGGGCGCATACGCCGCAATCATCGTGACCGCAACGCTGGGCGCCGTGGGTCAAGCCGGTGTGCCTGGACCATCATTCCTAGTCGTTGCCGTGCTGCTGGCGGCAGGGATTCCAATTGAAGGTCTGCCACTGCTGTTCGCTCTGGACCGTATCTTTGACATGATTCGTACTGCGCTAAACATCACCGGCGATGCGGCGTGTGCCGTGATTGTCGATGCGCTGATCAAAGAAGAAGCGGCTGAGACTGAATACAACAATCAGCAAGCTTAACGCTGAATCTCATGCTCAAACCGCCCAAAGGGGCGGTTTTTTTTATCGCCAATATCTGCCCCGCGTGAACAAGGCTCATCACGGGTCATGAAACGCCATCACAGCGCTCAGAATGCAACACTGCACTGGATAAATTTGTTTCAAAATATCATTTACTGTTTAGCTGACCGCCGTATTTCGTTAGACTGTCAACAAGCTATTAATTGGACGTATCCATACAATGAAACAACTGCTCGACTTCATTCCCCTGATTATTTTCTTCGCGTTATTCAAGTTCTACGATATTTACGTTGCGACCGGCGCCTTGATTGCCGCAACGGCGGTTCAAGTGGCGGTCACGTACTTCATGTTCAAGAAAGTCGAAAAAATGCAGCTCATCACATTTGCATTGGTGGCGGTGTTTGGTGGCATGACCATTTTCCTTCACGACGACAACTTCATTAAATGGAAAGTGACCATTGTGTACGTCATTTTCGCACTGGGCTTGGCCATCAGTCACTTGATGGGTAAATCTGCGATTAAAGGCATGCTGGGGAAAGAAATCACGCTGCCAGAAGCCGTATGGGCCAAAGTGAACTGGGCATGGGTGGCGTTTTTCTCGGTCTGCGCGGTGCTCAATATCTACATTGCTTACCAGCTACCGCTCGATGTTTGGGTCAACTTCAAGGTGTTTGGCCTGCTTGCCGCAACCTTCACTTATACCCTGCTCACCGGGATCTACATTTACAAACATTTGCCGAAAGAACAAAAAAATTCCGGCGAATAAGCCCTCATCCGAGCACTCAAGGATGAACTGGTGACAGAATTATTGTTATAATTCGACCTCTTTTTTGCAGCGACCACTTTGGTCGCTGTTTTGTTTGTTGTGGATGTCAAAACATGAATCAGGACGTAAACTCACCGCGCGGCCAACTCTTGCTGCGCACGCTGGCGATGCCGGCAGATACCAACGCCAATGGCGATATCTTTGGTGGCTGGATTATGTCTCAGCTCGACTTAGCCGGTGGGATTCTGGCGAAAGAGATTTCTTGCGGCCGAATTGTGACGGTTTCCGTGTCCAGCATCACGTTTAAAAAACCGGTGAAAGTGGGTGACGTGGTGTGCTGCTATGGCGAATGTACAAAAATTGGCCGCACGTCGATGTCAATCAATCTCGAAGTGTGGGTCAAACCGATCAAAGAAGACGGCATTTTAGACCGTTTCCAAGTGTGTGAAGCCACCTTCAACTATGTCGCCATTGATGCCGACGGTCGTCCAAGACCGATCAAGCAAGGAAACTGATCACAGAAATATGTGCTTTGTGCTTTAAAAGTCGCTCTGTTTCAGTACATTAAAGCCTACACTTACCGTTACGAAATTTATAAGGATATCAATATGTGGTACGTCATCTTTTCTCAGGATGTTGAAAACTCACTCGAAAAACGCATGAGTGTTCGCCCAGCGCACCTTGAGCGCCTGCAAGCGCTGCATGATGAAGGCCGCCTGTTGACCGCCGGCCCCATGCCCGCAATTGATGCAGAGAACCCAGGCGAAGCGGGCTTTACCGGTTCAACCGTGATTGCAGAATTCGACACTCTGGAAGATGCCCAAGCATGGGCAGATGCGGACCCTTATGTGGGCGCAGGCGTCTATGCCAACGTGATTGTTAAACCGTTCAAGAAAGTATTCTGATATGAAAAAATCATTCTTGGGTCTGGCACTGCTTTCTCTTGCAGTACTCGCGGGCTGTAGTTCCAATGGCGAGCGTGAGAAGAATCTGGAGCTATTGGCTGCCAACCGTGCCAGCATTCTGGGGACCGAACTTCCGCTGGAATATGGCCCACTCAACATTATGCGCGTGAATGCCAAAGGCAGCACGATTGAGATGATGATGGTTTACAACACCGATCATCCCGGCGCAAAACCGATTGACCAAGTGTTGCAAAGCAGCATTCATTCGTTCTGCAATAACTCGGACATTCGCGCCAACCTCGATGTGGGCATCGGCTACCGAATTAAAATGCGCAATAGCCGTGGCCAACTGATGGTAGACCAGCTGGTGACCAAAGAGAACTGCAAATAATAACCTTGGCCGGCTTTAACCGCCTTGCCTCGTTACACAGCGGTTAAGGTAGAAAAGGAAACAGGAGGCATTGCCTCCTGTTTTGTCTTTCCCATTCACTCATAATTTAAAGCGACTGACACTCGACACAATCCGCTGGTTGACTTGCGTAATATCGCCCATGCCTTGTGACGTTCGTGAACCGATGTCGTCCAATTCAGACACGATGAGATTCAGCTCGTTCATGCTCTGACTGACCCCATGGGTGACACTGCTCTGCTCTTCGGCAGCGGTCGCAATCTGCGTGCTGAGATCGTTGATCTCGTTGATGAAATTGACCATGTTTTCCAAGCTTTCCGAAACATTTTTCGAGCTGCTGGCGGTGTCATGACAGCGCTGTTTGGTTTTGCCCATGGAATCGACCACCACCTGATTGCCTTGCAGCAATTTGCCAATCGCGTTTTCAATTTCTTGTGTGCTGTCTTTGGTTCGGTTTGCAAGGTTGCGCACTTCATCAGCGACCACCGCAAAGCCCCGCCCCTGCTCACCCGCACGCGCCGCCTCAATCGCCGCGTTCAGCGCCAATAAGTTCGTTTGCTCCGCAATTTCACTGATGACCGTCAGCACTGAATGAATGTTTTGCGTCTCGTCGCTCATGCTCTGCACGTTCGACACCGTCGTATCCACATCTTGAATCAGCGCGTCCACCGTCGCCAGCGAGCGCGCCATGATATTGCGTGATTCCACACTGGTGTGATTGGCTTGCTGAGTCAGATTTGACGTGTTCGAAGCATCTGAGGCCGTTGAACTCGCGGTCGCATTCATCTCCTCCAGCGCCGTCACAATCTGCTCGGTTTCCACCACATGATGACGCAGTTTCTCCGCGTTCAGTTGAGACAACTGCTCCACCTCCGCAACATTGGCTTGCAACGTGTCAGAAGCTTGTTTGATGTCCAGCAACATGGTTTGCAAATGGCCGATGAACTGATTCACCCCCTGCGCAATCTGCCCCAAGTCATCTTGCGATTTGACTTCCAGCCGCTGGGTTAAATCGCCGTCGCCGTTGGACAGGCTGATGATGGTCTGTTTCAACGACAAGATGGGGCGATACAGCACTTGAATCACAAAGAAGGCCACCAGCACACTGAGCACCACCGCAATCACACCAATCAAGATTGCCGAGGTTTTGGATGCAGTAAGCGCGGCGAACGCCATGGCTTTGTTTTGGTCGATGACAAAGTACCAAGTTTTATCTGCAACCGGAATTTCGTGAGAAAACAGGATTTTGTCTTCACCATTCACGCTGTAGTTTAAGGTCGCCATCGGGGTCGAGGTGATGGTATTCGCAGTGGCTTTAAACCACGCGGGCTCTTTGCTATTTTCGCCCGGTTTGAGCACGCTGTTTTTTGAGGCCGCTAGCACGGTACCGTCGTGATTGAGAATCATCGCCGATGATCCGGTCAACGCTGTTGCCTTTTCCACCAGCTTGTTCAAAAAGCCCAAGCGCATGTCCACCCCCAACATACCGTCATGGGTTTTCTGCACAATGCTGATCCAATAGATATCAGCGGTAGCACCATCAGAATACGGGTCGGTCACCGCCGGTGTCACCGCCTTGCGACCATCTTGATAGTAACTCATGGTTCGAATGTCGCCGTTGAACTTGTGATTCGGCCACGCATCGCTGGTCTGGTTCCAGAAGGCATCCCCGTTGGATTCGAAGCCGATGAATGAACTGCCGGTCGCCAACGAGGTCGCCAGCAGCTCGGCAAACGCGACATAATCTTGTGCTGAACTGCCCGGGAAAGACTGGTTTTGGTACAGCGTACCAATACCTTTCACCCCTTCAATTTTTTCCTGCAAAAACGTCTGCACCAGTTCCGCTTTATCGGCGGTGTAGAGCGCCCCAGATTTGGTGATCATCGCGCTGATGACGTCCGATTCTTTGACGTACGACACATAGCTGGAAATGGCAACCGATGCGCCCACCAGCACCATCACTGAGATCAGTAACAGTTGTTTGAGTCCGAGTGTTTTCTTCATATGGGTACTTATCCCTCAGTCTGATGAACGGGCTAGACGACCGATGCTCCCAATTGGAGCGTCCATCCCGGCTCCTCCGCCGACGCCACCTTGGCGATGAATGAACCTATTGAGAATAGCACTCGTGTGTGACGGTAAAAGAAAATAAGGCCTCTTAATGAGACCTTATTGATAATTTTAATCGTTATTCTGCGCTCGGCTGCCATTCGTTGCGCAGCGCTTTGGCCGCCAGCACCATGTGGGTCAGTGCCGCTTCCACTTCGGGCCAGTTACGCGTTTTCAAGCCACAATCGGGATTCACCCACAGGCGCTGTGCCGGAATTTTCTCCGCCGCTTTACGCAGCAAATCCTCAATCCATTCTTGCGCCGGAATGTTGGGCGAGTGAATGTCGTACACGCCCGGGCCAATCGCGTTCGGGTAATTAAACGCTTCGAAGGCTTTCAACAATTCCATGTTGGAGCGCGACGTTTCAATGGTAATCACATCCGCATCCAGCGCGGCGACTGAATCAATGATTTCATTGAACTCGCTATAACACATGTGGGTATGAATTTGCGTTTCCGGGCGCGCACTGGCAGCCGAAATCTTAAACGCTTCCACAGCCCAATTGAGATAAGTCTGGTGGTCGCGTTTTTTCAGTGGCAACCCTTCACGAATCGCCGGTTCATCAATCTGAATGATGTTGATGCCCGCATCTTGCAGATCCGCCACCTCATCCCGCAGCGCCAACGCCAATTGCTGCGCGATCTGTTTGCGGGAAATATCTTCGCGTGGGAAGGTCCAGCACAGAATCGTCACCGGCCCCGTCAGCATGCCTTTCATCTGTTTTGACGTCAGCGACTGCGCATAGGTTGACCACGCCACCGTGATGGGCTGCTCGCGTTCAATATCGGCCACCACAATCGCAGGTTTCACGCAGCGTGAACCGTAACTCTGCACCCAACCAAACTGCGTGGTTTGAAACCCTGCCAGATGCTCTGCAAAGTACTCCACCATGTCGTTGCGCTCCGCTTCACCATGCACCAGCACGTCCAGATCCAACGCTTCCTGACGTTTCACTGCATCGGCAATGTGACCTTTCAGCGCGGCGGTATATTCCGCTTGCGACAAATGTCCCTGACGATAAGCGCTGCGCTGGGTGCGAATTTCACCCGTTTGCGGAAAAGAGCCGATGGTCGTGGTCGGTAAGAAAGGCAGACCCAACACTTCCGCTTGATGGTGCGCACGTTCAGCGTATGGCGCGCTGCGTTGTGCCCACGCCGCCGTGACCTGATTGAGCCTCGTTTGTACTTGTGGCTTATTCACGTGCGTCGCGGTTTTACGCGCTGCAATCGGCTGGCTGTAAGTATCACACGCCAGAATCGCCGCCGGATCGCCATCCAGCGCACGGCCAAGCAGTGTCACTTCCGTCACTTTTTGTTTGGCAAATGCAAACCAGCTACGCACCTCTTCCGACAGGTTTTGCTCCAATTCGAGATCAACCGGACTGTGCAGCAACGAACACGAACTAGCCACCCACAAACGCTCACCCAGCGCCGCTTTGACCGGTTCCAATGTGTGCAGCAGCGTACTTAAGTCCGCACGCCAAACGTTTCGGCCGTTAACCACCCCCGCCGATAACACCCAGTTGCTTGGCAGTTTGGCGAGCACCTCGTCCAGTTGCGCTGGCGCCGCCGACAAGTCGATATGCAAACCATTCACTGGCAAGTCGATGATCTTGTCCAGCGTGTCGTGCACTGAATCAAAATAGGTGGTCAGCAGCAGTTTGACATCGCCCTGAATCACTTGGTACGCCAGCTTGAACGCATCCTGCCATGGCTGCTCCAGTTCGAGCGACAGAATCGGTTCGTCGATTTGCACCCAAGTCACGCCCTGCTTGGCGAGTTTCGCCAGAATCGCCTGATACGCCGTGAGAACGCGAGGCAGCAATGTGAGGCGATCAAACCCCGCTTCAACTTCTTTGCCTAAATACAGGTAGCTCACAGGGCCAAGCAGCACAGGTTTGACATCAAAACCCGCCTTGGTCGCTTCATTGATTTCTTCAAACAGTTGCGGCCAACTGACGTCAAAGCTGTCGTCACGGCTAAATTCCGGCACGATGTAGTGATAGTTGGTATTGAACCACTTGGTCATGTCCGATGCAGCGCTGCCGCTACAACCACAATGGGTTTGCGACTGACCGCGCCCCACACGAAACAGCGTGTCCAGATCAGGAAACCCGTGACGATGACGCTTTGGCACATGTCCCAACAACAGCGTTGTGGTCAACACATGGTCGTACCATGCAAAGTCGCCAGCGGTGGCAAAGCTCAGCCCCGCCTCTTTTTGCAACGTCCAGTTGCGCTGACGAATGTCACGACCGACGGTCTGAAGTTCTGCCTGATTGATTTCGCCGCGCCAGTATTTTTCCAACGCAAATTTCAGTTCGCGTTTTTCGCCGATACGTGGGTAGCCGAGGATGTGTGTGGTAGTCGCCATCGCTAAAGTCCTTCTGATCATGGATTAGGGCAGACATCCGTGTCTTGTGATTTATCAAGATGTCTGGATGGCTAAACTATCTCGCTCGACGGGGTTGAACTCAACGTCCAAATATTCAACTTGTTTATTAAAAATATTCATGCTGGTGGCGAATTGGATGAGCAGAAATAAAAAAGCCGCCTGTGCAGGCGGCTTGAACATCACGATTAATATTGCGCGGCAACCGAGAACATCGCCAGCAAAATACTGCCCCATAAGGGCGCAACCAAATGGCTGTCTTGACGCGTGCTGAGCGTTCCTTTGGGAAAATTCACCACCACGCGCACGATAAAGTAGTTGTAGCAGAGCAGCAGCATGCCCAGGATAAAGTTGATGATTTCATCCGGGACTGGCATCAACAGGTAGCCAAAGGTCAGCACGAAGTTGATCAGCGTTAACCAAGCCACCCAGCGGCGTTTGTGTTTAATCATAACGTTGGATTCATCCCTTCATGGCGACGCCGTAGCGACACGTCGTTGGGTGGCTGATTCGCCGCGGCCGCACGTCGTGCCTGCTCTTTGCTGTCTTGCACTTTAGACATCGATGCTTGGTCGTTGCTCATCTCACTCGGTGTCGCCAATCCTCGGTACACGGCGCTCAGTTGACGCTGTGCGTCGGAGGTCAGCAGAAAAATCTCAATGCGACGGTTCTGACCGCTTTTCGGGTTCTCTGGCAACAAAGGCGCCGATTCCGCCATGCCCGACACTTGGAAAATCTGTGCTCTCGGTACGCCGCCACTATTGAGGAAATATCGAGCCGAGTTGGCACGGTTGGACGACAGCTCCCAGTTGGTCATACTCGTACCACGAAAGCGCGACGCATCGGTGTGGCCAGTCACAATGATTGCATTTTCCACACGGCTAAACACGGGCGCCAGATTCAACAGCAGGTCTTGATAATACGGCGTCATCGACGAACCGCCGCGATTAAACATCGGCCCTTTATCGGAATCACTGATGATGATTTTCAGGCCTTGCGGTGTGATCTGTACATTGACACTGCCCGCGCCGTCCAATTCATTCACCTGATCTTCAATCAGGCGACTGAACAGTTCCAACTCTTGGTGTGTATCCACTTCGCCCTCAATCAACGACGCATCACGCATGCGATCAAATTCCGCATCGATGTGAGCAGTGGCGATTTGAGGCAATTTAATCGGGCTGATACTGTTGCCCAGCGCATCCGCTGATAACGTGTGCGCCTGCACTTCCCCCGTTTGGAAATATTGAATCAGTTGGCTCCCTTCTTCATCGTCCATCATCGTCAATAGCCACAGGATCAAAAACAGCGCAAACATCGAAATCATCAGGTCGGCCATGGCAACTTTCCAGCCGCCACCATGCCCACCGCCGTGTCCGCCACGCTTTTTCTTTTTGATAATGGTAACGCCATCCTGACTCATGATTAGCTCCGCAAACTGGCGATCACTTGCTCAAGCTCAGTGAAGGTTGGCTTGTGATGCAGCTCGATTTGACGTCGTCCCGCATTCACGCACATGTGAGGTGAAAGGTTCTGGCAGTAAGCGGAAATGATGCAGCGCACGCATTGCAGTGGCGCAATTTGTTCTTCAGCGACTTCCTGAATCGCTTGCGACAACGGGCCAAATAGACAATAGCAGCCAAAAATACCGGTAAACGTCCCTACCAGCGCGCCAGCGATACTTTGACCAATCACGCTCACTTCCGCATCGAGATATTGCATGGTCAAAATGATGCCCATCACCGCAGCCAAGATACCGATCCCCGGCATCGCTTCCGCCATGGCGTGCATTTTTTCGGACGGTTTCTTGTACTCTTCCAGCAGCTTCTCGATCTCTTCTTCCAGCGCGGCTTCGACATCATGCGCCGACATTTTGGAGCTGATGATTTGACGGAACGAGTCGACAATAAACTTCAGCGTGTTTTCATCACGCGTGATGGCCGGATACTTTGCAAAGATATTGCTGCTTTCCGGATTCTCAACGTGCGCATCAAGCGCCTTGAGGTTTTGCATTTTCGCCACATTGATCAGTTCAAACATCAAAGACAGCAAGTCCTGATAATACTGACGATCGTATGTGCTCTTACTCAGGCTGATCTTCACCTGTTGTAACATCAACTTGAGCGTGGCGGTCTTGCTGGCGATGATCATGCCGCAAATGGCACACCCAAAAATGATCGCAATTTCAGCCACGCTGATCAGCGCGCCCAATCGGCCGCCATGCAAAACAAATGACACGGCAATAATAATCAGTATGACGACAAACGAAACAATCTGTTTCATATTAATGACCACCTAAACGTGAACGTATTATTTCAATTCCTTTGTGTTTTATTCTGTGAACTTTCATTTCGCTGATCTCGAGAACTTGTGCTGTTTCTTGCGTGCTCAGCCCCATCACATAAATAAAATAGAGGACTTTTTGTATACTTGGTGCTAATTGTTTCAGCTCTTTTTCGAGCATGAGGGAAATAAATTCCTTCTGAGAATCCTCTGCGTGATTCACCAACTCAAATAGTTCCACATCATCCGACATGGTGAGATCGATTATCGCATTCATATACTCTTCAGAAGAGATATTTAACTGTGAACAAATATCGGCTTGTGTTGGTGAACGACCATATTTCGCCATGAATTTTCGTTCTGTGTCTTTAATTTTATTCGAGAGGCTACGTTGCTCACGGCTTAAATAATCACGCGCGCGAAGTTCATCAATAATGGCGCCCTTCAACCGCACCGTGACTGATTTTAAGAAATCATCGTTGATGACGTGATCAAACTTTCTCAGCTCCAAAATAAATGCCATCAGGGCAATTTGTCGCAAGTCGTCCAACGTATCCGGATCGACCACACCGCGGTATTTGTTGAGCGAACGCTGAATCAAATACAGATGCGATTCTAACGCCTGCTGCTCCAACACGTTGCGTTGCGTGGCGCTGCTGATGGGCGTTTTTTGATACGCTTGTCTGGAGAGAAACATTATTGATACACCGCTTTGGTGATCAACACTTCGTTCACTCGCCACTGACGCTCGTCTTTAAACAGGTCACGCAAATCTTCTTGAATGTTCCACACAAACGCTTCGTCGCGATAATACTCAATCGGTTTAACACTGAAGGTTTTGAGGATCAGGTTCTTGATTTTCGGCGTTTCTTTGCGCAGCATTTTTTCGTTTTCTTCTGCTGTGTACAGGTAGAAGTCCAGCATCAGCAGGCTTTGTCGTCTGCCGGTATTGACCGGAATGATCAGCCCCTGCATGGGCACCTGAACGTTGGTTTCCGATAAGGTCGAAATGCGCTGTGCCTGAGTCAGCATCACCTGTTCAATCGAGTGCGGCTTTTCAACGCTCAACAACCCGACCACATCCACCCCCGCGTAACGCAGGCCAAACAAAATGGCTAACGTCGCGGTCACCGACGCAAAAACAGTAATTGCAGTTTTCTTCATGTTAAATTCTCGCAAGCTCGCTCAAAGTCTGTGTCACGTCTGCCTTCTCCTGCTCTTCCGATACCAGGTTGGATGCCACGATCAAGTCGTTGTTGTAGTTCAGTTCTTGATGCGGATCGTGTTGCGTGTGTTCATCAAAAATATGCACATCCACATCAATAAAGTTTTGGTTTAGCAGTTCGTCACGCAGTCGATCGGACGTCAGTTGCAACGACTCACGCGTCAAGTGCGAGGACGCTTGTACCTGAATCTGCACTTTTCCCCCATCCACGCGAACCAACAGATCAATCTTGCCCAGATCGGGGGGATCCAAACGAATGGTCGCGGCAGAGGCTTTGGCGTTGTATTGAACCGCCACTTTATCGGCCACCAAGGCGCTCAGTTTCTGGCCCATTTGTTCGGCAGTGAGATGCTTATCCACCGCAGCCTTAAACACCCAGCCGCGTGCAGCATCTTTGATCTCTGTGGGTGCAGCAGTTTGGAGCAACGTACTCATCTCCACCGTCGGAGTAGATGACTCCGCAGCTCGAACCTCCGCGCCCACCACCATCACCATCGGCATGGCTGATGCGCGTGTATGGCTCACAGACGCAGCCTGCGTTTCCAGCGGCGACAACACGCGAATCGATTCTGGGCCTAGCGCTTCAGAAGTTGACAGAGCAAGGTTCTGAACGCTGTCTTGGCGCACCGAGTCAGGCATCGTGGGGCTGGCTAAACGCTCCGTCACCGTTTCAGGGGTAGCCTGATCCGCGATGTCTGATGTCGACACCGTGTCGATCAATGGCTGAAAGCGATCTGCGCTCAGTTCACTGGCTGCGGGCTGAAAGCCCGGCGCGATCGTGGCCGACACACTCGTTTTGGCGTCCGTCGGGTTGAATTTGGAAAGTGTTATGCTGGCGTTCATAGGGTCTGATTTAACTGCGTCTTCTTGTAAGCGAGATCCCTCACTTTATTGTGTTCAGCGTCATGAAGTTGTGAATGTAAAACGGCGATATCTTTTTTGATGGTGGCCATCGCCAAGCGATGGACGGATTTCAGTTGCATCAGCAGTTTTTGATGGTTCGGATGACTGCGGTCGATGGCATGAATTTTTTCCGGCAGCAACTGAACAATTCTTTCGATCGCATCAATATTGTGGGTTGTCACGGCTTTCTGATAAATCGCAATCAACCGAGCCAGTTCGTGTTCATTCATGAGTAAGTTCTTATTGCTGAGTGAATGCTTATTGCTGATTCATCAAACCTTGCCAGCCTTCTTTGAGGTCAGCCAATGGTTGTTTTAATTCCAATAAATAACTGACATCCAGATCTTTAGAAGCCTTAAATATTTCGCGAATGCTGTATTCATATAAATTATGAATATTGTTAATCAGCTCATTGGAATTATTGAGATCCAGTGATGAATCCAGAGCGGTAAGAATATCGATCGCTTTTTGAGCCGCCAGCGACTTTTTTTCCAGATCATGGTTTTCAATCGCAAAAATCATCACATCGATTTCTTGATCCAAGCGTTCATGCAGCATGAAAATTAATTCAAAGCTGTTCGAGACAGAGGCATTTGCCTGGACTTGTACATTGCTGTACGCCATCTGTTGTTGATTACCCAGTAACATCAAATATTCCTACGAATTAAAATAACGTGTTGATTGAATCCATCGAGGCCATGATGGAGTTCAAACGAGTGTATTGCGCCAGGTAGCGTGAATAGATGACCTGGTATTTATCTTCGAGCTTGTCTAACGCCTCATTGATGCGTTTTTGTTGCAACTCAATGGTTTCTTTCTTGCGTGTCAACGAACCGTCGGCAAAGTCGGTATAGTCATTGACGGACTTTTGCAAGGTGGTGAATAGGCCGCCCTCGGCACGGAATACCTGTTCCATGTCCACACTCTTGGACGCTTCACGAAACTTGTCTTCATCGAGCTCCAATTTGCCCGATTTGTCTAAAGAGAGCCCCACGTCACTCAAGCTGACGCCGTTGTAGCTGTCCCGCATGAGGCTTTTCAGTTGCTGTTCGAGGCTCTTGAACGACGAGTCGGTGGAAAACACGCCGCGTTCACTGCTCTCACCGCTCGACTTGGTCGCCTCGGCAATCACTGACATCATGTCGTTGTAAGCGGTGACAAACTCTTTGAGCAACGTCATGGTGGCATCAGCGTCTGGCCCCACGGTGATGTTGGTGGCGATACCGCCCATTTCGTGGGCCTTTTTCAGTTCCACATCGACACCATTCACGATGTTTTCAAACGTGTTAGAACTGTTCGTCAGTTGAACGCCGCTGCCGTAATCCCCCAGCCACACAATCGCGTCGGTGCCGGTTTTGATCGGGTTATCATTCGCCGTGGAAAATGCGTCGCTTAGCCCAGAGTCATCGGAGGCGGAAATCTGAAATTGGTTGTCTTGACCGGTCTCATTCGAGGTAAACAGCATCTTCATTTCGTTCCCCGAGCGCACCATGGTCGCCGTCACTCGGCCGTCCATCACGCGGTTAAAATGGCTGATGAACTCTTGATACGACACCGTGCCATCACCGTTACTTTCTGCATCCGCGAGTTGAATTGTGATGGTCTCGCCGCCATGCTGCACTTCAATACTGCCCGTGGCCGGTGAGAATTCGTCATTGACGTTCATTGCCGACGTGTTCACCACCACCTGATGGGATGACGCCAACTGTTCCACGTAGAGATCCATGTTGACGCTGCTGGCATTGCCCGACGTGGTCACGTTGACATGGTCTTCCGACGACAACGAGGTCGTGTTTTGCACAAACGATGCGCCGGGTTTGGTGAACTTGTAGATCACCGAATCCAGACTGCTCATGGACGAGGTAATTTTGCTCAGCATCGACGATTGGTTTTGAAAAATCTTCAATCGGCTGTTGTAACGCGTTTCCGCTGGCGAGACATCGTACATCGCCATTTGAGACGCCATACTGGCTGCATCAATGTACATTTATATTCCTTACCCCATAAATCGCCGCCTGAACAGACGGTTTCACTAATACATAATATGATGAAAAAAGGGCGGGCAAACGCCCGCCCCGACTGAAGCGTTTGTAGGAATTAGCCCAACATTGACATCGCCAGCTGTGGCATCATCTTGGTTGCACTCAGCATTTGCGCGCCTGCTTGCATCAGCATTTGGTTTTTCGACATCACGCCAGACTCTTTGGCAAAGTCGGTGTCCATGATGCGACCTTTTGAGGCATCCACGTTTTCCACCATGTTAGCGAGGTTGTTGATGTTGTGCTCTAGGTTGTTGATTTGCGCACCGAATGCTGAACGCGCTGCACCCAAGTCACCGATAAATGAATCTAGACCGTCCATAATATCGCCAATATCAGTATCCAGTTTTGCCGTAGCAAAGTCAGTAATAGAGTCAGACAACGTTTCAAGGGATTCGGATACATCAACCACTAGAACATCAGTTGAACTCGAACCAATTTGGAATGTGACCTTATCGGAAAAAGACCCGCTATCTCCCAGCAACTGTTGACCACCAAAGTTGGTGCTGGTTTGCATTTTGCCCAGTTGGCCAGCCAGCGCTTCGAATTCTGACTGCATCGCAGCGATATCTTCAGCACTGTTGGTGCCGTTCGCCGCTTGCGTGGCCAAATCTTTCATGCGGTACGCCATGTTGGTCATTTCGTCCATAGAGCCTTCAGCAGTTTGCATCATCGAGATGGCGTCTTGTGAGTTACGCATACCGACTGACATGCCGCGCGATTGCGCTTCCAGACGGTTAGCAATTTGCAGGCCCGCCGCATCATCTGCTGCAGAGTTAATCCGCAGGCCGGTCGACAAGCGCTCCATCGAGGTGGTCAGCGCTTTGTTCACCGAGTTCAGGTTGTTTTGTGTCACCAGGTTGGCGTAGTTCGTGTGTAGAGAAATGGCCATAATCAAGTTCCTTGTTAGCCGCTCATTATCGTGAGCTAAAAATTAGTGTGCGATGTTCTCGCGTGTCTAATCATGCTTTACGGCAACTTGGCACATTTTATTTCACTTATTTCGAAAATATTTATAAGTCACTGTTTTTATTGTAAATAAAATCAGAATTATCTCATTCATGCCACTCAAACGATGTAGCCAATCATCACGCGATAGCAGAATCGTCTGACACGCATTCGGCTCCAAAACGCACGCCCCGCCAGTCATAACACCGAAAAATACGTGTACGCCCGAGGAAGATGCGCACGAAGTTGAGCACATAAAAAGGGCGAGCCCATGCTCGCCTTGAAAAAGTGGTGTTGAGATTAACCCAGCATCGACATCGCCAGCTGTGGCATCATCTTGGTTGCACTCAGCATTTGCGCGCCCGCTTGCATCAGCATTTGGTTTTTCGACATCACGCCAGACTCTTTGGCAAAGTCGGTGTCCATGATGCGACCTTTTGAAGCATCTACGTTTTCCACCATGTTGGCAAGGTTGTTGATATTGTGCTCTAGGTTGTTGATTTGCGCACCGAATGCAGAACGCGCGGCACCCAACTCACCGATAAAAGAATCCAATGCATCCATTGCTCCCGTCGCGTTGTCTGCAATGTTCATGCCAGCAATAGGTGCAGGGTCATCATTTCCGTCAACCGCATCAGGGTCACCAGCAAACTGTATTACACTTTCTTCTAATTTTCCGATAGCTTTAGACACATCAATCGTCAACGTATCACTTGAATTAGCACCAATCTGAAACGTAACACCTGCAGCACCGAATGCACCACCAGTACCTAATAATTGTTGACCACCAAAGTTGGTGCTGGTTTGCATTTTGCCCAGTTGGCCAGCCAGTGCGTCGAATTCTGACTGCATCGCGGCGATATCTTCAGCACTGTTGGTACCGTTTGCCGCTTGCGTGGCCAAATCTTTCATACGGTACGCCATGTTGGTCATCTCATCCATGGAGCCTTCAGCAGTTTGCATCATCGAGATGGCGTCTTGTGAATTGCGCATACCGACTGACATGCCGCGCGACTGCGCTTCCAGACGGTTAGCAATTTGCAGGCCCGCCGCATCATCCGCTGCAGAGTTAATGCGCAGACCGGTCGACAAACGCTCCATCGAGGTGGTCAGCGCTTTGTTCACTGAGTTCAGGTTGTTTTGTGTCACCAGGTTGGCGTAGTTAGTGTGTAAAGAAATTGCCATTTTAGAGTTCCTTGTTATTCGCACCCCGTCGTTATCGTCGACACCATGGTGCGAGGCTATGGGTTTCAACCATGCTTTACGGCAACACTGAAGAATTTATTTCACGGACATTGAATTTTTTTTCGTTTTTTTCTGAAAATGAGGTTGGCGTGGACACACGCCCCATCGACACCACACGCGCTCACGCCATCCGCACCAGCATGAGATAGCAAAAAGGCGAGCCCATGCTCGCCTCGAAAAAAGTAGTGTTGAGATTAACCCAGCATCGACATCGCCAGCTGTGGCATCATCTTGGTTGCACTCAGCATTTGCGCGCCCGCTTGCATCAACATTTGGTTTTTCGACATCACGCCAGACTCTTTGGCAAAGTCGGTGTCCATGATGCGACCTTTTGAAGCATCTACGTTTTCCACCATGTTAGCGAGGTTGTTGATGTTGTGCTCTAGGTTGTTGATTTGCGCACCGAATGCAGAACGCGCCGAGCCCAATTCACCGATAAAGGAATCCAATGCATCCATTGCTCCCGTCGCGTTGTCCGCAATGCTCATACCAGTGTCAAGAGGATCGCTAGGGTCATCAGCAAACTTTTCTACACTTTCTCCTAATTTTCCGATAGCTTCAGACACATCAATCGTCAACGTATCACTTGAATTAGCGCCAATCTGGAAGGTAATGCCGTTCTCTTTACCAAAAGCACCAGCTTCACCAAGCAATTGTTTGCCACCGAAACTGGTGCTGGTTTGCATTTTTTGCAATTGTCCAGCCAGTGCGCTGAATTCCGACTGCATCGCCGCCAGATCTTCATCGCTGTTGGTGCCGTTTGCCGCTTGCGTCGCCAAATCTTTCATGCGGTACGCCATGTTGGTCATTTCATCCATCGAACCTTCGGCAGTTTGCATCATCGAGATGGCGTCTTGTGAGTTACGCATCCCCACTGACATGCCGCGCGACTGCGCTTCCAGACGGTTGGCAATTTGCAGGCCCGCCGCATCATCTGCTGCAGAGTTAATGCGCAGACCGGTCGACAAACGCTCCATCGAGGTGGTCAGCGCTTTGTTCACCGAGTTCAGGTTGTTTTGTGTCACCAGGTTGGCGTAGTTCGTGTGTAGAGAAATGGCCATAATCAAGTTCCTTGTTGTCCACTCACATTGTGAGTCAAAATTAGTGATGCGATACGCTCGCGTCTTCAACCCTGCTTTACGACAACACAAAAACTTCCATTTCAATAATTTTAAAATTATTTATAACTTATTGTATTTAAATGCAAAACAAACCCCCCATCCACACTAAAAATATGTAGTGTTTTTCCACATCGCTATCAGACTATTCCTATGCGTGATTATTCAAGTTAGCTCTAAAATAGCGCCCTCTTAATCCGGCTGATGAATCATAAGCATCACCCGGTATCACGTAACAATGAAGACCGCACGCAATGATAAAGGGTTTGAAGATATTCAATTCCAAACTGGCCATTCCAGTTGTTCTCCTGATGGTATTAGCAATGGTGATCCTGCCATTGCCCGCAATTCTGCTGGATGCCTTTTTCACCTTTAACATCATGCTCGCCATTGTGGTGCTGCTGGTCAGTAGCACGGTCAAGCGCGTGCTGGACTTCTCCGTTTTCCCGTCGCTCTTGCTGATTGCCACCTTGCTGCGTTTGACCCTCAACGTTGCATCAACACGTATCGTTCTGCTGGAAGGTCACAACGGGGGCGACGCCGCTGGTAAAGTGATTCAGTCGTTTGGTGAAGTGGTGATCGGCGGCAGCTATGTGGTCGGTATCGTGGTGTTTGTCATTCTGATGATCATCAACTTTGTCGTGATCACCAAAGGTGGCGAACGGATCTCGGAAGTGTCGGCGCGCTTTACGCTGGATGCATTGCCAGGGAAACAGATGGCGATCGATGCCGATCTCAACTCAGGCAACATCACGCAAGAACAAGCACGTACCCGCCGCAAAGAAGTGGGCGACGAGGCCGAATTCTACGGTGCGATGGACGGTGCGAGTAAGTTCGTGCGCGGCGATGCGGTCGCCGGCTTGCTGGTTTTGTTCATCAACTTAGCGGGCGGTGTGATGATCGGGATGTTTGAGCACCAACTGCCATTTGGAGACGCATTTCAAACTTACGCGCTGCTGACCATTGGTGACGGTCTGGTTGCGCAAATTCCGTCGCTGCTGCTGGCAACCTCGGCCGCAATTATCGTGACGCGCATTAGCGACAACGACAACGACATCGCCCAAACCGTGCATCGACAAATTCTGGCCACGCCGTCAATTTTGTACATGACGTCTGCCGTGATGTTCATCATTGGTAGCGTGCCCAACATGCCACACCTCGCCTTCTACAGCTTTAGCTGTGTGGTGGGATTTGTGGCGTGGCGCCAGAGCAAACGCGACACCACGCCAAGCGATGAAGCTGCCCCAATTGAAGCGCCGATGGAGCAAATCTCCTACAAAGATCAGCCCTTAGATTGGTCGCTGATCCCAAGCGTGGACACCATCGCACTGCGCCTTGGATTTAAGTTGGTGCCTTTGGTCACCAAACAAGAGCAAAACGCCTTGCTGAAAAGCATTCGCGGCTGTCGTAAAACCCTCAGCGAGCAGATTGGATTTTTGATCCCCGAAGTGGTGGTCCGAGACGACTTGGCGCTGAAACCATCGGAATACGCCATTTATATTGATGGCGACGAAATCGAACGTGGCGATGTCTATCCCGACATGTTGATGGTGGTTGGCCCCGGCGTCACCGCAGCCAATATTGATGGCACCATCGGGGTGGATCCGGCCTATCGCTTGCCCGCCTTATGGGTTCACAAAGATCACAAAAGCAAAGCCATCAACATGGGCTTTCAGGTGATTGATATTCACGACGTCATTGCCACACACGTGAGCAAAGTGTGCGCCGAGCATTTGGAAGGCATTTTTAACTATGATGATGTGAAAGCGTTGAATGAACGACTGGCGTACCACCATCCGGAGCTGGCGGAGACGTTGTCGACCACCATCACCCCCAACTTACAGATGATGGTGATTCGCAAACTCTTGGCAGAACAGGTGCCCATCATCAACGTGCGCACCATCGCCAACACCTTGATTGAAAGCGCCGATAAGATCAAAGACCCAATTTTGCTGGCATCCAATATTCGTGTTGCGTTAAAACGCACCATTGCCGGTTTGGTCGCACCCAACTCACGCGCCATTCATGCCTTCACCATCGGCAGTAAAATGGAGCAAGAGATCAAAGCGGCGATCACGTTAACGCAGCAAAGCGATCCGAATGCGCCGCTGGATGGCATTCCGCTCGCCGCTGAGATCCTGCAAACGTTCCAAAATAAAATGCCGTCGATCATGCAGACCATGCAAACACAAGGCATGACACCGGTGTTGTTGGTCACGCCGCTGGCAAGACCCATCCTGAGCAAATTGGCGCACACCTTCGCCAA
This sequence comes from Vibrio sp. CJQ_6, assembly GCF_043106745.1. Classification (NCBI taxonomy): domain Bacteria; kingdom Pseudomonadati; phylum Pseudomonadota; class Gammaproteobacteria; order Vibrionales; family Vibrionaceae; genus Vibrio; species Vibrio sp. CJQ_6. Next base: position 232,593 of record NZ_JBICMV010000012.1, on the reverse strand, counting down.
AGGATTGATTGTGTTGTCGTTCAATGAGATCCCGAACGACTACCAAATCACCCCACTGGGTCAAATCGATTCATGATTTTCAGGCCTCACGTCACACCGTGAGGCCTGCCTTTATGCGATTCGCACCGCTCATCCTCCCGCCCTGCCACCACCTCAAATTCAACGCAAAAAAAAGCCTAAGAGAAAACCTCTTAGGCAAAAAAACAAGCACATTCACTGTGAATGTTAGGGGATACACTTATCAGTAACATCGAATACCAATAGCGGAGGAGATGATATGCCTTGGTGTCAGGTGCAGCAACCGCTTGGCGCGACAATCAGATTTAACTGACGCCTAGAGTTCACCATGCCGAAACCTCAAGGTTAAAACTGTTCCACTGCCCCATCACCCACCACTTTCACCGACAACAATCGGCCCGAATCGCGGCTGCGAACCCAAATGGTATCGCCAATCAGCCCGTTGTTTTCTGCCGTCGCGACCGTTTCCAAGGTGAAGCCTGCGGTGCGGTAACGTAAGGTCACACTATGCCCCTGCAACACCACATAATTTTGCTCTAAATGGGCACTGGTGATGAGATGAGATGCGCGAATGGGACGCCGCAATTTGCTGCCGATGACCTGCTCACGCTCACGATAAACCGCGCTTTTGCTGCTGAGCGTCACCCGGCTTGGCGCCACATCCTCCCCTTGCAGGCGATGGCCTTTTTTCAACGGGCGAGTGGCCGTCAGCGCTTCAATATCAATGCTGCTCACACTGGTGGCTTTGATTTTCCACTGTGTCGGACACGATACCCACCAAGATTCCGTGCCCAGTACGTCGGGGGATTTTTTATCAGCATGGAGCGAGGTCGCGCACGGCGCAAGGTGCTGCGCGGCAGGTGCGAGGCGAATGTTGATTTTCGGGTTTTCAAACGCAGAAAACTGCCCATAAAGAGCAGTTTCGATGACAGTCGTCAGGTAGGATTCGATTTGCGTGGCCGCACTTATCGTTTGCGCGCGACTTGTGGTGAACGGCTGCAGGCTCAACACGCCCACTGCCAACGCACAGAACGCGCGATTACGCATGCACCTGAATCCTGAGTGATTCGGTTGCCTGCTGGACGATGTGTTGCTGCTGCACCATCAGTTGGGTGTGGCGCTCTGCCTTGTCTTGGCAGGCCGCAATGGCATCGTGCAATGCATCCGATGCGGCTTTGAGTTTCTCGCCCGTCGGGCCGCCCACGCGATGTACCAGCTCGGCGGCATACCGGCGTTGGGTACACCCGAGCTGAACCGCCAGCGCTTTGCGTTCTTGATGCAACTGCGCAATCGCGTCACTGACGATCGCCACTTGTTGGTTGCATGCGGTCACATTGTCGTGGTCAAATTTCAGGCTGTATTGGCGAATCAAATCCAGCTGTTCTGACAACTGGCGCGCCAAACGCGCACTTTCTACCGTTTTCTGGTAGTACAGTTTAAACCGTTGTTTATTATCCATCAGTTTGAGTTCACTAACGCGTTAGCCAACTCCCTCATGTCGAAGTTGATCTCGCCATTGAGCATCTGTTGACGAATGCTGGCGACATCAACCGTGCGGTTTGTCTCCAATGCCTTGAGTTTTGCACTGCCTTCTGCAATCAGCGTTTGTTCATGCGTGCTCACCGTCACTTCTGGGCTTGACGCCTGTTTGGACAGGGTCGATGGGCTGTCGTTCACCGCTTTGGCTTGGGTTTGCTGAACAGAGAAGTAGGCGTTGCTGGCATCAATTTTCATTACGTTATCCTGATGTATCGGTCACTGCGACACAGTTACATTACGACGACTTTTTTAAATTCATTTCACTTTTTTATCAACGAAACGACATTTTCTCGGTTGGGGCCCACGTAGTGGCGATGAATGCTGTTCATCGCGGCGCGTTGATCCTGTGCAAACAGCGTTTTGATCGTCTGTCCTAAGTCTTCGGCCGCCGAGTGGCAAAATTCAAGCATTTTCTCGGAGCGAAAACGCTGCGCATCCAACACCGCTTTGCAATGCTGATGCATGGCATTGACCCGCTCAACCACGCTCTCTATCGCACTGAGCGCATCGGCTGCATGCACATCCACCATGGTGATGCGCTCGACGGTTGCCTGTTCGGGCTGCACCGCGACCGTAATTGGCACATCCTGCGGATAGCGGCCGCCTTGGCCGGAGATATACGCCTGCAAATCCCACAACCGCCACTGCGCATCGGGCATCGCGACCACCAGCTTGTTGTGGTCGTCTAAACGCAGCCGCATGCGGGCAAAGCCAAACGTCAACGCAAATTGCTGAAATAGCGCGTGATCACTGGCTACGCGATCAAAGGCGAGTGGAATCATTTTGTTGTTGATGTACAACGTGACGATCTCATTCGTCAGACGTTCACGCACCAAATCCAACCCCGGCACCTGAAACTCAATGTCAGCGCCCGTTTCGGTGCACGGCGCAAACGACGAATCGAGAATATAGCGGCCAAACAACTGCGTGTTCACCGCCGAGGCGATGTCACGTTTGTGCACATCAATTTGGTTAAACCGCTCCGGCGTGTAGTCGCCAGCACGCACCAGATTGCGAATGCTGATCGACGCTTTCGCGATGCGCTTGAGCAGCTCGGCCGCCAACATCAAACTGCTGACCGCGCGATGCGAGTCCGCCAGTTCAGCGATGAGCCGTGGACGCTCTTTCAAGCGATTAAGCGCCTGACGCGAAAGTTGCTGCGTCATTTGAACCGACTGCACCGACGCGGTTTTTTGTGTTTGCTCTGTGCGCGCACTGGCAACATGAGCGGCGTGCGCCCCGCGCAAGCGCCCGGCAGAACGGTCGATAGACCCCGATTTCACGCGCGCCCCCTTACGTCAAACGCAGTTCATTGGACAAACTGAGTTGAATCGTGCCCTCTTTTTGCAAGCGACGAACAATCTCCAGAATCTCTTTTCTGGCGCCTTCCACTTGGCTGACTGGAACCGCGCCAGAGCGCTCAATGTTTTCGCGCAGTTGTGTCGCCAATCGGGTTGGCATGGTGCTGAAAATGACCTGACGGTTCTCATCCGGCAAGCCTTTCATCGCCATCGCCCATTGCTCGGTCGTCACCTCATTGTTGATGACATCGATGGTCTCCGAGCTTTGTGTAAACAGGGTGTAGAAATCAAACATCGCTTCTTGAATTTCCGTCGCGGTTTTTTCATCGCGCTCGGTCAGGTATGCAAAGATCGACGTTTTATCGCCTTGGAAGCGGTTGATAATGTCGGCCACCACTTTGGTCCCTTTAAGGGTTTGTGGCGCGCCATTGTTGTAATGATCTTTGCAGCGTTGAATCAAATCTTTCAGGGTTTCAGCGATGGCCGCGGTGAGCACCTGCGTTTTGGTGATCTGATAAATCAGCTCGTTGCATTCATCAATGCTGTATTGCTCCAGTACCTTCGCCGTGTAATCGACCGGCAAATGGGCGATGAGCAGCGCTTGCATCATGATGTGCTCTTTGCGCAAATCGTCAGCCAAAATATCGGCCGGAATCCACACCAGTTGCTCCGCGTAAGAGCGAATTTCATCGCCGTAAATCTCAGAAACCAAGTCTTTTGCCAAGTTCCCGTTTAGGGTTTTTTCCAACACGTTGGTCAGGTATTGGCGCGTGCCGCCGATGATCCCGGAGTGTTTACGAAAATCATCAAAAAAGCCGATGATTGACTTCAAGGCGTCATCCGCTTTGATGTCTTTCATCTTGCTCATCGCATGGGCGAGCTTTTTGATCTCATCGTGAGAGAATCCTTTCAGAACTTCCGCACTGATGTCTTCCCCCAATGTGAGGATCAGCAAGGCGACCCCTTCAACATTTTGGTAGACGTTCAACGGTGGATTGGGAGTACTGTTCATGCGTTCATCCAAGTTCTTAGAATTTCGGTCACTCGTTGTGGATCATTCTGAGCAATGGTTTTGAGGTGCTGAATTTGGATTTCCAGCGGGCTGTCCGATTCCGGCAAGGTATCGTGCAGCGCTTTAATGCCAGCCGCATCCAACGACAACGTATCCAGCTCTTGCGGGCTGTGGTTTGGCAACGACGGCGCTTGACCCGCTTGGCTTGCCAACAGCGCTTCATCGCCCGCAGTGCCCATCGCACTCTCAGCCGACAGCTCGTTCAGCGCTTTCGCCTCGCTGCTCTCGTCATTGTCTGGCTTGGTCAGGAACTGCGCCAACGGACGCAGCACCAACACAATCAGCAGCACCGACATCAAGACACCAAATCCATATTTCGCTGCTTGGAACACGCTTGGGTCTTTATACCAAGCCAGCGGTTCGACTTCTTTCATCGCCGACACCACAAACGGGAAACTGGAGACGTAGATCTGATCGCCGCGCACCGCGTCGTACCCGACTGCGTTTTGAATCACGTTGGTGATGCGCGCAAGGCTCTCATCCGACCAACCTTCTGACGTGGCGCTGTGTTCATTGACGATAACGGAAATGGTCAGTTTCTCCAGCACGCCTTGTTGATGCTGTACGTGCACCACGCGCCCGCCCACGGCGTACTCGCGTTTGGCTTCATTGCGCACATTGCGCGATTCCGGCGTCGCATTGGTGTCGCCATCGGTCACCGGTGGCGTATTACTCAGCGCACCCGGAATACCGAGTGCCATTGAACCTGAATTTTCGTCATTGAAGATGGTTTCTGAGCGCATCACTGGCGCGCCGTAACTCTCTTCCGTTTCCTGACGTTTCGAGAAATCGACTTTGGCTGCCACTTGAACGCGGAAGTTCGCCGCGCCTAAAATCGGCGTCAGCATGTCTGACGCTTGGCTCACCAAACGGGTTTCCAACGTGCGGCGAAAATCGTTTTGGCGATCGCCCGAATGGCTGATGTCACCCATCGACCCATCTTTGGACAGCAATCTTCCGTATTGGTCAATCACACGGACGTTTTCCGGTTTCAAACCGATGATCGCACCAGACACCAAGTTCACAATCGATGTGACCTGCGCCGATTTAAGATCCATGCCGTCAATCAGTTGGACCATCACCGAAGCTTGTGCTTGTTCTTGGTCTTTGCGTTTGAACAGCGAGGTTTTCGGAATCGCCAAATGCACCCGGGCCAACGCAATGGACTCCATGGTAACGATACTGCGAGCCAGCTCGCCTTCTAAGGCATGGCGATAGCGCGCCGATTCCATGAACTGACTTTCGCCCAGCGCGCCTTTACTTTCCAAAGCGTCAAAGCCGCTTGGCAGTTGCTGTTTCAAGCCTTTCGCTGCCAACATCATGCGCGTGGTGGCCACATCTTTGGCTGGCACCATGATCTGCCCGCTGTCTTTATTCAGCTCATATTTCAGGCCAGATTGATCGAGCAGTTGCAGCACTTGGCTGGAGTCATAGTTGGAAGAGTTACTGTAAAGCGGACGATAATCTTCTGACGATGCCCAAAGCATAATCACAATGATCGCGGCTGAGATCATTGAGAAAATGGTAATAATGACAACGTTGCGTTGAGAACTGCTCCAGAACGATTTCGCGTTCTCCAATGCAGCTTGCAACTTGCCAGAAGTGGCAGAGGTCACGATCGTCACCTCTTTTTCATTCGCCATATATTAATGCCTATATCTTGTTCTAAATTTGCATCTTTATGATGTCATTGAAGTTCGAAACCATCTTGTTCCGAACTTGCATCAACGCCGAAAACGATAGCTGCGCTTTCTGCGCGGCTACCGTGGCACCAATCAAATCATCGCTTTGGCCCAGCTCGACTGCCGTAATTTTGGCTTCTGCCAGTTTTTGGTGGGCGTCAACAGTATCAAAGATTTGCTTGAATGTGCTGCCGACACGCAGATCTGAGTCTTTTCCTACGTGGTTACCGGAAACCGCGTTCACCGACTCAAACGTCGGGTTGCTGATCACGCGGCTGCTGTTCAAACGCTCAAGCATCGCGTGCTCAAGTGGACTGATTGCGGGGAATTCCATGGTTTATCTCCTGCTGAGTAAAGCGGTCATTAACGTCTGACCAATTCAATTTCAACGCGTCGGTTGGCCAATCGCCCCTCTTCGGTTGCATTGTTGCCCACCGGGTAGCGCCCGCCCTGCCCGCGAATTTCCATCATCTCGGTGGGCACGCCCGCCATCATCATCCAATAGGCAACATCGTCTGCGCGGCGACGGGACACGCTCAGGTTCACCACCGTATCGCCATGACTGTCGCTATGACCTGTGATGCGCACGGTTTTGATTTTCGGATCAAACAGCACCAATTCGCTGATGGCTTCCAATTGGCTGCGCTGGTTTTGGGTCAGCGCCAGAACGCCTGATTGGAAATTGAAGATGGTGGTCTTCGCTTGGCGATAACTGATCGGGGGCAATGCACTGGTACAGGTCTGAAATGCATCCAACGCCGGACGCATGTTCACGGTGGGAAAAGTGACGCTGTGAAAATCGTCACGCACCGTCAGCCACGCACCAGCGACAATGTCGCGGTAGATAAAGTCTGCGCCTTGCGCCACGGTGATGAGCTTAGGCGTGCGCGTAAACTCATTCACCAAGGTTTCTTCGTAGTCGTGGCTGCCCCATCGAGGCATCTCACTTTGCACAATCAGCCCCTGATTAAATGATGCAACGCTGCGCCCAGACAGCGACAGCGCGAGCGGCTTGCCACCTGCGCTTTCAAACCGCACGTTGACGCCGGAATAGCGGTCTTCCACCGTGAGTTCGCAGCCATCATCGGCTTTTTTGCCGTGCCACTGAATCTCGTCAAACGGCACCACGTAATCGGCTGCACCAACACAAAAGGCAGCACTCGACAGTGCTGCTATCACAAGAGAACGGGAGGTCATCGGCGTTACATTAAATCAAACAGCGTTGGGCTGTTCATGACCGTCATGAACGTGGACTGCGCCGCTTTAAGCGTCAGCATGCTTTGTTCCAGTCGCACCGAAGCTTCCACGTAATCCAGCTCTTGAATGCTGCTGTGCAGCGTGGTCGCGTAGTGTTCGGTGTCAATGCTATTTTGCAACATACGATCCAGCGTGCTGTCATTGGCGCCCAGCACGGCCACCGAGTTCATCACATCGCGCTGCGTGGACTGGGCCACATCAATCGCGGACGCTAATGTTTGGGTGTAATCGCCGGTCGGATTTTTGATTTCCGCAATCGCGGCATCAATGGCATTGAAAAATTCACTGCTGCCCGCAAGCATGTCCTGCGCGGTCACATTGTTGGCAATGGTGGTGTCGGCATCGACTTTGGTAAAACGCTGCTCTTCGTTTCCTAAAAACGCATAAGGCGGCGTGGTTTCAATCGCCGGGGTGTTCACATCGGTGCCGGAGAACAGATACACGCCATCACTTTGCTTATTCAGCAGCGACAGCGCTTCGTTTTTCAACGCTTCCAGTTCGGTGACGATGCCTGCCATCGCCTCTGGGTCGAGGGTGCTGTTTTGCGCTTGCAGCAGCAAATCCGATACGTCCATGGCCACGTCGTTGAAACTGGTCATGTAGGTTTCGTACTGCGCATACCCCGACTGCACACTGGCGATGTTTTTCTGAGATTGCAACGCACTGGCGATGGTTTTCTCCAGCCCTTGTAACTTGTATGACGCAATCGGATCATCAGATAAATGATTGATTTTATTTCCGGTTGCGATCTGTTCGGCCACTTTGTTGATGCTGACATTGTTGTCCATCATCGCGCGGCTCATCATTGAATTGAACTGAGTATCAGTGACTCGCATAAAAATATTCCTGATTAAAACGAATTCAGAACGGTGTCGAACATTTGATTGGCGGTCGCAATCACTTTCATGTTGGCCGAATAGGCGTTCATGTACATCATCAGGTTGGCCGCTTCTTCATTGGAGCTGACCGCGCTAATGCTGTCGCGCGCCGATTGCGCTTCGGTCAAGCCGATCATCGCCGCTTTGTAATCGCCTTGCGCTTTTTGCGACACCACGCCGACCGTGCCGAGCATTTGCGCGTACACATCGTAGATGTTCACTTGTTCACCGTTGATATCGATCGGTTGATTGGCAAGCTTTGCCAGCTCGGTCGCAATGTCGGCATTGCCCACGCTGCCATTGGATGAAAACGCCAGCTCAGCCGCCGTGATGTTGGATACCGACAAGGTCGACGCCGGATTAGCCGGATCGTAGGTAAAGAGCGGCTGACCCGGATTGCCATTGAGATCAGTACCCGTCATCAGCAGCGCATTCACGGCATCGGCAAACCCAGCCGCCATATCATTAAGCTGCGCCATAATCGGCAGATACTGCTCATTTTTGAGTGTGTCGATCGCGCCCAGCTCGCCGCCTTTGGGATCTTTAAACGCAAACGACTCGCCATTAAAACGGACGGTGATCTCGGTGCTGTATTTGTCGCCTGAAGACGTATCAACGGACAATTGCGCCACATGCGAACCCACCACCAGCGGTTGGCCTGACTGCGTTGCCAGCTCAACGGTGCCATCTTGGTTGTAGAGCACGTTGATCCCCATCGATTGAGACACCAAGTTCAGCTCGGTATCGAGGGCGTCTTGATAGGCTGAAATGTCGTGCCCTTTGGCGCTCGCCAAACGGATCTGCTCATTGAGCGTCGCCACGTTTTGCAGTTGGCTGTTCACCTGCGTCAGTGTGGTCGATTGCTGCTGAATCGCAGTATTCAGATGGTTGGACAGTTGATTCATGGTGCCGTTGAAACGGGCGCTCAAGCTCTTGGCATTCGCCAGCACTTGGGTGCGATAAACCAAGGACTCGGGGCTTAGCGTGGATTCTTCCAACGCGGCAAAAAAGTCGTTCAGCCCTAAGCTAACGTTGAGGCCTTCCATCCCCAGCACGCTTTCGATGTTTTTCATGCCCGACATGAACGCCAGATGGTGTTGCAGCTCGGTGTTGGCTGAGCGCAGACGCTCGACCGCCGCTTGGTCTGACACGCGGCGAATGCTGGTCACCGACACGCCGCTGCCCGCACTGTTGGGGCCGGCATTGCCGTAAACCACCGCACTTTGATCCACCACTTTGCGGCTATAGCCTGCCGAGTTGATGTTGGCGGTGTTTTGCGCCGTCACATTCATGGCCACCTGGTTGGCCATGGCGCCGGATAAAGCAATATTGTACATACTCATGGGTTATACATTCCTCATGTGCTGGCCTGAGAGTTGTTGGTAGAGCATCTCTGCAAGGCCAAACGAGCGTTGCTGCGTGACCGACATCGCCAGTTGGTTATCTAACATGCTCTGAAACATCGAGTTTGAATTGTTGGACAGGGGGTTCTCTTCATCGCCCAGCGCTTCAGTTGCCGAGCGCATGCGTTTGAACAGCTCTTGAACAAACAGCGCTTCAAACTGACGCGACACTTCGCGCAGCGCGGCATCTTGGTCCGCGTCATACTTGATGGACGCCAATGCCTGTGGATCGAGATAGAACGCGTTGTTTTGGCCTGCCACCGATTGCCCCTCAAGGCGTGATGCCACCGCCGCCACATCGTCAAACGCTGCCAGTTGCTGCCACGCCATATCGGCTGTGGCGCCTGTTTCTGGTGTGACCGTGTTCGCTGCGGGAGTGTTACTCGCGGAAGTGCTGCTCGCGAAAGTGTCACTCGGCGCTGGCCGATGTGCCGCACTCACGTTCGGCGCCGCCGTAGACGGCGTTAAGGCCAATGAATCAGAATGAAGCGGAACATAACATTGCTCCGCCACCCACTGTATCGGGTTGGATCGCACCGGCGCGTCAGTTAATTCTGGTTTCGCCGCCGACTCGATACCAAAGATGCGTAGAAAATCAGCAAACATCAGATCACCACCAAATTGGCATTGATGGCACCCACTTCGTCCAGCGCTTGCAGAATCTGCATCAAGGTCATCGGCGAGGCGCCAATGTGGTTGATTGCATCCACGATATCCTGCAGTTGCGTGCCTTCTGGCCACACCATGGCGCCGTTGTTCACTTCCTCAATGTTGATGTTGGAGTCGGCAATCACGGTTGTCTGGCCTGGCGCATTGATCGAACCGCTGCTGTTGGGTTGTGACACCAGTTTGTTCTCTTGAATGCGAACGGTTAAACCGCCTTGCGACACAATCGCCTGCCCCACCGTCACGCCTTGGCTCATCACCACGGTGCCGGTTCTGGAGTTAAACACGATGCGTGGCGGCTCGGCGCCAATATCTACATCAAGCGTTTCAACCATCGACAAAAACATCGAGCGATCTTCACTGTCGAGCGGCGCGGCAATTTCTACCGTGCCTTTGTTGATCACTTTGGCCACGCCACGCCCAAACGTGCGGTTAATGGCTTTGGAAATATTGAGTGCGGTTTGGTAGTTCGGTCGCTTCAGTTGCAGCATCACCATCGGCTCTTCGTCGACGCCTTGGGTGAACGGCACTTCGACAGTTGCGCCGTTGGGAATGCGCGCCACGGTCGGCGTATTGTGTGTCACGCTGGAGCCGTCATTGGCGTCGATGCGAAATCCGCCCACCACCAAATGTCCTTGCGCCACCGCATAAACGTTGCCATCAATGCCGCGCAGCTCGGTGATCAGTAGCGTGCCGCCGCGTAAACTTTTGGCATCGCCGATTGACGCCACCGTCACATCCAGCGTTTGCCCCGGACCTTTGTGCGCATCCACCGTCGCCGTCACGCTCACGGCCGCAACGTTTTTCAGTTTCGGCTTGCCGCTTTCTTGTAGCTGAACACCAAACTGCTGCACCATGTTGACGATCGATTGCTGGGTGAATTTCACCTGCGATTTATCACCGGTGCCATCCAGCCCGACCACGACGCCGTAGCCAATCAACTGGTTGTGGCGATCGCCATACACATCGGTGATGTGCGAAATCGGCACCGCCCAGCTCAGCGGGCTCACCGCCACGCACAACACGCCCAAAACCCAGGCAAAAAAACGTTGGTTTCGCATCAGAATGGCATCCATGGTGAATTGAAGAACTGGGTTAACCAGCCCGCCGTGTTGGTGTCGGCAAAGCTGCCACGGCCCGCGTAAGTAATGCGCGCGTCGGCAATGCGTTGGGACGACAGCGTGTTATCGGCGCTGATGTCACTGGCCCTGACGTTGCCCGTCAAACGAATGAATTCATCGCCCTGATTGAGCTTGAGCCATTTTTCGCCGCGCACTCGCAGCACGCCGTTGGGCAACACTTGATACACGGTCACGGTGATCGAACCACTCAGGCTATTGCCCTGTTTCGAGGCAGCGCTGCCAGCAAAATCGCGGTTGCCGCTGGCACTGGCGGACAGGTTGTCGAACACATGCGTGCCCAAGGTTGGCACATTGAGTGACGCGTTGGAGTTCTTGCCATATTTGGTGGTGGCGCTTTTGTCTGACTCGGTTTTTTCATTCAGCAATACGGTCAAAATATCGCCAACGCGATAGGCACGGCGATCCTGAAACAGCGTCATGGCGGCATTACCCGTGTAGAGGCTGCCTTTGCTCACGCGCGCCACGTCGTAGTTGATTTCCGGCGGCGCGAAATCCGCATCATCCGGACTGGGCGGCACGAAGTCAGAGGTGCGCCCCGCGCACCCCACCAACGTCATGCTCACCAGCGCCAGTACCACGTACCGCTGGTTAAATCGCCGCCAAGCGCTCGCCATCACGTTCACGCTACGCATCATGTGTTATTGGCGATGTATTGCAGCATCTGGTCGGCGGCGCTGACCATTTTGGCACTCATCTCATACGCGCGCTGTGTGGAGATCATATCGACCATCTCTTCCACCACTTGCACGTTCGAGGTTTCCAGCGCGCCTTGTTTGATCACGCCCGCGCCATCGGTGCCAGCCACCAGTTCCATCGCTTCACCCGACGCTTCGGTTTCCGCCAACAGGTTGGCACCTTTCGCCGTCAAACCCGATGGGTTCATGAACTTCACCAGCGTGATTTCACCCAATTGCTCTGGCTCGACTTGGCCTGAAACCACCGCCGACACTTGGCCGTCTTCGGTAATCGTCACCAACGTGGCGTTATCCGGCACGTTGATTTCCGGTTGCAGCAGGTAACCTTGCGTGTTGACGATGGCGCCATCCGCGTTCAGATGAAACTGACCGTTGCGGGTATACAACACTTCCCCTTCCGGGCCTTCGATTTGGAAGAAACCGTCGCCGACGATCGCCAAATCAAACTGCTGGCTGGTGTTGTTGATGTTGCCCTGCGTGAACACTTTTTCCGTGCCCGCGACTCGCACACCATTGCCAAGCTGCACGCCCGTTGGGTGTATATTTAAATCGTTGGTACCCGTACCGGCTTGTTTTTCGACCGAATAGAACAAGTCTTCAAACACCACGCGATCGCGCTTAAAGCCAACGGTATTCACGTTGGCCAAGTTGTTGGAAATTGCCGTCATTTTGGCGTCCTGCGCCGCCATGCCGGTTTTGGAAATCATTAATGCGTTATGCATATGTCACATCTCACTGATTTAGGCTCTCAGCAGTTGATTGCCCATTTTTTCTATTTCACTGGCCGACGCCATGGCTTTCACCTGCATCTCATATTGGCGGGTCAGCGCCATCATGCTCACCAGCTCATCAAGGCTTGATACGTTACTGCCTTCTAGGTAGCCAGAACGCACCGCCACCTCAGGATCAAACGCCAACGTCTCGCCTTGCTTTGGCACAAACAGGCCGGAGGTGTGCAACGTCATGTCGGCATATTCCGGGTTGACGAGCTTGAGCAGGCCAATTTGCATTTCTGCGCCGCCCCCTGGTGGCGTGATGCTGATGGCACCATCGCTGGCGATGTTGATGGCCTGAAATTCCGGCACTTCAATCGGACCGTCTTCGCCCAGCACTTGGCGATCGCCCAGCAGCAATAAACCGTCACTGCTTAAGCGAAAGTTGCCCGCGCGGCTGTAGAGTTCTTCTGGCTCGCCCGCTTGGCCTGCCACGGAAAAGAAACCTCGACCGGGGATCTGTACATCCAGATCGCGCCCAGTGCGCACTTCTGCGCCGGGGGTAAAATTGGTGGACGCCGAGTTGGTTCGCGTGGTGACCGAGGATTGAAATCCAGAGCCAGCCACCGCCATCGCATCGGAGTGTTCCATCAACGACTTGAAACCGACGGTGTTGGCATGCGCAAGGTTATTGGCGCGCACTTCCTGAGCCAACATGACTCGTTCCGCACCTTTCGCGGCCGTGAATAGAATCGGATTCATGATTAAACCGCGTTAAACAGCGACATCATCAATTGATCCGCTGTGGTAATAGTTTTGGTGTTCGCTTGATAGTTGCGCTGCGCGCTCATCAAATGCACCAGTTCAGACGTGAGGTCGACGTTTGAACCTTCCAGCACGCCCGAGGCCAATTCACCAAACTGGCCAGAGCCGGGAATGCCATACACTGGCTGACCAGAGCCGTAAGTCTGCGTCCAAGCGGTGTTGCTGGTTTGCATCAATTCTTGTGGCGCGTTGAAGTTCGCCAGCACCAATTGCCCTTGCAGCAGCGACTGACCGTTGCTGTAAGTGGCGTACACCATGCCGTTGGCTTCCACACGAATGTCGGTGAAACTGCCGGAGGTATAACCGTTTGGATTATTCTTTGAGACGACAAAATCGCTGCCGTATTGACTCAGGTTCGTCATGTCAACGGTGATGTTCAGGGTATCGGCACCTGCTGCTGACGCGCTGATGGTGTACGCCGTTGCTGAGGTCAGATTACCCTTGGAGTCGAATGTCGCTGGCGTGGTCGTCAATGTGCTGGTGTCACCATCGACAATGGAGTGAATCTCCCACGTGTTGTCACCCGTTTTGACGAAGTACTGCGTCAAGGTGTGTTCGTTCCCTTTGGAATCGTAGACCGGTGTGGTGTACGAGTTGTTGTACGAATCCACATTCTTCGGGTCAAACGGATTCTCCTTGGTATCAATCGCATCCACACGGTCATCGAGGTTGGCGGCGAAGTCGACTTTATTGGTCGCTTTCGCTTCTAGAGACGACATGTCCACCTTGAGCGGCCCCATGGAGCCTGCCAACAAGTTGTTGTTGCCATCCACAGTGTAGCCTTGCAAGCTGCCGCCGGTATTGGAAATCACGTTGCCTTGTGAATCGAGGCCAAATACGCCCGAACGGGTGTAACTCAGTTGGCCGTTTTTATCTTGCACGACAAAAAAGCCTGAACCCGTCAGCGCCATGTCCAGTGAGCGTCCAGTGGCCGACATGGATCCGGTCGCTTCGAAGTTCTGGCTGATGCCCATCACCTGCACACCGCCAGCTTGCTGGCCGTTGTATACCGAACCAAATTCCGTGCGTGATTCTTTGAATCCAGTCGTGGATACGTTCGCAATGTTGTTCGAAATCGTATTCAGTTCCTGATTCGATGCATTTAAGCCACTCAGGGCGATGTTAAAACTCATACATCATTCTCTTGATTAGTCTCTTCGCTTTTCTTGCCAAAAGAGGAAATTTCATAAAATGGAATGTCACCGACACCATGAATGGTGAGCACACTCGCGCCGCCGGTTGAAGGCACCGTGACTTTCTGTACTGTGCCTTCCAACGTGATCGCTGGCGTGTAGTTCTGACCCTCATCAACCACAACGGTCATCTCGTATTTGCCTTTCAAGCCCAGCTTTTCGGCATCAATCGAGAAATCCACTTTGCCTTCCGACTGAGCGCCCAGTGGAATACGCGTAACATTGCCCGCTTCATCCACCAGCTCCAGCGTCACCGTGTTGGAGGATGACGTCAGCTCAATGGAGCCGTTGTAAGTGCCCTCGCCATCGGCGTGCAGCGTATCGGTTCTGACAGACACGCTCTGCCCCACCAAGCCTGCCGTAGTCAGCACTTGCAAGTTGTCCATCATGATCGCGTTGTTGTTGAGGATCGACACCATGTTGTCCGTGCTTTGCACCTGCGCAAACTGCGCCAGTTGCGTGACGTATTGCGTGCCATCAGTGGGGTTCAACGGATCTTGGTTTTGCACCTGCGCCACCATTAAGGTGATGAATTCGTTGTATAAAGAGCTCGTACTGTTTGCATTGGTGGTGGTTTTGGTCGATGCAGACTGCACCGTCACACGCGTATCCACTCCCGCGACGACTGAAGTCGTTGCCATTTAGAGCTCCCAGATTCGCATCAATGACTGTTGCATTGATTTCACGTTATTGAGCACTTCCACGTTGGCTTCAAAGCTGCGTGTGGAAGACATCATGTCGGCCATTTCATTCACAACGTTGATGCCCGAGTGGTACACGTAACCTTCGTTGTTCGCCAAAGGGTGACCCGGTTCATAGCGACTTTCTGACATGCCCGACACTTCGATCACATCGGCGATGCGCACGGGCACCGAGCCGGATGCAGACTGCGCCGACAGCGAATTAAACACCGACGTAAACACCGGCTTGAGCGGCTTGTAGACATCATTCGGGTTCGACGCAACAGAATCTGCGTTGGCCAAGTTACTGGAGATCGTGTTGAGCCGAATCGTCTGAGCCATCATGGCCGACCCCGACGTTTCATAAATACCGTTAAACGACATAGCGCCTCTTCATTGATTTATTGCCCTTCGATAGCCCGTTTCAAGCCCGAAATTTTTGACTTCAGAAACTGCAAGCTCTGCTGGTATTCCATGTTGTTCTGCGCAAATCGGGCTTGTTCCGATTGCAGTTCCACGGTGTTCCCGTCTCGTGAACGTTGCACCGGAATGCGATACAACGATTCGGTTTGAATACCGATGGCGCTGGTCTCTTTCATCAAACCGGTCATCACGACGTTAAAGCTCACGTCTTTGGCTTTGTAATTGGGGGTATCGGCGTTGGCGATGTTCGAAGCCAGCACAGAGGTTCGCTCTGTTCTGAACTGCAGCATCATCGGATGCACACCCAAGGCCTCATCTAAATTAATCATGTTCTAAACCGTAACAATTGAATTTCAGAACCAATAATTAAAAAGTGTCGGACTGAAAATGGGTCAGCATTATAATTAATATCGATTAAACCAAATGTAAGAATAATCCGATCGGGACGAAAGATGAGGCGTATTGCGGGGTAAAAAATTTATCTTACAATATTCTGACTAATTAAAAATTGAACCCAAAATTCTCTTATGTATAATGCGCCGCCTTATTATATTTATGTGTTTTGGAACATCATATGAAACTAATTTCTATTGTGGAGATAGGCAATCATAAGAGCCTTTTAACGAAACGCGTAATCGATTTCATACAAGCGCAACAAATCCAGATTAAAACGCTTTTTGAGAAATCATTATCCATTAAAAACATAGAGTTAGAAGTTACAGAAGCCGAAGAATTGCCCGCATCGCTGTACACCTGTCACTTTTCAATCGGCGAACTTGGCACCCTCAGTGCCTCATTATCATGCCGAGGCATCGATAATATTTTTTGCCGACATCTGAATATTCCTACATGGGTGTCAGACGATATTTTAAATTATGAAAAGCTCACGTTTTCGCACGTTAATTTCTTTCATCGACAGGTCATAAGTCTTTTAGAGATCTTATTTCCAAAAATAAAGGTCGACCTATTAAAAAGCGAAACAACTCAGCAAACTTCCATTGACATTAATTTGTCTTTGGTTGCGAACGAATGTCAAGAAGAACTATACATCAGCTTTAGTAACGAGCTGCTGGATTATTTCTCGGATGGATTAAAGAAACAAAAAGATTTCAATGTTCACGACGTTCAACACCAGCTGAATGACATACCGTTTAACATTAACGTCGTCCTGATGAAAAGCGAACTTTCCATCAACGATGTCAATGCGATTGCGGTCGGCGACTTCATTGAATTGCAGAAATACGATCTGCTGGACGTGAATGTCGAAAACCAAACTCTGTTCAAAGGCCAACTGATTGTTGGCGAGAATGCTCAATTAGGAGTGAAGTATGCGTGATGATTTAGACGCTTTTGATGAACCGATGGATGACTTGGATCTACTCGGTGATGATCTGGATTTTGACGGCCCAGCCATGGCCGATGAACTGTCTTCACTCCCCCAAGACACGGCGCTGCCTACGGGCAATAAGTCCAACATGGGGCTGATTCGTGATATTCCGGTCGAAGTCACGGTGGAAGTGTCTCGCCGCCGCTTACCACTCAAAGAGATCATGAGTATCGAACCGGCGTCGGTCATCATGCTCGACAAGCAAGAAGGTGAACCGGTCGATATCAAAATCAACGGTGTGTTGTTTGGCACCGGGAACATCATCATCCAAGACGGCAAATACGGTGTGCAGGTGCTGGCGCTGGTCAACAATGAACACCATGAATAAACGCTGGGCAGGATGGCTGGTCGCCATCCTCTTGGTCGGGCTACCGTCTTGGGCATCTGCGCAAGACATCAGCCTGTTCACGATTCACGATGCGTCGGGAACCAGTGAATACTCCGCCAAGCTGCAAATTTTAATCATGATGACGATGCTGAGTTTTGTGCCAGCATTCATCATCATGTGTACCTGTTTTACGCGTATTATCATTGTGTTATCGATTTTGCGCCAAGCACTCGGCTTGCAACAATCGCCCCCCAACCAAGTGTTGGTCGGCTTGGCCTTGGTCTTCACGCTGCTGATCATGCGCCCAGTGTGGACCGAAATTTACGCCGACGCGTACCAGCCATACATGCAAGAGAAAATCACCTTGAGCGAGGCCATCAGTACCGGGGCCAAACCGCTGCATCACTACATGCTGGCGCAAACGCAAGTTCAGACGCTGGAGCAAGTGACCAAAATCGCGGGTGAATCACTGGCGGAAAATGACGATGACATTCCGTTTTTGATCCTGTTACCGGCGTACGTGTTGAGTGAGCTGAAAATCGCCTTCCAAATTGGCTTTATGGTGTTTCTGCCGTTTCTGGTGATCGACCTGGTGGTGGCATCAGTGCTGATGTCGATGGGGATGATGATGCTGTCACCGCTGATCGTGTCACTGCCGTTTAAACTGCTGGTGTTTGTGGTGGTCGATGGCTGGGGCATGCTGGTGAGTAGCCTATCGCAAAGTTTTTGGATGGGAGGCTAAGATGACGCCCGAAATGTCCGTCACGCTGGTTGCTCATGCGTTGTGGGTGATCATCGCCATGGTGTCGGTGTTGATCGTGCCCAGCCTGCTGGTTGGCCTCATCGTCGCGGTGTTCCAAGCCGTGACGCAAATCAACGAACAAACGCTCAGTTTTCTGCCTCGTTTGCTGGTGACCATGGTGTCGATCATCGTGACGGGCCATTGGCTGTTGATGAAGCTGACCACGTTGTTTGAGACCATTTTTCACAGCGTTCCTAGCCTGTCCCAATGATGGATGTCACGTTCACGCAACTGACCGAATGGTTGGGCATTTTGTGGTGGCCTTTCGTTCGCTTCAGCGGTTTCTTTTTGGTCGCGCCAGTGTTTGGCGACAGCAAAGTGCCGCTGATGACCAAAGTACTGCTGGCCCTGTGCTTTTCGCTGCTATGCGCGGGCATGGTGACGAACGTGCCGAGCTTTAATCCGTTCTCCCTGCAAGCCGTGCTGTTTGGCCTGTACCAACTCAGCTTCGGACTGATTTTTGGACTTGCGGTGCAGATGTTCATCACCATCTTTACGCTCGCCGGGCAAGCGCTGTCGATGCAAATGGGCTTATCGATGGCGATGATGAACGACCCCAACAGCGGCTCCAGTGTCGCCATCACCGGGCAAATTTTCTCGCTCACCGCGATGCTGCTGTTTTTGTCGATGGATGGGCATTTGATTGTGCTGGATGTGTTTGTCGACAGTTTTACCCTGTGGCCCATGAATCAGCCCTACCCGTTTGAGAGCATCAAGCACCTGATTTCCCTATTCAGCTGGATGTTTTCATCCGCGCTGATCATTTCGATTCCGGCCATCATTACCATGCTGCTCAGCAACGTCACCTTTGGGTTTATGAGCCGCATTGCGCCGTCGCTCAACGTATTTGTGCTCGGCTTCCCGATGACCATGTTTTTGGGGCTGTTCGCGTTGCTGATTTCGATTTATGGCATCGGCGACATCTTTTTCAATCTGCTCACCGAACTGCACGAGCACTTAAACATCATGTTGAGGATGTCATGAGTAGCGGCGATAAAACCGAACAGGCCAGTAGTCAGAAGCTAGATAAAGCCCGCAAACAGGGGCAAATTGCGCGCTCCAAAGAGTTCTCCAGCGCGATCATGTTGATGGTGTGTATCGGCTACTTTTATGCCAACGCCGATAGTTTGTCTGGCCACCTCATGCAGCTGTTTGAAGTGTCGTTTCGCTTTTCGGCCGAATCGCAAAGCGATCACGACCACATTCTGCATTTGATCACGCAAAGCTTGTATTTGATGATCAAAGTGTTTGCGCCACTGATCATCTTTCAATTCATCGCATCAGCGATTGCCACCTGCCTGTTGGGCGGTTTTCATTTTAACCTCAGCTTGCTGGCGCCGAAGTTTTCCAAAATTAACCCACTCAGCGGGATCAAACGTATCTTCTCGAAGCAGACGCTGGTTGAGTTTCTTAAAAACGTGGCCAAGATCAGCCTGATTTTCGCGTTGCTGTATTACATGATCAGCACCAACTTTCACATGATCGGCAGCTTGGTGCGCGCGTCGTTTCAAACCACCATTCACTTCTCATTGCAGTATGTGTTGGAATTGCTGGGCATGCTGATTTTGATTGCGATTCTGTTTGGCGTCATCGACATTCCGTACCAAAAAATGACGTTTGGCACACAGATGAAGATGACCAAACAGGAAGTCAAACAAGAACACAAAGAGCAAGAAGGCCGCCCGGAAATCAAAAGCCGCATTCGTCAGATTCAGATGCAAAATGCGCGTCGCTCAGCCAGCCAAACGGTGCCCACTGCCGACGTGGTTTTGATGAACCCGACGCATTTTGCCGTGGCACTCAAGTACGATTTAACCAAAGCGGAAGCGCCGTTTGTGGTCGCCAAAGGCAAAAACGAGGTCGCCTTTTACATTCGTATGCTCGCCGAACAACATCAGGTGGAGGTGTTGGTGGTGCCAGAAATCACCCGTTCGATTTATCACACCACACAATTGAACCAGATGATTCCCAACCAGTTGTTTCTCGCAGTGGCGCAGATTTTAAAATACGTGCAACAGCTCAAATCGTGGAAAACCGGTCAACAAGGCAAACCAGCCAAGCTGCCGGCCTTCGTGATCCCAGACAACTTGCGCTACTGAGCGTTTGACGTGAAAGGGTCGAATGGCATCGACCCAGCAAAATACGAGGGACATGACATAGAAAGCTGCGTAGAAAGCTGTGTAGAAAGTGCGAAGAAAGCTGTGTAGAAAGCTGCGGCGAAGAACATTGCAAAGAAAATCCCCGCGACAGCGATAAAAACCGACCAAAATAACCGATAAAAAAACCAGCGATATCGCTGGTTTTTTTCTTTAGAACACGCCTTTTTGGCGAATCTTTTGCACCCGCTCTAATCGGGCTTCCACCGGTTCCGCACTGGCATCATTGGAGCTTTCCTGCCCCACCACGGCGCCTTGTTTTAAGCTACCGATCAACTGATGAATGAGTTGACTTTGTTTGACGATCAGGCGTTTGAGTTCCTGCACCTGCTCACCTTCTGCCGAACTTGCCGGGGTGGTGTGCGAGGTCAGCGTCTCTTCCAATCGCTGTACTTGAGCCAGCACGCTGGCCACGCCGTCAGACATCGCAGACGCATCCGATGGCGCTGCCGCGCTGAGCTGCGCTTGCACCGACGCGGCCACTTTATCCGCCAGCGTTTGACACATCGCCTCATCCAGCCCCGCAGCCGACTGCGGTTCGATTTGATGCAACTTGAGCATATCGAGCAGAGACTGCGTGTTGATCGACTCTGTCGACAACGCCGATGCCAAGCTCATCGCCAATTCCGGTTTCAGGCTGTGCAGGTACAACCCGCTCAAATAGATGTGCTTGTGAATGTGCACCAGTTGATGCAACTCCATGGCTGCCGTGGCATCGGCAGCCAGTTCCTGACGCTTCTTCGACCACCCCAACATGGTGTTGAAGGCGAAGTTATCCGCGCTGGATTGTTTGGGATCCAGATAGAGAGCAAAAGAGACGCGCTTAAAGCGGTTACTCATCGCTCATCTCCTCGGCCAGCGGCAGATCGCTCATCTCGGTTTCCGGTTGGTCCGCATGATACAAGCAGATCTCCTGCGCCAGCGCTGACTGAGCATTTTCAATCAGAATCACACGCTCACCCAGTGACGGATACGCCGCACACACCGCCGGATAAATCAGTGACGCACCGCCCCCCACCAAGTAGATGCGATTCGGGTTTTTAGCGAATTTCTTCGCTTCAGTCACGACTTGCTTGCCCAGCTCATGGATCTTGGCTTCCATTTTTTCGCGCACCATGTCGATTTGCGCTTC
The DNA here is from genome assembly GCF_043106745.1 of Vibrio sp. CJQ_6. Classification (NCBI taxonomy): domain Bacteria; kingdom Pseudomonadati; phylum Pseudomonadota; class Gammaproteobacteria; order Vibrionales; family Vibrionaceae; genus Vibrio; species Vibrio sp. CJQ_6. The sequence goes on along the minus strand of NZ_JBICMV010000012.1, from coordinate 211,301 downwards.
GTCATTGATCACTTCCGACACAAATTCATCGTCATTGCGACGGCGGATCAATTCATTCGCCACCAAGTAGCTCGAATCGCTGTCAGCGAACGCCAATGCTTTGCGCACAGTGTTGGTCACCATCGACACACCGATTTCATTGTTGCCGTAAACCGCCGAGACTTCGTCAAATTCACCCACCACGATGCCCATGTCTAAGGTGGTACCGCCAAGGTCAATCACCAGCGAGCGCGTGAATTCATTGCAGTTGGAGTTCACCAGCGTCGACAGCACCGCAGGCAAGCTTTCCGGCATCACCTCCACGTCCACAATATCAAAGGTCTGGCCTTTGTTGAGGGTGATTTGGCGCATCAAATTGTGGCGCTTACGTGCGATGTTCTTTTCGTTCTTCTGGCAATCTTCAAATCGGTAATATTCGGTGATCGGCAAGGTCACCACCAACGCCACCGGGCAAGGTTCAATGCCGGTTTGCAGCAGCGCGTGATGGACGGCCAGCAGGTTCAAATCGTCGTATTGATAGTCGACGTGCGTGGTTTCCAACGCTTTATCCGACGTGGCATCGTAGGTGTACTTAAAGCCATCGATGGTGTAGTTGTAGACTTGTTTGTCCTTTCTTAAGGCCGCACTTTTCCAATCTTTGCGAAAGGAATTGGGCGAGACTAGGCTCCTAATCTTACCGCCATCCAACCAGCTCACTTTGACGTTTGTGGAACCATCATCGACGGCGAATTTCATTAAAGCTTGAGTCATGTAAATCTAAACCTACTAAGAAAGATGATTAAAATAGAGCCGCGGATCATATCTCAGTCTGGGTCAGTCCCCTAACTTCCCTCACAACAATAAAAACAACACTATCAAAATAACCAATTGTTATTTATAAACAAATAATATCTCAGTAACGGACTGACATCACGACCGGAATTGCCCTACAGCGAATGTACGCCGCGAAAAACGGCTTCGTCTCATCGCCCTCGCAAATCCAACACCGCTCGCCGATTCAACGCGAAACGATCGACAGAACACCGGATCGATGCCATTGCATTTCCAACAAATAGACGTCTAGATGTTTACAGCTCCAAAAAATCGGCGTAGTTTAAATAAAAATTCATGTTGATCTAGGGAAAGATGAGGAGAACTCATGATCGAGCTCAAACACTTACGCACGTTAGTTTCACTGCGCGACACCGGTTCGCTGACCGCCACCGCCACCGCATTGCACTTGACTCAGTCTGCACTCTCCCATCAGATCAAAGACTTAGAAGCGCGAATTGGCGGGCAACTGTTTTTGCGTAAAACCCGTCCGGTGCGTTTTACCTCGGAAGGTGAGATCTTGCTGAAACTGGCGGATGACATTTTGCCAAAGCTTGCCAAAGCAGAGAACGAACTGGCCAGCCTCAAAGAAGATGTGAATGGCCGCCTGCACATGGCCATTGAGTGCCACTCCTGTTTTCAGTGGCTGATGCCGGCACTACGGGAATACCAAATTTCCTGGCCAAGTGTGGCGCTGGATTTTTCTTCCGGGTTCGGCTTTGAGCCCCTACCGGCCTTGCTGGCAGGTGAGCTGGATTTGGTGATTACCTCCGACATTTTGCCGCGCTCTGAAGTGCACTATGAGCCGCTGTTCGATTTTGAGATGCGCCTGATCACCGCAACCAATCACCCCTTGGCTGAAAAAGCCGTGATTGCGCCGCAGGATTTGGCGGATCAAACCATGTTGAGTTATCCGGTGCAGAAACAGCGCCTCGATGTGGTCAAACACTTCCTGCAACCCGCAGGCGTTGAACCCGCAAAATGGAAACAAGCGGACAATACCTTGATGTTGGTGCAGATGGTGTCGGCAGGGCTCGGAGTGGCCGCACTGCCAAACTGGGCCATCAGTGAATTCTCCCGTCAGGGACTCATCACCAGCAAACCGTTGGGGAAAGGATTATGGCGCCGTCTGTTTGCGGCAACCCGCAACAGCGAAAAAGACAAACGTTACTTGCAAGCCTTCTTCTCCACAGCGCGCCAACAATGCAAAAGCCACCTCGATGGCATCAAGATGGCTTAAGCGTTGAATGAACAAAATGGGTTAATCAAATGACGGGGTTGAACGCTTTCGTTTAGCGTTCAACCGCTTTGAACTGGTTGGTCAGCGGGTCATATCGGAAGCCCAGCCCGCTTAGCTTATCGACCACATTATTCATGTCCATTTCGTAAGTGGTCACCAGCTCATCAAAGCTGTCGCATTCCAAACGCAATTTCTCGTTCACAATCCCCAGCAAAATGACACTGTCTAATTTACCGACGTTACTCAGATCCATCTTGGTACTCCTGTTTCGAAACGCTTTCTCTAAGCTTAGTTCGAAATTTGCCGTAGAACCGTGATTTTGCTCTAGGCAAAGAAAAACGGCGCAAGCGCCGTTTTATCAGGTAGGAAATCATCAAATGGCTTACATCAGATACAAGCCGTGAAACCCCGTGGCCGCCACCAGCATCAAGAGCTGCGCAACGGTCAATTGCACTTTACTCACCGGTTTCGACATCATGATGTGCCAGCACCACACAATAATCGCGGTCACCATCAGCGCAAAGCTGATCAACAGCGGTTGTGTCAGGGTCGCCAACACCTCAGCATCCACGCGATACGCATACGGCACCACGCACAGCGTGGTCAACATGGCCGACAAAATGCCCACCACCGGCAAAATACGGTGAAACGCTTGCAGGCGCGTGCGCGCAATCGTCAGCAGCAGATGCGCAAACATTGCGCCCAACATCGCCACCATCGCTAAAATCGAGAGCGCTGCTGGCCAGCTTGGCGCTTCTCCCATCAAAATAGCGACATACGCGATCGACAAACCGTTGGCCAGATAAAGCACCCACAGCGGCCCTTCATCACGCGTCTTCTTGGTTTGCACCTGCGAATAGAAATAGAACACGGCAGCCACAATCATAAAGGCTTCGATTTTTACCGAAGCGACGGCCAGCCACAGCACTGCGATCGCAGGCAGCACTTTGTGAATCCGGCCACGTTGGCCCGGACAGATCTCCCCTTTCACCAAAACGAGGGTCAGGATGATTTGTGCGCCCAGCAACATCGGCGCAAACACGGAAAGTAATGAATACAGCATAAATCCAACAATCAATGGCGATTAAACTGGCGCGATGATAGCAAACTCCGCCCGCGCATGCCTAGAGTCGGTTGACGCGCGCGGTTGAATGTTCACAATTCATCATTTAAAAATACAAAATGATAACAAACACCGTGCATATTCTTGGGTCACACGCATTTTTCAATCAAATTGATTTTTGATGTTTAATAAATTCGCTGGATACGTATATAGTGACGCCAAAACAAGAACAGAGGTTGTTATGATATACCGTTATTTGGCAGGAATTTTTGCTCTATTATTAGTAGGTTGTGCTGCTCAGCCCACATCTACCCCCTTCAAACCGAGTCAGGCTTGGGTCTCCCAAACCCTCGACAACGGGCTCACCTATCACCTGCGTCCCGACTCAAACGAAGCGGTGTCGATCCGCTTGTACGTGCACGCGGGATCGTTTCAGGAAACGCTGCGCCAAGCCGGTTACGCACATTATGTGGAACACATGGCCTTCAACGGCAGCGTGCATTACGAACACAACGCCGTGATTGATATGGTGGCGAAAAGTGGCGGCCAGTTTGGGGCTGACCTCAACGCTTACACCAATTACTCGCAAACGGTGTATCAATTGGATTTGCCAGATAACCAGCACATGGACGATGCGCTGCTGTGGATGCGCGACATCGCCGATGGCTTGACGTTTGATCCACAAGAAGTGGAAAAAGAAAAAGGGGTAATTCTGGGCGAGTTTCGTTTTCGTCGTTCAGAGCCGGACATGTTGTATGAGCATTTCACCGAAGGCACCGATTACCTCACCTACGACCCACTCGGCAATCGCAGCAATGTGCAGATGGCGACCGCAGACGGGCTTCGTGAGTTCTACCAAACGTGGTATCAGCCACAACTGACGGAAGTGATCATCACCGGCAACATCACTTTGGAACAAGGCGAGCAATGGGTGCGTCAGTATTTCTCTGACTGGCAGAAAGGCACCACGCCGCGCCCGGCGCGCCCTGCGTTATCGCAACAAAACACCAGCGATTTGATTTACACCGCATCACCGGGTGATTCGCCGCGCCTCTCCCTGTTTTACCCGCAGGGTGAAATCCGCATTGCGGATCATGAAGCATTGCTCAACTACCGTTTGAATGAGATCGCCACCCGCTTGATGGAACACCGCTTGCAGAACGCGTTTTACAACGCTGCACTGCCGACGCAAGACTTGGCGGCGTTCAGCTACAACACCGACGATCTGCGCTACACCGAATTGACGATTGCGTTTCCGGTCGAGCAGCGCGCGTCATCGCAATCGCTGTTTCTCAATACGCTGGCCTCGCTGCGTGATCACGGCACCACCCCGCAAGAGCTGGAGATGGTATTGCAAAGCTACCGTGACGATCTGGAAAACTTCGATTGGTATCGTTCGCAACTAACGTCAAACACCTTGGCCGATGACCGCGTGTATGCCATCAGCTACGACGAAGTTCTGCCATCGGATTTAGAGTACAAAAAGGCACTGAAAGCCCTACTTTCCGCCGCCACGCTCACACGCGTCAATCAGCATCTCAACGCATTTTTACAAGTGGATCCGATGATTGAGCTTGTCGCCGCCGAGAGCGAAGATCTCAACGCGTTGCAGCGTTCAACCGACCATCTACGTCACACACTTAAGCAGCCGGGTATCAGCCAGCGCATTAGCCAAGTGGAAACACCATTTCTGCCACCCGCTACGCCAGGAGACATCCTCCGGAGCCAAATCTTTGATGACCAACCGGAATTAACCCAATGGACACTCTCCAACGGCGTTGAGGTTTATTACTTGCGCAGTGAGCATGCTGGTGACGACGTTTACCTTCATTACGGCAGCATCGGCGGCGCCGTGGCTCTGCCGCGTGCGCTTTATCCGGCGGGCCAATTGGCTGTGAATGTCGCCAGCCGCAGCGGTTTAGGCCAATTGTCTAATGTGCAACTCAACAACTACCTCAAAGAGAAAAACATCTACTTCGCGCCCTACATTAATCTCACCTCACACGGGGTGATGATGCGGGCCAATCAGAAGAACATGGAAGCGCTCTTTGCACTGCTGAATCAAATGACGCGTGACATTCGTGTCGATGACAACCAACTGGCTTCGATTCAATCTGAGACTGTGCAAGCGATTGATGAAGGCCAAGCGTCATCGGACGGTCAATTGGGTCAGGCGATCAACCACGCCACTTACCTCGAAGATTCGGTCCATTGGTTGTTTGATAAAGCTGACTACCAACAAGTCACGCGCGATCAGATTTATCAGGTGCATCACGAACTGTTTCAAAAGCAGCGCAATAACACGCTCGTGATTGTGGCCAACACATCGCCGCTGGGGCTACAAGCCTTGCTGCGCCAATACGTGGCCAATTTGGCCTTCGACAAGGGCAACACCCCTGATTTTCAGGTTGCCTATCGCCAGCCGATCCAACCTCGCATTGAACTGCCGGTCAACACCAAGCCAAACACGCAGTACTACATCCGCATCGTGGCGCCCATCAGCACACCGGATGCCAAAACCGTGTTTATGGATGATTTGTTAACGCGCATTGCCAACCACCGTTTGACGGCCGTGGTGCGTGAACATCAGAGCCTAGATTACTCACCGTTTGCGTTGGCATTGAACATGGACAGTGAACGCAGCGTGGATTGGATGTTGGGCGCGGTGGTTGAACCGGAAGATGCTCAAAAAGTGGAAGCGGCGTTTGATGAGGTGGTCAGCAGCATGGCGACCTCAATCAGCGCTGAAGAAACGCAGGTGGTGGCGAAACAGTTGTTGACCGACCTCAACAACATGAAGAAGAACGCGTCAAGCATGGCTTGGTACATCAATCGCTACGTGATTCATCACTTTGGTCTGGAAGCGGCATTGAATATGGAAGCGACCCTGCGCAGCATCAGCGCAGACGACCTGACACAGCGTGCGCGCCAGATCTTTGGCGAATCATCCATGAAACAAAAGATCCTGATGACGCCAGTGCCAGAAACGCACTAAACGCAGAACGAGACGTCATAAAAAAGCGGTGTTAAACACCGCTTTTTTCGTTTTCATCTCCGTTAATAGCGTCCCATGCCATGGAACATGCCACCAAAAATCGCCCCCAAGATCGTAAAAAGAACGCCGAGAATGATCATCGCAGGGATCGACGCAATGGCAAATTTGACCATAAAAATCACCATCGACATAAACGGCATTTTAATGTCGACTACCGTCACTTCTTGTTTGTTGTTATCCATATCAGACATCAGTTTCTCCTAGCACAACGTGAATTATTTTTGCGGCCACTTATTTTGCATCTTCCCAACGCAATGCTTCAACCACCGCATCTTTAGTCAGCGGCCATTCGAGCAAACTTTGTTGGTACTCACCCGCCTTCCCTTCTAGCGCCACGCCGTAACTTTGCAGGCGAAACGCCAACACCGCATAAAACGTATCCACCACGCCCGCCTCTTCAAACATAAACGGCAGTTGCGCCTGAACAAATACCGCAGTCGCGCGGGCAATGTCAGCTTCCAGCTCCGGCGTCGGCTCGGTGAGGGGCTCAACCGGTTCGAGGCTAAACGGGCACAAGCGACGCAACGCCATAAACCCCGAGTGCATTTCAGCACACAAACTGCGTGCGACGGCCCGTTGCAGTGCATCACGCGGATAGAGCGCGCCATCAGCCAGTTCATTGAAGTATTCGGCAATCGCCAAGGAATCGTGAATCACAGTACCATCCACAGTCAACGCCGGAACCAATCCAGACGGTGACTGCACCGAGAGCTGCTTTTTGTAATCCGAGCCCGACAAATCAACCACGCTCACATCTAGCTCAACCTTTGCCAAACGGCTGCACATCCACGCGCGCAGCGACCATGTAGACCCCGTACCCACTAACATTTCCATTTGATTTCCTTATGTTCTGGTCAATTTCCACTCACTCAACATACGAGATAAATGGCTTAAAATCCATCGCTTCGCGCTCTCCCATCCGCGTCATCGCCATCGCGATTGATTACGATTTACAATGCAGCCATAACGCGCGATGATGCTACGCAGTTTTTAATTCGTTTTGATGACGTTATCGATTGAACCGAGAGAAGATTCGTCATGAAGATGACCTCGACATACTTTACTTCGATCACACTTTTTGTGATGAGCGCGCTCTGTAGCACGGAGAACGCACGGTTCAGTTACAGTATGAGTACTTGGGTTGTTTTTCGCGTCCACGCTGTTAAGGAATGAAAAATTTTGTTCAACACGTCTTCGACCAATTATCGCCAGTCCCGATTACACAAAGCGCGTTGGTACACGGGCCTGCTGTTTATCGTTTTGGCGCTCAGTTCAGTGCTGCTGGCTTATCAGTTGGTGGCGCGCCAAATTGCAGTGCAGGCACGAGACGAAGCGACCAATGTGTTGGAGCAACTGGATCATCTGTTTAGCCAACTCGATAGCGCGACGCAACATTTGGTGCCCAACCTCAACGATTCGTGCCAATCGCTCAAACCGTTGTTGATGGAAGAAATCTTAAAGATCCCCGGCGGCCTCACAGCGACCAAACCGCTCCATCTTGGCTACTGCAATTCACTACGCGGCTTTATGGATCGACTGCCGGTGACCGTGAACGGCCCCTCCGTCAGCCTTGATACCGGCGTGATTGAACCTGTGTCGGTGTACTATCGCAGCCAATCTTTGGTGTATGAGCTGTCGATGAACTACTTTCTGTATCAGCTCAAAATCAACCCCGAGTTTATTAAACCGACCCTGCTGCTGGCCGACAAAGAACTCACCACCGGCTACTCGCAATCGCGCCTGATCAAAGGCGAACTCTTCCCCTCGCCCAAATACAATTACGCCATGCGCATTCAGTACGATCAAACCATGTACTTTTGGGAACTGTTGCAGCGCGTGGTGTATTACTTGGTGATTCCGTTCACGCTCTATCTGTTTGCTTGCTATCAGTTTTATCGCTTTCTCTGTCAACCAGACCGCTTGGCGAGTGAACTCGCGCGCGGCTTGGCCCACCAGCAATTTAAACCGTATATTCAGCCGATTTTTGATTGTGGCGGCAGCTTAGTTGGTGGTGAAATTTTAGTGCGCTGGCATCACCCCACCCGCGGTGTCATTGGCCCGTATGAATTTATTTCCATTCTTGAACGCGGCGGTTTATCCCACAAACTGACCGAGTCATTGATGGAACAAACCGCCTTGCAACTGGCACCGTACACCAAAGCGCTGCCAGATGGCTTTCACCTCTCATTTAACATCAGTGCCGAGCAGCTCACCGACAGCAAAATTGTCCAATGCTGCCACCGTTTTCGTCAGGTGGTGGACACGCACCACATGCAGCTCATTTTGGAGCTGACTGAACGCGAACAGGCCATTGAAGCGGTGGAGTTGATGGACACCTATCAAGCCTTGAAAGCCGAAAACGTGCTGATTTCCATTGATGATTTTGGCACCGGCCATTCGAGCCTGATCTACTTTCAAATGTTTAAAGCCGACTACCTGAAGATTGATAAGAGCTTTGTCGATTTAATTGGCGAGAATGAACTGTCGAATCACATCGTAAACAACGTGCTCGATCTAGCGCGTCGCTTAAACATTCCGACGGTCGCCGAAGGGGTTGAACGCCCAGAGCAGTTGCAATATCTGACCGTACACGGCGTTGATTTTTTCCAAGGGTATCTATTTAGCACGCCCATCACCTTGGATGATTTTATTGAAGATTACTGCCAGCCTGACTCCTTCGCTTCGGCAAAACGTTTCCCTGATTTTGAGATTTAAAAAAGGCGCATGATGCGCCTTTTTGCTGAGTTCATACGCCATTAGACTAAGCGAAATTGCCCGACCAGTTTGTCCAACTGCGACGACAGTTTCTGCAGGCTCGCGCTGGATTGATTGAGCTGACCCGCAATGTCCGTGGTTTGCATCGTCAGTTGGTTGATGTCTTCCACGTTGCGGTTAATGTCTTCCACCACACTGGCCTGCTCTTCTGTGGCGGTTGCCACCTGAATATTCTGATCACTGATTTGATCAATATGCCCATTGATTTGCTCGAGTGAATCATTGGCTTTGTTGGCGTACTCGACCACCTGCACGCTTTTTTCTCGGCCTTTTTCCATCACGGTCACAGCCCGTTTCGATTCCGCCTGCAATTTGTCGATCACTTCTTGAATCTCTTCCGTCGATGCCGCCGAGCGGCTCGCCAGCGTGCGCACTTCATCAGCAACCACCGCAAAACCACGCCCTTGCTCACCGGCACGCGCCGCTTCAATCGCCGCATTCAGCGCCAGCAAATTGGTTTGGTCAGAAATACTGCGAATGGTATCAAGCGTTGAACTGATCGCATTGATTTGACTCGCCAGCGCTTCGACCACGCCGGTGGCTTGTTGCAGCTCATTCGATAGCTCCGTAATACGCAGCTGCGCTTGGTTCACCACGTCACGACCATCTGCCGAGCGATGGGTCGCTTCACGCGCCACTTCTGCCGCTTGTGCAGCGTTTGAGGCAATTTCGTTTACCGTCGCGCCCAACTCATGAATGGCGGTAGCGACTTGCACGGTGCGATCTCGCTGCGCAACGCAGTTATTTTGCGTATGATGCGCCTGATCCGCCACGTTATCCGACATGGTGGCCAAGTCACGTGCGCTCTTCGCCACTTGGTCAATCGAGGCGTGTACTTTCTCAATAAACTGGTTAAAGCTCACACCAATGTCAGTCAGCTCATCCTTACCGTCCATGTTGATGCGCGTATTGAGCGACAGATTTTTCGCCGCCTCGCCGATGGTTTCGCGCAGAAACGTGACGCGGTTACGCAGGTTGGCCACGATGAACCAAGAGGTCAAAATCGAAATCACAATCGACCCGATGATGATCAGGATGCTGCTGTTCTGCCCGGCTTTAAAGCTGAGCACACTGTTGTCGTTGCGGCGTTCCGCCTGAGCCAACAGCGCATCCAAAATATCATTGGCCCCTTTACGCATCACACCATAAGTCTTGGCGTATTGATCGCGATAAATGCGTTGTGCGCTGGCCATATCGCCGCGATCAAACGCGTCCAACATGGGGTTGAGATCGGTTTTCACCATGGTTTCGAACTGATCGAGCAACCGCTGCGCCTGCTGTTTCATTTCGGGATTGAGCTGTGCTTCCACCGCCATTTTCATGGTTTGACGCATTTCTGGAATGTCTTCGTTGCGCGCTTCCTGCACGCGGGTTTTCACCCCTTTTTCATCACGCAGCGGCGTCTCTTGCAGCAGCATCATGTCGATGCCTACTCGCATACGTGGAATGCGTGAAGCCGCTTCGGCCATCGCGCGCAGCGGGGCTGCGGTATTGAGGTACAATTTCTGCGATTGAAACTGCATGCTCGACATCGTATTGAGGCTGGTCAATCCGGTGAACACCAACGCGAGGCACGGAATGGCCACCGCGACGATGAGCCGGGTTTTCAGGGTCAGGTTATTGATGAACATAGTGCGTTCCTTTTGTGCAGGCTGATTTTTTGCTCATCCTCAAATGCAGGAGATGGCTGTTATGGATTGTCTAGGCGACCCGATTGAATCAACGCTTGAGTTCAATCCCGTGAACGAAATAACATTGATTCAAACTGAGAGAGCAGTTCCAACACCCCATGAAAACATGGGCATGACCGACAATCGAGGCAGCGACGCACCTGACCAGCAGATGGCCTGCCAACCTTTCAAGAATAGACCTGAGTGAGCGTCACGTCGCCCCGACGCAAAAAAACGCGCAGCAAACGTGAGCTAGAGAAGATTTTAGCGGTCGCGCCCCTCGCCTTGTGGCGGCAGCATGGGCTTAAACTGCGCGCCCAACCGGCGTGATCGCGGGGTTTCATCGACCTGATTCTGAGGATGGCTCGGACGCCTGCGCCTCTCGTTTCGGTTTACGAGGCATAAAGAAGCCACACGCAACACGCTTAGCTTGCGTGGGTTGTTCCCAAGCACCACACATATCCTGCGGATTATTGGCCGTGCGGGTAAACTGACGGCATTGACCACAATATTCACTCATCCTTGATTCTCCTGATTCGATGTCCAAGTGCGGTGACGCGCCACCCAACGTGGTCATCGCTTATCCGCACACCCTTTGATATAGCACGCTGCCCACACAACGATCTTGTTCTGCATCAGGGATTTAGCAGTTGTGCCGACGGGGGTTACACACGCATGCCATCGTTTCAGAAGGGACTTCCTAAAGGTGCTTTCTAAAGCGACTTTCTAAAGCTGATAGACCGATGTTGGCTGTTCGGCCGCCGCCACCAGCGCATCAATCACCACCCGTTGTCTCGGTTTTAAGTAACGCGACCGGGGCCATACGGCATGAATCGGCATTTCCGCCCCAGCATAATCGTCAAGAATCGTCACCAATGCGCCCGAAGCAAGGTGTTCATTGATGAGCCACGTCGGCAACTGGGAGACGCCCATACCATCGAGCACCGCTGATAACATGGCATCTCCATCACTGAAACAATACCGTCCATGCACCACTTGCGTAAAACTGTCGCCATTGGCGCGTCGGAACAACCACGCCGGTTGATTGCTACGCTGTCCGCCGACAATACAATCGTGCTCTGTCAACTCCGTCACCAGTTTCGGTGTGCCTTTCTTTTTCAAGTAATCGGGGCTTGCGCACACAACCAAGCGCTGGCGCCCCAAACGGCGGGCAATCAAATCGGCATCATCTGCCAATGCGCCAATACGCACCACCAGATCCACCCCTTCATCTACCAAATTGATGCGCTTTTCGCTAAATGCCACCGACAGATCCAAATTGGGATGCGCTTTGGTGAGTTCCAACAGCAAAGGCATCACATGTCGGCGACCAAATGCAGCGGGTAAATGAATGTTTAAGTTGCCCGAAACGTGAACGCTCCCGGCCACCACGCCATGTTCCAGGCTGTCAATTTCATCGAGAATCGCAATCCAGCCATCAAAATAACGCTGGCCTTCGGGGGTCGGCGTCAGGCTGCGCGTGGTGCGATGCAGTAACTTGGTTCCGAGTTTTTTCTCCAGTCGCGTGACGCTTTTGCCTACCGCTGAGCCAGTTAAGCCGAGGCGCTCCCCTGCTGCGGTAAAGGAACCAGTCCGCAGCGTTTCAACATATTCGATCACGCCCGAAAATTGCGTTTCATTGAGCTTCATTATGGAACCACAGGATGAAATAATTGGAATATAAACTGTATTATCATTTTTCATTAAGTCAATACAATGACCTCCTATGATCAACAATGTTGTGGAGAATCATGATGACAACCCCCGAAAAACGCATCAATGACTTACTTGATCGCGAAGAAATTCGTCAACTGAGATTGCGCTATAGCCAACTGCTAGACGGTGGAGAAGCAGAGAAAATGGGCGAGGTGTTTACTGACGATGCTGAAGTGACGGTCACGGTCGGCTCAATGAAAGGTTTGGACGCCATCAAACTTGGCTTGAGCGAGGCCTATCACACCTTTGACACCCAACACCGTGAACATTTTCCGTTTGTGCATGCCGTGACCAACCACAGTATCACCTTGGTGGATGAGAACCACGCCCACGGCAGTTGCTACTTATTGGACTTCGTGACCGACAGAGCCGCCTCGCAACATCCGTTCTTGCTGTTGGGCCATTACGTCGATCACTATGTGCGCATCCACGGAGAATGGCGCATTGCCCACACCGCGTTGGATGTCGTGTGGCCGCAGGAATCTCATTAATTTGTTTCACGTGCGCTCATCGCTTGCTGCATCAAGCGAACATCCCCTATCGATGTACGGTGAGGAATGCAGCAAACGCGTGACTTTCCAGTGTGTTTTGGGGCGATTTCAGTTAAGGTGTGGCACCGAAAATCCCACCGCTCAACCCATAAGGGAATCGCATGAAACAATCGATTATTCACATCAGCTTAGTGGTTCGTGATTACGACGAAGCACTGGATTTCTACCTCAATAAGCTCAAGTTCGAATTGGTGGAAGATACCTATCAACCGGAACAAGACAAACGTTGGGTCGTGGTGTCGCCTCCGGGCTCACAAGGCGCCACGTTGCTGCTGGCCAAAGCGTCGAAACCAGAGCAGCTGCCTTCGATCGGCAACCAAACTGGCGGGCGCGTTTTTCTGTTCCTCAATACCGATGACTTCTGGCGCGATTACCATCGCATGGTCGAAGATGGCATTCAGTTCGTTCGTCCTCCGATGGAAGCCGACTACGGCACCGTGGCGGTGTTTGAAGATTTGTACGGGAATCTATGGGACCTGCTGCAAATGAACGACACGCATCCGATGGCGAAACGTTCTCACTGATTGAAGCGCGTATCGCGACTTACCCATTTGCGCCCTGCGTAAATGGAGAGAGTGCTCGTCCTACACTAGACTTACTCCCGATACTCCGTATTTGTCGCGGTTAACCTTACAGGCAACCCGGCGCCATGATGCGGAGTGCAGACTTGTTGTTCCATCGTCTCATCGCCGCAGTCACATCGCATCAGTCACTTCGCACCGGTGTGCAGTGACTGTGGCTATCAGGAGTTCCTATGACCCAATACAAAATCGGCTATTTCGTCGGGAGTTTGTCGTCGACCTCCATCAATCGCAAACTAGCGCATGCACTCGCCAAGCTGGCGCCCCCCGAGCTCGACTTGGTGGAAATTCCCATCAAAGATTTGCCGTTATATAGCCAAGATTACGATGCCAATTATCCAGACGTGGCCCAAGCCTTCAAACAGGCGATCGCCGATTGCGACGGCTTATTGTTTGTGACCCCCGAGTTCAACCGCTCGATTCCCGGATGCTTGAAAAATGCCATCGACTGGGCAAGCCGCCCGTGGGGGCAAAACTCATTTGCCAGTAAACCTTCCGGCGTTATCGGCACCTCGCCCGGCGCGATTGGCACCGCCGTGGCTCAAAGCCAGCTGCGCAGCGTGCTCTGTTTTTGCAATTCTCCGTTGATGAATACCGTTGAAGCCTATCTGCAATATCACGATGGCATGATCGACGACGATGACAATGTCACCACCGAGCGAACCAAAGCGTTTTTGGAAAACTACATGAACGAACTGCATCAATTTGTGGTGCGCGTGCTCACGGTGTTACCTCGCCAAAAGGGATAGCAAAATCACCGCCCCTCCCCAATGAGTGAACGTAATCATCATCGAGCTTGCAGGCCGATTCACGTTAAGTTGAACGATCGTGGGTGATGTTAATCACAAAAACTGTTATCATGCGCGGCTTTGAAAGTTGGCCTCGGCCAACTTTTTACTTATTGACGATGCCCACTCGACCTTGAAGCCATGCCGACTGCCCCGCAGCCGCAGGATCACTTCACGTCGGAACGGGCAGACCAACAACTTGGAATGCCTTGTGTTAACGACTGCAAACATCACCATGCAATTTGGCGATAAGCCATTGTTTGAAAACATCTCGATTAAATTTGGTAATGGCAACCGTTACGGCCTGATTGGTGCCAACGGTTGTGGTAAATCCACATTTATGAAAATTCTTAGCGGCGAACTGGAGCCATCAGCAGGCTCGGTTTCAACCGATCCAAACGAGCGCATGGCTAAACTGGGTCAGGATCAGTTCGCGTTTGAAGAGTTCACGGTGGTGGACACAGTGATCATGGGTCACAAAGAGTTGTGGAAGGTCAAAGAAGAACGTGACCGCATTTACGCGCTGCCAGAAATGACCGACGAAGACGGCATGCGTGTTGGCGACTTGGAAACTGAATTCGCAGAAATGGACGGCTACTCCGCCGAAGCGCGCGCGGGTGAACTGTTGCTGGGCTTGGGCATTCCTGAAGCGCAACATTTCGGCCTGATGAGCGAAATCGCACCGGGTCTGAAACTACGTGTATTGCTGGCGCAGGTGCTGTTCGCAGAACCAGAAATCATGCTGCTCGACGAACCAACCAACAACCTGGACATGCACACCATCGCATGGCTGGAGCAAACGTTGCTGGCACGTAACTGCACCATGATCATCATCTCGCACGACCGTCACTTCCTGAACACCGTGTGTACCCACATGGCAGATTTGGATTACGGTGAACTGCGTCTGTTCCACGGTAACTACGACGAATACATGATCGCAGCTGAACAAGCGCGTGATCGTCTGCAAGCAGACAACGCGAAGAAGAAAGCTCAAATTGCTGAGCTGCAAACCTTCGTTAGCCGCTTCTCTGCAAACGCATCGAAAGCCAAACAGGCCACTTCTCGTCAGAAACAGCTGGATAAAATCCAACTCGAAGAAGTGAAACCATCAAGCCGTCAGTCACCATTCATCCGTTTCGATCAGAAGAAAGAGCTGTTCCGTAACGCGCTGGAAGTGGAAGGTTTGAAACAAGGTTACGGCGAAAACATCCTGATCAACAACGTCAACCTGATGGTTGAAGTGGGTGAACGCATCGCGATCATCGGTGAGAACGGTATCGGTAAATCCACCACGCTCAACACGCTGGCAGGTGTGATGGAACCGATGGCGGGCATGATCAAATGGTCTGAAAACAACAACATCGGTTTCTACGCTCAGGATCACGCGCATGATTTCGCAGAAGACATGTCGCTGCTAGATTGGATGAGCCAGTGGAAAAACGAAGGCGAAGACGAGCAAACCGTGCGCGGTATTCTGGGCCGTATGCTGTTCTCGCAAAACGACATCAAGAAATCGGTCAAAGTGATTTCGGGTGGTGAGCAAGGTCGTATGCTGTTTGGTAAGCTGATCATGCAAAAACCAAACATCCTGCTGATGGACGAACCAACCAACCACATGGATATGGAATCGATCGAAGCCTTGAACTTGGCGCTGGAAAACTACAAAGGCACGCTGCTGTTTGTATCTCACGACCGTCAGTTCGTCTCATCGATTGCGACACGCATCATCGAAATCACCAAAGATGGTGTGAACGACTTCCACGGCACTTACGATGAGTACCTGGCGAAACAAGGCCTGATTGGCTAATTCGCCACTCGGTTTTAAGCCAAAACGCTTGCTTAAAAGCCATCGCCTTTGCGATGGCTTTTTTATGTGCACCAACCAGTGAGAGCCTTCTCCCCCCAACGCGATATTCAACGCGGACGCCCGCTCAACCACGCCGTAAAGTTTTTGGCGACCCGTCACAGAAATTGAGCGACACCGCCGAGAACGTGATACACTCCACCGCTATTTTGTTTGGCTGCTTTTTTCACCTAGTATTACAGCAGGCAGAAAGGTCGCACAACGACGGTCAACGGTGATAGAACGGCATCATCGAAGCCAAAAAAACGGAGCGGAAAACGGAAGTTGGACGCTCGTCATACGCGTAAATAACGCCAGCGGGAAGCAACAAGCGTGAGGCGAACCTGAGTGATGAAGATCAGGAAGACTCTAGCGCGCAAGCATATCGGGTGTTGAGTGAAAGACCGCACAACAGAAGCTGGGCGTCAGCCTAGGCGAAATAATAATGGTTCGAACGCCACTCAGCCCCTTCAGTAAAGTGAGCACCTTTTTAAACTTATGAATACACCAAAGATTAACGAATACAAGAAATACTGGGCCGAGTGTTTTGGCACGGCCCCATTCCTGCCAACATCGCGTCAAGAGATGCAGGCGCTGGGCTGGGACAGCTGCGACATCATCATCGTCACAGGCGATGCGTATGTCGATCACCCGAGCTTCGGTATGGCGATCATTGGCCGCTTGCTGGAGTCGCAAGGATTCCGCGTCGGCATCATCGCGCAGCCGGAATGGAACAGCAAAGAGGCGTTTACGACGTTAGGGAAACCGAATCTGTTCTTTGGCGTCACCGCTGGCAACATGGACTCCATGATCAACCGTTACACGTCCGATAAAAAGCTGCGCCACGATGATGCGTACACGCCAAACAACGAAGGCGGTAAACGTCCAGACCGTGCCACGCTGGTGTATTCACAACGCTGCCGCGAAGCATACAAAGACGTGCCGATTGTGCTAGGTGGCATTGAAGCCAGCCTGCGTCGCGTCGCGCACTACGATTACTGGTCAGACAAAGTTCGCCGTTCCGTGCTGTTTGATGCCAAAGCCGACATCCTGCTGTTTGGTAACGCCGAGCGCGCACTGGTGGAAGTGGCGCATCGCCTCGCCAACGGGGAAAGCATCAGCGAGATGACCAACGTGCGCGGCACGGCTGTTAACCTGCCTGCGGCGCCAGAAAGCTTCACCATCATCGACTCGTCACGCATTGATAAGCCGAGCAAACCGTTCGTCCCTACCAACCCGTACGAAGTGGAAACCCAGTGCGAAACCGGTAAAAAAGACGAAGCGGAAGCCAAACCGATCACCATTCGTCCTTCTCGCCACGATGCCAAGACGACCGCGGTACGTCTGCCCTCTTACGAGAAGCTGCAAAACGACCGGATTCTGTATGCACACGCCAGCCGTGTGTTGCACCTAGAAACCAACCCGTATTCTGGCCGTGCGCTGATTCAAAGCCACGGCAACCGTGAATTGTGGGTAAACCAAGCTCCGATTCCACTCTCCACTGAAGAGATGGATTTCGTGTTCGACTTGCCTTACGCCCGTGTGCCACACCCGATGTATGGCAAAGCGAAGATCCCGGCTTACGACATGATCAAGACCTCGGTCAACATCATGCGTGGCTGTTTTGGTGGCTGCTCTTTCTGTTCGATCACCGAACACGAAGGCCGCATCATTCAAAACCGTTCGAAAGAGTCGATCATCAACGAACTGAAAGAGATTCGTGACAAAGTTCCGGGCTTTACCGGCACCATTTCAGATTTGGGTGGCCCAACGGCCAACATGTACCGCCTTGGCTGTTCAGATCCGAAAGCGGAAGCCAACTGTCGCCGTCCGTCGTGCGTGTTCCCGGGCATCTGTCACAAGCTCAATACCGATCACAAGCACACCATCGACCTGTATCGTGATGCACGTAAAGTCGACGGTATTAAGAAGATCATGATCGCCTCAGGCGTGCGTTACGATCTGGCCATTGAGTCTCCGGAATACATCAAAGAACTGGTCACGCACCACGTGGGTGGTTACCTGAAGATTGCACCGGAACATACCGAGAAATCGCCACTGGATCTGATGATGAAACCGGGCATGGGAACCTACGATCGCTTCAAAGAGCTGTTTGAGAAATACAGCGCCGAAGCGGGCAAGAAACAGTACCTGATCCCGTACTTCATCTCCGCGCACCCGGGCACAGAAGATGAAGACATGCTCAATCTGGCGCTGTGGCTCAAGAAGAACAACTACGAGTGTGACCAAGTTCAGAACTTCTACCCATCACCGATGTGTAACGCGACCGCGATGTATCACTCCGAAGTGAACCCGCTGAAACGCGTGAAGTACAAAAAACGTGAAGACGTCGCGGTGCCTAAAGGCGACCGTCAGCGCCGCCTGCACAAAGCACTGCTGCGTTACCACGATCCAGCCAACTGGCCGTTGATCCGCGAAGCGCTGATCAACATGGGTAAAAAGCACCTGATCGGCGACAAGCCGGGCTGTTTGGTGCCATCAGAAGATGGTGAAAAACTGACGCCGGCCCAACGCCGTAAATCGGGTCGCCATGGTTCGAACCGTTTTGCAACGAAGCATACAATGTCACAGCCGGGCTTTGATGCGCTGCGTGGTGGTAAATCCAATGGCCAACGCTCTGGCCAAGGCAAATCCAATGGTCAATCTGGCGGACAAGCCAAGCCGGGAGAGCATGGAAAACCCGCAAGCAACCCAAACAAGCCAGGCCAAAACGGGAAACCGAATGGCAATGGCCGCCCCAACACCTCAGGACAAGGACAAAATCGCACTCGTCCCGGAGGGAAAGGGAAAGCGCAAGGTCGTCATAGCCAACGCGCATCATGAGATGAAAAAAACCGCCAACACTGGCGGTTTTTTTATCACTATCATTTCTTAATTCAGCACCCTAAATTAAAAACCATAAATTGAACCTATATTTCAAATTGAATTCGTCAGATTTTCATTAAAATTTAAATATGTGACATTGTACGAACGATTGATACTCCCGCCCAGAAAAACACAAAATCTCTCTATAGACCATGGATAATATCGCTACCAGCTTAGCGACAGCCTCAAACCCATGAAGCGCTGGAATAACAACCAAACATAACCAGTTTCGCTAAAGACATGTACAAATCTGCTGGATAATTCTTTTCATGAGAACTCTAACAGCGACCGAAGATGAATCACTTTAAGGTAATTCACAGTTGTTCATCGACGGAAGAGAATACAATGTATAAATATAAGCTGCCTGTATTAGAGAAAGTGGGGTTCGGGGCCGGTGATATGGCCGTTAACGTCGTAATTTCCTCTATGATGTTAATTATTACCTTCTTTTACACCGATATCTTTGGCATCAAACCGCAAGATCTCGCGATGTTGTTCATTGTCGTGCGTCTGATCGATGCGGTGACCGATCCATTGATGGGTATGCTGACTGATAAAATCAAAACGCGTTGGGGACGCTACCGCCCTTACATGCTGTTTTTGGCTGTGCCATTTGGCTTGTCAGTTTACTTGGCGTTCAGCACGCCAGACGCCGACTACAACAGCAAACTGATCTACGCCTACGCGACTTACATTCTGGTCACCATCATGTTTACCGCGGTGACCATTCCGTACATCTCGCTCATCAGCGTGCTGACCGATGACCCGAAAGAACGCTTGTCTGCCAATGGCTACCGCTTGTTCTTCGCCAAGATCGCAGCGTTTCTGGTCACCATCATTGTGCCGCAACTCTCTGCGTATTGGGGCCAGGACAACATTCAGTTAGGTTACCAATACTCCATGGGACTGATGGGCCTCATGGGCACGCTGTTATTCCTGTTCTGCTTTGCGACCACCAAAGAGCGCATCGAACACAAAGTCGAGCAAACCAATTTTGCTCAGCAAGTGAAACTGTTAGTCAAAAATGACCAATGGTTGATCCTGTGTGCGGTGTGTGTCACCGGTACAGTCGGCTACGTGATTCGTGGTTCAGTGGCTGCTTATTATGCCAAATACTATCTTGGCGGTGACGCTGGCACCATCTCAGCCTTCTTGGCGACCGGTGTGGTGGCTGCAATTCTGGCGATGGTTGCATCCACGTGGATCACCAAGTTCTACTGCAAAGTCAAACTGTTCCGCTACAGCCAAATTGCGGTGCTATTTCTGAGCGCACTACTTTATCTGACCGTCGGTCGTGGCGACTTTGCGTTGGCCTTCATCCTCTATTTCTTGGTGTCATTTGTGGTGGACTTGCATGCCCCTGTGTTTTGGTCAGCCATTGCCGAAGCCGTCGATTACGGCACCTACAAAACCGGCCAACGTGTTTCTGGCCTCGCCTTTGGTGGCATCTCTTTCTGCCAAAAATTTGGGATGGGGATCGCGGGGGCGATTGTGGGCTGGCTACTCACCACCTTCGAATACGTCCCCAACCAAGATCAATCTGATTTCACACTGACCGGTATCGCGCTGATGTTGACGGTGATCCCGGGCTTGTTCCACTTCCTGATGGGCGCTTTCATGTTCAAGTACAAAGTGACGGACCGTTACTACCACTCCATCACCGCAACCAACATTCTTGAACAAGAAGAAAACCTCAGCGAAGTGAAGACTCATATACCTGTTAAAGGCCAGGCAAATTAAGGTTAAGTAAGATGCAAGAACTCATCAATCCAATTATTGAACAGCGTGCTGATCCACATATCACCAAGCACAGTGATGGCTACTATTACTTCACGGCGTCTGTCCCCGAGTACGACCGCATTGAAATTCGCCGTGCCAAATCCATTGCTGAGCTGCGCACGACCAGTGAACTCATTAACGCTTGGTACAAACCCGACACAGGCCCATACAGCGACCTCATTTGGGCGCCGGAATTACATTTCATTGATGGCGCTTGGTATGTGTACTTTGCCGCAGCGCCGTCTCGAGCGATCGTTGACGGATTGTTTCAGCACCGCATGTATGCCGTCTCCAACCACAACGCCAACCCCATCACCGACAATTGGGTATTTGAAGGGCAAATCGACACCGGCATGGACACATTCAGTCTGGATGCCACGTCGTTTAGCCATCAAGGGCGAAACTACTACGTTTGGGCGCAAAAAGAGAACGGCATTCGAGGCAACTCCAACCTTTACATTGCCGAGTTGGAAACGCCAACACAGCTAAAAACCCAGCCGCAACGGTTAACCATTCCCGAATTCGATTGGGAACAACGCGGGTTCTGGGTCAATGAAGGGCCGTCGATATTGCATCGTCATGGCAAGTTCTGGATGACATATTCCGCCAGTGCGACCGATGAAAACTACTGCATGGGCTTACTCTGGGCCGATGAGAACAGCGACTTGCTCAACCCAGCAAGCTGGCATAAATCTGACCATCCCGTCTTTGCGACCAACTGGGAGAAAAAGGTGTATGGCCCGGGTCACAACAGCTTTACACAAGATGAAAACGGTCACGACTTGTTGGTGTACCACGCGCGTGATTATACCGAAATTGAAGGCGACCCACTGTGGGATCCAAACCGTCACACCCGCATCAAAGTGCTGACGTGGAAAGACGGCTTCCCACAATTTGGCGACGCCATCTAACCCCTCAGGCAGAGGCCGCGTTTTACGCGCCCTCTGCTTTTCGGTTCAACACATTTCCAACCATCAAGCAAACCACTGGATGAACAACATGAGTGCCCTTACCGATATGCGCGCTGGCGAGCGCTACTGGATTAACGACCCAGAACTGATCGAAATTCGAGATACAACGCGAGATTTGGCGGCTGAATACAATCAGTTGCCTCGACGAGACCGCGACCAACAACGTGCGATTTTGACCCAAATGTTTGCGGCGGTTGGTGAAGATGTCCACATCGAAAAACAGATCAACATCGACTACGGCATCAACACCACGTTGGGCAGCCACGTGTTCATCAACTTCAACTTCACCCTACTCGACTGCGCGCCAGTCACCATTGGCAACCACGTGTTTATCGGCCCCAATGTGCAGGTCTACACCGCGCATCATCCGCTCGATTTTACGACCCGAGATGAACACATCGGTTGGGCAGAACCTGTTACGATTGGCAATCATGTGTGGATTGGCGGCAACTGTACCATCATGCCTGGCGTCACCATCGGCAACGGTGCAGTCATCGGGGCCGGCAGCGTTGTCACCAAAGATGTCCCGCCCAATAGCCTGGCGTTCGGTCATCCATGCCGAGTCCACAAAACGCTCGGACAAGCACAACGCGAAGCAAACCATTAAACGTAAAAAGCCACCCATGCGGTGGCTTTCGTTTGTTTGACTATTCGCTGAACAAACATCACAACAGACAAACAAAAAAGCCCAGTGTCGCCACTGAGCTTTTGCATTGTGATGGGTAAGTTGTGCTTGAGAATTACGCGTATTGCGCTTCGAACTCTTTCATGAAATCAACCAACGCTTGAACGCCTTCCAGCGGCATTGCGTTGTAGATTGAAGCACGCATACCCCCGACGACGCGGTGACCTTTTAGCGAAGTCAAACCACGGGCTTCAGCCAATTCGAGGAAAGTGCCATCCAGTTCTGGTTTTGCCAGTTGGAACGGAACGTTCATCAGCGAACGGTTGTCCGCGTGAATTTCGTTGCGGTAGAAGTCAGAAGAATCGATGTAACCGTACAGCAGCGCAGCTTTCTCGCGGTTCACGGCTTCAATCGCTTTAACACCACCTTGCGCTTTCAGCCATTTGAACACGAGACCAGACAAGTACCACGCGAACGTTGGCGGGGTGTTGAACATCGAATCTTGTTCAGCCAAGATTTTGTAGTTCAGAATGCTAGGAATGACATCGTTGGCTAAGCCCAACAGATCGTCACGTACGATAGCAATACAGATGCCCGCAGGACCGATATTTTTCTGAGCGCCCGCGTAAATCACGCCGTATTTCGCTACGTCGATTTCGCGCGAAAGAATCGTAGAAGACATATCAGCAACGATTGGCTTGTCAGTCACTGGCAGGTCGTTGATCTCAATCCCGTCGATGGTTTCGTTTGGACAGAAGTGAACGTAAGCGGAGCCCGCATCAATTTTCCATTCGCTCGCTGGCAGTACGGCAGTTTTGCCGTCTTTGTTGATTTTCGCGTCAAATACATCCGTGGTGCAGTATTTTTTCGCTTCTTTCACAGCGCTTGCTGCCCAGTAACCTGCGTCAATATACGTCGCCTGAGTTTTGTCGCCCAGTAAGTTCAGTGGCACGGCCGCGAATTGTGCGCGCGCACCACCTTGGCAGAACAGAACTTTGTAGTTATCTGGAATGTTGAGAAGATCGCGTAAGTCTTGCTCCGCTTCTTTCGCAACTTGAATGAAAGGTTTGCTACGGTGACTAATTTCCATCACTGAAACGCCCAAATCGTTCCAGTTTACAAATTCAGCCTGTGCTTGTTGCATCACTGCTTTTGGCAACGCTGCGGGACCAGCACTAAAGTTAAAAACAGTGTCCGTATTCGGCTCCATGTGTTCTTTGCTCCTGCTATCGTAAATTAGTGTGATTAATACCACTTTTTTGACGGGATAAAAAGTGAGAAAAGAGGTCTGAAGACCTCTTTTCTTGAATAACTGATCAATTGAGCAGATTAATAACCTTGTTGCATCATTAACGGCATCAACAGCGCCACCAAGGGGATCTGCTGACCGTTGGCAAACACGAGATTGCCATCCTTCACATCCGCTTTAAGGTGATAGCCTTTTTCATCCTGTGTCGCCATATCCATCATCACCAGCTCGTCCACGCCTTGTTGCACAAACGGGTAATCGGCCGCCAATTGGGATGACACAAACGTGTTCAAATGACCCGTCAGCGCCGACAAAATCACGCTTGGGTCTTGCAGCACGTCATGAGTCCCCTCAGGGATCGCAAGCGCCCAATTCGAGTCAAACTCACCGTCACCCACATTCAGCGCCATCTTGTTCATGCTGAGCTTAAACCCTTTGGCGAACAGTGTGTCAACGTAAGGCAGTGCTTCTGAAATGGCCTGCTGTGACATGTCTGGATGGTTTTGATAGATATTGGACAGTTTTTCAAATGACAAACTGTCGACATCCCCCAAGGTGAAATCAATTTGCAGGTTGTTGACCGTACCGCTGTCGTTGACGAGCTGGCCAGCCATCACCCGGTGTTGGCTACTGAAACGCTGCTCGAGCTCATCCAAAGTTGAGGTAAAATCGTAACTCACGTTGTCCGCAGAAAGCGGCGATGCCCCTTGCGTGTCACGTGTGTCCAATTTTTCGAGCGTCAGTTTTTGCTGACCAATCCAGAATCCATTGACTTGTTTGCCATGGCCTTCACCAGCAAAATTGCTCATCTGCACCTTTTCACCCGTCGAGAAGTCCATGTCGATCGATGGAATCGAGGCCGAATAAGTGATTTCACCCAGTGTCGTCGCCGTGCCGCTCAACGTCATCGGAGTGACCGACAACGTAAACGGCGTTTCGCCTTGGTTGACGTAATGCCACGCTTCGGTTGTCGCTGTGTACTCGGTATTGCCGTTCAGACGCGTGGTGCTGTTGATCACCATCGGGAAATCGGGGAACTGCGGGAACGTGGAGACAGACGTCAAGCTCAGCAACCCGTGGTGCACATCGCTATCCATGACGATTTCAGTCGGAAAACCTTCCGCTTCCATCTGTTGCTTCATTTTTGGATCCACGACCGTGTAACGGGTTTGTACCTTTGAGGATAAATAGCCGCGATCGTAACTGACTAACTCAGCCGTCACTTTATCGTTGCTGACGTGCGCCACGCCGTCGGTGATCACGCTCTGGCCGATTTGTCCAACGGCCAACGGCCAACACAGCGCCAACGCAATAGCCCCACCCACTGCACCAATTCGTTTAATAGTTTGCATAATAAAAGGATTTCCTGATTGTTTGGCTCAGTCTACCGTAGTTATTCAACTGAGCTCAAGAGACGAGAGTCTAAACGATGATTGTCCGAGGTTAATGAGGAAAGTATGAGTTAAATCAGAGTATTGACGCCTGCATTGTCAAAGTTTGGTGTCTTCAAACCTAGCTCTCAAATCCGCCACGCGAAGCTTGTTACAGTAATGCTGCCGATCCGTAACCGACAACGAGACTGACGTGAACCGATATGCCCTGCTCTGTTTAGACAATAATCCCATCAGTGTGGAACAGTGGCGCCACGAATTAAGCCCGTTTGCCACCAAGTTCGATCTGCATACGGCCGACTCCGTTGACGATGCACAGCAAACACTGGAATACCTCGAACAGCAAAATCAAACCGTCGCGCTGGTGATTGCCAGCCATCACGAAGCAATGAACGGCGCGGATTTCCTCATTCATCTCGATAAGCTGCCTCATACGCGCAACGCGCGTAAAGTATTGGTCAGTTGCGGCCAAGACATTCAAGCCATTCTCAATGCGGTGAACGAAGGGCGATTGGACTACTGCCTGACCAAACCGTTGCAAGATCACGTGCTGCGCAAAACCGCGCAACAGGAATTGACGACCTTCATTCTCGAACACGATAAAGACAATATCCTCAGCTACAGCACACAACTCGATCAACAACGTATTTTACGCGCCCACATCGACAATAAAATGCGCTCTTTTCGCGATGGCTTTATCACCGATTACCACCGCCTGTCAGACACGGAACTAGCCGAACAAGTCATCGGCGCGCTGTACCTGTTTTTCGAAAAAGAGGATGAAACCCGAGCTTGCCGCACCTATTCAGCCGAACACCTGCTGACCAAAGAAGGCGAAGAAAATCGCTTTTTGTGGTTTATCACGGAAGGTGAAGTGGCGCTGTATAAAAAAGATGATTTAGGACAGCAACGCGAAGTGGTACGCCATAAGAAAGGCAATATCGTCGGCGGGATGTCGTTTGTGACCGGAGAACCCTCCTTCTCCACCGCCATCACCTTAACCAAAACAGAGGTGATTAAACTCGATCGCGACGTGTTTGCCAAAGTGATGCATTCCGACAGCAGCTTGTTGCCGCTGTTTACCAATTTGTTGTTGCGCCATTTTAACCGTCGTTTACAGCGCAGCATCAACACAAAAATCAAACTGCAAAAGACGCTCGAATCCTTAGAATCCGCCCATCAACAGCTGATCGAGCGTGAAAAAATGGCCATGCTGGGTCAATTGGTGGCCGGGGTCGCTCACGAACTCAATAACCCAGTGGCCGCCATTTTACGCGGAACGGAAACGCTCAGCCGAAATATCGAAACCATTGTTGACAGTTGCAATGCGCCAGCCCCAGCACAGATCACGCAAGGCGCCCAATTGCTGCGCAGCGCATTGCTGGCCAAACCGATGTCGACATCGGAAGAGCGCGCTCGCGCCAAGCAGTTGGAACAGCAAACGCAGCATCGATTGGTGGCCAAAAAAATGGTCAAACTCGGGTTAGAACAAGACACTGAATTGATCGCACTGGCACGGCGCAATCCCGAACACGCGCTGGCCCAAATCGAGACATTGGAATCGTATCATTTGGCGGGCAGCAACTTGCGCTCGATTCATGTCTGCGCGCAACGCATTGCCGATATGGTCAAAAGCCTCAAAGGTTATGCGCGCCCCGATGACGAAACTTTCCATCGTGTCGATATTCACGAAGGGATTGAAGACACCTTAGTGATCTTCGAAAACCGTCTCAAACTGCACCGAGTAGAAAAGGAATACGCCAACATTCCACCGATTGATTGCTTGCCGATTGCACTACAGCAGGTGTGGACCAATTTAATTTCGAACGCCATTGATGCCTTCCCCGAACGCGGCGTACTTCACATTCGAACACGAATGGAGGAGAAAAATAATCAAACCTATGCTGTCATAAGCTTCACCGATAACGGTTGTGGGATTCCTGATGAGCTCAAAGCGCAGATTTTTGCACTCAACTACACCACCAAACGTGAAGGCAATTTCGGATTAGGTATTGGCCTTTCCGTCTGCCAACAAATTGTGTTGCAGCACCAAGGTTGGATAGCCGTCGACAGTCAACCGCATCAATACACCACCATGAGCGTTTGGTTGCCGCTCTCACCTCGCTCAATCGATTAGGAGACAAGCATGAATAAATACATGATTTTATGTGTCGATGATGAAAGAGAAGTGCTTGATAGCGTGGTTCAAGACTTGGATTGCTTTGAAGAACATTTCGTGATCGAAGCCGCCGAATCGGTGGCCGAAGCCAAAGAGGTGATTGATGACTATCGCCAACAAGGCATTTCACTGGCGCTGATTTTGTGTGACCACATCATGCCAGAGCAAACGGGAATCAGCTTTTTGATCGAACTCAATGACGATGAAGAGACCGCCAAGACACGTAAAGTCCTGCTGACCGGACAAGCGGGCCTTGAAGACACGGTACAAGCCATCAATCACGCCAGTTTGCACTTTTATGTGGCCAAACCGTGGCGTGGCGACGCATTGCGCGAAACGGTGAAAGATCAATTAACTCAGTATGTTATCGATAACGACGACAACCTGATGCCTTGGATTCAAGTGCTCGACGCCGAGAAAATACTCAATGCCATTGCGGCAAAACGCATGAGTTTCGGTGAATAATGGGCACTCAAAAAATCACAAAGGCTTCATCTATTTGGCACCTAAATTGCTTAATATCACCTTAGACGACAAAACAATGACATTTTTTGGTGGAGCCTGACTGCACCGATGAATTATGATGTCGACACTTTTGAAGCCTGGTTATCTTTCAAGGCTTTACGTCTTAGCGGATATTCCGCTTTCGACCATGGAATTAATCATAAAGATATAGGTTTATCGTGACTATGCGTAAAACAATCATTGCAACAGCACTTCTTCTTGCTTCAGCGCAATCAATGGCTGCAGTTGACCGTAACAGCCCTTCCGTAATGAGCAACTTCAACTACGACTACATTGAAGCTCGCATCGGCGTAAGCCCTGTCACCTACGGTGCTGCTGTCAGTAAATCTATTCACCCAAACGCGCACGTGATTGCACGTGTCGACTCTGAATTTGAGAGCGACTATGACGTCGCGACTGGCTTTGGGTTCCACGCGCCAGTCAATAACTGGGCAGACTTTACCGGCGAGATGCTGTTCCGTCTGAAAGACAAAAAGAACAATGGCAGCGCAGACACTGGGATGGAATTGAACCTTGGCGTGCGCCAATGGTTGGGGCCTCAATTGGAAGTCGGTGGTAAAGGCGGTTACGTTTCCATTGACAACGATGATCACTGGATTGGTTCTGTGTACGCCCGTTTCCACTCAACAGAGCTGTTCTCTTTGGGTGCAGAAGCGCGCATCAACGACACTTATGATGACCAACTGATGTTCACGGCTCGCTTTAAATACTAAGTGTTCACATCCCGCAGCCACGATCGTTCATCGAGGCTGCGACTTGCACAAAAAAACCGAGGCCAAAGCCTCGGTTTTTTTATTGCCTTTCCCAACAACAGTGTCCATCTCCCCCCACTGCGTCCGTTGTCCTTAACGCGCGTGACAGCTTTCTAACAATTGACGCTTGCGCGGCTCTTGCAGCAGTTTCCAATGGATCCCTTCAATCGCACCCGCGAATTTCCACAGCAATTTCACATCCAAATCACTACCGTAAATGCGACGAACTTTATTGAACACTTCCGGCGCACCCAAACGCATGAAGGTGTCCACGTCTTCAACGCCCGCCTTCTTCACCATACGTTCCAGCGTTAACTGCATATTAGGCAAATCCCTCAGCCGGCGATTCGCATGCGATTTCTGAAAGTACCGTTGTTCAATCGAATACAAGATAGCGCGTTCGATAATTGAATCTAAATCCGAATAATTTTGTTCAAATAGCTGTGTAATATCGTAATAGTTAACCGTTGCGGTTGTTTGCTTCTTCACATGGCGATATTTCTCACACCCCAGATCCGTCAAAATTTTATCAAGGTCTTCACCACCTCGAATAAAGATGCAGTCATCGGTTAGCAAGGCATACATCGCCTCTTGTTGAAACAAACCAATACCACCAAACATAGAGCGTTTTTGGTAGGCACCAAACTTAATTGCATAATCGAAAAATCTATGCTCACACATATCCATTGATCCTTTAATCACGTCCCCGATTAAGAAAGATCACCAGATAGCAGCAAATTTTTAGCGAATAAAATGAATAGGTTAAATAGTAAGCTTTATTTGTATACAGAATGCTTACTTATAAGTTTTATACATCATAGTTAACGAAACGAAATAAGTCTGGGCTTAATTCACATCAACACATTGATTATTTACCAATAATGAGAGCAGCGTCACAAGGCCATCATTTCCATGCGCTTAAATAAACGAACAGGTACGCAAAATGTCTCACAGATCATCGAAATGTAAAGAAATTGACGCTTTCTGCAGGTTTGTGGTTGCTTCTATTTATTAGCGATCGGTAGAATGACACGGAACGAAAACTATCAATAATAAAAAATGAATCATTTATCTTTCTTTTGGCTTCCAGAAAACCGACACAAACTCATTGAAGGGCTAGAGAGTGAGTTTGCTCAGTTGGTTAAAACTTCCATCAGCACCGGCAAAATCTCTCTGCCGCCGATTCCTGACGTCGTGCTCAAAATTCAACGTTTGTGCACACTCGAATCGACGGGTGTTTCAGACATTGCCGACTGCCTCACCGACGATCCCGGCCTCGCCGCGATCGTCATTCGTGTGGCGAACTCCGTGGTCTTCAATCGCCGCAACATTACCTGTACCGATTTGATGACCGCAGTGTCTCGTTTGGGCATCGTGCGCGTGCGTGACATCGTCACCGCTCAAGCGATCGAGCAGCTCAAAAACTCCATCAACCTCAGCAAAGAATGCAACAAGATACTGATCAACAGTGCTTCGGTGTCTCGCGAGCTGGGGGCCACAATGGTGCTTGTCGCTCAGTCGTTCAAAAAGCTTGAGCCGGACAACTACCTGCACCTTGAACAAGACAAAGCCCTGCTGGTTGGCCTGTTGGCTGACATCGGATTGTTCTGTTTGGTCAACGAATACTACCTTTACCTCGAAAACGGGAACTACCTCGATCAAGACATTGCGCTGCAAATTTTCCAATCCAATTGTTCCAGCACCAGTCAACTGGTGTTGAAACATTGGGGCTTCGATCAAGATTTCCTTGAAGTCGCTTGCAATGAAGAATTAGTAGAACATTGTCAGGAAGTCAGCTACCTTGATGTGGCACGAATTGCACATCACTTACTTATGTATAGAAAACAAGACGATGCGATAGAAGAGCACGAGGTCGAAATCAATGCGACGGGCGCCGAAGTGCTTTACGACCTTAGCAATCTCAGTGATGTGGAATTCAAAACCCAACTCAGCGCGGTGATCAACGCGAGCGGTTTCTAAATCACTTTTCGAGGAATGTATGTTATCAGGGATGATGTTTATCTTTGCCCCACTGGTGGTGGGGTATCTGTTTGCGATTCAAAATAAAGCGTGGCTTGCCCAACTCAACCGAGCCACCGCCTCTCTGGTTTATGTCATTCTATTTTTAATGGGTCTGAGCCTTGCCGCATTGGATAACTTGGGCGACAACCTACAACTGATCCTCAAATATGTGGGCGTGTTCTTTGTGCTGCTTGGCGCCTGTAACCTGCTTGCCTTGCCGCTGGTTGACCGCTTTCTCCCGTTGGAAACGGACACCAGCCACACCAAATTGCCGCTGTCGAGTATGGCATTGGAGTCAGTCAAACTGATTCTGGTCGTCGGGGGTGGTTTGCTCGTGGGCGTGCTGTTCAATTTAGACCTCTCTTGGGTCGATACCGCCAGCGAGTGGATTCTTTTCTTACTGCTGTTTTTTATCGGTATTCAACTGCGCAACAGCAGCCTGACGTTAGGTCAAATCCTGCTGAATAAACATGGCATGATCATCGCCGCAGTGGTGATGGTCACCAGTTGGATTGGGGGCGCGATTGCCGCGTTAGTGCTCGACATTCCGGTATACAAAGGGCTGGCGATGGCGTCCGGCTTCGGTTGGTATTCATTGGCGGGGATTCTGATGGGCGATGCCTTTGGGCCGGTTTACGGTGGGGCGTCATTTATGATTGAGCTGCTGCGCGAGCTGATCTCACTGGTGCTGATCCCGATGTTCATCAGTCGCAAACCCTGTACCTCGATTGGCTACGCGGGTGCCACAGCCATGGACTTCACGCTGCCCGTCATTCAAACCACCGGCGGTGTACGTTGTGTGCCCGTGGCGATCGTCAGTGGGTTTATTCTCAGCCTGTTAGTCCCTGTTTTGATGTTATTCTTTGTGTCTCTTGCAGGCTAGATCTCAGGAATCATGTTACACATCCTTTAAAATAGCGTACTTGGCATGTAACCGATTGGTTGCGTGCATCAAATCAAGCCCAACTGGAAGTCTATAAAAACCCCAACCAAGGGGTTACGATAAAAATCGCAAAAGGAACGATTATGAAACGCTTTATTGTCACCATGCTCTTATCGGCCACCTCGATGACCGCAGCAGCCGCCGACAATCAATGTTTTGCGAAAAAATACGATGCCTACATTGATGCTTCTTTGGCGTGGTACCAAGACCTTGCCGAGATGACCACCGAGAAATATCCCGAGCTTGCAAGTGTCAGCCAATGGTTCCTTGAAGGTCGCCAGCACCACTTCGAACTGAGCCGCGCGGCAGTGCACTACTACCTCGAGCACGATGCTTCTAAAGTGGCGACCGCACAACCCGTGGAAGCCTGGTTAAAACTCGAACAGCACGACATTAAAGTACTTGCATCGCGCAGCGATGAACTCGGGAAAATCGCCAAAACCACCTTCGATGATCGTCAAGCCAAACCGCATGAAAAAAACTATGAGTTGCGCTCGGCGTTTGCTGAATTGCTGAGCCACCCAAAACAGATTGAAGGCGCGCTGAACAAGTACAACGAAGCGATTGCGAAAACCGAAAAAATCGTGTGTCACTAAGCACTGCTCTTGCGCATTCAGCGCATCAAGCACTGCCCTTTCCACTGGGTAGCAGTCCGAATTAAGGCGGGACTTTGGTCCCGTTTTCGTTTAGATTGTCTCGCCTGAAATGTTAGATTAAACCGATAACGACGCTGTATGGTATCTGAACACAAAACCGCGGATGCGAACTTTGACACTCTGCTTCGTATATTCACCGTACCCGAAGGGCCAGACTCAACACTGACCCGAATCGAAGAAGAGCTCTCTCGCAACCTGAATAAGTTTCTGCGCGAACAC
This sequence comes from Vibrio sp. CJQ_6, assembly GCF_043106745.1. Classification (NCBI taxonomy): domain Bacteria; kingdom Pseudomonadati; phylum Pseudomonadota; class Gammaproteobacteria; order Vibrionales; family Vibrionaceae; genus Vibrio; species Vibrio sp. CJQ_6. Next base: position 179,012 of record NZ_JBICMV010000012.1, on the reverse strand, counting down.
ATCGTGGCAGAAGAGAAGCCATTGAAAGAGATCGAAAAAGATTTCTCCGATGCCCGCATTCCTGATGAGCCGGAATTTGTTTCTGACCATACGCAACATCTGCTCGACACCTTAGTCGCCCAATCAGTGCATACCGCATCCCCCAGTTTTATCGGCCACATGACCTCAGCGCTGCCCTATTTTTTGATGCCGCTGTCAAAAATCATGATCGCCCTGAATCAAAACTTGGTCAAAATCGAAACGTCAAAAGCATTTACGCCGCTAGAACGTCAAGTATTGGGAATGCTGCACCGCTTGATCTACGGGCAGGATGACGCCTTCTATCAACAATGGATGCACAGCGCAGAGCACTCATTGGGTGCATTCTGCTCTGGCGGAACCATTGCCAACATCACGGCCTTGTGGGTTGCCCGTAACAACGCATTGAAAGCCGACGGTGATTTTCATGGCGTGGAGAAAGAAGGTCTGTTCAAAGCCATGCGCCACTACGGTTATGACGGTTTGGCGATTCTGGTTTCTGAACGCGGCCACTACTCGCTGAAGAAAGCCGCTGATGTTCTGGGCATTGGTCAAGAAGGCTTGGTTTCGGTCAAAACCGATGAGAACAACCGCATCTGTCCAGATGATCTTCAACGCAAAATTACCGAACTCAAAGCCAACAACATCAAACCATTTGCAGTCGTTGGTGTGGCGGGCACCACGGAGACAGGCAACGTTGACCCGCTGCGGGTAATGGCGGAAATTTCGCATCAAGAAGGCTGCCATTTCCATGTCGATGCCGCTTGGGGCGGCGCAACCTTGATGTCGAATCACCATCGCCATGTGTTAGATGGCGTCGAGCTTGCCGATTCAGTCACCATTGATGCCCACAAACAGCTCTACATTCCAATGGGCGCAGGCATGGTGCTGTTTAAAGACCCCAGTGCCATGAATTCGATTGAGCACCATGCGCAGTACATTTTACGCAAAGGCTCAAAAGATCTAGGTAGCCATACGTTAGAAGGCTCCCGCTCCGGCATGGCCATGTTAGTCTATGCCAGCATGCACATCATCAGTCGCGCCGGTTACGAACTGCTCATCGACCAAAGCATTGCCAAAGCGCGTTACTTTGCCGATCTGATAGAAGCGCAAGATGACTTCGAGTTGGTCTCTCAACCGGAGTTATGCCTGCTCACGTACCGTTATTTGCCCCGAAATGCTCGCCAAGCGCTGCAACAAGCCAACGCCGACGAGCAAGCACTACTCAATGAATTATTGAATGAACTGACCAAGTTTATTCAGAAGAAACAACGGGAAACCGGTAAATCGTTTGTTTCACGGACACGGCTCAACCCGATGGTTTGGAACAAATTGAATACCCTCGTTTTTCGCGTCGTTCTGGCGAACCCGCTAACAACCCATGATATCCTTCAATCGGTGCTGGACGAGCAACGCCAAATTGCCACGTTAGCCCCGAATTTGATGGGCAGAATTGAACATTTAGCACAACAAATACTGGCATAAACCGCCCGGATAAAGTTACAGCGAACTGAAAATTTATTTCTTTTTGCTGTAACTTACACATCAAGTCGATGCATCAGAATTCCTTTTACTGACAAATCTGCGGCTAAAACTGTAGTTTTTATGAAATTTAGTTTGAGGCTTGTCATATTCTCATCATTCGATACGTCGTTTCATTTCTGAAATATCGGTGCTTAGGTTTATACTCATTTAATGGCGTTGGTGAATGTACCTTTTGGAAATGATTTATTTCCCTCCCCTGAAATGGTTACATCGCTTTACCAACGAGTTGTTCTCTATGCCCGCGTGAACACTATGAATACATTAGAAAAAATTCAAAAGAACCTAGAAAACTTTAGCAAGTCGGAACGTAAGGTTGCCGAAGTAATCATGGCGTCGCCGCAAACTGCCATTCACTCGAGCATTGCGACTCTTGCCAAGATGGCTGATGTCAGCGAGCCAACGGTGAACCGCTTCTGTCGTCGCTTGGATACAAAAGGTTTCCCCGATTTTAAACTGCACTTGGCCCAAAGCTTGGCAAACGGTACACCTTATGTGAACCGTAACGTCGAAGAAGATGACGGCCCGGATGCGTATACACACAAGATTTTCGAATCGACCATGGCGTGCCTGGACGTAGCGAAAAACAGCTTAGACCCGATGCAAGTCAACCGTGCGGTTGATCTGCTGACGCAAGCCAAACGAATTTCGTTCTTTGGTTTGGGGGCCTCCTCGGCGGTCGCGCGCGATGCACAAAACAAGTTCATTCGTTTCAACATTCCGATTGCTTGTTTTGAAGACATTGTGATGCAACGTATGAGCTGTATTAACTGCACCGACAACGATGTGATTGTGCTGATCTCACACACCGGTCGCACGAAGAGCCAAGTCGAAATCGCGAATCTGGCCCGCGAAAACGGTGCGACCGTCATTGCGATTACCGCCAAAGATTCCCCGCTGGATAAAGCGGCATCACTGTCGATTTGTCTGGACGTCCCAGAAGACACCGACGTGTACATGCCTATGGCAAGCCGCGTCGTTCAGATGACAGTGATTGATGTACTGGCGACCGGTTTTACACTGCGCCGTGGCTCAGGTTTCAGAGAGAACCTCAAACGCGTGAAAGAAGTCTTGAAAGACTCACGCTACGACAAGCTGTCGCATTTCTAACGCTGATTAAAAAACGGAGCCACACGGCTCCGTTTTTCTATACGCTTGATTCATTCACTCAGTGAACTACGCGCTTCCTGCAGCGCATCATGCACCACAAGCACTTGACCTTTCACGTGCGCTTCATGGTCACTGTCTGCCTCAGCGCAGACGCCACGACACGAACAGACCTGTTCAAGAATATAAATCAGCCGCTCGTAGGTCAAAGGAATGGGATTACCTTTGATGGCATTGGATTTAAGGGCATCCTGCGCCACCTGATCAAATGACGTACTGCACACACCAAACTCACTCAGCTTGGGGAGCGCCAACTGATCCAACATCATTTGAACCCACAACACCCCATCCTCAACATTGGCGTTTTTACGCCCAGTGAGCAGATGCGATAAACGTTGATAGCGCGACAAAATATCCGGCCTGCCCACCAACTGCGCGGCATGAATGTTTTCTCGCATCACAAATGGCGCGAGCCTTGCCGTGATCACGCTGTGCGGCGCATCCAACTTGCCGCCTAATGCCGAAGCCAAACCGTGCGCGGCGCCAAGTTTAGCATTGGTGATCGCCATGCCACCCAACATGGCCGCAAACGACAAATCGGAACGCGCCTGATGATCATCGCGTTCACACGCAGCCATGACTGAACGCGCGATACGCCGTACGCCTTCTTCACAAATCATATCGGTGAGCGGGTTCGGTTCACCGCACACATAGGCTTCCATCAAGTGAGTAAACGCATCCATCGCGCCGCGAGCGGAAGTTAAACGATCGGTGCCATACGTTAATGTCGGATCGACAATCGCCACATCGGCCAGCATCTCTGGGCTGCGTAAACTGACTTTGACTTGATCTTGCCCGGATCGCAACACGGCATTGCGAGTGACTTCGGAGCCCGTACTGGCGGTGGTTGGAATGGCGATGAAAGGGAGTGGTTTGGCTTTGAGCGGCACGTTGCGTCCAACGACTTCAACGTAATCATACACGTTGCCTTGATTTGGAATGATGGCGGCTAAGGCTTTCCCCATGTCGAGTACGCTGCCACCGCCCATTGCCACCACCACATCCGGTTGAAAGCGCCGCCCGCCAATGGCCGCTTCTTCGACCATGGTGATGTTGGGTTCACCGCTGACCGCGACATGCTGATAGCGTAGATGTTGTTGCTGAAGATACTCAATCACATGGCTTGCCCGTTCAATTCGCTTTCCTGACACCAACAACACGCTGTAACCATATTGACTGATGACCGATAACGAACTGTCCAGCGCACCTTCGCCGAAGATGATTCGACTTGATGTCATGAACTGAAACATGATCTCTCCCGACCCGAACTCGTTACACTATGAAACAGCTTGCGCGTATTGCACAAAAAAATGTTTGATGCAGTGCAACTTGCCGCCAATAACCCTAATAAAAATATGAGATTATGGCGAACATCACAGCCAAGGAATGCAAACATCACGCTTTCAATACGTTGCTGCTGGGTCGGTAGCTTAACGATTCAACCGCGACTGAAGTAAATTTGAGCGATAGTTTTTACCTATTGAACGAACAGGTACTTGCCACTTTATTTTCTACTTGGGATCGGGCATAGTGGCACAAACTCAAATAAAGGAGAAAGTTATGTTCGTAGTGATTTTTGGCCGCCCTGGTTGCCCTTACTGTGTTCGTGCAAAAGAGCACGCGGAAACGTTGAAAGCAAAACGTGACGACTTCAACTACCGTTATGTCGATATTCACGCAGAAGGCATCTCAAAAGCTGACCTTGAAAAAACCGTTGGCAAACCAGTTGAAACCGTGCCACAAATCTTCCTCGATCAGCAACACATTGGCGGCTGCACCGAGTTTGAAGCGTACGCCAAAGAGCACCTAGGTCTGTTTGACGAGTAAGCACCCGAATACATTAGAACCCGCTGATATTTGGCGGGTTTTTTATTTGCGGTTTTCCTTCAGAGAAATGTCAAACCACAAAAAATTTCACTTATCTTTTTGCATATTTACGATACAATCCTCACACTTTAACTATTCTATTGTTGCGCGCTTGAATCGAGCTAAATTGTGAATATCGACGTCGTACTTTTGCTAGACCAAAACCCCATCCTGCTGATTTTTGTTGTGCTGGCTATCGGGCTTGCTTTCGGAAAAATCCGTTTTGGCAGCCTGCAGTTGGGCAATTCTATTGGCGTGCTTATCACGTCTCTCATCATGGGACACCTTGGCTTTTCGTTTAATGCGGAAGCCTTAACCATCGGCTTCATGCTGTTCATCTATTGTGTGGGCATCGAAGCGGGACCCAACTTCTTCGGTATTTTCTTTCGCGACGGCAAACACTATCTGATCCTCAGTTTGGTGGTGTTGGTGACGGCGACCACGCTGACCTACTTATCCAGCCATTACTTCAATCTCGATTTTGGTTTGGCGGCCGGTATGATGGCAGGCGCCTTGACGTCGACCCCAGTGTTGGTTGGTGCACAGGATGCATTGAACTCCGGCCTGTCGTCCGTGCCACGCAACATGGACTTATCACTGGTGCTGGAAAATGTTTCCGTCGGTTATGCCATGGCCTATCTGATTGGTCTCATCAGCATGATCATGTTCGCCAAACTGCTGCCCAAAATTCAAAAGCAAAACCTGTCGGATTCAGCGCAGCAGATCGCGCAAGAACGCGGCTTGGGTGGCAGCAGTCAACGCAAAGTGTATCTCCCCATTATTCGCGCCTACCGTGTTGGCCCGGAGCTGATTAACTGGGTGGACGGACGAAACCTACGCGAACTGGGCATTTACCGCCAAACTGGTTGTTACATCGAACGTATTCGTCGCAATGGTATTCTCGCCCATCCTGATGGGGACGCGATTTTGCAAGAAGGCGATGAAATTGCGTTGGTGGGTTTCCCGGATAGCCACGCGCGTTTAGACCCAAGCATTCGTAACGGCAAAGAAGTGTTTGACCGTAACTTGCTCGATTTGCGGATTTCGGAAGAAGAGATCGTCGTTAAGAGTGACAGCATCGCGGGCAAGCGCCTGTCGGATCTAAATCTGTCAGAATACGGCTGTTTCCTCAACCGCGTGGTACGCGCACAAATTGAAATGCCGATGGATCTCGACATTGTGCTAGCCAAGGGCGACGTGCTGCAAGTCAGTGGCGAGAAAAGCCGTGTGAAAGGACTGGCCGAGAAAATCGGTTTCATCTCGATTCACAGCCAAATGGCAGACCTGTTGGCGTTTTGTAGCTTCTTTATTTTGGGCATTCTGTTTGGTCTGGTCACCATGACCTTCGGTCAGGTGTCGTTTAGCCTCGGCAACGCCGTCGGCCTGCTGTTGTCTGGCATCACGCTCGGTTTCTTGCGTGCCAACCACCCGACTTTCGGGTATGTGCCGCAAGGCGCGTTGAATATGGTCAAAGACCTTGGTTTGATGTTCTTTATGGTCGGCATCGGCCTGAGCGCTGGTGGCAAGATGTTTGAGCACCTATCCGAAGTCGGCCCGCAAGTGATTGGCTTGGCGTTTATTGTCAGTGTGGTGCCCGTGGTGTTTGCGTATCTGGTTGGCGCACACATTCTGAAAATGAACCGTGCCCTGCTGTTTGGTGCCATCATCGGTGCCCGGACGTGCGCACCCGCAATGGACATTGTGAACGAATACGCTAAATCAACCATCCCTGCACTGGGTTACGCCGGTACATACGCCATCGCCAACATTTTGATGACGCTTGCAGGTACGATTTTGATACTGCTGAGCTAATCAAGCAGCGCCGTTCACGCGGCGCTGAATTATCGTTTGGCGAGTGCACATGAGCCAATCATCCATCACGGATGAGAAATAAAGGGTATGAAAAAAGGCGCTGAAATCAGCGCCTTTTTTGTCTCTCAATCGAATTAGATATCGATCACGTCAAACTCAACCGCAGGGTTCACGTCTGCTTCATAATCCACACCTTCGATACCGAAACCGAACAGTTTCAAGAACTCTTCTTTGTACAGCGCGTAGTCTGTCAGCTCTTTCAGGTTCTCGGTCGTGATTTGTGGCCACAGATCACGGCAGTGCTGTTGAATGTCTTCACGCAGTTCCCAGTCATCCAAACGCAGACGGTTCTTGTCGTCTGTTTCTGGCGCGCTGCCATCTTGCTTGTAGAGACGCTCGTTGAACAGACGGAAGATCTGTTCCATACAGCCTTCGTGAATGCCTTCTTCACGCATTTTCTTGAATACCATCGCAATGTACAACGGCATCACTGGAATGGCAGAACTTGCTTGAGTCACCACAGATTTCAGTACCGCAACGTTCGCTGAGCCGCCTTTGGCTGCTAGCTTCGCGTTCAATGCAGCAGAAGCGCGGTCTAGGTCCATTTTTGCACGACCTAACGCACCATCCCAGTAGATAGGCCAAGTCAGTTCAGTACCGATGTAGCTGTAAGCCACGGTTTTGCAACCGTCAGCAAGAACACCAGCGTCTTCTAACGCTTGCATCCACAGTTCCCAGTCCTGACCGCCCATCACGGTGATGGTATCTTCGATTTCTTGCTCGGTCGCCGGCTCAACGCTGGCTTCGATGATCACATCTTTATTGGTATCAACCGCTGTAGATGTGTAAGTCTCACCGATAGGTTTCAGTGCTGAACGAATCAGCTCGCCGGTTTCCGGCATTTTACGCACTGGAGATGCCAGTGAGTAAACCACCAGGTCAATCTGACCCAGATCTTGTTTAATCAGTTCAATCGCTTTCTGTTTGGCTTCGTTTGAGAACGCATCACCATTGAGGCTTTTCGCGTACAAACCTTCTTCGTGCGCCAGTTTATCGAACGCTGCTGCGTTGTAGAAACCAGCTGTGCCAGGCTTCTTGTCTGTGCCTGGTTTTTCAAAGAAGACACCGATTGTCGCTGCGCCGCCGCCAAACGCTGCCGCGATGCGAGAAGACAGACCATATCCACTAGAAGAGCCGACAACAAGCACACGCTTAGGCGCGTTCTTGATTGGACCTTGTGCTTTGGTGTAAGCAATTTGTTCTTTTACATTAGCTTCACAACCCACTGGGTGCGTTGTTGTACAGATAAATCCGCGAATTTTAGGTTTGATGATCATATTCAACTTCCTTCAAAAATCTTCGCTAGGATAAAAGGTTCGCCCGCGGTTCGCATCCTATTTCTGTAAAAATGCCTTCATTTCGCAAGTGGTTGGAGCACTCAACGCCTAAATTGGCGGCAAGTTAGGTCATTTTAAGGGGGTGCGCCACATCTCTCACTCGGGGTGTCTGCTTGTGCTTCGTCACGAGCCTCATCGCAAGATGAATCACGACAGAGACGAAGAACACACGAATCTTCCAACGTTTCTAACGATTCCAACGACGTTTCAACGATTCCAACGAAAAGAAGGCTTCGATCAGGAAGCCTTCTTGGATAAACGTGAACGAATCAATTAAGCCACGTTATTGAGCTTAGGTTTACTCTCTTTATTGGTCAAAACTTCGGAGAAATCATGACTAAAATGGTCAACCTGAATGGCTTTATAACGCAGTTTGTCGGCGGCTAAAATCGCCTCTACTTCTTCAGCGTTCAGTACACCTGCCGCTTTGGCTTGTTCCAAGCGCTCAGCCAGCACACCTTTACGCGCCACTTTGCCCTCTTTCACGCCTTTGTTGAGTTTGCGTTCTAAACCTTTCACGCCATACATCGCAAGGAATGCTTTTTCCATCAACCCAACGCTGTCATTTTCATCTTTACCGATGTAGCACAAGTGCGTCAGACGATCACGATGTGCGCCCGGCGTCATGATGCTTTCCGCAATGTTGACCGTCAACGTATCGCTTGGTGCGTCAAAATGGTTGCCCAATGGGAACAGCAGGCCTTTCAGCAACTTGCCGACCGATTTGATCGGGTAGTTGCGATACGCTTCGTTGAGCGACTTCGCCGCATGGTGCAGACAGTACTGCATCGAATAGTGAACAAAGTTCAAATCCGCTTGCTGGCGCCCTTCATCTTCATAGCGTTTCAAGACTGCCGATGCCATGTACAAGTAGCTTAAACCATCGCCCAAACGCGCGGAAATCATCTCTTTGCGTTTCAGTTCACCGCCCAACGTCAGCATGGCGAAATCCGCACTCACTGCCAATGCGCGACTCAAACGCGTCATCTGTTGATAATAAGGTTTAGTCGGCCCGCTCATGTCGGCTTTGATAAAGCGAGAGCCCGTCAACGCAGCCCCTAACGCGCCAAAGGTGTTTTTGGTCGCATGAGCGATGTGTTTAAACAGCAGTTCATCGAACGCTTTCGCCGCTTGTTTTTCATCCGGGTTCGCCGCAGCTTCCATCTCTTTCAACACGTATGGATGGCAGCGCGTCGCGCCCTGACCGAAGATCATCAGGTTACGCGTCAGGATATTCGCCCCTTCAACGGTAATAGCCACCGGCACACCCAAGTAATGGGTTGAAAGGTAATTCATCGGGCCATCTTGGATCGCACGGCCGGAGTGAATATCCATCGCATCATCCAAAATGGTGCGCGCAATTTCAGTCATGTGATACTTGGCGATCGCTGTAACAATCCCCGGTTTCTCTTTGAGATCGAGCGAGGTTGTGGTCAGCGTGCGCGTGGCTTCCAGCAGATAAGTCAGGCCACCAATGCGCCCCATCGCTTCCGCCACACCTTCAAATTTACCGATCGACATGCCGAACTGTTTCCGCACATAACCGTAAGCACCCGTGGTGCGCGCTGTCAGGTGACCAATGGCCGTACCCAATGCCGGCAGGGAAATACCACGACCTGCAGATAGACATTCCACCAGCATGCGCCAGCCTTTACCAGCGTAATCCACGCCGCCAATCAGCCATTCCATGGGAATGAACACCTCGTGGCCACGAGTTGGACCGTTCATGAATGCCAGCCCCAATGGGTCGTGACGTTCACCGATTTCCACCCCGTCGTGATCTGCTGGGATCAGCGCACAGGTGATGCCGATGTCGACTTTATCACCCAGAAGTTGGTCTGGGTCGCTCATTTTGAACGCCAAACCCAACACCGTGGCGACCGGCGCCAGCGTAATGTAACGCTTGTTCCAGTTTAGGCGCACACCCAGCACTTCCTTGCCTTCGTGCATGCCGTAACACACCACGCCTTGGTCCGGAATCCCGCCCGCATCAGAACCCGCTTCGGGGCCTGTCAATGCAAAACATGGAATGTCTGTGCCGTCTGCCAAACGCGGCAGCCAGTAATCTTTTTGCGCCTGAGTCCCATAGTGAGACAGCAGCTCACCCGGGCCCAATGAGTTGGGTACCATCACCGTTACCGCAGCGCTGATACTGCGCGTTGCGATTCGAGTCACGATGGTGGAGTTCGCCAGCGCAGAAAATTGGCGACCACCGTACTCTTTGGCAATGATCAGAGAGAAGAAACGCTCTTTGCGTAGATAGTCCCAAACTTCTTTGGGCAAATCACGGTCGTGTTTGATGATCTTATGTTCATCTAACATCGACAGCAGCGTATCCAACTCATTGTCGATGAAAGATTGCTCTTCCGCGGTCAGAGTTGGTTTTGGATAGTGGTGTAGCTTTTTAAAGTCTGGCTTGCCAGAGAACAGCTCACCATCCCACCACACGCTTCCTGCTTCCATCGCTTCCTTTTCAGTATCGGAAAGCGGCGGAAGTACCTGTTTGAACAGTTTGAAAGCCGGGTCACTAATCCATTTTCTTCGTAGAGAGCACATATTCAGATCCTTTTGTTCACTGGTCTTTATACTTATTGTCTTAATTTTAGTGTGCAGCCACGCCGGCTGCTAAGTATGGAATAATCTGGTCAACGACCGCTTTTGCATCGACCTTATTTCCAAAATCGTTTTCAGCAATTTGTGCCAAAGCCTGACTCGAAGACATCGTGAAGACACACGTTCCGAGCGTAAAGTGCAGTCGCCAGAATAAGGTTTCACGAGTCAAATCCGGATTGGCTTTCATCACCGATTCAATAAACAGAGACAGCGCATCGTTATACCGAGTGGTGATAAACCAACGCAGGTGTCCTTGCACATCGGTATAGCCGCGTCCAATCAACAACATAAAGCGGCTGGTGCCGTTCGGACGAACATCATTGAGTGCTCGCAGCGGGCCGCGCAGCGATTCAAACACATCCGCCATGGTGTATTCGTCACGCAAATTCAGGTTGATCAGCGCATCGTGGACTGCAGGCATAAATGCCTCCAGGTAACGATTGAGCACTGCACGCACCAATGTTTTTTTGTCTCCAAAGTGGTAATTCACCGACGCTAAGTTCACGTTCGCCTTGCTGGTAATGGTTCGTAACGAGGTATCGTTAAACCCATGTTCCGCAAATAATCCCTCAGCGACGTCCAGTATCTTTTCCTTAGTACTACTTCTCGCTGCCATTTTAATCACTCGTATCAAACATCTGTTTGAAATATACCGTTGACACAGATCATTAACAAGCAATTAACATCACACTTTTCACTCTTGGTCTGACCAGAATGTATTTTGTACAACTAACAGCTTGATCCAGCTCTAATTCTGAAAAATGTGAATTTTTTTTATCTTTTCTGGGAACTCTTTCTGTGCAGCCCGGTCTGAATTATCGTAGTTGCCAGAGCTTTAAGAGTTTTACAGGCCGTCGAACGTTCTTCTTTCTGCCAACTGACATTTACGCTGCTTTTTCTTATTAACTCCTATGTTTGTATCAGCCCAGATCGTCTTTGTTCTGGGCTTTTTTTCGTCTGCCGTTCAAGGCACACTATGCGTCATCGCCTTTACATATCGCTTAACATGAAGCTTGCCCATAGCCCGATCACTCCACATCATTTTTCCGGCCACGCGTTTTATCTCAAACGGGATGACTGGTTACATCCGCAATTTAGCGGCAACAAAGCGCGCAAATTGATGAGCTTGCTGACGGGGCATTATCCCAACATCACTACCTTGATCAGCTACGGTTCAGCGCAGGCCAATTCGCTCTACTCTTTGGCTGCGCTTGCACACTTACGCGGTTGGCAGCTTGAGTTCTACGTTGACCACCTCCCTGCGTGGCTGCAAGCCACGCCCATTGGCAACTATCGGGCAGCATTGGCATTGGGGGCTCGCCTCATTGAAACTCGGCCACTGGGTTTCGCTCATCCGCGTGATTACATTGCACAGGTTCGCCAACCCGATGACGCCTGTTTGTCGGTGGAAGAAGGCGGACGCAGCGTTCTCGCCGAGCAGGGGGTCACTCAGCTCGCCGAAGAGTTATTGGCATGGATAGCAACGCAACCGGAACAACCCTGGCGTGTGGCGCTCCCGGCCGGCACGGGTACAACCGCGTTGTATTTGTATAAAGCGCTCTCTTCACATCATATCGAGGTGGTCACTTGTCCTTGCGTGGGGGGCGAGGCTTATCTGACGCAGCAATTTCTGGCATTGGGCGAAACGGCCCATCCCACCATCATTTCGCCTTCATCCAAGCATCATTTTGGTCGCCTTGATCCACAAGACTATGCGATTTGGCAAGCGCTCCATGCGCAGACGGGGGTGGAATTTGAGTTACTTTACGATCCGTTGATGTGGCGTTGTCTGTTAGAATGGTTACCCACTCAACCTGCTAAATCGATGATTTACATTCATCAAGGGGGACTGCTCGGCAATGAGAGTATGCTCCCACGCTATCGGCGCCTCTTGGGTGAGCCGAAGCTGCAACCGTAATCTGGGCGCAAAAGGAGTCCATGTATGATTAAACCCCTCAGCGTATGGGCCGCAATGGCGCTGACCGCTAGTGTGCACGCCGCCAGTATGCACACCAACACCGTGTCTACATCCAACCAACACAATACCCTGTTGATGGATGGAAACCTTGGCAAGCGCGTCTGTTATTACGACGATAAAGCGTATTCCGAAGGGTCGGTCTTGCAGATCGGGGCCGTGTATATGATTTGTCAGCGAGCCAATGATTTTGAAACCAATGGCCCGCTGAAATGGGTGCTGTTACAACAAGAGCAACCTAAAACGCCTTAAACCCAGGCGTGCGTGATGGGTTAGTTCAAGCCGCCCATTAAGGTGTATTTCACTTCTAGGTATTCTTCCAGTCCGTGCTTGGCACCTTCGCGTCCCAAGCCGGACTCTTTCACACCACCAAACGGGGCTAACGTGGTGGAAATCAGCCCTTCATTGATTCCAACAATGCCGCTTTCCAATGCTTCACTCATTCGCCACGCACGCGCCAACGATTGGGTATAGCAATACGCAGCTAGGCCGAAATCGGTGGCATTGGCACGCGCCACCACTTCCTCTTCCGAACTAAACCGAAACAGTGCCGCCAGCGGGCCAAAGGTTTCTTCGTGAGCCACCAGCATGTCATCGCTCATGTCGGTCAAGACATGGGGAACCAGCAAGCGGCTGCCATGTTGAGGCAATGTCCCAAACGCCACTTTGGCGCCCTTCTCCACCGCATCATTGATGTGACTCAGCACTTTCGATGCCGCCGCATCGTTAATCAGCGGGCCGATGTGTGTTCCGGCGTCTAATCCGTTGCCCACCTTCAGTTTGCGCACGCGATCCACCAATTTGGCGGTAAATTGCTCATACACGCTGTCGTGCACGTAGATGCGGTTGGCACACACACACGTTTGACCCGCGTTGCGGAATTTGGCGATCATCGCCCCGTCGACCGCCGCATTGATGTCGGCATCATCAAATACGATGAATGGCGCATTGCCACCCAGCTCCAGCGACAACTTTTTCACGTTGGATGCCGATTGTTCCATCAAGATTTTACCCACGCGCGTTGAACCCGTGAACGACAACTTGCGCACCGTTTTACTTTTGGTCAGCACTTCACCAATTGAAATCGCATCGCCCGTTACCACTTGCAGTAAACCATCCGGCAAACCGGCACGTTTGGCGAGTTCGGCTAACGCAAGCGCAGTGAATGGCGTATCGGGCGCCGGTTTGAGCACCACCGCGCAACCAGCAGCAAACGCAGGCGCCGCTTTGCGCGTGATCATCGCAGCAGGAAAGTTCCACGGTGTAATGGCGGCCACAACCCCCACCGGTTCGCGAGACACCAAAATGCGCGCATCGGCTTTGTGTGTGGGAATCATTTCCCCGTACGCACGTTTGGCTTCTTCGGCATACCATTCCACAAAGCTCGCAGCGTAGCCGATTTCACCTTTGGCTTCGGACAGCGCTTTGCCCTGTTCACAAGTCATCAGATAAGCCAAATCATCTTGATGTTGCTCAATCAGATTGAACCAACGACGCAACACACCAGAGCGCGTGGCAGCCGTCTCTTTTGCCCATGCACGCTGCGCGATCTGCGCAGATGCAATCGCACATTTCACCTGTTCCGCAGTCAATTCAGGCACTGTACCAATCACCGAATCATCAAATGGATTGGTCACGGTCGCGGTTTGACCATCGTCACTGGACACCCATTGGCCATCAATAAAACATTGCTGTTGGAATAGTGCGGAATCGGATAATTGCATACCTATCTCCTGAATCGTGAGTCGAGCGGGCTGAAAGTATTTTTCAGTGTATGACATCAGTTATATCACTAAACCGGAACGTCGTCTGAATGAAGTGGGCGATTGACGTGTAAGAGCGCAAAGGTGCAGCAGTTTGGGCGTGATCGTCCCCCAATTCGCCTCTCAATGCAGAAGTGAAATGCAAAAGGTCAAGCAGCAGGCTAATACAGAAGGCTCATACTGAAGGCAAGGCAAGAGACATGCCCGCGCGTTTAGTCGCGCAGCAAGGACGGATAAAAAAATCCCCGAGGAAGCCCCGGGGATTTGCAGACAGGATTGGGCCAATTACGCCAATTTTTCAATCACACGCATCAGCAGGCGAATGCGTGGCTCAATCGATGCCAGCAGCAAGTACTCTTGATCGCTGTGGAAACCGGCGCCAATCGGGCCAAGGCCATCGAGAGTCGGTACACCAAGAATGGCGGTATTGTTGGCATCAGAGCCTCCACCAACCGCTTTCCAATTGATGTCAATCGCCAGCTCGCTTGCCGCAGCTTCCACCAGCTGCATCAAACCTTCGGTTTGCGCGCTTGGCATCATCGATGGTTTGTACGCTTCGCGTTCAAGCGTCACGTGAACATCCGCGGTGAATGGCGCGCTTGCCAAACCATTCAGTTTGGTGTCGACGTCATCGTACTCGTCGTTGCTCCAGAAACGAACGTCGACAATGGCTTCTGCATGATCAGGAACGATGTTCGCGCCATCGCCACCCGACACAATGCCCACGTTCAATGTGGTACCGGATTCAAAATTAGTCATCGCATTGATGGCCAGAATCCAGTGCGCCATTTCGGTAATCGCACTACGACCATTCTCCGGGTCGTTCCCCGCGTGGGCAGCGACGCCATTAAAGGTGATTTTGTAGCGTGCCATGCCTTTTCGCGCTTTCACCAAACCGCCGTCTGCACGCGCCGCTTCTGCCACCAACACATGCTTGGCGTGTTTGGCCACCGATTGAATCCAATCGACCGAATCCAGCGAGCCCGTTTCTTCATCCGGGTTCATACAGATGCAAACCGACAGGTTGTCCAGCACGGCTGGATCTAGATGACGCATCGCATACACGATGTTCAGCAGGCCAGATTTCATGTCCGACACACCCGGACCATACGCTTTCTCGCCATCCGTCGACATCGGGCGCTGCGCGGCCGTCCCAACTGGGAATACGGTGTCCATATGGCCAATCAGCATCACGTCGATATGCGCTGCCTCGGGCTGATTACGGATTTCTAGACCGACACCCGCTTTACCGCAATCGATACGTTTGACTGTCCAACCCGGCAGGGCTTGGAACTTGGCTTCAAACTGCGCCGCAACCACTTCGATGCCGTCGGTGGTGTACGTCCCACAATCGACATTGATCAGCGGACGCAATTCTTCAAGGTATTCGTTAAGAGAAAATTGCATGATGAACTCCTAGACAAACAAATTCATGACCAGCATGGCGCCAAATGCGTTGATGATCGAAATGATGATCATCACTGGAATGTAGCGACCTTCAGTCCCGATAGGGCCCATGATGCGGCCCATGTACTGAACCTGAGACCCCATCAGGTAGATAGCAGGTGCCAAAATCGCGATGTGAGTACCGTTCAGAATGCCTTGGTCGAACAGCGTGATCACCACGCCCACAGCGCCGCCCATCGACATCCACGCGCCAATCAATACCGCAGCAGCTTCACCCGGCAAACCAAAGACCGCCATGATTGGCGAAAACACCGTGCCCATCAGATCCAGCGCACCCGTGATTTGTAATGCAGCGATAATCACAAACGCCATCAGCACGTTTGGCACTGTTGACGTGGTTGCGATCACCCAACCTTTCTTAGCGCCTTCGACGAAAATATCCGTCACCATCGGCTTACTTGCTTTTGGGTTACTCATTGTGCCGCTTCCTCTGTCAAATGCTTCGCGTCTTTCTTACCTTGTTTGTCTTCTTTGCCTTCCGTGATGTTGAGGTACACACGGAACAGGTTCGCACCCACGATCTTAAAGGCAAACATCACCACCACTGCCAGACCAATCGACGACGACACCGCCAAAGAGCCATCTGCCATGGTGAGCGTAAACAGCACAGCGCCAGAAGAGAAAAAGTTCACAATGGCCGCACCGGCGGTGAATTGGAACATCGTAAACACGTCGGTTTCACGTTTAGTGAGATGCCCTTCATCTTTCAGTTGGCGAGTCATGGCTGCGCCAGCATCCGTACTTTGCAGCGATGCGATCAGCGCCAAACCGGTATTCCCAGGAATCCCCATGATTGGACGTAGTAAAGGCGTCAGCAGCTTACGAGCCGCTTCAAGTGCGCCGTAATGCTCTAGCACATTGATCATGCCAAGTGCGAACATCACCGTTGGGATCAGGGTGAGCGCAAAGATAAAGCCATCGCGTGCGCCGCTACCGCCCGTACCACGGAAAGACGTGGTGGCGGCTTGGACGACGCCATCGGCCGTGGTCGTAACGCCGTGCGCCACCTTACCGAAAGAGCCATTTAATGTGGTGAAGTCGAATACGCCATACCACGCATTGGATTGCATTAAACCAGAGAAGAACACCACGGCAAACGCCAGTGCGATATAGCACCCAAACGTCACCTTGCGTTCAGTTGGAACAGGAGTTGTCATAAAATAACCTACACATGAGGAACAGGGCACACATGCTCCTCCTAATATAAAACGGGAAAAATGATCAAAATCAAATCGCTCGTTAAACAGGTTATTCCCTACAATTATGAATTTTTATTTTATGATTTCAATCACACTCGAAATATAATAAGAATTGCGTTAATAATATCGACACATCGCACTAAATGAATCATTCCCGCATAAACAATTCATATTAAAGATGACTTAATGAAATGACACTGACATCGAATTTGTGATTCATTTCTTATTTTGTGCAGCGTAAATCTACTGATAAATCAGCAGCATGAATAGATACAACCCAGCGTATTCAAAGCAGGTTGTATTGATGGGATTTTATTTGAAGTCATCCGAAATGATGCGGCTCCAAATCAGTGGGTGATTCATCTCCTGCACACCCATGTGTTTGTTCTGGGATTGGTCGAAATAAAAATAGAAGAACATTAAACCACTCATCCAGTCATTGTTTAAATGAACGGCCACGCGTTCAGCTTATTTATAGCCTTGTTATCGACTGCCACTAAAATATTTAGGACGCGCGCATAATGGCGTAATAATATTGATAAAAACAATGACAAGTCACCGTGATGATTCAAGGAATGAAGGCACGCTCGCGTGATCAGAAACGATCGTTAACTCTGTAAGCACCGATGCCATGACAACACAGCATCGGCTAAACGGAGACGACGAAGCGTCACGGCTACGACTCTTTTAATTGCAACTGTGGCTTAATCAAATCGTATACGTAATCAAATTCATCCGCGAGTTGATACATGTGGTTGATGATCCCACCGGCCATATGAGGGTGACCACCACCAAAGCCGATACCGCTGTCGTTCAAGGCTTTGCGCACAATGCGCGCCACGTTGTTGTGTTGGCATTCTGAGCGGAGTGAAAGAAAGGTTTTCTCTTTGCTTCTGGCACTCAAGACCACCATGTCGATCTCATCGACACCCAGCAGGAAATCCCCCAGTACACCCAGCATGTTTTTGCTGCACCCTTCCGGCAACACCGCGAACGCGCAGTTCTTTTCTCGCTTCATAGACGCAAGCAAGGTGTCGAACAGTTTAAGTTCGTGAAACTCAATTTGATTACGGCAAATGCGATTGACCATCGCCATGTCGGCCTTGGATTGCAGTTGCAGCAAGGCATGAATATCTGCAGGCCCAACAGCGCGCGTGAAATTCGCGGTATCAAATGTGAGTCCCACCAGCAACGCGGTGGCGATTTTAGCCGGGATGTCGACGTCACACTGATTGTAATACTCAACCATCATGGTCGCGGTTGAGCCGTAATCAGGACGAATATCGGCATACCACACAAAGTCAGGAGCGCTGACTTGATGGTGATCGATCACGCCCACTTCCAAGCCCGGGAAATCCGTCACGTTCTTTTCGCCAATACAGCCATCGACCACAATGATTTTGTCATCGGGCGTCAACCCCAGTTGATGCGGTTTGACGATGGGAATGTGCAACCATTCAATCAGGTTGCGCAGCGAAATGCGGTCGATAAAACCGTGGTATGTGATGAATGGCTTGAAGCCGAGCTTGCGCAGAAGATAAGCCAACGCAAAGGCCGAGCCTAAAGCGTCGTGGTCTGGAAAATCATGGGCTTGAACGATGATGCGTTCACACTGTTTCAAGCTAGCAAGAAACGTTTCAAAATCGTGGTATTTCATGGAATAGACGTTGTACCGAGATGAAAAGCGGGCGCAAGCGACAAAGAAAACGGGGCTGGCCAATGCAGTTCATTCATTGTTGTTATTGATGAGCCTTCGATTAAACGCTCAAGCCATCAAAAGTACAACACTCAGTCCAAATTCAGACACATTTAATTGACAAAAGTCTCATGTCTACATTTTCTCGCGCTTTAGGGAGACCGCTTCATGCAGCGTCGCTGACCACAAAAAAAGGGCACTGTCACCAGTGCCCGACTCATACTTAGAGCGTTAGGGGGAAGTATGAGTGAAACACTCAGCGAGACGACAACTGACCTTCACTGCCGCACAGGCGGATTTTATCCATCACCACTCGCTTCATGGCCGCTTTTCCTGGTGTGATGTATTTCCTTGGGTCGTTGGCATCAGGATGTTCGGAGAAATGCGTTTTGACCGCGTTAGAAAACGCGATTTTGAGTTCAGTCGCCACGTTCACTTTGCACACGCCAAGCGCAATCGCGCGTCTCACCATGTCGTCCGGCACGCCCGATGCGCCATGCAGAACCAGTGGAATGTCCACCACCGACTGGATTTTTTCCAAGCGGTCAAAATCGAGGTGAGGTTCGGCTTTATACAAACCATGCGCCGTACCGATGGCCACCGCTAATGAATCAATGCGAGTTCGACGCACAAATTCAGCCGCAGAAGCGGGATCCGTCATCAGTGAATCGGCGCTGTCAACGATCAAATCATCTTCCTGCCCGCCCAAACGCCCCAACTCAGCTTCCACGCTGGCATCAAAGCGGTTACAAAACGCCACCACCGATTTCACCACCTCAATATTTTGTTCAAACGCGTAATGTGAACCATCGATCATCACCGAACGAATGCCGTGTTCCACTTTGCAGCGAATGTCTGGCAGTGCTTCGTGATGATCCAGATGCAGCACCAACGGAATGGCATGTTTGTGCGCCGCTTCCTTACAAATACTGATGAGGTAATCGGTCCCTGCATATTCGTAAGTGCCCGGCGTCCCCGCGAGGATCACGGGCGACCCCATTTCAGACGCGGTTTCGACGACCACTTGCACCGTCTCGAGGTTATGGATATTGAATGCGGGCACCGCGTAACCGCCCTGTTGAGCGCGCTTTAACATTTCACGAGAAGAAATTAGATACATAGAGCCTCCTGACGGGGTGAGATCACGGCATCAAAGACCAGACGCCCTTTCACCCACGTTTTTTCAATTGAGAAATCAGAACTGACAGCGACCATAGAAGCGTATTTCCCCACTTCCAAGCTCCCCAGCTGATGTTGAATGCCTAACGATTCGGCGGGCGTGTACGACGCCATCAGCCACGCTTGCTCAATCGGCACATTGAGCCAACGGTGAATGTTCTTGACGCCACGAAGCAATGTTAATGTGCTGCCAGCCAATCCTCCCGAGGAGGTCATGACCACCCCTTGCTTCATGTCGACTTGGTATTCGCCCAAGGTGTATTGCCCATCTGGCATGCCAGTCGCGCGCATGGCATCGGTGATCAATGTCATGCGCGAGCCACAGCAGCGATGAGCAACATCAATCGCGGCAGGATGCACATGGTGACCATCGGCAATCATTTCCACAAAGCAGTGCGGATGTAGCAGCCCCGCGCCCACCACGCCCGGATCGCGATGATGCAGACCGCGCATTCCGTTGTAGCAATGCACAATCCCTTTTGCGCCCGCCGCAAACGCCGCCTTCACTTGCTCGTAGCTGGCGTCGCTGTGGCCCAACATGACGTGAATGCCATGCGCATCGAGATAACGAATGGCCTCCAGCGCGCCAGTTTTTTCCGGCGCTAAGGCCACTTTGAGCAGTTGGTTGTCGCTGTAAGAGATCCAATCTTCCAGCTCTTCTACTGCCAACTCACGAAACCATTGGGTCGGGTGCGCGCCTTTGTTTTTTTCGGTGAAATAGGGCCCTTCCAAATACGCGCCAAGAATCTCCGCCCCCTCGACGCCGTCGTGCTTACTTTTGGCCACTTGTGCCAGTGCCGCCCGAATTTTGGCCACAGGCGCTGTCACGGTTGTTGCGACAAACGCGGTCACTCCCAAAGTGGCGAAATAGCGTGACATGGTGTTGAGGCTGTCATGCGTTGCATCCATAACATCGCACCCTTGGCTGCCGTGCACATGGCTATCGATCAGCCCCGGCATCAAATCCACAGGGCCAAGAGGAATCGCATCGGCATGACGTTGACAGTCGTACGGTTCGATGGCGCTGATCGTTCCATTTTCATCGACCGTCACCACGGCGTCTTGCAGCCATTGCTTACCATGCAGCACTCGCTGAGCGCGAAAACAGTGTGCGTGCGATTTAGATTCCATCGTCTGCTACCATTGTGCTAAGCGGGGCTTTCGCCGCCATTTCTACGGCCAAACAGGTGATGCCACGATGGCCGCATTCCAATGCGAGATTGCGAAACTCAAGTAGCGACAGCGCATCCCTTTCGAGCAACATTTCCGCCGTCATCTGCATGTTGGTTCCCGTGATCACTTCAATATCTTGGCGCGCTTGGCTCAGCAGCGATGCGGTGCGAAAAGGCGTCCCACCAAGTAAATCGGTCAGAAAGACAATGCCTTCGCCACTGTCGATCTCTTCCATAGCTTGGCGCATTGCTGCCTCCAACTGTGGCGTGGTCATCTGCTCAGGAAAATCAATGAATCGAAACTGATCTTGCTCACCAATCACCTGATGCACCGCCTGCGCCATGCCCGAAGCAAACGCGCCATGACCTGATAGTATTACCGCTAACATAGAGGTCTCCTTGATTGGGGCTGACACCTCAGCCCCGTTGCTGTGTGCGATTCGATGTTACAGAACGCCCATAAATCGCCCGGCCACACCCAAAACCATGGTGATGATGATGAGCTTTAACGGACTCCAGCCACGTTTCACCAAGGCATACATCAACAAGGTGTACACCAAGGGCAAGAAGGCAGGCATCAACTTATCAATCACATCGGCTTGCAGTTTGACCACCGCATCCCCGGCTGTAATTTCAGCGGTGGTCGCAAGGCGAACGTATGTCGCGACCAGTGCACCAATGACGGTCATCCCCACCATCGACGCGGCATGACCAACTTTTTTGGTGTTGGCTTTGATCATTGGAATGGCGGCAACCCCCATGCGATAGGCGTAGTGCGCCAAACCAAAGCGCAAGCCAAAATGTACCGCGTTAAATAACACAAAGAAGAACAGCGCCCCCATGATGGAACCTTGCAGCGCAAGGTCCGCACCGATACCGCCGCAGATGGGTAGCAGTGTCAGCCAGAACATGGCATCCCCAATGCCGCCCATCGGCGCACCGACAGCAATTTTGGTGCTCTGAATACTGTTGATGTTCTGTTTAGAGCGTTCCATCGCCAGTACAATCCCCATCACGAACGTGACCAAAAATGGGTGAGTATTAAAGAACCCCATGTGTCCTTGCATTGCTTTGGATAGATCCGCTTGATTGGTATGAATCTTTTTCAGTGCCGGAAGCAATCCATAAAGCCAACCTGAGGCTTGCATACGTTCGTAGTTGAAGGACGCTTGCAAAAGCAGCGAACGCCAAGCCATTTTGTTGATGTCGGCTTTGGTGAGCTCGGCCCCAATCGCTTTGTTCTCATATTCGTCGGCAGAAACGCCTGGCGTAGGCTGAACGGTGATTTGACTCTGCGGCACCGCTTGGTTGATTACATTAGATTCCATCTTCAAGATCCTCGGCTGAAGCGTTAACAGGCGTTGGTTCTGACTTGCGCATAAAATCGATGATGGCCATCGCAGTGGCGGCGCAAGCAATTGCCAAAATGGGTAATTGAAGCCAAGCGGCGGCGACAAACCCTAAGATGAAGTACGGAATATAGGCATTCTTCATCATGATTTTCATCAGTACGGCAAACCCAATCGCTGGCATAATGCCCCCCGCAACCCCTAGGCCATCAATCAATGCTTTCGGGAGCGCCGCAACCATCGCACCTGCATGGTCTGCCCCCAAATAGATGGGCAAAAAAGCACACAAGAAGTAAAAACTCCCCAACACCGCCAGCGCGAAATAGTTCACTCGTTCAATGCCACGAGTATCGGCATTCTTGGCGTATTCATCGCACTTCGACATCACCGCTGACATGGCGGAGAACAGCAAGGTGATGCCCATCTGAACCGCGACCGCAAAGGGAACGGCAACCCCAACTGCAACGTTTGGTTCCACGTTGGTCGTGATAGCGAAAGTGGTGCCCACGATGGTGCCAATGATGACATTGGGCGGCTGCGCGCCAGCCAGTGGCGCAAGCCCCATCCAGATCAGTTCTAACGTTCCGCCGACCAAAATCCCGGTGTGTAAATCACCGAGAATCAGGCCAACCAACGGTCCTAAGACCACCGGCCGGTGAAAGTGAGTCAGGCCATTGAAGAGGTCAAGACCGGCCAAGAAGGCCAGTATGCCCAACATCAACGCCTGAAAGAGTCCTATTTCCATAGTGAATATCCTTAATCAGAGTAGAGTGAAGAGGTCTGTTGCACTTTCTGTCGGGACGCCCTGAATGGTGCAGCGGACGCCGAGTGCTTTGAGTTGTTGAAAATCCGCCACGTCTTCGGCATCCACCGAAACCGTTTTAGAAATTTGTGTTTTGCCATCGATGTAATGCATGTTGCCCACGTTGATCGCGGCGATCGGAACCCCACCTTCCACCAAGCGGCGAAAGTCGTGCGGAGTCTTACACACCAACAAGATGCGCTGACGGTCCGACGCTTTATGGATGGTGTCGATGGTCTTTTGCACCGTCCAAAAACGAATGGCGATTCCGTCTGCCAGCACCATCTCCATCAGGTTCTGCTGAATGGTGTCTTCGGCCACCTCATCATTGGCCACCACCACAATGTTGGCGTCGGCAAATCCCACCCATTGCACGCCCACTTGGCCATGCACCAAACGTTCATCAATTCGGCTGAGTACAATATTTGGCATGATCCGGTCCTTACTGATTCACATCAGGTTGTGGTGAATAGGGATAAATGGTGACGCCTTGCACAACGCGATTCACTTCGCCGGTCGGGCACGGATTGTCTGGCCCCAATCCCAGTTGAAGCGATTTTTCAAACGCCAACATTTGGCAAAACAGGATGTATGGGAAGCAGAGCCAGCGGTCACCAAGGTTCAAACGACCCAACTCAAAAACGTCTTCTTCATCAAGAGGCGCTTCAGTCAGCGCCACATGACGCAGCGCCTGATTATCACGGCGAATTTCACGCAGTAGATCCACATCGTATTGACGCGTGTAGTCATCGCTCGACAGCAGTTGAATCACCAAAGCTTGGTGGTTGATGGTAAATTTAGGCCCGTGGCGAAAACCCAATGAAGAGTCAAACGCCGTCATTACGTGGCCTGCACTCAGCTCTAATGACTTGAGCGACGCTTCACGGGCAAGGCCAGAAAATCCGCCACTACCCAACACAATCAAGCGTTCGTAAGGCAGTGCAGCCAGTTGTTTGACGGCGCTTTGCCACTCCGCCAATTTGCGTTCACACAACTCGGCAGTAGCACGCACTGCCGCCATTGATGAAGCGCCCAACAGCGCCAGCGTGGCCATTAACATGCAACTAAAGCTGGAAGTCATGGCAAAGCTTTTGTCGTTCGAACCTTCTGGCATCAATACGCACAACGCATTCGGAGCGTGTTCGGCGTAACGAGAAAGTTCACCATCGCCATTGCACGTGAGGAACAGGTGATAGCACTCGTTGACTCGCTGATCCGCCAGCTCAACCGCGGCAACACTTTCCGGGCTGTTGCCAGAACGCGCATAGGAAACCAGCAACGTCGGACTGGCGGCATCCAGATACTGCTCCGGGTTAGACACCAGGTCCGTGGTTGGAATTGACGCCACTTGAAAATTCAATTCCGGCTGCAAAAACGGCGCCGCGGCATCCCCAACAAACGCAGAGGTGCCCGCACCCGTCAAAATAATTCGTAGGTCGTCACGCTGTAACAGTGGCGTAAGAAAACCGTCGATGCGTTCCCCTTGCAGCGCCAAACTTTGCGCCAACGCGCGCCACAACGCAGGCTGATGCGAGATCTCTTGAGCCGTATGAATCGCGCGATGTTCGGCAAGCCAAGCGGATGAATAACCTAAATAAGTTGTCATTAAATCGTCTCCTGACACTCAGCCTCATTGCGATAACAAGCATCGGCATACCGCTGAGTCACTTCCATGATTTTGTGAATGATGATCTCCGCGGGATGATTGGCAATCTGTTGCTGCGCAATCGCTCGAGCCTGATTGGGCAAGTATTGGCTTAATAACGTCGTCGGTAAGGGGTTATCAATAAGGTTGGTCAACTGGGTCTGCTGCGCTGCTTGCACGTCCGAATGCGCCCAGTAATAACGAATGCGGTCACTCAGGCTGTACGTGCAATCTAAGAATTGCTGATGCCCTTTGCTTTGATAATGCGAACGCCAGTAATTGGGCTGTTCATGCATCACTTGTTCGATGGTGTCGCGCAGGTGGGATGCGTGATGCGCGCCCAACCACTCTTTCTCTGCCGCATCTAACGCAAAAAGTGCTTCACGCAGTGCAAACGTCAGCGCAGGCCCCACTTTCAAAATCGCAAAATGGTCGCGCACGAGCGCATGATAAGCCGAAGGGTTTTGGTAATCGGTCGAGTGGGCTTCAAACACCAAGTGTGGTTGGTGCTCAATCATTTGACTCAGTGGTTGTGCTTTTTGGCTTTGATAGTGATGCACATCATGGTGATCAAACTCCACGCCAGGCTGCACCACCAAGCCAATCACACGCGGCCAGACATACGCCAACCCTAAATCACTGAATGCTTGATGATGCGCATTCAACGTCGCAATGGCTTGCGCTGGCTGCGTCACTTGCATGTCATGCTCGTGCAACGATTCAAGCGCGCCCCCCGGAATTGGTACTTCCGTGCCAATCACATACAACGGCGCTTCGCCACCCCGGCTTTTCCACGCTTGCTCAGCGACCATACACAACTGCGCCGCACGCTCGGCCATCACCGCTTCACTGAGCGGCGTGTCGTCTCCATCGCAAGCCATCGAACAATCGAGATGAATTTTATTGAAACCGGCGGTGACGTAGTCGTGAATCAGCTGCGCGGAATACTCCATCGCTTGTCGTGCAGGCAAATGCTGCCAGCAGTTTGGACCAAGGTGATCGCCGCCCAAAACCAAGCGCTCTTTCGGAAAATTCAAGCGCGCCGCCAAAGCAACCACATCATCGGCAAACGCGCGCGGGGTTAGGCCGGTGTAGCCGCCAAACTGGTTCACTTGGTTGGACGTCGCTTCGATCAACACCAGTTGATCATCGCGCGCCGCTTGTTTGATCGCAGCTTCCAACACCAGAGGATGCGCAGAACACACGGAGTAGATCCCCTTGGCTTGTCCTTGTTTATGTTGCTGAATTAACGAGAGTAGCGTTTTCATGGTTTGTCCTAGTTCAACTTACGGTGTGAGGAAATGTGGTCTGCGATGATGACGTCCACCCCCATCTCCAGCAGCGCTTGATGCGTGGCGTGTGGAATGAGGCTGTCGGTCACCAGCACATCGATCTGGTTGGCTGCGCGGATCAGGCAAAAGCTTTTACGGCCAAACTTGCTTGAATCCGTCACCGCAATTACTTGCCTCGCCACATCGCACATGGCGCGATTCACTTGTGCTTCATGGCTATCGGGCGTGGTAATACCGGCGTGTAAATCAAATCCATCCACCCCTAAAAACAACTTGTCGAACAAGTAGGAACGAATGTGTTGTTCGCCATGGTGGCCCGTTAGAGAACAAGATGCGCGGCGCAAACTGCCGCCAATAACATGCAGCTCCACATTGTCGTTGTGGCTCAGTTGGTACGCGGTGTTGAGTGCATTCGTCATCACGACTAATTTTTTCTGGGTCAGATGCTGAGGCATCAACGCGATGGTTGAGCCGGAGTCGAGAATGACGGCTTCGCCATCGCTAATTAACTGCGCGGCTGCCAAAGCAATCATCTGTTTGGTCGTGCGATTTAGTTGATCTTTTCGATGTAGCGGTTGGTCAAACGCGAAATTGGGATTGAGGTTTGCGCCGCCGTAACAGCGAAAAACACAGCCTTCTTTTTCAAGCACATTGAGGTCATGGCGAATCGTGACGGCAGAGACATTAAAGGTCAGCGCGAAATCATCCACTTTGCCCGAGCCGTGTTGCTGAATGTGAGACATGATTCGTTGTCGACGTTCTGCGCTGGTCATCATTGTTCTCCCCTTTCGTTGCCTTTCAGTTGGCTTTCCACAGCTTTCGCTTCGTTGTGTTTTTATTTAATCAGGGGCTGTTTGAGAAAAATGAAAGCCAGATCACAGCGGAAAACCTTTCGATTTAACGACAAAAAGCCTTTCACTTCGCAAAAAGTGAAAGGTTAATCTTTCGATAATTCGACAGTCAAACGAGGGTTAACCACAGAAATTCAAGGAAATAAGGGAAGTGAAAGTGAAAGGGAAAGCAGTGGTTAAAAAAGCGGCGCAATTTCACATCATGACCTGCGTGAGATCACACTTTGCGAAAGTCAGCTTAAAATTCAGCGGTCACCCTTTGGGGCACATGGTGAAAAGGAGGCAATCATCAGGCCGTTGGCAGCCGGTCCACCAAACGCACATCCACCCCCATCGCCACCAATTCACGGTGATAATCGTCAGGAATACCACTATCGGTAATCAGCATGTCCAACTGTTCTGGACGCGCGATTAAACAGAAACTTTGCCGGTTAAATTTCGAAGAGTCCGCCACGGCGATCACCATCTGAGCCGCCGCCACCATGCTGCGATTGATGTTGGCCTCGCCCGAATGGGGCGTGGTGATCCCCGCAGACTTATCAAAACCATCCACACCCAAAAACAGTTTATTGAAGCGAAACTGGCCGAGCAGCGCTTCACCGGACTCGCCATGCAATGAATACGAATTTTTGCGCATCACCCCTCCCGTCACAATCACTTCAATGTCTTCGTGATTGGCCAGGTGGTACGCAATGTTGATGGCATTCGTCATCACCTTCAGCTGCTTTTTATGCGTCAAATGAAATGCAATGTGCTCTGTGGTCGAGCCGGAGTCGAGAATTAAGGTGTCACCGTCTTCCACCAGCGAGGCAGCATACGCACCGAGCTGGCTTTTGATGTCCTGATTTAACTGCTTTTTATCGTGCAATGGTTGGTCAAATGCAAATTGCGCGTTGATCAGCGCGCCGCCATAACAACGCGTCACACAACCTTGTCGTTCAAGGATGTTCAGATCGTGGCGGATGGTGACTTCAGACACTTGATAGCGCTTTGAAAAATAGCGAACCGTGCCACGCTGATGAAGTTGGATATAACTGAGAATTTCAGCTCTGCGCTCTTTCGACGTCATCAATACATTCTTAGAAAACAATGAGGTAGCTTTCAGTCTAACCCATATGCATCGAGGCTTCCTATGAAACTACTCATAATTTTGGACTTGTCGGCGTTAAACGTGGCGTCACGCCAAAACGCATCTAGTTGAGATTGCAGAAACGAAAAAGCCCCAGCATTTCTGCTGGGGCTTAGAATTTGGCGGTGAGCAAGAGATTCGAACTCTCGATACGTTGCCGTATACACACTTTCCAGGCGTGCTCCTTAAGCCACTCGGACAACTCACCGTTGTGTTAACCTTATCGGCTAACGAGGCGCTAATTTAATGATTCTGCTGAAGATGGTCAAGAGCAAAACCTAAAAAAAGCGGACAATGTGGTTTGTTTGCTTACTAATTGGCTAATTCGCACAAAATCACCGCGTTCAGATGTTTTGATAGTAACCTGGCACTTTAAACCAACGGCGACACATGTCGAGGAAGTAACCATACAGCACGCCCATGCCACAAGACACCAATGCGTTACTGGCTACCGCGGTGATGATCTGTTCGCTTGACGCGCCAACGGTGTACAAAATCGCCGCGTAAACCGGTGACTGGAACAAGACATACGCCACCAAATCCGAGATGTTCTTCATCACGCTCCCGGTCGACAGTTTTCGACCTTGACGCAACACGAAATCTCGAAAGACGCCATACGGCCATGCAATGGCGATGTTGACCGGAATCGAGAGCGTACGCGAAGCCAGCGACTGCTCAAACGTCATACCTGAAATAAAGATCTCGATGATCATTCCAGCGACAAAACAGAACACGACCATGGCAAATGTATCCGCGGCTGCGTGTCTGATACAAAACGGACCACGTGGTTTCATTTACACCCTCATCAATGAAATATTTAACTGCAATTTAAATGATTTAATAAAACAGATGACTGGATATTACATTTCATCCAGATTATGGCGCTATTAAATCACACAAATATTAGTTTTAGGTTCCGTTTTTCGTTTCAAATGGTAAATAAACTACCAAAAAGTGAGAGAAAAGTAGCCACTCCCGCTAAATTTACAACTACTTAACAAGACAATCGTTTAACTTTGCGCTCTATTTGTAATTTAATTACAGAATTCAGTCAGTAAGACCGTTAAAAGATCGATTTGATCGTGTGAGGGAACGCGCCCTCTTCTTAACGATTCAAGGGTCTGTTCCAGAACGTGGACAATCTGGTGATCGGCAGGAAGTGGAAGGGTTTGTTGCAATGATTCGGTGATTTCCAGCGCGTCATCAACGGCTTGATTATCCAAAGCAATATAGAGTTTGACCAACAGCTCTTCGGTTGAACCGGAGAACACGGGCTTTCGCTGATGCGTCTGAAATTGATACAGGGCATTGGCATGACGATATAACGCATCGTCTAGTTCATTCTCGTCAATCGGTTTGGCAATAATAAAATCGGCGCCCGCATGGAGCATCTGCTCGCGCGTTTCTTTAAAAACATCTGCGGTGCAGCCAAAGATGAGCACTTTGGCTTTGTCGCTATCCAAGCGTCGAATGCCATCAATCGCTTCAACGCCATCTTTAACTGGCATGTGGTTGTCCATCAAAATGAGGTCGTAATGACCATCTTTGACGGCTTTGATTGCTAAAGCGCCATTTTCGACACACGAGCACTCAAACCCTTTGTTTTTCATGAAAGTTTCCAGAATGACGCTGTTGGTGCGATTGTCTTCGACGATCAGTACTCGCAATCCTGTGTAACTGACGTGACGCAGTGGTTTCGTGGTGGTGGTTTGTGACTCCGTCGCATCAATGGCCACGCGAATGGTAAAACTGGTTCCAATGCCCACTTCACTCACCACGTTGACAGAACCGCGCATCAATTCGGTGATCTGCTTGACGATGGCCAGCCCCAACCCAGTGCCACCAAAACGACGTGTGGTAGACGATTCCGCCTGCTCAAACGGTTTGAAGATTTTGTTTTGCGCGTCTTTGGGAATGCCGATGCCGGTGTCACGCACTTGAATGATGAGATACAACTGCTCGCCAACAATTTCTTCTTCAAGAATGACCTCGACCAACCCGCGATAGGTGAACTTAACCGCATTGTTGAGTAGGTTGAATAGGATTTGGCGCAAGCGTGCTTTATCTGAGTAATACCAACGGTTCTCTTCAATTTGCGAATAGACTTTAAATTGCAGCCCTTTTTCGTTACACAACGTGGAGTAAACGCTGGTGACGCTACCAATGATGGAATCCAGCGGAAAACTGCTGCGATCGAGCTCCAAATGGCCCTGCTCTATTTTGGAGAAGTCGAGGATTTCGTTCAGCAGCGTCATCATGTGTTCACCGGACTCGTAGAGGCTCTTCATCTGCTGACGTTGTCGCGGTTTGAGGTCGCTTTTTAACAGAATTTGCGCGGTTCCCAACACACCATTCATCGGTGTACGAATCTCATGAGACAAGGTCGCTAAGAACGCACTCTTGGCTTTGGTTGAAGCCTGGGCTTTGACTTTCTCCGCTTCGAGATAGACGGTTTTTTGATTGAAGGTATCGATAAGGTACCGGATTTCATCTTGGCTGTGATACGGCACATCGATGATGCCGCCTTCCATCGACTCATCTACTTTTTGTGCAATCACCACAATCGGCTTAATCAAGTAGCGATTAAGCAGGTAATAACCGAACATGACGCACAGCAATAGCAATGGAATCAACCCACGCTCCACGCCCGAGATCAACTCATACACTTGCTCGTTGACCAATCGACGCGCATTGACCACTTCCAACTGCCAATGGAAATCGCCAAACGGGTAGCGGCTGACATACGCGCCGCGGCGTAAATGAAAATTGTGCTCACTGATGATCGACCCATAGGCATCATGCAGTTTAATCCCAAGGCCATATTCCTCTGCGTGATCAGCAATAAAATCCACAAAGCCTTCGAGCGACAAATCCACCGTAGCCACACCCGCAAAATGTCCATCCACGTAATACGGTGCGGAGGCGGTGATCATCTGCACTTGGGTGTAAGAGTCCACATAGACCGGCGACCACATCACGCTGCCTTTGGGTTCATCCACCGCCGACAGATACCACGCTTCACGGTCATAACCACCGGCTGCCGGATTGTTCCAAGAGATCAATTGATCAACCTTGCCATCAGTGGCGCGGTTGAAGAACAAACTCGTGTACTGACGATCAGGCACGATGCTGTTGGGCGTTGGCCACAATCCACCGCTGATCACCACACCGTCAAGAATGGAGAAAAGCGACCGCAGCATTCGGCTTTGCTCCGTCTGCCCTTGCCCACTTTGGCCGATGCTCACAATGCTCTGTAACACGCCAATGGAGCTGTTCAGCGGCTCCCGCACTTGTGTCGCTAACAACGTCGCGCGCAAATCCAGATTCTGCTGTACCTCTTGGCGAAAAGGGGCTTCCACCACCCAATAGGTCACCGTTCCTATCGTCGCGAGGAAGAAAAACAGGTACACGCCCAGAGCGAGCATACTTTTACGTTTTAGTGAGGAACGTATTTCCATAAGCCTTTGAAATTTTTCCGTTTGTACAAGTATAGTGAATAAGTTATTGAGTAAAATGTTTTATTCATTGATTTCGTGATTCAGACACCGCTCTCTTTTGTTCGCAAAGCATTCGGTTTTAATGCAACTAATTCGCCTTTGAGGTGCGTTTGAGGGTAAGATGGGCGCTTATTTTCCCCAGATAAGTATGGAACTCTATTTTGACGTTACACGATATTCTCGCCTTACCTGAGTTAGAAGACCGACTGCTGAACGAAGCGAAGACCCGTGGTTTTGTGACAGCGATGGCTTCCGCTCCCAACATTCTGCCACCCGAAGAGTGGCTGCCATTCTTATGGGGCGGAGAAGAAGTTGCGCCATTTACCGACGCCGAAGTGATGGAAAGCTATTTTCAACACATCATCGACATGTGGAACGTCTATCGCCCAGCGCTGTTAAATGGCAGTTGGGCATGGCCAGAAGGCTGTGAACTGGATGAAGAAGAGATCATCAATCAAGCCGCCCGCGATTTTTGTGAAGGCACACTGCAAGGCTGGCAGCTCGCGCGCGATGACTGGGAAGTGCTGATGCCGCAAGAGAGCCAGGACAACGCATTGCTCGGTGGTGTGTTGCTCTCGCTGAGCATGCTCTATGATCCGGAAACCTCGCTCGCAACCTTGGCTGAACAAGGTTTAGAAGGCCTTGATCAGTTTGAAGAGATTTACAATGCGATTCCAGTGATGCTATGTGGCCTGACCCAACGTGGGGTGGCACTGGCTGAGCAGCAGTGATCGATATGATGTAAAAAAGCCCGTCCAATGGACGGGCTTTTTCGATGGATTTGCGATCAATGAAAACTCACTGACGGCTTACGCGTTGCCTTTGACTTGCATGTTCAGTTGTTCAGCAAAATCCAGCATGCGATTAAGTGGGATCAGTGATTTCACACGGAGCGCTTCATCCACAAAGATTTCATGCGCTTCACCGCCATCACGCAAGGCCTGTTCAATCGCCTTCAAACCGTTCATTGCCATCCACGGGCAGTGAGCGCAGCTACGACAGGTTGCACCAGCACCAGCGGTTGGCGCTTCGATCAACTCTTTTTCTGGCACCATTTGCTGCATCTTGAAGAAGATGCCTTTGTCCGTCGCCACAATCATTTTTTTCTGTGGCAGCGATTTGGCCGCTTTGATCAGTTGGCTGGTTGAACCGACAGCATCTGCCAGTTCCACCACGCTGGAAGGTGATTCCGGATGCACCAAAATGGCAGCATCAGGATACAGCGACTTCATTTTTTTCAGCGCATCGGCAGAGAACTCATCGTGCACGACGCATTCGCCTTGCCACAACAGCATGTCTGCGCCCGTTTTATTGGCGATGTATGAACCTAAATGGCGATCCGGCCCCCAGATGATTTTTTTATCATCGGCATCCAGATGTTCCACAATTTCTAACGCAATGCTAGAGGTGACAACCCAGTCTGCCCGTGCTTTGACCGCCGCGGACGTATTGGCATACACCACCACCGTGTGGTCTGGGTGCGCATCGCAAAATTCTGTGAATTTGTCTGCTGGGCAGCCCAAATCAAGCGAACATTCCGCTTCCAGTGTTGGCATCAAAATGCGTTTTTCGGGCGTAAGAATTTTGGCGGATTCCCCCATGAAGCGCACACCAGCAATAATCAGCGTGCTGGCAGGATGGCGGTTACCAAACTTAGCCATTTCAAGGGAATCACCCACAAAGCCGCCCGTTTCTTCAGCCAGTGCCTGAATTTCAGGATCGGTGTAATAGTGGGCAATCAACACTGCATCTTTGTCTTTCAGCAGTTGTTTGATACTTGCGATATACGTTTGTTTTTCTTGTTCTGTTAACGGAATCGGTTTGGGAGGGAACGGGTAAACCGTGTCTATCTTATCCAGTATATGACTCATTGCTCTTGCTCTACGCAACTTCCTTAATCCGGGCATTGTACACTGTAACCTCAGCGATAGGCAAAAGTGATTGGTGCCAGAACGTGGTATCCAAACCGTCCATTATCGCAACACACCAGAGACAAAAAAGGCCGCAGAATGCGACCTTTTGACTACTTGAGATTTTCTTTTGCCACTTTGGCAGATGCACTGTCTGGATATTCATCCACAACTTGCTGATAGTATTTCTTTGCCTGTGCAGCGTTGTTATTACGCTTGGCGATATCGCCAAGTTTGACCATCGCATCCGCACGCTTGTTGGAATCTTTGTATGCCAACACAGCCGCGAAGCTCTTCACCGCTTCTGGATCTTGCTTCTTCGCAAAATAGAGCTGGCCTAGCCAGTAATGCGAATTCGAGGCGAAATTTGAATTAGGGTAGTCTTTCTGAAACTGTTGAAACGCAGCGATTGCGCCAGCGTAATCACGTTTTTTCAAGATCAGATCGACGGCATTTTCATAGGCAGCTTGTTCGTCAGCATCACTGCTGAATGTACCAGCCGGAATCTCTTCACTTTGACTGGTATCTGCCACGGCAGCCGCAGCCGGACGTTTTTTCATGTCACTACGAACGTTATCCAGCTCGACAAACAATTCGCGCTGACGCTCCAGCATTTGCTGCATGTCGTAGTTGTTTCGTTCTATCTGCCCACGTAATTCATTAATTTCCAAGGACATATCGTCCAGTTGCTTTTGCATTTGCAACTGCATGCGATTACGGTTTTCTAGCAAGCGTTCGAGACGTGCCACCTCACCTTCTGGCGCACCAGAACGTGTCGCAGACGCGGAATTGTTGCTGTTACTCAGGTCAGATACTGGAGCTGGTGCAGCGAACGAAACGCTCGCTGCACTTGCCAGTAACGTAAGCGTAAACACGCGCTTTAGGTTACTGAACATGAGGTTCATCCTCAATTAGTATACTAGAACAGCACGGCGGTTCTTCGCGTATACTTCTTCAGTTTGACCTAGAAGTAGCGGCTTCTCTTCACCGTAGCTTACAATAGCGATTTGGTCAGCTTGAACACCCAGTGCTTCTAGGTATTTAGCAACAGCTTGCGCACGACGCTCACCCAGTGCGATGTTGTACTCTGGAGTACCACGCTCGTCTGCGTGACCTTCGATAGTCACTTTCAGGCTTGGGTTTTTAGTCAGGTATACAGCGTGCGCTGCTAGCATTTCTTCGTAATCGCTTGCGATTGTTGCGTTGTCGAATGCGAAGTAGATGGTTTGAGTTTCACGAAGCGCTTGTTCTTTCAACTCTTGTTCAGAAAGTTGTGCATTCTCGTCCATTGGCGAAACAACGGTTGTATCCACGTTGCCTGCTGTACCTGACGTAGTTTGGTTAGTTTCAGAACCAGAAGCGTTTGCCGCTTCGTCGCTTGAACTACATGCAGTCACTGCTAGTACTGGTAGCGCAATCAGTAGCCCTTTAAGAACTTTGTTAAGTTGCATCTTATTTTCCTTACTATGTAATAGTTAGTTGCTATAAAAACGGAGACCAAGCAGGTGCTCTAACGCGCCCATTAGTTGCCGGTAATCTAGCTTTAAATCGTCCATCTATCGACACCATAGACAATACGTTTGCCTTGTTATAGATAGAACTGTAAATGACCATACCACCATTCGGTGCAATACTTGGAGACTCATCAAGCAAAGTCTTCGTCAGAATTTGCACAGAACCGGTTTCCAAGTCTTGTTTTGCCAAGTTAAAACCAGAGTTACTGCGATTCACCATCACGAGGAATCGGCCATCCGGCGTAATTTGACCACCTAAATTTTGGCTACCTTGCCAGGTCAGACGTTTGGTCGCACCGTCTGTCAAATTTACTTGATATATCTGTGGTTTACCACCCCGATCCGATGTAAATATCAGGGATTTACCATCAGGATTCCAGAAAGGTTCTGTGTTATTTGACCGACCACTCGTAATTTGCGTCAGCTTGCGGCTGGTCAGATCCAGTGTGTAGACCTGCAAACTACCGGTTTTTGATAAAACCAAGGCCAGCGTTTTGCCATCCGGAGAGAATCTTGGCGCCCCATTGTGACGTGGGTATGACGTCACTTTTTCACGCTCACCGGTATAAATGTTCATGATGTAAATTTCTGCCTGGCCGTTTTGAAAGCTCACATAGGCAAGTTTCTTACCGTCCGGAGACCAAGCAGGCGACATCAATGGTTGTTTCGAGCGCAACACCAAACGTTCGTTGTAACCGTCGTAGTCGGCCACACGCAGCTGATAAGGATAAGCATCTTTATCGTTCACCACCACGTAAGCAATGCGCGTTAAGAAAGCGCCACGTTCACCAGTGAGTTCTTCGTACACCAGATCAGCAATACGGTGCGCGTATTCACGCATGCGCTTGGCCGGAACCGTCGCCACTTTATTAAACAGCACATGATCTTTCGACAAGACCAGTTGACCATCAGAACTTAACGCACGGCTTTGGCCTTGGGTTAACTGACCTCGCACCACATCGACCAATTGATAGTTGATGACGTAGTTGCCATCGGCATTTTGGGTAATACTACCGGTCAGTAGCGCATCGACACCAATACTTGTCCATGCGTCGAATTTGACGTCGGCTTCGTTGTATGGCGTTTGAGGCATTTTGTTGGTTGGAATGGGGCTAAATTTACCACTGCGCTGAAGATCCGAGGCAATCACGCCAGAGACATCTTGTGGCAGTTTGGTTTTTCCTTCCCATTTGAAAGGAACAATCGCAATTGGACGCGCGGAGTTGATACCGTCGGTGATCACCAGCTCCAACGCCGCATTGGCAAATTGCACGCTGCTTGATACCACAAGCAGGCATCCTAACATTAATCGCTTTAACACAAGCTTTTCCTTTTTACTCTGGTACTACGGTTAAATTGATGTTCTTTAGCTTTTCGATGACGTCAGATTCATCTTTCTTCGGCAGTGGGAAGGTCCCCACTTGCGCCACCGCACGTTTGGTGGCCGCACACAGTCGGCTGTCACCATCAAGAATACGAAGATCGCCAACAATCGCGCCTGTTCCAGTAGGGATGAGGCGCAGATTCACCCTACACTGCTTTCCCTTGAAACTATCTTCCAGTAACAAGTTTTGTTGAATCAGCTGCGTGTAGATCGCGCCCCAACGTTGCGCTTCACTGGTAACGTGCTGCGAGCGTGCCGCTGAGTTGTTTTGCGATTCCGTTTCCAAGCCGGCGAAGATATTGTTCAACGCGGCTTCTTGTTCTTTGCGTTCTCGCTCAGCTTGCTGCGCGCGCTCTTTTTCAATGCGAGCTTTTTCAGCCGCAGCTTTGGCTGCCTTTTCTTTCGCGATACGTTCTTGTTCCGCTTTGGCAGCCGCTTCGCGCTCTTTACGCGCCTTTTCTTGCGCTTCTTGAGCCGCTTTCTCACGTGCGACTCGCTCTTGTTCTGCTTTCGCTGCCGCCGCGGCTTTAGCTGCTCGTTCTGCTTCAGCTTTCTTCGCTGCTTCTTCTTTCAGCTTACGTTCGGCTTCAGCTTTGGCAGCGCGTGCTTGTTCCTGTTTCGCTTTTTCTGCGGCAATTTTTTGCTCTTGTTCTTTCTGTTGGCGAGCCTTTTCAGCTTCTCGAGCCGCTTTCGCGTCTTTCGCTTGTTGTTCTTTCAACTGGCGAATACGCTCTTCAGCCTCTTTGCGGTTCTTTTCCAACTGCTCGCTTTCGCGGCGCAACTTATCCAGCCGCTCCTGCTCTTGCTTTGCGGCTGCTTCCCGTTGGCTGCGAATCTGCTGTGCCTGCTGCTTGACCAAATTCGGGTCAATCACCACAGCTTCCACCATCCGGCCACTGACTTCGGGTTTGGACATCGTAAAGTCCGTGCCCCATAGCAAGGCCACCACCAGCACCACGTGTAAAGCAACCGAGATGACAAGCGGCTTTTTGTAATCGTTTTTCTTCGACTTCTGATCTTTCATGAACAGTATTAAGCCTATTCCTTGATATCCGTTAATAAGCCAACTTTAGGAATACCTGCTCGGCTCAGTTCGTCCAGTACCAGCACCACATCCGCATACGGCGTGGCTCGGTCGCCGCCCACCGCCACAGGGGAATCGGGCTTTAGCGATAATTCCGCTTTGATGCGAACAATCACGTCCTGTAGCGACAGGCCGCGCTGTACTTCTTCATCGTTCACGCTCAAACCGAGGTTCCCCTCTTTATCGATTTCAACGATGATAAAGCTGGCGTCGCTGTCTCCCGCCATATCAGACATCGATTTGGCCGTGGTCGTTTGAGGAAGCTCCACATCCACACCTTGTGTCACAAAAGGCGACGTCACCATAAAGATGATTAACAGTACCAACATGACATCGATGTAAGGTACGACGTTAATCTCAGCCGTCATCTTCCGCTTTTTCGGTTGATAACCTGCCATACGTTATTCCCTACCTGCCATCGCCTGACGATGGAGAATACTGTGAAACTCTTCAGAGAAGGTGGCGTAACCGTGTTCCAGCTTACTGACTTTGTTGCTCAGACGGTTATATGCCATCACCGCAGGAATCGCGGCAAACAGCCCCATCGCGGTCGCGACCAGCGCTTCTGCGATACCTGGGGCAACCATTGCCAGTGTCGCTTGTTTCACCTGCCCCAACGCGATGAAAGCGTGCATGATCCCCCACACGGTACCAAACAGGCCGATGTAAGGGCTGATTGAGCCAACCGTTGCCAGAAATGGCAAGTTGGTTTCTAAATCATCAACTTCACGCGCCACAGACACGCGCATCGCACGGCCAGTGCCTTCCATGACGTAGTCTGGAGAAGCTGCATTGGTTTTGCGTAGGCGGGCAAACTCTGTAAAGCCAGAATAGAAAATCTCTTCTGTGCCGGCGATTTCGTCCTTGCGCTTTTTGACATCTTGATACAGCACCGACAGATCTGTTCCTGACCAGAACTTATCTTCAAATGCTTCCGCACTACGTGCAGCTTGAGACAGCACTTTACTGCGCTTGATGATCATCGCCCACGAGACAATCGACATCCCCAAAAGAATCAGCATCACCACCTTAACGAGGAAGCTGGCTTGCAAAAATAAATCGAGAATAGAAATATCAGCAGTCACTATGGGTAAACTCCAAAAAAATTGATTGAGGCATCGCCTTGGGTTTCATTTTCTCATTGTCGATACATGCTACCTTAACCATTGCTTTACACAATAGTCGCCCATCAGGATTTACCAGCTCCTGACAGAAGGTTAACGACGCCTTTTTAAGCTCTGCGATTGAGGTCACGACCGTCAGTTGATCGTCAAGACGAGCCCCTTGCAAAAAATCGATGTCAGCATGTCGGACAACAAAGCCGATGCTTTGTTCCAGCAACACTTGCTGCGACACACCGAAAGAACGCAGCATTTCTGTCCGCGCACGTTCGAAAAATTTGAGGTAATTGGAATGGTAGACCACGCCACCGGCGTCTGTGTCTTCGTAGTAAATAGTAATTGGCCAGTTAAAAACTTGCATGATAGTGACGTAACCGTCTCACTAGATGGCTGAATGAGTGGGTTACTATAACGCATCTCATTGATGTTAGTACAAGGTGTCGCAAAGATTTCGCCTGCGACTGACAAAAAATTAGCGCTGCCTCAAAGAGACAGCGCTAATTCGAATAAATCATCATCAATGATGCTGCTTTGTTATCCGATCACGCGGATCGCCAACAAACAAAGCAGAATCGGCAGTGAGATGTAAGGGCTGAATACCAGTTGCCAAATCCATTTACGTGGTTTGAAGCCGACACCGTATACCATGCTTGAGCAAATCGCCCAAATCAGTAACGGTGCCACCACTGCATTAAAACCACCAATGCTCGCGCTGTACGCTTCTGGATCCCACATCACCATTGCAACGTGGTAGAAACCGAGAATCAGGGATAGAACCTTCAATCGGGTTCTATCCATTGGCGCATGTAAATTGGCAATCTGATCAGACCAATTACTCACTATCTTTGTCCATCATTTCTGAGTGCTCTAACCAAAGAGCATTGATGATGCCGAATGCACAGGCGAGCAATACGCCAAGAATCCACGCAAAATACCACATAGTCTGAGCTCCTTAGTACAGTGAGTTTTTGTTGTCTTCGATGAACTTGTCATCCAAGCGGCCGAACATTTTGTAGTAACACCAAGTGGTGTAACCCAGAATGATTGGCACCATGACAAACGCCACACCCGTCATCAGGTTCAGGGTCAGCTCACTTGAGGTTGCATCCCACATGGTCAAGCTGTGGCTAGGCATCAGGCTTGATGGCATCACGAATGGGAACATGGCAAAACCCGCAGTGAAGATAACGCCCGCGTTACCCAAGCTTGAAGCGAGGAACGCAATGCCACCTTTCTCAACGCGAGAAGCGAGCACCGCCAGCAGCGGCATGACAACACCCAAGGCTGGCGCAGCCCAAAGCAGAGGATACTGCTCAAAGTTATGCATCCAAGCACCTGCTTCGCGTGCCACTTCTTTGTTCAGTGGGTTCGATGGGCCCATGGTATCAATCGCACTGGTAATCACGTAGCCATCGATGTTTTGTACCCAGAAGCCTGCTGCAACAAACAAAATCACGGTAAGCAAACCAGTCAGTTGAGCCATGTTGCGAGCGCGAACATGTACATCACCGGTGGTTTTCATTTGCAGCCATGTTGCACCCTGCATCAGGATCATAAACAGGCTGACTAGGCCACAGACCAAACCAAATGGGTTGAGCAGACCAAAGAACGAACCGTGGTAAGTCGGCATTGCGAACTCGCTCAGCTGGAACGGTACGCCTTGCAGCAAGTTACCAAATGCCACACCAAAAATGATTGGCGGCACAAAACCACTGATTGAAATACAGATGTCCCAAGCATTACGCCATTTTGGGTTTTCCAATTTCGAGCGGTAATCCAAGCCAATCGGACGCAACCACAAGGCAGCCAGAGTCACGATCATCGCCAGGTAGAACCCTGAGAATGATGTCGCGTACACCAGAGGCCATGCCGCAAACAGCGCACCACCTGCGGTGATCAACCAAACTTGGTTGCCATCCCAGTGAGGCGCAATCGAGTTAATCATCACACGGCGTTCGTTGTCGTTTTTACCGATAATCGGCACCAACGCACCAACGCCCATATCGAAACCATCAGTGATGGCAAAGCCCACCAGCAGTACGCCAATCAGTACCCACCAAATGAGTCGTAGGATTTCGTAATCAAACATAATCTTCTCTCCCTGCCTTACGCTTCGACCTGACGACTAACTCTGTCTTCCACAGTGTTGCCGTTTTGCTCAAAGTGGTAGCGGCCTGTTTTCAGGCTGCTTGGACCTTTGCGAGCAAATTTCACCATCAGATACACTTCAGCAATCAAGAATGCAGTGTACAGCGCAAGAATCGCAAACAGTGATGTCCAGATTTCACCAGCGCTCAGCGCCGATGCTGCAGTATGCACTGGCAGGATTTCACCAACCGCCCATGGCTGACGACCAAACTCGGCAACGAACCAACCCGTTTCAACGGCAATCCATGGTAGTGGAATGCTAAACAGTGCGGCTTTGAGGATCCAACGTTTCTGTTCGATCTTCTGACGACATGTTTGCACGAATGCGGCACCAAATACGAATAGCATGATGAAACCACACGCAACCATGATGCGGAAAGACCAGAACAGCGGCCATACCGTCGGAATAGAATCATCCGCCGCCGCTTGAATTTGATCTTCAGTCGCGTCAGTCACTTTGTCTGTGTAGCGTTTTAGCAACAGGCCGTAACCAAGGTCATTTTTCACTTCGTCAAATGCTGCAACGTTCTCTGCAGATTTATCACCCGCACGTAGTTTTTCCAGCAATTCGTAAGCGTACATACCGTTACGGATACGGTCGACGTGTTCTTCACGCAGGTCGCGCAGACCGGTCACTGGCGTATCAAGAGAACGAGTGGCGATGATACCCATCACATACGGAATCTTGATTGCGAAGTCAGTATTCATGGTTTCCTGATTCGGTAAACCAAACAGCGTAAAGGCCGCAGGAGCAGGCTCGGTGTGCCACTCGGCTTCAATCGCAGCCAGTTTCACTTTTTGCACTTCGCCCACTTCGTAACCAGATTCGTCACCCAGCACGATCACAGACAGAACTGCTGCCATACCGAAAGATGCTGCGATAGCAAAAGAGCGACGTGCAAACGCAATATCGCGACCTTTCAACAGGTAGTATGAGCTGATGCCTAGAATGAACATTGCACCTGTTGTGTAACCGGCAGCGACCGTGTGTACGAATTTAACCTGAGCCACTGGGTTGAACACCACTTCCGCAAAGCTCACCATTTCCATACGCATGGTTTCGAAGTTGAAATCAGCGCCCACTGGGTTTTGCATCCAGCCGTTTGCGATCAAGATCCACAACGCCGAGAAGTTAGAACCCAAAGCCACCAGCCAGGTCACGGCTAAGTGTTGACGTTTTGACAATCGATCCCAGCCAAAGAAGAACAAACCGACAAAGGTGGATTCCAAAAAGAAGGCCACGAGTGCTTCGATAGCGAGAGGGGCGCCAAAAATATCGCCTACATAATGAGAATAGTATGACCAGTTGGTACCAAACTGGAACTCCATGGTCAGGCCGGTCGCCACGCCCAGAGCAAAGTTAATACCGAAAAGCTTACCCCAGAACTTGGTCATGTCCTTATAGATTTGCTTATCAGTCATTACGTATAAAGACTCCATGATGGCAAGCAGGAACGCCATGCCTAGAGTCAATGGAACGAACAAGAAGTGATACATCGCTGTCATTGCGAACTGCAATCGCGATAGATCAACTACGTCAATCATGGTAACTCCTTTGTGTCGGCTGAATGACACTTTCGACATAAATCAACAGAAAAAAGACAGGTTAACAATAACGTTAATTTGTTAGTTTACCGCTATAACTTGTTGCAATTATGTACCATTGTGGTTAGTTAATTGTTAAGCATCAGCTAATATAGCTGGAACTAATACTACTGCCAAAAACCAGATGTTTCAAAAGGTTTATAGGAGAAAACCGCCTTGATTTACATCAAATTATGCTGTCCAAAAATGTATAAAAAAACCACAAAATGATACAGATCAACGAAAGATAAACTTTCTTGTTAGCATTAGGTAAAAAACACAATTAGATACGAGAAAAGGCGTACAAAGGGTTAACAATTCATCGAAATTAGCTAACCCTTTCAGCGTAAGGGAATTTCAAAAAGTGTGATTTAGATCCACAAAAACACTTTTTTATTTGAAGGGAGAATTAATTGTAACGTTATTTTTCTAAACCAAAATGCAAGTAGGCGCGATCGGTCGCAATCCGGCCGCGAGGCGTTCGTTGCAAATAACCCTGCTGAATGAGAAACGGTTCGATCACATCTTCAATCGTATCTTTCTCTTCACCAATCGCAGCAGCCAAGTTATCGAGGCCAACCGGTCCCCCACCAAATTTCTCCATAATGGCCAGTAGCAACTTACGGTCCATGTAATCAAACCCTTGATGGTCCACATCCAGCATATTAAGCGCTTTATCTGCGATGTCAGCACAAATATGACCATTGCCCTTCACTTCTGCAAAATCACGCACTCGGCGCAGCAGACGGTTGGCAATACGGGGTGTACCGCGAGCACGACGCGCCACTTCCAGCGCCCCTTCAGCATCCATAGAGAGGCCAAGGCAGTCCGCACTGCGCTGCACAATGTGTTGCAGGTCAGCCACTTTATAGTATTCAAGACGCTGCACAATGCCGAAACGATCGCGCAGCGGTGAGGTTAACGACCCAGCGCGGGTTGTGGCCCCAATCAAAGTAAAGGGTGGCAAATCAATTTTGATGGAACGCGCAGCTGGTCCTTCACCAATCATAATGTCCAGCTGATAATCTTCCATCGCCGGATAGAGAACCTCTTCCACCATAGGGCTGAGACGGTGAATTTCATCGATGAACAGCACATCGTTCTCTTCCAAGTTGGTCAGCAGCGCTGCGAGATCGCCCGCTTTTTCCAACACTGGGCCTGACGTGGTGCGAATGCTCACTTCCATCTCATTGGCGACAATATTAGCGAGGGTGGTTTTTCCCAACCCCGGCGGCCCAAAGATCAGCAAATGGTCGAGTGCTTCGCTGCGTTTTTGCGCCGCTTGAATAAAAATTTCCATCTGATCACGGACGTGATCCTGACCTCGGTAATCGGCCAGCTTCTTCGGACGAATCGCACGATCGATCACCTCTTCATCTTTAAATGAAGGGTTGGTCGGAGCAATAAGGCGATCGGCTTCAATCATTCAACAATTCCTGTTCGTTAGCAGGGAGACTATAGGGGTAACAACGCTGTGTGGGCAGCGAAACCAATCAACACAATAAGCACCGCATCCATTGGCTTGAGAAAAAAACAGACGGCTAAAGTGAGCCGTCTGTTGGGTTTAAACCATCGACTTCAACGCTTCGCGAATCAATTGTTCGCTGGTCATATCCGGTTGCGCCACTTGAGACACCGCTTTGGACGCCTGCGCTGGTTTATAACCAAGCGCCAGCAGTGCGCTCACCGCTTCCTCTTCGGCGTTTTGGTCATGGATCGCGCCCATCGCATCAAGCGGTGCTGCGTCGGTTGCCGGAGTAAACAAATCACCAGCCCCCCACCCTTTGAGGCGGTCTTTCATTTCCACCACCAAACGTTCTGCGGTCTTTTTACCCACACCGGGCAACTTCACCAACGTTGAAATGTCTTCTCGTTCTACACAAGCAACAAATTGGCTCGCCGTCATACCAGACAGAATGGCCAAGCCCATTTTCGGACCAACACCATTGGCTTTAATGACTTCACGGAACAACGCACGTTCGTTTACGGTATTAAACCCGTACAACAATTGTGCATCTTCACGCACCACAAAGTGAGTGTAAATAATAGCTTCATCGCCGATATTCGCGAGTTCATAAAAACAGCTCATCGGCATTTGTACTTCATACCCGATGCCGCCGACTTCAATCAGAACTTGTGGAGGTTGCTTTTCAATCAGTGTGCCGCGAAGACGTCCAATCACTGGGAATCCTTGGTTTTGATGAGTTTAGAATGCTCAAGATGATAATCAATAACTGGATGGATAGCCAGTAAAAGATAGGTCAAACAGGAGGCAGAAAGCCTCCCGAACGTTGCGTTAGCGATAGCGGCCGCGTCGGGCACTGGTCGCTTGCCCAGCCAAGGCAATCAGGGTTTTGTTGGTGTTGGCATGACAAATGGCCACGCCAAGCGCATCCGCCGCATCCGCTTGCGGTTTGGCTGGCAGTTTTAACATCTGCTGCACCATGTGCTGCACCTGTGCTTTTTCCGCGCCACCATTCCCCACCACCGCTTGTTTAATCAGACGCGCCGCGTATTCAAATACCGGCAGATCGGCATTCACGGCGGCCACAATGGCACTTCCGCGAGCTTGGCCAAGTTTCAGCGCGGAGTCGGCATTTTTCGCCATAAACACCTGCTCAATCGCAAACACTTCCGGTTGAAACTGCGTGATGATTTCGCTCACACCGGCATAAATCTGTTTCAGACGCAGCGGCAGATCTTTTTCCGATGTACGAATACATCCACTGCCCAAATACTGCAAATGGCGACCTTGCTGGCGAATCACGCCATAT
The DNA here is from genome assembly GCF_043106745.1 of Vibrio sp. CJQ_6. Taxonomy (NCBI): domain Bacteria; kingdom Pseudomonadati; phylum Pseudomonadota; class Gammaproteobacteria; order Vibrionales; family Vibrionaceae; genus Vibrio; species Vibrio sp. CJQ_6. Next base: position 134,062 of record NZ_JBICMV010000012.1, on the reverse strand, counting down.
CCGGTGATACGAGAGCCCGGGTCAATGCCCAGAATAATAGACATGAGAGTTCCTCATTGTTGATAAGGAATAAATAGCAATCACGTGTCGCGCTCACCACAAGGCCTCACGCAGACACAAAAAGAAAGTGGGCGATGTCGCCCACTTTACACAATCGTTATTTACGACGCCATGTCGTACCACTTGGACCATCTTCCAGCACGATCCCCATCTCGTTCAGCTTGTCGCGCGCCATGTCCGCATTCGCCCAATCTTTGGAAGCGCGAGAGTCGTTGCGCAGTTTGATCAGCGCTTCGATTTCAGCAACTTCGTCATCGTTGCCCGCATCGCCTTTCAAAAACGCTTCCGGATCCTGATACAAAATACCAATCACATCCGCCAATTCACGCATCAGCGCGCCCAAAGCACTCGCTTTATCGGTATCTTCCGTTTTCAGGCGGTTCACTTCACGCGCCATATCAAACAGAACCGAATACGCTTCTGGCGTGTTGAAATCGTCATTCATCGCGGTTGTAAAACGAGTTAGGTATTCTTCGCCACCCGCGGCTGGGACGGTCATGTCTAGACCACGCAGTGATGTGTACAGACGTTCCAAAGACGCGCGAGCTTGATTCAAGTTTTCTTCACTGTAGTTTAGTTGGCTACGGTAGTGGCCAGACATCAGGAAGTAACGCACGGTTTCTGCATCGTAGTGATTCAACACATCACGAATGGTGAAGAAGTTGCCCAGTGACTTCGACATTTTTTCTTTGTCGACCATCACCATACCGCTGTGCATCCACGTGTTCACGTACTGCGTATCATGCGCGCAGCAAGATTGAGCAATTTCATTTTCATGGTGTGGAAACTGCAGATCAGAACCCCCACCGTGAATATCAAAATGGTTGCCCAAAATCGATGAGTTCATCGCAGAACATTCAATGTGCCAGCCAGGACGACCCGGTCCCCATGGTGATTCCCATGTCGGTTCACCGGGTTTAGACATTTTCCACAGCACGAAATCCAATGGACTGCGTTTCGCCATGTCGATGTCAACGCGCGCACCCGCTTGCAACTGATCCAAGTCTTGCTTCGACAGCTTGCCGTAATCATCAAACTTGTTGACTTCAAACATCACATCGCCGTTGTCTGCTACATAAGCAAAACCACGGTCAATCAGACGCTGAACCAATTCAATGATCTCTTGAATATACGCCGTTGCGCGAGGTTCAACATCCGGGCGCTTGATGTTCAGTGCATCAAAATCAGCATACATTTCTTGAATCAAACGCTCCGTCAAGGATTCACAAGATTCCTGATTTTCGGCGGCGCGTTTGATGATTTTGTCATCAATGTCAGTGATATTGCGTACGAAGGTTAAATCGTAACCAAGGTAGCGCAGGTAACGGGCCACGACATCAAACGACACAAAGGTGCGACCGTGGCCGATGTGACAGAGATCGTAAATTGTGACTCCACAGACATACATGCCAACTTTGCCGGCAGTGATGGGTTTGAATTCCTCTTTTTGTCTTGTAAGTGAGTTATAAATCTTCAACATGATCTCTATCTAATTACCGTTAAAACCAAAATAGTGGCACAGTATAACAACTCTGTTATCGCTAGGTCATCCATTTGATGTTTTGAATGAACAAAAAGTTAGGCTAAAATTCGGTATTCATACAAAACAAAGCAAAGGTAATGCACATGATCACCCTTCACACAAATTTTGGTGACATTAAAATTCAGCTGAACGAAGAGAAAGCGCCAGAAACAAGCGCAAACTTCCTACAGTACTGCCGTGACGGTTTCTACGACAACACACTGTTCCACCGTGTTATCGATGGTTTCATGATTCAAGGCGGCGGCATGACGTCTGGCCTGCGTGAAAAAGCAACTCGCTCTCCAATTCGTAACGAAGCGAACAACGGTCTGAGCAACAAAGTCGGTTCAATCGCGATGGCGCGTACCATGGAACCGCATTCAGCAAGCTCTCAGTTCTTCATCAACGTCAACAACAACACCTTCCTGGACTTCCGTTCAGAAAACCGTGACGGTTGGGGTTACTGTGTATTCGGCGAAGTGGTCGAAGGCATGGACATCGTGAATAAGATCAAAGGCGTAAGTACCGGTTCTTACGGCATGCACCAGGACGTACCACTAGACGAAGTGGTCATCACTGGCACCACCATCGAAGAGTAATCGATCAAAGGAGCGCGTTATCGCGCTCCTTATTTCTGAACCTATGCATACACTATTTATCTCTGATCTCCACCTGACCCCAAGTCGCCCCGATATCACTCATTGTTTCACTCAATTCATGCGCAACGAAGCGATCCACGCCGATGCCTTGTATGTGTTGGGCGATTTGTTTGATTTTTGGATTGGCGATGATGACCCGACCCCGTTCGCCAAACAAATTCAGCAAGAATTTAAACACCTAACCGCGCAAGGGGTGCCTTGTTACTTTACTCAAGGGAACCGTGATTTTCTGGTGGGCCGCCGTTTTGCAAAACAAACGGGCGTCACGTTACTGCCCGACGAAACGGTGATTGACCTGTACGGCACTTCGGCTGTTATTTTGCACGGCGACACTTTGTGTACCCAAGACGTACGCTATTTGGCGTTTCGCGCAAAAGTGCATCAGCCTTGGTTGCAATGGCTCTTTAACCGCCTGCCGTTCTTCATCAAACAACGCATCGTGGCCAAAATTCAAACCGACATTCGCTCAGATAAAAGCCAAAAAGCGATGGAAATTATGGATGTGACACCGGACGAAGTGGTTCATGTGATGGACAAATATCAGGTCCCGCTGATGATTCATGGCCACACCCATCGCCCTGCCATTCATCACATCAGTGACGCCCCGCAAAAAACGCGGATTGTTCTGGGCGACTGGTATACCCAAGGCTCGGTATTGGTCTATTCTGAAAGCGGTTATTCATTGGAAAAGCGACGTTTCGAATCGCAATTATGATTTAAATCGCAATCTACCACGCAAACTTTTGCGATGATGCTAAGCAATGAATATGTGTACTGATATTATTCACAATACGAAGCAACCACGATAAGAATCAATCAGCCTTGACGTACTCTTATATTGCACGACAGCCCATTTTAGACAGCGACCGAAAAACCGTGGGTTATGAGTTGCTGTTTCGGGATGGGCCTAAAAATACCTTCCCTGAGATTGACCCAGACCTGGCAACCAGCCGGTTGCTGTCTGATCATTTTCTGTCGACGCATTACAACATGCTCGGGAATCATTTGGGCTTTGTGAATTTTCCCTATCAAAGTTTGATCAACATGATCCCGACCCTGTTTCCCACCAACAGTTTGGTGGTCGAGGTATTGGAAGATTGCGAACCGACCGGGGAGTTGCTTCAGGCAGTGCGAAAAATGGCTCACATGGGGTATAAAATCGCGCTGGATGACTTCGTACCTAGCCCAGAGTGGAAGGCATTTTTGCCGTATGTGTCGATCATTAAGTTCGACATTCGCATCATTCCTATCGAAAAAGCTCGCCTGTTCATCAACAAACTCAAAGGCTCTAAAATTATCTTCCTCGCTGAGAAAGTGGAAACATACGAAGAGTTCGAACAAGCGAAGGCCGCTGGGTTTCGTTACTTTCAAGGGTATTTCTTCAGCAAACCTGAGATTATTCAGCGTAAATCGCTCGAACCAGCATTTCTGACCGTCGTCCAACTGTGTAAAGAGATTGCCAAAGACGAGATCGACTACAAAGAACTCGAAGCCTTAATCGCCAAAGACGTCACCTTATCGTACAAGCTGCTGACGTTTGTCAATTCATCGGCGGTGGTCAGCTCGAAAATTCAGTCATTCAAACAAGCGTTGGTGTATCTGGGCGAGGAACGACTGCGTAAATTCGTGTCGCTGGTTGCGATTGCTTCCACACACAGCGATAAACCCGATTACCTCTATGGCTTGTCGATTCAACGGGCCCGTTACTGCGAACTGGTGTACTCACGTCTGAGTGAAAACAGCGACATGGGCAATGCCTTTTTGACGGGCATGTTCTCGCTGCTTGATAGCCTGCTGGATCAATCACTTGAATCGATCATCAACGAAATGCCTGTCGAAGAGAGCGTCAAACAAGCTTTGGTTGCTGAAAGCGGCACTCTGGGCGATATTTTGTCGCTGACAAAAGCCTACGAACAGGCCGATTGGGAGAAAGTATCGACCATTGCCACGCGGCTCAACATTAGCGATGAGGTCCTTAGCAGCTGTTATGATGAAGCGGTGAGCTGGACAGCAGACCTGCTCAATCTCAACACCTAAGCAAACCTCTCCAACACTCGACACGCTGCGTGCAAGCCCATAAACTATGGGCGTTTTTATCAGCGTATTCGAGACAACACCATGACCCCTTGTTATTGTGGCAGCAGTGCAGCCTATGCCAACTGCTGTCAACCTATTCATCAGGATCACAAGCACGCACTCACTCCCGAACAACTGATGCGCGCACGCTACAGTGCACACGTCCTCGGCTTGGTCGACTTTGTGGTTGCAACCTACCACCCATCGTGTCATGCCGAATCGCAACGCGACGCCATTGCAGAGTCCGTCCATAGTGACTGGCAACGATTAGACGTTATCAGCGCTTCAGCGGGTTCACACGATCAAGAGGGTTTCGTGCATTTCAAAGCATACCTGTGCGATCAACAGCAGGAATTGTGCTTAGAAGAGCGCTCGCGATTTTTACGTGAAGAAGGTCTGTGGTACTACGTGGATGGTGAGTTTCCGCAACAGGCACCGGCACACAAAGTCGGCCGCAACGACCCTTGCCCTTGCGGTAGTGGAAAGAAATTTAAGAAGTGTTGTGGGCAATATTAGTAGCCAGCAACTTTGTTCCCATGCTCGAGCATGGGAACAAGAGTAAAATAGTAAATGCACCCGATATTTGAGGGGAAACACCACCAGTGAGTGCGATTACTGCTGGTCAACCAACCACTTACGAAAGTCTTTACGTTCGTTTGGAGACAATTTCAAATACTGCATTTTTGCTCTTTGCATTTCTAGGCTATCTTGGTCAACAGACTTCGTTGTCTGCTGCATACCGTTTACACGACTCGTATCGGCGATGGCATTGCCCGCAAAAGTAATACCGTTAGCTGCGTTATAAATAGCCAGTTGCTCGTCAAGATTTGAATAAGGGAAAGTACCCTTTTTCCCCACCATTTTAACTTGCTCGTAGTCTATATAGCTGCCATTGAAGCTAACATTCCAATCAATCTTATTGCCCTCAAACACTTTTTTAGCTTGTAATACATCATTCAGTTGCGGACCATCAATCTCCAGTTCGCCACCATTAACATCCAAGGTAAGAATGTAAGGCGCTGAAGTGAAGTTACCACGCTTTTCACCTCGGCCTAACATTGTATTCATACGCAATACGATTTGATTCGCCCCCATTGCAAGCGTAAATGGTTTATCCATCTGCTTTGCATCTTGGCTATTAATAAATAGAACCTCAATCCCCTGAGCAGCATCCAATTCCGTCAATTGATTGGTATTTGCATACACATTAGGGACACTCAATGCGGAAAGCGCCATTAAAATCGAAGTCCAAATTGTACGTTTCATGATTTAACCCTTTTATTATCATTAAGTTCTATACCCAAATAATCTCAAAGCTTTGATATCACAATGAAATTTAAGCTCAGTTGGGTATAACACCTACAACTTCCCAATATAATCAAAAAGGCCGCATAAATGCGACCTTTAGATTATATTTAACTTGATGCCAAGTTATTAGAATGTGTAGTAGATACCTGCTACAACACCGTTACCTTCAACTTTGTTGTCGCTGTCTGCTTTGTCTTCAGCATCAGTATATTCAACGAACGCTAGGATGTTACCAGATACCGCGTAATCAGCACCTAAAGTGTAGTACGTGAGTTCTTCGTCGTTATCAGCATCAGTGAAGCCAAACGAAGTGTAAAGGCGTGCTTTTTCGATTTGGTAGTCTAGAGCAGCAGAAACTGTTTCTAGATCTGAAGCGCCATCAATGTCTTCTGAAACGTAGTTCACTGCTGCACCGAAGCCAGCGATCTTCATACGTGCTGCTACACCCATGATTTTGTGATCATCACCAAGGCCACGATTGCCTTGATCTTGGTAAGACGCACCTACAGTGAACATTTCGTTAAATGCGTACTGAGCAGACACACCGTATGCTACATCTTCATCTTCATCAGAAGATAGGTAAGAATCAGCAATTAATTTAAGACCACCAGTTGTGTACTTCATTGAAACTGCGTGACCAGCAGACTCTAGAGAGTTAACGAAGTCATCCATGTAACCTAGGCCTTCGTTAGTGTTGTCGATTGTGATTGCGTCTAGAGAGTCACCGAAGTCACCAATTTCACCTGCAGCGATACCGAAGTTTTCACCGAAGTTGAAACCAAAGTAAAGGTCATCAGTCTTCATTGCGTTATCGTCGGACGACGTTAACTGGCTTTTCCAACCGTCGAAACCGTTGCCATTTTCGATTTCGAAAGAACCGAATGCAGTTACGCTATCGTTCAGCTTATGTGTTGCATCGATCTGGATTTTTGCCCATAGATCGATGTCAGCATCAGTACTATTTTTAGTTGTTACACCACTAGTTGTTGTTTTAGTCTCAGCTGCACTTACGTAAGTATCGATTTCACCTTTCACGTTGAACGCTGTAGTACCGTCATCATAGATGTTGCCGGCTGCAAGCGCAGAAGTAGAAATCGTTGCAACTGCCAATGCTAAAAGAGTCTTTTTCATATTAATCCACTGCCTTTTCTTAATTGGGAAGTCCGTTTCGATTCCCTCTTGTTTTATAGATGATGATTTCCCAACTCTGCGGTTAGTTATCATCGCCCACTAAATTCGAGGTTTAGATTGCAAAAGATTATGCTGCGTGTCAAATGTGAAAAAAAATATTTCTAAACAACACACAAATCATTTTAAATCATAGTCTTACATATAAATTTCACAATATCTCGGCGAAGTTCTAATCAAAAAAATAAGAATAGGTAAATGTTAAATGTTTTAACATAATAGTCTTTCGTGTTGTTAATACTCAAAAAAACAAAATCAAACAGCATTTAATTCAGCAAAACACCCATAAATGGAGTTTTATATTTTTTATCATTCAAATTAAATTTAAGTGTATGAAGGTTCAGTTTTTTTTTGTGAAGGAGATCTAGATTTGTTCTAAAAGCACACGATTTCGTGAACTACGTATCGCTTAGTAAACTGTGCTAACATCCGGGACCCGATACGCAGGTCACATTATGCTTACTACCAAAATTCAACAGTCCATACGCAACAGCTATCAAAACCTTCAAAACCAGCTCGATAACTTTGTTCCTCGTCGAGCTCAAAATTATCTTGTTGCAGAAATTGCAAAAACGCTTTGTGGTAGCTATCACAAGTCTACTCGTATGCTGGTCGCAGAAGCGGGGACCGGAATCGGCAAGTCGTTATCTTATTTAATGGGCGTGATTCCTGTTGCGGTGAGCAACAATCGAAAAATCGTCATTTCTACGGCGACCGTGGCGCTTCAAGAACAGCTTGTGCACAAAGATCTGCCACTGTTTCGCCGCATCACAGACCAAAAATTCTCTTTTATACTCGCGAAAGGTCGACAACGTTATTGTTGCACCGAAAAACTGGCCGCGGCCTCCGGCGCTGATGGCGGACAAATGGCCATGTTTGAGTCCAAACCTGCAGAAAAGGATATACAACAGCTTCAGCAGCTCTACACCGAATTGTCTCAAGGTAAGTGGGATGGTGACCGTGATTCATGGCCAGAGCCTATCTCAGAGACGGTCTGGAACAGTGTCGTCAGCGACAAACACAGCTGTAATGGTAGCTTTTCAGCCCATCGTCAGTGCCCGTTTCAAAAGGCGCGCTCAGAGCTTGATAAAGCGGACATCATCATTGCCAACCATAGCTTAGTCATGGCTGATGCCGATCTTGGTGGTGGTGTGATCCTTCCTGAACCAGAAAATACGATTTACGTATTCGATGAAGCACATCATTTACCTCATGTGGCGCGCGAGCACGCCTCCGCGGCAGCGACCATGAAGGGCGCAGCAGCTTGGTTAGAAAAACTCAATCAATCTTTATCTAAGCTCGCAAATCTGGCCGACGAAAAACGTGTCTCCCGCTTTCGAAATGAAGCGCAAGATGCAATACAAGCGCTGATACCGAGCTTGAGCCAACTCCCCAAACAGTTTGATGCCAGCGCATTTGAAGAAAAACGTTATCGATTCGAACACGGCGATTTGCCGACATGGCTTGAAGAACAAGCAAAAGACCTGAAACGACAAAGTAAGAAAGCCAATCAAGCCGTGGCAAAAATCGCCGACTTAATTGGTGAACGGGTTAAAGATGGTGAACTGGCACCACGCCTTGCTGAGCCTGCCTTGGCCGAACTTGGTTTCTTCATCCAACGTTTGGAAAATTTGGCGCAGGTATGGCATTTGATGGCGGAACCCAAGCGCGAAAAAGGAGCCCCGCTCGCTCGCTGGTTGGAGCTCAGCCCAGAACGTGAGGGGGATTACGTCGTGAACGTATCGCCACTTGAAATCGGTTGGCAACTCGATCAACAGATCTGGAGTCGTTGCGTCGGCGCCATTTTGGTCTCGGCAACCATGCGCGCGCTCAACTCATTCAATTTTTTCTGCCGCCAAGCCGGCATCAGCGAAAAAGCCGAGGACGGTGTTCAATTTTTAGCCCTTGCTTCACCATTTGATTATCAAAATCAGGCTGAATTGCTGATTCCTAAGATGCAATACGAACCTCAGGCTCCCGAATACACCGATTATCTAGCCGATAAAGTGGCCGATTACATCCAAGATGGCAAAGCAAACCTCGTTTTATTTGCGTCTTATTGGCAAATGAAAGAAGTTGCGGAGAAATTATCTAAATTATTTATAAAAAAAGGTTGGGCGCTGCAAGTTCAAGGCGAAAAATCCAGAAAAGAAATTCTAAATAAACATAAAACCCTAGTCCAATGCGGAAAAACCAGTGTGTTGTTTGGTACAGGAAGCTTTTCAGAAGGGCTCGACTTACCCGGAGAATTACTGGAAAACCTTATCATCACCAAGATTCCGTTTGCCGTACCAACCTCACCCGTAGAACAGGCACATGCTGAATACATTCAGCATCGCGGCGGCAACCCGTTTCTACAAATCACCGTCCCGGAAGCCAGTAAGAAATTGATTCAATCAGCAGGCCGTTTACTGAGGAAAGAGCGCGATTGTGGTAGAGTCGTGATACTTGACCGCCGCGTGGTGTCAAAACGCTATGGCAAAGCCTTATTGGATTCGCTGCCACCGTTTAAACGCACCATTGAATACTGAGTTTTCTGGACCGTAGAAACATGAGTGATTTATCGAGACTAAACTCGCTATTGGATGAATTAAAGCACCACGCCGCACAAGTCGACCGTGTTCGTGGAGAGCATCATCAGCCCCTGTTTGATGATGTTCTGTTTCACTGTCGGGGGAAGTTGCTCACACCGTGCGTGCAGGAAGCAGAAAGCACACTAAATGCAATTACGCGTGAACAACATGCGGGGAAGCTGACGCAACACCGAGCCGAGTACCTCACCGAACGGTTGCTGGCGCAAGTCGGGGCGATTCAACGTGAATTGTCGACACAATCCATCCGCAAAAATGAACCGAAACACAGTAGCTATTACCGCAAACCCATCAGTGATTTGTATCAAGATCTCGCGCAGCATCAAGATTGGGAACGTCGCTTGATGGAAATGGTGCTCGATAAACAGCAGGCACTTGAACAGGCCTCGGTGTATCACAAACAAGCGGCGCAGCAGGCATTGCTGGCCGTTGAGCAACGCCTGAAACGCTGCCAAGATGCCAAAGCCAAAATTGAAAGACAAATCACCTACCGAGAGAAGCATCAGTAATGACGCAACCATCTGTCCCCCTCAGCGACGCGCCTGATGAAATCAAATTGGCCGTTGATCTGATCTACCTGCTAGAAAGCAACGGCGTTGATCCCAAAGTTGCCTTGGCAGCACTGGCGATCGTCAAAGCCGACCTTCAACAAAAGCTCGACAACCACTGATATGGCATCGTCATCGCATGGGCGAAAATTTCAGTGAAAAAAAGAGCGCCACTGCGCTCTTGTTTCGATTTAGACTTTAAACTGTGACACCAGCCGTTGTTGTTCTTGGCTCAGCTCGCTGATCTGCGTTCCGACCGCTTCCGATTCCCCGGCTTGCTCTAGGATTTGCGCGCTGAGATCTCGAATGTTGGCCACACTTTGATTGACTTCTGCCGACACCGTTTGCTGCTCCTCCGCCGCTTTCACAATCTGCGAATTCATGTCATTGATCGAGGCGATGGCATCAAACACCTGTCCCAGTTCAGCCACAGCGTTTTGAACTTGTTGCGCAGTCCCATTGGCCAGTTGATTACTGTCTTGAATTGCGGCAACCACATCTCGCGTGCCTTTGTGAACTTGCTCAATCACCAAACGAATTTCGCCGACGGAATCTTGTGTTCGGCTGGCCAAATTGCGCACTTCATCTGCGACCACCGCAAATCCCCGTCCTTGCTCCCCTGCTCGTGCAGCTTCAATTGCCGCATTCAGGGCCAACAAGTTGGTCTGCTCTGAGATACCTTCGATGACTTCCAGAATTTCCGTGATATTCGCGTTGTTCTGCGCCAATTCTTCCACCACCGGCACGGCTTCGCTCATTTTCTGCACCAGTTTGAGCATTTCTTGCTCCGATGCTTCGATAACATTTTGTCCCAACTGCGCCGAATGATTCGCTTGCTCTGCCGCCTTCACCGCGTTTTCAGCATTATGAACTACCAGACTTGCCGTCTGGGTCATCTCTTCCGACGCCGTTGCCACCAAGTCAACCTCTTTGAACTGCGATTCACTACGTAAGCGAGTTTGCGCGGCCGCCACTTTGGATTGCTCAGAAGTCGCCGCCACGGAATGGGTCGCATCCACCACCTGACGAATGGTCGACTGCAACTTATCCAGAAATTGGTTGAATCCCAATGCCAGTTGGCCGACTTCATCTTGGGAAGCCACCGCCAAACGCTGCGTCAAATCCCCTTCTCCTGAAGCAATGTCTTTCAAACGAACCACGACGGCCCGAATCGGTTTCACAATGCGCGACGCAGTCAGGGCAATAATCAGCAGACCGAGTACAACAAACAACAAGCCGGCGATAAGCTCTGCTTTCACCCCATTTTCCACTTGTGTGGAAATCACGCTATCGAGTTCATTAGCATCTGCCAACACGCTGCTGCGTGGCATCTCAAAGATCACGCCCCACGTTTGATTGGCTACATGAATTGGTGCAAACACCGTTAGCCACGCACGATCATCAGTCCATTGTGTTTTGACTTCATTGCCAAACAACAGATCCGTCACTTGATCGCCGCTTAAGGTCGAACCTGAAAACGGCTGACCGATCGGTAATGCGTTGTCATCACTTGCGATCAACGTCCCATCCAAACTAATGATAAACACTCGGCCATTGCCACCGAACAGGCTGCGATCCGAATCTTGAGCAATTTTCAGTAGCGGATTGAGCTTTAGATCAATCCCGTAAAAACCAACCGCAACATCATCAATTTTGATCGGCACGGAAATCGATGTCGCCAAGAGTCCGCCATTGTCTTGTTCAATCAAACGCGGCGTGGTGACACACGCTTCACCACTACTGAGCGGACAATAAAATCGCTCGCTGTTGGCTGAATCGGCCAGCGATTTTTCACTCAGCACATTCGCCACCACATTTTCACCATTGGCAGTCGTCATCCAGTAAGGCGCAAAACGACCTTTTTCATTCGAGCCAACGTAATCCGCATTGATGTAGTTGTCGTCCTCGCTATCAAGCATGTTGGGTTTGAAAACCAGATACGCCCCATCGATGGTCGCAAAGTTCAGCACCGATTTGCGCACCATGTCGTCCAGCGATGTGCGCAGCTCTTCGCTGTCGCCGAAATTTTCTTCAGCATTGGTTTTTAAGAACAGCGCATTGGACGCGAGCATTTCCGCTCGATAAATGGCTTCATTGAGGAATTCAGAAATTTCAGTCGCATTTAACTGAGCACGTGTCTGCAGCAGTTGCTGAGATTTGTTGATCACCGAAGCAGCACTTTGCTGTTTGATGATTTTTTGATTATTGACTGCGTTATAAACCGAAAAGCCAATAAGAGAAAGTGACGTCACGAGAAGGCAGATTCCCGCCATCAGCGTAATTTTCCACTGAACTGATAGTGTTCGCATACAACATCCTTATGCTTGCGCCATTTGCCCTTTAATCGAACAAGGAAGCTTGAAATTAGACCACAATCTATCGATTTATCAACTGAAAGTTTACACCGTTTTTACAACTTCCTGACTCAGACAGTATTGCAGAGGTTTTTCGTCTTGTGATCACTTTTGAAGCTGGTAACATCGTTGATTAAAACCATAAGAAAGGACAAACCATGAAAGTCATCAGCTTTAATATCAACGGCTTGCGTGCTCGACTACACCAACTTCAAGCAGTCATTGATAAACATCAGCCTGACGTAATTGGCCTACAGGAAATCAAAGTTCATGATGAAGCGTTTCCACTCGAAGACGTGGAAGCGATGGGCTACAAGGTTTACTTCCACGGTCAAAAAGCGCATTACGGCGTCGCTATGCTGTGCAAGCAAACGCCCTTGGAAGTCCGCAAAGGCTTTCCAACCGACAATGATGATCATCAAAAGCGCATGATCATGGCGACCTTCCTCAATGAACAAGGCCAAAAAGTCACGGTCATGAACGGTTACTTCCCTCAGGGCGACAACATCAGTCATGAGACGAAATTTCCCTATAAGCGCCAGTTCTACGCGGATCTGATGACCTATCTGAATGACTACCACACGAAAGACGATCAACTGATTGTGATGGGCGACATCAACATCAGCCCAATTGACTTGGATATCGGCATTGGTGAGCCGAACCGTCAACGCTGGCTAAAAACGGGCAAATGTTCATTCCAACCTGAAGAGCGTCAGTGGTTAAAAACCCTGCTAGATTGGGGCTTTGAAGATACATTCCGTAAACTGCACCCGGCGGTTAACGATCAGTTTTCGTGGTTCGATTACCGCTCAAAAGGGTTCGATGACAACCGCGGCCTGCGCATAGATGTGATTCTGGCCACGCCATCGTTGGCCGCAACATGTGTCGAAGCTGGAATCGACTACGAACTACGCGGTATTGAGAAACCTTCTGACCACGCACCGATTTGGTCAGTCTTTTCAAATTAAACTGCACCTGCGATAGCTCAAAAAGCCCCGAACTCGGGGCTTTTCTCATTGCGTTGTCGCTCCGTCGAGGCGTTCGCCTCAAGACGTTAACTCAGAGGACGCAGATACGCGAGGAAGCGTTTCTCTGCTTTTTTGAAGCAGAAGATAATGATAAACGTGAGCGACATGTAAAACAGACCAGCGGTAAGGAATGACTCAAATGGCGCGTAGTAGCGCGAGTTGACCAAGCGCGCTGCCCCCGTCAAATCCATGATGGTGACGATCCCCGCCACAGCGCTACCGTGTAACATGAAGATCACTTCATTACTGTAGGCCGGCAATGCACGACGCAATGCGCTTGGCAACACCACTCGGCGATAGGTTTTCCACGTGCTCATGCCATACGCTTTGGCCGCTTCCACTTCACCTTTGGGTAACCCGTTGATGGCGCCACGAATGATTTCAGCGGTGTAAGCCGATGTATTGAGCACGAACGAGACCAACGCACAAAACCATGCATTTTCCCACAAAGTGTCTTTCACTGGGAAAAACTGATCCATGCCGTAATAAATGAGATACAACTGAACCAGCAGCGGCGTTCCACGGAAAAAGTAGATGTATGCCCACGCTGGCGTGCTAATCGCATAATTGCGACTGTTGCGCGCAATCGCCAATGGAATCGCAATGCTGAGCCCGATGACCAGTGCAACCCCCACCAGCCAAACCGTCGTCCACAGGCCACTGAAATAGATAGGCAAACTTCCGATAATGAGAGAAAAATCCATAGTCGTTTACCTCGTGTGAATACTGAATTTTCGTTCAACGATCTTCAACAGACCGGTGGAAACACTGGTAAATAGAAGAAAGATGATCGAGACCGCCATGTAGAACGTAAATGGCATTTTGGTGGAACCTGCTGCCAGCGAACTCATCCGCACCATGTCTTCCAAACCGATGATCGACACCAACGCCGTGGTTTTCAGCAGCACCAGCCAGTTGTTGCCAAAACCGGGCAACGCGTGACGAATCATTTGCGGTAAGAGAATGCGACGAAACGCGAGTGCGGCACTCATGCCATAAGCTTTTGCAGCTTCAAGTTCGCCTTTGTCGACTGCCATAATGGCGCCGCGAAAGGTTTCTGCCATGTACGCGCCGAAGATAAAACCGATGGTCAGCACTCCCGCAATAAACGGGCTGACATCAATGTAATCCGGTAGATAAGAGACCCATTCGTGGTTCGGGTCGCTAGACATAAACCAGTTGTTCAACCATTCGTTGATGGCATACAAACTGTTGTTGAGAAGAATTTGACCACCAAAGAAAATGAGCATCATCAGAACCAAGTCCGGAATACCGCGAATGATGGTGGTATAAACGGTCGCAATGGCTCTCGCCCAACGGTACGGTGCGAGTTTGGCCAACGCACCTAACATGCCTAACAGCATCGCTAGCAGCAGTGAAAGCACGGCAACTTCGATGGTCAGCACGGCTCCTTTGAAAATGGAGGCTTCGTATCCCTGTAAATCCAGCATAACAATGTTCCTAGTCCCTGAAAGCCTGGTTGCTGGGTACTGCTACGAACTAGGAACCAGCAACCAGGAATGCCTTTTGTTATCTCAACACGAACGGTCGCGTTGTGTTCGGCTGATTATTCGCCGTAAACATCATATTTGAAGTATTTCGCGGCGATTTGTTGGTATTCGCCTTTCGCACGTAGGGCATCGATCGCAGCATTTAGTTTCTCTGTCAGATCTTTGTCTTGTTTACGTGTTGCGATACCGAAGCCGTCACCGAACCATTTCGGATCGGTCAATGAAGGGCCCACGAATTCGTAGCCTTCACCACCCGGTTTGTTCAGTACGCCATCTTCCAGTGCCGACGCATCACCCAGAACGGCTGCGATACGGCCATTCGCCAGATCCAAATACGCTTCATCAAATGAACCATAACGCACGATCTCAACCGCATCGCCATAATTGTCAGTCAGGTATTTATCGTGTGTAGTGGCACGTTGAACACCAATTTTCACCCCTTTCAAACCTTCTTTCGTGAAGTCGAGCTGCGCGCCTTTTTTCGCGATAAATTTATTAGGGATCAGCGCGTATTTGTTGGTGAAATCAACTTTTTTCTTACGCTCTTCAGTGATGGACATCGCCGCGATGATGGCATCATATTTACGTGCCAACAGCGATGGAATGATGCCATCCCAATCCTGTGGAACGATCTTACATTGCACCTGCATCTCTTTACACAAAGCGTTGGCCATATCCACGTCAAAGCCTTTCAGAGAGCCATCTGCTTCTGTCCAGCTAAACGGAGGGTACGCGCCTTCAATGCCGAAGCGAACGGTTTTCCATTCTTTCGCTTGGGCGACACCCGTTGCTGCTGTTGCTGCCAAAGCCGCCACTAATAACCACTTTTTCATTTCCATACTCCTGTGATTGTATTGTTGTGTTTGTTGTTGCTCTACGCTGCGAGTTCATACTTCGGTGCCACCACGGCATTCCGACGACAAACCTTGGGCATAAAAATCAATAAATTGATGAAATAAACTGTTTCAGACGTTCTGAATCTGGGTCACTGAACAACTTGGCCGGATTCCCCTGCTCTTCGACACGCCCTTGATGCAAGAACATCACGTGGTTAGAGACATCACGCGCAAACGCCATTTCGTGGGTCACCACCAACATGGTGCGTCCTTCTTCAGCCAGATCACGCATCACGCCAAGCACTTCGCCAACCAATTCAGGGTCAAGCGCGGATGTTGGTTCATCGAACAGCATCACTTCCGGATCCACTGCCAGCGCGCGAGCAATCGCCGCACGTTGTTGCTGACCACCAGATAAGTGACCTGGGTAGTAATCGCGACGCTCGTAAAGACCAACTTTTTTGAGCAGGATCTCTGCGTTCTCGATCGCCTGAGCTTTGGGGACGCCAAGGACGTGCACGGGAGCCTCAATGACATTTTCCAGCACGGTCATGTGCGACCATAAGTTGAAACCTTGAAAAACCATCGCCAGACGCGAACGGATGCGTTGGACTTGCTTTTCATTGGCTGGAGACGATTCCCCCTGTCGGTTTTTCTTCATTTGGATCAGTTCACCTTTGACCCAAATTTCACCTGCAGTGGGTGTTTCCAATAAGTTGATGCATCGAAGAAAGGTACTTTTGCCAGAACCCGATGAACCGATGATCGAAATCACGTCACCTTTGTGAGCCTGAAGTGAAATGCCCTTCAGAACCTCGTTCTGGCCAAACGTTTTGTGCAGGTTTTTGATATCCAGCGCGGCTACATCAGTCATGCGCTCTAACTCCCTGTATTTTTTATCACTGCCGAGCATTCCAGCTCAATTTCGGATACAAACTAGCACTCTCCCCAATAACATGCAACAAATCATTAACCTAAAAAATCGGTATATTTAGTTATTTAATCTGACTAGTAATTCAAGTTTTAGCCAATTCTTCTCCAAACACCGCATAGAATCACACGAAACCAGAAGAAAAATTTACTGACATTTATTAACATTTTTATAAAAGTAAGACCTGCCGCAAGATTTATGGGCAACATTTGTCACCAAGTGATACATCTCTCAAACTGAATAAATTTTTGGAAAGAATACTTACAATTTGAAATTAAATTTCACACTTAATCGCCAGTATGTGACTGATTTCATTCGTTTAATGTAGCTTAATTTCATATCTATTCTTAAAGTGATCAAGATCAATCACCCTAAGGGGTTAGCACGCTAAACTCGCCAACAAATAAAAGAGTAAATAAAAACTCTGTATTCAATCAGTTGGTTATGCATAGTCATTGCAAAAATGAACACTTATGCAGTTTAAACCGTTTCGCTTCGGCAATTTATTTAGAATTCAATTAAGAATTACTTACTTTTAACATATGAGGAATCTATGTCAGACGTAGTCAATCAAGAGCGCTCAGACATCGACACAAAGAGCTATAAAGAGCTCCACCGTCCAGCATCTGAGTTTGCAAGCCGCTCCGATTACCTAGACCACGAACTGCAGATCATGAAGCCACGTCGCTTCGGCCTGAACCTGCCTGGTCGTGACTTCCGTTTTGAACTTGAAGACTTAGTTCCAGCGCTTGCTGGTACCATCGGCATTATCGCGATGTACTCTGCCGTCATGATGTCTTGGGCTGAGGGGCTGACCCAAGCTTGGGATCATGTCTCGCTTGGTAAAGACTTTGCGATTGAAGTGGCACGTGTAGAAATGCTGATCCCAGCACTGCTGTTCTGTATCATTTCTTCAGGCTTTCTCAACCCACGCGCAAACCTTGCGGGGAACCATGGTCCAATGATCCCATTGATCGGAACGATCGCTCTGGCGGGTGCTCACCCACTGGCGCTGGCGATTCTGATCGGTGTGTTTGGCCTGATTCTGAGCTTCTTAAAAGGTGGTTCAAAACTGGTGAACCTCACCTCGGAAGGAACAGCCGGTGGCTTGCTCATCTTCTTAGGATTGACCGGCACCATGAGTCAGATCACCTCCATCCAAGAGTGGGCCGTAGGCCTGCAATCGGCGAGCGTTGAAGCGGGCAGCATGGGTTATGTGGGCTTGATTGTTCTGGGTGTGACTGTCGCTATTTATGCGTACCTTGCCAAAGTGAACAAACGCTGGCTGGCCATCCCGGTGTGTGCCTTTACCGGTCTGGCGATTGCGCTGGTTCTGGGTGCAGGTTTTGACATCAAGTTTGAAACCCAAATGGGCTTACCAAACCTTAACCCAGTTTACTGGTGGGGCAGCACTGAACAAGGTTGGATGCTGGGTCTGCCTAACGTAGAACACTTTATTGCTTCGCTACCGTTTGCGATTCTTGCCGTTGCCATGTGGTCACCTGACTTCCTCGGTCACCGCATCTTCCAAGAACTGAACTACCCGCGAAAAACTGAAAAAGTGCTGATGGATGTCGATGACACCATGACCATGTGTTCTGTACGCCAGATGGTGGGGACTGCCGTTGGTGGCGGTAACATTACGTCGTCTTGGGGGACATACATGATTCCAGCGGCGATCGCGAAGCGTCCGATCCCAGCTGGTGCCATCCTACTTGGTTCATTCTGTATCATTGTTGCGATTCTTGGTTTCCCAATGGACGTTGCGGTATGGCCGCCAGTGATGCGTGTGGCACTATTAGTTGGTGTCTCCCTACCGCTACTTGAAGCGGGTATGCAAATGGTCCGTGACACGAAAGATTCACAAGCAGCTGGTATTTGTATCTTTGCTTCTATTGTTACGAACCCAGTTTTAGCATGGGCGCTGACCATGTTCTTGGATAACAATGGTTTGATTGGTGACAAAGAGCGTGCATCACGCCTGTCATTCGCCGATAAAATCCTTATCCCAGTCGGCGTGTTTATTATCTGTTTAGTTGCTATGCTTGCTGTGGGTATGCTGGAAAGCCAATATGGCCTCAAGGCTTGGCTGTAAACCGGCAACTCTGGATTCAACAATACTTTGGGTAGTGCTTAGCACTACCCAAACTTTATTTGAAATTTTTAACTTTTATTGATTTAGTTTAAGGTTTACGAGTTTTTTTTAGCTTACATTGCCAATCAAGGGGAACAAATAACAATATCTATATTCAAACAGATGAGTATAATTTTTGCGTATAGATTGAATATAGATATTGTTATTCAATGAGTGTACTGCCTCCCGCATTACATGCAGGATAGCTGGCTCAACGGCGAAACAGTACGTGTTTTTTCTACTAAAAAGGTAGGTATGTCATGGCAGAGCAATTTGCTAAAGCTTGGGAAGGTTTTGCAGCAGGTGACTGGCAAAACGAAGTCAATGTTCGTGATTTTATTCAAAAGAACTACACTCCTTACGAGGGTGACGAATCTTTCCTAGTTTCTGAAGGCACCGAAGCAACTAACAAGCTTTGGGCACAAGTAATGGAAGGTATCAAACAAGAAAACTCAACTCACGCTCCTGTTGATTTCGATACTTCTGTTATCTCTACCATCACAGCTCACGATGCGGGCTACATCAATAAAGACCTAGAAACAATCGTTGGTCTTCAAACCGAAAAACCTCTGAAACGTGCTCTTATCCCTAACGGTGGTATCCGCATGGTTGAGAGTTCTTGCCACGCTTACGGCCGTGAACTAGACCCTGAAGTTAAAAAAATCTACACCGAGTACCGTAAAACTCACAACCAAGGTGTATTTGATATCTACACACCAGCAATTCTTGCTTGTCGTAAATCAGGCGTACTGACTGGTCTTCCAGACGCATACGGCCGTGGTCGTATCATCGGTGACTACCGTCGTATCGCACTTTACGGTATCGACTTCCTGATGGCTGACAAATTCGCTCAATTCACTTCTCTACAAGAGCAGTTTGAAAACGGCGAAGATCTGCAAATGACCATGCAACTGCGTGAAGAAATCGCAGAGCAACACCGTGCTCTTGGCCAAATCAAAAAAATGGCTGCGAAATACGGTTTTGACATCGGTCGCCCAGCAGAAACTGCACAAGAAGCAATCCAATGGACTTACTTCGGCTACCTAGCTGCAGTTAAATCACAAAACGGTGCTGCAATGTCTCTAGGTCGTACTTCGACTTTCCTAGACGTGTACATCGAACGTGACCTGAAAGCAGGCACAATCACTGAAGAACAAGCGCAAGAAATGATCGACCATTTCGTGATGAAACTGCGTATGGTTCGTTTCCTACGTACTCCTGAGTACGATGAACTGTTCTCTGGCGACCCAATCTGGGCAACTGAATCTATCGGTGGTATGGGTCTTGACGGCCGTACTCTAGTTAGCAAAACTAACTTCCGCTTCCTGAACAGCCTATACACCATGGGCCCTTCTCCAGAGCCAAACATCACTGTACTTTGGTCTGAAAAACTGCCAGAAGGCTTCAAAAAATTCTGTGCAAAAGTTTCAATCGACACGTCTTCTATCCAATACGAAAACGACGATTTGATGCGCCCAGACTTCGATTCTGACGACTACGCGATCGCATGTTGTGTATCTCCAATGGTTGTTGGTAAACAAATGCAGTTCTTCGGTGCTCGTGCAAACTTGGCGAAAACTATGCTTTACACCATCAACGGTGGTGTGGATGAAAAATCTAAAGCACAAGTTGGTCCTAAAATGCCAAAAATCACTTCAGAAGTTCTGGATTACGATGAAGTATGGGACAAAATGGACCACTTCATGGACTGGTTGGCAAAACAATACGTCACTGCATTGAACGCTATCCACTTCATGCACGACAAATACAGCTACGAAGCGTCACTGATGGCACTGCACGATCGTGATGTGAAACGTACAATGGCTTGTGGTATCGCTGGTCTGTCGGTTGCTGCTGACTCTCTGTCTGCAATCAAATACGCAACTGTTAAACCAATCCGTGACGAAGATGGCGTTGCAGTCGATTTCGAAATCGAAGGCGATTACCCTAAATTCGGTAACAACGACGCACGTGTTGATGACATCGCATGTCAACTAGTTGAAGTATTCATGAACAAGATTCGTGAACTGAAAACTTACCGCAACGCGATTCCTACTCAGTCTATCCTGACTATCACTTCAAACGTGGTATACGGTAAAAAAACTGGTAACACACCTGACGGTCGTCGTGCTGGCGCTCCATTCGGTCCTGGTGCAAACCCAATGCACGGCCGTGATGAGAAAGGTGCTGTTGCATCACTGACTTCAGTAGGTAAACTACCATTTGCACACGCTAAAGACGGTATCTCTTACACCTTCTCTATCGTGCCAAACGCACTGGGTAAAGAAGAAGGCTCACAACGCGCTAACCTTGCTGGTCTGATGGATGGTTACTTCCACCACGAATCTGGCATCGAAGGTGGTCAGCACCTAAACGTGAACGTACTGAACCGTGAAACTCTGCTAGACGCAGTGAAACACCCAGAGAAGTACCCACAACTGACTATCCGTGTATCTGGTTACGCAGTACGCTTTAACTCTCTGACTACTGAACAGCAGCAAGACGTTATCGCTCGTACTTTCACTGAATCACTATAAGTTTCAGTCTCGACATAGTCGATGATCAATCCCCGCTCATTGAGCGGGGATTTTCTTTTATTTCAATCTAAAAATCAGTCAAATAAACAAGTTGCATATTAATGTAACCTACACCTCAATTTCACTGCATCAAATCCGCTTTATTCATACTTGAATCGACTTTTACGCTACCATCATCACTCTCTGACGGAATGATGTAGCCTTCTATGAAGTTATTGCGCCTATTACCTCTTACTTTGCTTTGCGGGCCAGCATTGGCTGCCACGCAAGCCACCTTGTCGATGCACTTGGACAATGACGGCATTTTTGGGGTTGATGAAGATTACACCAACGGTATTTTTTTCACCTATACTTCTCAAGGCATTCGTCCCCCTTGGTGGGTAAAGCCCTTAAGCGTGTCCGCTTGGGGAGCCAGCAGCCTTGATAAATGGGAAATCAGCGTGGGCCACAAAATGTGGACTCCAGCCGACATTACCTTGGAAAAACCGCAAGCCAACGAACGTCCTTATGCGGGTTATTTGCATGCGGAGTTCAACTACCTCAGCCTTCACCCGCAACAAGCACAGCGCTTTAACCTGACGATCGGTACCACAGGCGACAGCTCGCTCTCGGAGCGCGCACAAACCCTGGTACACAGCATCACCAACTCCGACGATCCCAACGGTTGGGATTATCAAGTGGAAGATAAAGTCGCAGGCAGCGTCGGCTATCTCGGCCATTTTAATTGGATGCGTTCGAGGACTTGGCATGGCTTGGAGTGGGACGTCTCCAACGTGTCGGAAGTGAATGTAGGTAACTTTCGTAGCGACATCGCCACTGGCATCATGCTGCGCTGGGGACAAGATCTCGCAGGCAACTTTGGCAGCGCGCAAATCTCCGCAGAAAAGCCATTTTTGCCCGGCATGATTGGCGCATCCAGCCAAGGGTGGTTTGTTTACACGGGTATTGAAGCACGATATCGCTTTAACGATTTAACCATTGAAGGGCACCGACCGCTGAACGACTTAGACCACGAACCCAGTTACTACGAAGTCACTGTCGAACCGGTTCAAGCGACAGCCGTCTTTGGCGCCGCTTGGTACGGTTCACGAATGGGGGCAAGCCTCGCGGTTGCTGCCAACAGCGCGGAATATAAAGAGAGCCGGGATGCTCTACACAGTACCGGCTCTTTTACACTCTATGGCTTTTTCTGATCGACGATTTCATCGGTGATTCAATTGCTCGGGTGATCCAATTGATCGCCTGTGAAATCGTATCGGCCGTTAAACCGTTCAGTTAGATCGTAAAGCGCTGACAATCGCTGTTTAGACTGGTCGAACGCTGGTCCACAATCTGGCTGGTTGAACGCAACTGATCATTGTTTTCTTCCAACTGTTTCATCGCACTGGAAATCTGCGTCATGCTGTCGGCCATCGATTGACTGGTGGTTGCCAGCTCTTTCATCGACGCAAAAATCACTTCCGTTTGATGGGCCGCTTGTTCCGCCTTTTCAGTAATGTGCGTCAGCGCTTCCATCGCTTCCATCCCGCGCTCTTGACCGGTCTTCATGCTGTGCTCGGACTGACCAATGTACTGAATCACCTCTGCGCTCTCTTTTTTCATCGTTTCAATGGTGCCGGAAATTTCGGTCACCGCATCAACCGTGCGCACCGCTAAGCTACGAACTTCATCAGCCACCACGGCAAAACCTCTTCCCTGCTCGCCAGCCCGAGCCGCTTCAATCGCCGCGTTGAGCGCCAACAAGTTGGTTTGCTCAGCAATGCCATTGATGATTTCCATTACGGAATCAACTTTCGACGACGCTTGTTCAAGCTGTTGAATGTGCCCTGCTGCCGAGCTCAAAATTTTGCCTACGTCTTCCAGCGAACCAATCGCCGCAGCGATAACTTTCGAGCCATCTTCTGCCGCTTGGGTCGAGGATTTACTCACATCCGACACAAACTCCAGCGAATTCGACACTTCTTGCGTGGTGACACTCACCTCTTCCGTGGCGGACGCTAACAATTGTGTTTGCCCCAAGATATCCGACTGACTGCGCGCCAAGTTGTCCACCCCGGCATTGAGCTCAGCCGCATCACCGGACAACGCTTGGCTGCGATCTTGCACCGCTTTGACCAACTCACCTAGGTTCTCACAGCTTTGGTTGATCGCCACCGCCAGTTGATTAAATTCATCGTTGGCATTGCGCGTAATGGTCAAACGTTGCGACAAATCGCCGCCGGATAAACGTTCCAAAATCGCTTTGGTTTGCGACAACGAACGCGACAACGAAAGACTGAGCATCACAAAAATGGAAATGGTGATCACCGCCAACACCGCGCAGGCCACCAGCACCGACCACAACGTATTGCTGCCCGCTCGGTCTGCCGCGCTTTGATAGCGGCCACTCATGGTTTCGAGTTTTTCAGAAATCGATTCAATGAGCGACTGCGCTTGCGTTTCACTGTTCACCAATGCCGCTTCCTGCACTTTCACCTGCTGAGACAACTCACTGACGCGCGCGAACGTCGCTTTGAACTGCTCAACCTCTTTTTCATACAGCTCTAGCATGGCGTAGGTATTCGACATGTTGACGAACCCAGCCATGGCGCGGTTAAACAACTTGAGGTTTTGATCGTTGGGTTGCAACAGATAATTTTGTTGCGCTTTGATCATCGCTTGAAAGTCCGAGTTCAACGTCACCATGCCGGTTTCTGCAATTTTCTTTTCAATGGTTCCGGCCAGTGATTTCAGTTCCCCGAGTTTGCCTTCTTCAACATTAAAGCCCAGCTCCGCTTTGATGTTCATCCAAGGGCGCAGCGCATCACCAAATTCCTGAGTGGCTTGACCGAGTTGATTGGCTTCATCATTCAATCCGCTCGATTGTAGAAACTGTACATCGTTGGCCACTTCCGACAGCAATTCACTGAGCTGAGTGGTGGTCTCGCTCACTTGGGCGGCGCTAAGATCATCACGCTCAGCAGCCAACGTCAGCAATTTAGCTTGAGTGGCGTGGATAGCGACCGCGCCGGTGGTGATTTTTCGGCTTTGTTGATACTGCGCGCTCATGCTCGACAAGCTGCTGGCGGTGTACACCCCCAACGCACTAAATCCGATACAAAGAATCACGATAAACGCGATGATTTTCTGTTTTTGAGAGAGATTAAATACTTCCATGCATTCATTCCTTACCACGGTGCAAATGACTGACGACATCAAGGAAAACGTAAATCTTGTGTTTGCTTTTCTTATAATTAATAACAAGTTTATAACATAATTTTATCTATAATCGATTATTTTTATGCCCAGCGTTCGTCGCCAATAGATTGGACAAGGAAAACCTATTTAAACCCTACCTTTTGTAATAAAATAACGAACACATTCAGCAAACGAGAGCAGCTTATGTCTACTACTGGTCGTATCCATTCATTTGAATCTTGCGGCACTGTTGATGGCCCCGGCATTCGATTCATTATTTTTCTGCAAGGTTGCTTATTCCGTTGTAAGTACTGCCACAACCGAGACACTTGGGATACCCACACAGGTAAAGAAGTGTCTGTTGAAGAAATCATCGCAGAAGCGAAGTCTTATCGTCACTTTATGAACGCATCTGGCGGCGGCGTGACGTGTTCGGGCGGTGAATCGATGCTGCAACCGGAATTCGTGCGCGACTTTTTCCGCGCTGCACAAGCTGAAGGGATTCATACCTGTCTTGACACCAATGGCTACATTCGTAAATACACCCCTGTAATCGATGAAGTCTTGGACGTGACCGATTTGGTGATGCTTGATATCAAACAGATGCAAGACGAAATTCACCAAGATCTGATTGGCGTATCGAACAAACGCACACTGGATTTTGCCCGCTATCTGCAAAAGATGGGCAAGAAGACGTGGATTCGTTACGTGGTCGTTCCTGGCTACACGGACGATGAAGAATCGGCGCACCTGCTGGGTCAATTTATTCAAGACATGGACAACGTCGAAAAAATCGAATTGTTGCCATACCACAAATTGGGCGCTCACAAATGGGAAGCGATGGGTGAAACGTATCCACTGGAAGGTGTGAACCCACCGAGCAAAGAAACCATGGATAAAATCGTGTCAATCCTTGAGCAGTATCACTCAAACGTAAAATACTGATTCAATCCCACGCGCGAATCGTAAAAAATACCAGCCATAGCGCTGGTATTTTTATGGAAAGGAGTTCGCGTGCAACTGGAAGAATTGGCCTCGCTGGTCGTGATCCTACTGTTTATTGTGGGGACTGCACGTGATGTCCGGACTTCGTTCTGGCCCAAATTCACGCATGAGAAAACATTTCAGCACCTCACCTACTTCGTGATGTTTGCCCTGTTTCTGCTTTGGTCCGCGCAA
The DNA here is from genome assembly GCF_043106745.1 of Vibrio sp. CJQ_6. Lineage (NCBI taxonomy): Bacteria > Pseudomonadati > Pseudomonadota > Gammaproteobacteria > Vibrionales > Vibrionaceae > Vibrio > Vibrio sp. CJQ_6. Next base: position 108,423 of record NZ_JBICMV010000012.1, on the reverse strand, counting down.
GCCAGCGTCAAAGAAGGGTTACACATTCACTTCCTTGCCCTCACCACCCTGACGATGATGTATGGCTGGCGCTGCGCATTCCTTCTCACCATTCCTGTCACCGCCGCACTGGTCGTGGTGGGGAAACTGGGTGTGTATGACGTGCCCGAATATTTGCTACTTTCTGCGCTGCTGCCCATTCTCATCAGCTACGCAATTTTCGCACTTAGTTATCACTACCTGCCCCGTAACATCTTTGTGTTCATCTTCGTTGCGGGATTTTTTAATGGCGGTATGACCGGCAGTTTGCATTTGCTGCTGAACACGCTCTACCAACTGGCATTGGGCGGGCACGATTGGCAAACCATCTACGACAATTATCTGATTCTTGTACCGTTATTGGCGTTTCCTGAAGGCCTGCTCAACGGCATGGCACTGGCGATTCTTTGTGTGTTTAAGCCCGAATGGTTACGCGTCTTTTCCGATCGAGATTACATCTACAATCACTATCACAAGTAAGTCCCGCAGGCCGCCACCGACAACACGCTGCACGCCGAGCACTGCCTCAACGAAAACGATAAAAGATGCAGATATTTTGTACTTTCTCCATTAAATCCGTGTTGAGATCATGTTTCAGGCCTACCCGTACTGTTAACCTTAACTCAGAAAAAAATGACACAGTTTAACTTTTAGTGAGGCCAGCTATGGAAATGACAAACGCACAACGTCTGATCCTGTCTAACCAATATACATTAATGTCTCAGCTTGATCCGCAGAACGCTGCCAAATACAAACGTCTGCAAACCATCGTTGAACGTGGTTACGAGTTGCAGATGTGCGAACTGAATAAAGAGTTTGGCTGCATCTCTGAAGCGCAATGCCGCGAAGTGATCGACATCATGGAGATGTACCACGCGATGCAAGAGTCGTTCAACATGTTGGAAGAGGATGAGCGCAAAGATGTGGATGTTCGTCGCCTGAACTACCTTGGCTACGACATTGCGTCGGAAGCACAATTGGTGAATTACGTTCGTTTTCTTGTGAACGCTGAAGGCCTCTACCCGCAATTCGACAAAGGCGATCACCACTTCAACAGCCAAATGCCAATGCAAGAGAAATATCGCCGCATGTTGACCACGTGGCGCAACTGCCCGCGTCAATACCACTTGTCTGCCAGTGAACTGAGACAGATTTTTAACGCATAAGCGGAACGAAAAAGGCTGGGAATCCCAGCCTTTTGTCATGATTCAAACCTCATCGTGAGCATGCAACGATTTCATCGTCTTTGCTCACCCGCCATTAGAACACGTAAGCGATGCCCAAAGTGCCCATCACGCTGGTATCGCGGCCAACCACGGGGCTGTCGGACAAATCACTGTCGAGGTTGGAGTAACGAATGCCGCCATTGACACGTACGCTGCGCGTAATCGACCAGTAGGCTGACGCACCGATAAAGTACTGCCCATCCCATCCGGCATCATATTCTTGCAAACCGCTGCGTGCCGATTCACTGGCCGAGACGCCGTACAAATGGTTGTTGAGTTTGTCGGAGTTGTATGAATAACCGATCGCCGGCGTAATGCCCCAGTTCGAGAAACGCAGCGGCAAACGCCAAGCAATTTCACCGTACATCCCGTTGTGACGGCCAGCCACATCGGCGCCCACCGAGGCTTCCCACATGCCCACCAAGGTACGGAGCTGATAACTCACACCACCGAGTACCGTCGACTTGCGCTTATCCAACAACCGGATTTGCGGGTCATCCGAATCTTCTGGTTTGAGTGTGCGTGGGTCGTAGGCCAAACGAAACACAATGTTCTGTTCAGAGCCCATCGGCATCAAACGATAACCGGCGGTAAAACCACGCAAAAATAGGTGTTCACCTTCATAGCCAATCACAGGAATGACCGTACGGTTTGACGACGTATCTTTATACACCGCAGGTGAGTATGCCGCAGCAACCCCGACTGACCATTGGTTCATTTCTGCGTGTGCAAAGGATGAAGCCGCGAGAGCCGAAACCGCCCAAGCCGCTTTGAAAATTGGATAGCGCATACTGACCTTGTGAAATTGTTGTATAAAAAGGATGAGAGACAAATGATACGACGTGTCCCCCCAGCACACAATCTTTGACCGGAAATTCGCCAATTTTCAGTCAGCGAAGTGCCAATTTCAGCGAAAACGCCTCGCATTCTCCTGCAAAATCAATTGAACATTTCGCTCGCATTCATCGTAAAAATAGATAATAGAAAAGACGTCATTCCAGTCACGAATTTGAAATAAATACATAATCTCTAAGCAAAATCGACAATTGCGAACTAGGCTTAATTTGTTAGGGATTTGTGTTTTTAAGCGGTTGTATGTCATCACGACATTTTCAGAGGGGAATCACTATGAGTATTTTTGACCACTTTCAGGCACGCTATGAAGCAGCCAAGGACGAAGAGCTTTCCATTCAGGAGTTTCTAGCTCTGTGTAAAGAAGACAAAAGTGCTTACGCCAATGCAGCGGAGCGCTTGCTAATGGCCATCGGCGAACCTGAGTTTGTCGATACATCGAAACACCCACGACTTAGCCGAATCTTTTCAAACCGTGTGATTTCTCGCTACAAAACGTTCGAAGACTTCTACGGGATGGAAGACGCTATCGAACAAATCGTCTCTTACCTCAAACACGCGGCCCAAGGATTGGAAGAGCGGAAACAAATTTTGTACTTACTCGGCCCAGTGGGCGGGGGTAAATCATCACTGGCTGAAAAACTCAAAGCCTTGATGCAACAAATGCCGATTTATGTGTTGTCCGTCAACGGGGAGCGCAGCCCGGTGAATGACCACCCATTTTGCCTGTTTGACGTCACCGAAGACGGTGACCTATTGAAACAGGAATATGGTATTGAAAAACGCTATCTGCGTTCAATCATGTCGCCTTGGGCAGCCAAACGCCTACACGAATTCGGTGGCGACATCACCAAATTTAAAGTCGTCAAAGTCCGTCCTTCGATTCTCGACCAAATTGCGGTCGCCAAAACCGAACCGGGCGACGAGAACAACCAAGATATTTCATCACTGGTCGGTAAAGTCGACATTCGTAAACTTGAGCACTTCTCACAAGATGATCCAGACGCCTACAGCTACTCCGGCGCATTGTGTCGAGCCAACCAAGGTTTGATGGAATTCGTTGAGATGTTTAAAGCACCGATCAAAGTGCTGCATCCCCTACTAACTGCCACGCAGGAAGGCAACTACAACGGGACCGAAGGCCTCTCTGCCCTGCCGTTTGACGGCATGATTCTGGCGCACTCGAACGAGTCCGAATGGCAAACCTTCCGTAACAACAAAAACAACGAGGCGTTCCTCGACCGTGTGTACATCGTCAAAGTGCCTTACTGTCTGCGTGTGTCGGAAGAAGTCAAAATCTACCAAAAACTGCTGGATCACAGTGAGCTGTCGCAAGCCCCTTGCGCGCCAAGCACCTTGGATCTACTGGCCCAGTTCAGCGTACTCTCACGCCTAAAAACCCCCGAGAACTCGTCCGTGTTCTCGAAAATGCGGGTCTACGATGGTGAAACACTCAAAGACACCGACCCGAAAGCGAAAAGCTATCAGGAATATCGTGATTACGCCGGCGTCGATGAAGGGATGTCGGGGCTGTCGACCCGTTTCGCGTTCAAAATTTTGTCTCGCGTGTTTAACTTCGATCACAGTGAAGTGGCCGCCAACCCAGTGCATCTGTTCTACGTCATTGAGCAACAAGTCGAGCGCGAACAGTTCCCACAAGAAACCGCAGAACGCTATCTAGAATTCCTCAAAGGGTATCTGGTACCGCGTTATGTTGAATTCATCGGCAAAGAAATTCAGACCGCTTATCTTGAGTCTTACTCTGAATACGGTCAGAACATCTTTGATCGCTACGTCACCTACGCCGACTTCTGGATTCAAGACCAAGAATACCGCGATCCAGAAACCGGTCAGTTGTTTGACCGTTCGGCACTCAACAGCGAACTGGAAAAAATCGAGAAAACGGCCGGCATCAGTAACCCGAAAGATTTCCGTAACGAAATCGTCAACTTCGTGTTGCGTGCGCGTGCCAACAACAACGGTCAAAACCCGGTTTGGACCAGTTACGAAAAACTACGCACCGTGATCGAGAAAAAAATGTTCTCGAATACCGAAGAGTTACTTCCTGTTATCTCCTTCAATGCGAAAACCTCTTCTGACGATCAGAAAAAACACGACGACTTTGTCGCCCGTATGATGGAGAAGGGCTATACAGAGAAGCAAGTCCGATTGCTGTCTGAGTGGTATTTACGCGTACGTAAATCCTCTTAACAGTCAATCAGCCCTGGCCTCAGTTGCGGTGGCATTCGGATAGGATGCCACTTCTGCTGGTCTAACACACAGGGCAGGCCCGAAGTCGTTTGAGCGAACAACGCTCACTGGGGGACGTATACAGGGAGAATCTCATGGCGCAATTTATCGACAGAAGGTTGAACGGCAAGAACAAGAGCGCAGTCAACAGACAGCGTTTCTTACGCCGTTACAAAGAGCAGATCAAGGAATCGGTCGCTGATGCCGTCAATCGTCGTTCCATCACCAACACGGAAACCGGCGAAGACGTTTCTATTCCGCATCGTGACATCAAAGAGCCCGTTTTCCATCAAGGTAAAGGCGGCCTGCGTGAACGCGTGCACCCGGGAAATGATCAATTCATTCGCGGCGACAAAATCGAACGGCCGAAAGGTGGTCAAGGGGGCGGCTCGGGTGAAGGGGAAGCCAGCCCGGATGGCGAAGGCGAAGACGATTTTGTATTCCAAATTTCCAAAGACGAATATTTAGATATTCTGTTTGAGGATCTGGAACTGCCAAACCTCAAGAAGAATCAAGTCAACAAAATTACGGAATGGAAAACCCACCGTTCCGGCTTCCAAACCGCCGGGATTCCAGCCAACATTTCCGTGGTGCGTTCATTGCAACAATCATTGGCTCGTCGCACGGCAATGACCGCAGGTAAACGCCGCTTAATGAACGAACTGGAGGCCGAACTGGAGCGAATTCAGCACGCCGAACCGGCGCAGCTGCTGGAAGAACGTCGCCTCAAACAGGAAATTGAAGCGTTACGCGCCAAAATTGATAGCGTGCCGTTTATCGATACATTCGATTTACGCTTCAAGAACTATGAAAAAAGACCCGTGCCTTCCAGCCAAGCCGTGATGTTCTGCTTGATGGACGTATCTGGCTCGATGGATCAAGCCACCAAAGATATCGCCAAACGGTTTTATGTGTTGTTGTATCTATTCCTCACGCGAACGTACGAGAACGTGGAAGTGGTCTTCATTCGTCACCATACCCAAGCCAAAGAAGTCGATGAACATGAGTTCTTCTACTCACAAGAAACCGGGGGCACCATCGTCTCCAGTGCATTGAAGTTGATGAACGAAATTATTGAAGCGAGATATCCACTCGGGGAATGGAACATTTACGGCGCACAAGCATCTGATGGCGACAACTGGGCCGATGATTCCCCCCGCTGTAAAGAGCTGCTCACCAACAAGCTCTTGCCGTATTGTCAGTACTACGCGTACATCGAGATCACGCGACGTTCGCACCAAACTCTGTGGCACGAATATGAAAAACTGCAGCCTTCATTCGACAACTTCGCGATGAAGAATATTCGCAATGTGGAAGACATTTTCCCTGTGTTCAGGGAGCTATTCCACAAGGAAACAGCATAGGGAGCGCGCACATGACGACAAAGACCAAAGCGACCTCAAAGCGCAAAACCAAAAGCAATATGTTGCCCGATGGACCGGATTGGACGTTCGACCTGCTCGAGCAGTATCACGTTGAAATTAAACGGGTTGCTGAACATTACAAACTCGACACTTACCAGAATCAGATTGAGGTGATCACCGCAGAACAGATGATGGATGCCTACTCCAGCATTGGGATGCCAATTAACTATAACCACTGGTCATTCGGTAAAAAATTCATTCAGACAGAGCAGAACTACAAGCACGGCCAAATGGGCCTTGCCTATGAAATTGTCATCAACTCCGACCCCTGTATTGCCTATTTGATGGAGGAAAACACCGTCACCATGCAAGCGTTGGTGATGGCCCATGCGTGCTACGGACACAACTCGTTTTTTAAAGGCAACTACCTGTTCCAAACGTGGACGGATGCCAGCTCGATCATCGACTACTTGTTGTTTGCCAAGAACTACATTAGCCAGTGTGAAGAGAGGTACGGCGTCGCCGAGGTGGAACAGTTACTCGACTCCTGCCACGCTTTAATGAACTACGGTGTGGATCGCTACAAACGACCTGAAAAAATATCCATTGCGGAAGAGAAAGCTCGCCAGGAAGAACGCGAAGCCTATCTGCAATCGCAGGTGAACGAACTGTGGCGGACCGTGCCGAAAAAAACAGCGGAAACAGAAAATCAGCACCGTTTCCCCAGCGAACCCCAAGAGAACATTCTCTACTTCATTGAAAAGCACGCTCCCCTGCTTGAACCGTGGCAGCGCGAAATTGTGCGTATTGTGCGTAAAGTGAGTCAGTACTTCTATCCGCAAAAGCAAACGCAAGTGATGAACGAAGGCTGGGCGACCTTCTGGCACTACACCATTCTCAATCATCTGTATGATGAAGGATTGGTGTCTGACAAATTCATTCTTGAGTTTTTGCATAGCCACACCAGCGTTGTGGCACAACCGTCCTACAACAGTCAGTATTACAGTGGCATTAACCCCTATGCGTTAGGCTTTGCCATGTTCCGCGACATCAAACGCATCTGTGAAGAGCCGACAGATGAAGACCGTGAATGGTTCCCTGAATTGGCGGGATCCGACTGGTTGGAAGCGCTCCACTTCGCGATGCATAACTTCAAAGACGAGAGCTTCATTAGCCAATACCTGTCACCGAAGATCATTCGTGACTTTAAACTGTTCGCTATCTCCGATGATGACCACAAAAACTTTATCGAAGTAAGCGCAATCCATGATGACTTGGGCTACCGCCAAATCCGGGAGAAATTGGCCGCTCAATACAACCTCAGCAACTTAGAACCGAATATTCAGGTCTACAGCGTCGACGTGCGCGGCGATCGTTCCATCACGCTGCAATACGTGCCGCATGATCGTATTCCTTTAGATCCAAGCTACGAGGAGGTGCTGAAACACATGCATCGCCTGTGGGGTTTTGAAGTCAAACTAGAGGAGGTCAAGGAAACAGGAAGAAGAGAGATCCTCGCAACCTGCCCGAAGAGGAATGACTTCGAAAGTCATAATTAAACGGGCAAAACACAACATCTAACATGCAATTTGTAATCAAAAGCCCCGCGATTGCGGGGCTTTTCTTATTTGGTTCGTGCGATGAACTCACACAATTAACCCACGATGCGACGCACCGCTTCTAAATCTTCTGGCGTGTCTACACCCGCTGGCGGCGCTTCAAGCGCAACGGCCACGTGGATTTTTTCGCCGTACCACAGCACGCGCAGCTGTTCGAGGCTTTCAATTTTTTCCAACTGACTTGGCTGCCAATGGATATAAGTATTGATGAAGCCGGCGCGATACGCGTAGATCCCAATATGACGCATCAGGGGTTGAACGATGGTTTTGTCGTTGGCAAAGTTGTCGCGATCCCATGGAATTGAAGCGCGGCTAAAATACAACGCATACCCGTCTTTGTCGGTCACCACTTTCACCGCATTGGGGTTAAACACCTCTTCGGCATCGCTAATTTCAACCGCTAGGGTTGCCATCGGCGCTTGGCTCGCGGCCAGATTATCGGCCACTTGACGAATAATGCTCGGCGGGATCAGCGGCTCATCACCTTGCACATTGACGATGATGTGATCATCTTCGATGCCCATTCGTTTCACCACTTCGGCCAAGCGTTCAGTACCTGACTGATGGTCCGGCGATGTCATGCATACCGTGCCGCCAAAGGCGTTCACCGCCTGTTCTACTCGCGCATCATCTGTCGCGACAATGACGCGATCCGCGCCCGCTTGCATCGCTTGTTCATAGACCCATTGCACCATTGGCTTGCCTGCGATATCCGCCAGCGGTTTGCCCGGTAAACGCGTCGACTGGTAGCGCGCAGGAATGACAACCGTAAAAGACATTAGCGTCCCTCATCCATCGACATGGTGCGAGCTTCGTTTTCCAGCAGCACTGGAATCCCTTCTTTAATCGGGTAAGCGAGGCGATCCAATTTACAAATCAGCTCTTGGTGATCTTTATCGTACGTCAGTTTGCCTTTACAGACTGGGCAAGCCACGATTTCAAGCAGACGGTGATCCATACTGTTCCATTACCTCTTTAATTGTTTCCAGAATGCACTGTTTATCTTCGGCGGCAATTTCCGCTGAAACAGGTAAATACCACCAGTTGTTCTCGGCAAAGCCGGTGCATTTGACGGCATCTTTTTCTGTCATGATGACATGGTCTCCGCGACTGGCTAATACGCGCAGTTCAGAGACATCAAATTCTTTATGGTCTGCAAACCCATGCGTCACCACCGGGGTTGCGCCGAGCTGTTCTAATGTGTTGAAGAAGCGAGGTGGGTGTCCAATCCCCGCCCAAGCAACCAGATTGGTCAGTTCACTGACCGACACTTTCTCACCCGTAACCAAATTGACAGCCCGCTCAGGTTGAAGGCGCATGGCAATTTCGCCATCTTGAGCCACACCACCGTTGGTCATGATGAAGTCAACCTCTTTGAGCCGAGCAATCGGTTCACGCAGTGGGCCAAGTGGGATCATCTGTTCATTTCCAAAACGACGAACGCCATCGATCACGACAAATTCAATGTCGCGCTCTAACGCGTAGTGCTGAAGGCCATCGTCGGTGATCACGACATCGATCGCCTGTGCCAAAAGCGCCTTCACTGCATTGGCACGAATTGGATCGACTGCCACGGGCGCCCCTGTACGCTGATGAATCAGCTTCGGTTCATCGCCACAATAGGCTGCTGGTGTTTGCGCATCAACCACCAGCGGGTAAGACGGCGCTTTGGCTCCATAACCGCGAGAAACCACCCCCGGCTTGTAACCCAACGCTTGCAAGGTTTCCACCAGCCACACCACCACAGGCGTTTTACCGTTGCCTCCGGCGGTGATATTCCCCACCACAAGAACGGGAACTGGCGCTTTGTAACTCGGTTTTAGGCCACGTTGATAACGGTGTCTGCGCGAGCGACTCACCGCAGCGAAGAGCACACTCAGTGGCCACAATAGTGGCCACAGCAGATAAGACATCCAGTGACGCTGAAACCATATCTTTTCAATCACGAATTATTCACCGAACTGAATGCGGTGCAATTGCGCGTAAGCACCATCTTTTGCCAGCAATTCAGCGTGCTTACCACGTTCGATAATTTCGCCCTCATCAACCACCAGAATCTCATCGGCTTGTTCGATCGTCGACAGGCGGTGCGCAATCACCAGCACTGTTTTATTCTTCTGCAGCTCATCGAGAGCCGCTTGAATCGCACGTTCCGATTCGGTATCCAGCGCAGATGTCGCTTCATCAAGAATCAAGACCGGCGCATCGCGCAGCAAAGCTCGCGCAATCGCAATGCGTTGACGCTGACCACCAGACAGGCTCGCACCATTTTCACCAATCATGGTATCCAAGCCGTCATCCATGTTCTGCACGAAGTCCATCGCATGCGCCAAACGCGCCGCTTCTTCAATCTGTTCACGCGTGTAGTTGCCTTCCGCCGCATACGCAATGTTGTTGGCAATGGTGTCGTTGAACAGGTGAACGTTTTGCGAAACCAAAGCAAAATGCTGGCGCAGGTTGGTCAGTTTGTAATCGCGAATGTCATGTTCATCAAGCGTGATCGAGCCAGAATCCACATCATAAAACCGTGTAAACAGATTGGCGATGGTCGACTTACCCGACCCAGAACGCCCAACCAGTGCCACGGTTTTGCCTTGTGGAATGGTAAAACTCACATGCGACAACGCGGGCTTTTCTTTGCCTTGGTAAGTGAACGTCACATCTTTCACCGCAATGTCACCGCGCACTTTATCGGTTTCAAATTTACCGGTGTCGTTTTCGGTTTCTAGCGCCATCAGTTGGAACAACGTTTGGCTTGCAGCCATACCGCGTTGGAAATCAGAGGTCACGTTGGTCAATGCTTTGAGTGGACGCATCAAGCCAAACATGGCCGAGAAAATCACCGTGAACGTCCCCGGAGTCAATTGGTCACGAATGGAATCAAAGCTTGCTAAGTACAGCACCGCCACCAGCGCCATTGATGCAATCATTTGAATCACTGGGTTGGCAATGGACTGCGCAGAAACCAGCTTCATGGTTTGCTGGCGCATCTTATTACTCACGGTTTCAAAACGCTTTGTTTCCACGTTTTGGCCACCGTAACTCAGCACCACTTTGTGGCCTTTCAACATCTGCTCGGCAGAAGACGTCACATGCCCCATCGTGGTTTGCATGCTTTTGGAGATCTTACGAAAGCGCTTCGACACGACGCTGATCCCCATCGCCACGACAGGCGCGACTACCAAGAGCACCAGCGACAACTGCCAGCTGTTCCAAAACATCAACACGAGGAGGCCGACAATGCTCGCACCTTCACGTACGATGCTCACCAGCGCTTTACTGGTTGCGCCCGCGACTTGTTCGGTATCGTAGGTAATGCGTGAGAGCAATCCGCCCGTAGACTCGCGGTCAAAGAAGCTGACCGGCATGTGCATGAACTGATTGAAAATACGGCGACGCATCAACATCACCACATTCCCCGACACCCAACTGAGGCAATAGGAAGAGACAAAGCTACTGATGCCGCGCACCATCATTAACCCCAGAATGATGAACGGCAGCGTTTTCAGAAAATTAGATTCCGCTTGGCCAAAACCTTCATCCAGCAAAGGTTTCAACAACGAAATCATATAAGTATCAGAAACAGCGTTCACCACCAGTGCGATTACTGCAACCACCAAGCCCGCTTTGTAAAGGCGAATATAGGTCCACAAGCGTTTAAAAGTTTGCCAAGTGGTTTCGTCAGAATTCAGTGACATAGATAAGCTTTATTTTGATGACAATATTGCGGTCATTCTACCCCTTTACGTAGCATCTGCCTATACCAAGGGGGATATCCTGACTGGCGCAATGTTGATAATAGACGAGTTTCTGCGCGATAGCTGAGGGTGATTTGCCCCGCCTCCCCCGTATCCAGCCACTTTGCCCCAGTCGCTTGATAGCGTTGAACCACGTCTTGATCGGGCAGATGCCATTGATTGCCTTTGGCCAACGAGGCGATTGCCACCTGCGGCGCCACGTGTTCGATAAAGCGAGCGGTCGAGGAAGTTTTGCTACCATGATGCGGCACAATCATGATATCGCTCTTGATATCTTTGGCTTGGCGACTGAGTAACCACTCACCGACTGCCGTCACATCGCCAGCCAACAACACGGAATGACCATATTCAGGATCGCTGAGCCTCAGCACGCAGGAGTGCACATTGTGCGCGCGCGAGACCGTTTTCGGCGGCCACAACGCCTGTAATCTCAGCCCCTGCCAATCCCATTGTTGCCCTGCAACACACGTTCGCCATTGGGGTTGACGTTGACTGGCCAGTATCCATGACGGAGACAACCATTGCTGCGCATCCGCCAAACCGCCGGCATGATCGCTATCCATATGACTGATAATCAACCCATCCAGTTGATGCACGCCACGTTGATGGAGCAGTGGCACCACCAGTGAGCGCACGTAACTGCCATCAGGCCAACCACTGCCGGTGTCATAAAGCAACACGCGCTGTTGGCGCTCAATCAGCACCGCCAGACCATGGCCGACATCAAGCACATCAATGCGCCAGCGATCCTTGGGCGAATTGAACTCCCACATGCCAAGCGCGAGTAGTGCAACAGCGATTCGGGCATCGCGACTCAGCAATGGACGCAGCACCCAACCGATCCCGCCAGCGCACAACACGAACGTGGTGGCATGACTGACTGCCACCCAACTGGATTCAGAGAGTGTTAATGCCTGACTCAAAGGCCAAAAGCTGAGATCAATCAGCGTCCATATCCAATCGACTTGCTCAAACAGCGACGTAAGGACCAACCCCAAGAACAGCAGCGGCACAATCACCACGCTGAACCACGGAATAAACACCAAGTTGTAGAGCGCCGACGATAGGCTAAAACCAGAGAAAAACAGCGCAGAGATCGGCGTCATCAATAGAACCAACGTGCACTGTGTCATGACAAGCTGTCGCCACCCACGTTGTGTCGATGAGCGACTCGCGAGCTGATACAGCACGACCGAGACGGCCAAGAACGACAACCAAAAACTCATCGACAGCGGCGCAAATGGCGACACCAGCAGCAACGCACCCAGTGTCAACAGAATGCGCTGCACAGCCGTGATGCGCCACCCGCTCATGGTCAATAGCACATTCAGCGTACACATGAGCAACGCGCGCTGTGTCGGCAAGGTAAATCCAGCTAACCACGCGTACACCGTGGCCATCAGCAGACCGACGATCCATGGCAGCCACAGCGCGTTGACGTGGATGCACATCAACGCGCTTCCCAACAAATAACCTACAGCGAAAGCCATGCCGATGTGCAGTCCAGAAATCGCAACCAAATGGATTAATCCGCTGTCGCGAAGCGCACGCCAGTCATCTTCCTGAATGCCATTGCGATCGCCAAACGTCAGCGCCAAAATCATGCCTTGTGCTTGGAGATGTTGCGTAGCAACTTGGATTTTTTGGTGCAAAGTGTCCCGCCAGCTGGGTCGAGAGACGACCGAAAACGCCGACTGCGGTTTGACGGTCGCGCGAGCAACCCAACCTTGGCTGAGATAGTATGCTTCTATATCAAATCCGGTTTCATTGAGGCGTCCATAAATCGGTTTCACCGTGACTGAAAACGTCACCTGATCGCCGATATGGAGTGCAATGGGCGCGACTAATCGGACAATCGGCTGACGAAAGGTGGGCAATTGTTGACCGTTAATTGATCTCACCACGATACTGCCTTCATTCCCGTAACTTATTTGCTTAAAAAAGCTGTCAACCTCACCTTTTATGGTAATATCCTGCCCTGCTTGAAAAATAGTGTTGGATTGAGATCTCATTACGTTGCCATGTGTTACTATCACTAACACGGCAAACGCGATCCCGCCCCATCCTCTGAGCCGAGTGACTAATACGGTGCCCATCAGAGCGACAAGGCAAATGAATGCAAAACCCCAACTTGGCATCCGCGGCCAATAGGGTGCAGACAAGACGGTGAGCGAGAACGAAATGAGCATCCAATAATTCGAATAGAGAGTCATGTTCCCCTATGCCAAGAAAATTCATTAAGCGGTTTATGCCTGACCACGACGTCATCAAACGTCAAAAGGCATTAAAAGTTTTTGGCAATGTGCTTTATAACCCAAACTTGTGGTGTCTCAATCGACGCTCTGCTGCCGGTGCGTTTGCTGTTGGTCTATTCATGGCATTTGTGCCACTGCCAAGCCAAATGATCATGGCTGCCGGTCTCGCGATTCTGTTCGGTGTCAACTTGCCTTTATCCATCGCCTTGGTCTGGATTACCAATCCCATCACGATGCCCGTAATTTTCTACTTCTGTTACAAAGTCGGTGCCTTGCTGATGAACGTGCCGCCTCAACCGTTTCATTTTGAGGCGACGTGGGACTTCATCATGCAGCAAATGAGCACCATCGGCCCTCCGTTCTTACTTGGGTGTGCCGTCTGCGGTGTAACCGCTTCGCTACTGGGCTATTTTGGTATTCGCGGTCTATGGCGTTATTCGGTGGTGCGCAGTTGGAAAAAACGTCGTACCAGCAAAGTGGCATCTAAGATAATCTGAACACGTCGGCATGAAGTAAGCTTTGTGCAACGCTGAGAGCGATGAAGAATTCTGGTCTGCAATTCGTTGTAGACTCAGTATGAAAAAAAGGACCCGATGGGTCCTTTTTTATTGCGTTGGTATTGACTTCATCGCGGCTACTTGCTGCTCAGAACTCGCGCCGGATTCAGTTTGCTGGCGCGCGCAGCGGGATACCACGTTGCAAGTAGACTCAAGACAATCGCTGTGCCCGACACCAACAGGACATCCCCACTGTCGACCTGCGACGGCAAAAAATCGACAAAGTAGATATCCCCCGATAAGAAATGGTGGCCAATCAGCGTTTCCAACCCTTTGACCAGCGGCGTCAGGTTAAATGCCACCACAACACCAAACACGCTACCGACAATACTACCCAGTACGCCAGAGAAGACGCCCTGCCAAACAAAAATTCGTTTCACCAACCCATCCGTCGCGCCCATGGTGCGCAGAATAGCGATTTCCGCGGCGCGGTCTTTCACCGCCATCATCAGCGTGGAAACAATGTTAAAGCTCGCCACCCCAATCACGAGCACCATCACCAAATACATGATGGTGCGCACCATCTGAATGTCGCGATAAAGAAAACCGAATTTCTGCTGCCAGCTGCGCAAGTACACATACTCGTTCAATGTATTGCCAACAGAACGTACGATCTGATTGGCACGCAACACATCTGACACTTTGATCGAGACGCCCGTCACCGCGTGATCCAAGCGCGCGTATTGCTGCGCATCTTCCAAAGGCAGCAGGGCTAAGCTGTGGTCTATCTGACCATTGAGCGCAAGCAAACCCGTGATCTGCACGCGAATGCGGCGCGGCGCTTGCACGCGCGACGAACCATCGGCGGTAGGGATCATTAACGTGACATAGTCACCGACTTTGGCGCCCAGTTGATCGGCCACACCTTTGCCCAGAATCACTTGTTGTTCGCTAGGCACAAACCGGGACCACGCCTCATCCGTCACAAACTGCGACAAACGCGACACCGCTTGTTCCATGCTTGGATCAACCCCACGCACTTCAATCGCTTTGAGTTGCGTGCCTCGCTCAGCCAGCGCGGTAAATTTCACGTATGGCGCAGCCGCTAACACTTCAGGATCTTGGGTCGCCTGCGCCACGACGGCTTGCCAGTTTTGCACCGGGCCGCGCACCCCTTCAAACTCCCCATGCGGGATGACCGACAACACGCGATTTTGCAGCTCACGTTCAAACCCATTCATGGCCGATAAGCCAATGATGATCACCGCCACACCGACAGCAATGCCAATGGTTGACGAGAGGGAAATAAACGACACCATTTTGTTGCGCTGTTTCGCGCGACTAAAACGACTGCCGATGAACAGCGACAGAGAAGCCAACACTTACGCTTCCCCCACATTCAGTAGCAGACCATCTTGCATGTGCAATTGACGATCCATTTTCGCCGCCAATTCACCATCATGCGTCACCACCAAAAAGGCCGTGCCAGACTCACGATTGAGCTCTCGCATTAAATCGTAAATGGACAAGGCGGTGTTGTGGTCAAGGTTGCCCGTCGGTTCATCCGCCAGTACCAAATCCGGCTTATTCACCAACGCTCGCGCAATCGCCACACGCTGACGTTCACCACCAGACAGTTCAGCAGGTCGGTGTTCCAGACGATGCGACAAGCCAACTCGCGCCAGCAGTGCTGCCGCTTCTTGTTTCGCCTGCGCCACTTTTTGACCGCCAATCAGCAGCGGCATCGCCACGTTTTCCAACGCACTAAAGTCCGCCAGCAAGTGGTGAAACTGGTACACAAAACCCAAATGCTGATTACGAATTTTGGCTTGCTTGTTTGAGCTGAGTGAACTGAGTTGCTGGCCTAAGAACTCCACATGGCCTTCAGACGCATCATCTAGCGCCCCAAGAATGTGCAGCAGCGTACTTTTGCCCGACCCCGACGTACCAATGATCGATGCGAGTTCGCCTTGTTGCAGTTCAAAGCTCACCCCTTTCAACACCTGCGTCTGAAGATCGCCTTCTTGATAAGTTTTACAAACGTGGTGACAACGTAAAAGGTTATTCATAACGGAGAGCCTCAGCGGGTTTGACAGAAGATGCGCGGTAAGAAGGAAACAACGTTGCCAGTAAGCTCAGCACAATCGCCAACAGCACGACAACACAAATTTGCAGCGGATTAATCAGCACCGGCAGTTCGCCGCCCATCGGAAACAGCGCCACACCAAGTGTCGCCATCATGGTATTGAGATACTTTGCCACAAGCACCCCCAACGCTCCGCCGACCATCGCGCCGATCACCCCACTACTGGCGCCCTGAACCATGAAAATCGCCAGCACTTGGCGATCGGTCATGCCTTGGGTTTTCAAAATGGCGACTTCTGCCTGCTTCTCCATCACCACCATGATCAGCGCCGAAATAATATTGAACGCCGCCACACCAACGATGAGACCCAACATCAAACCCATCATGTTCTTTTCCATACGCACGGCTTGAAACAGTTCGCCACGTTGATCGCGCCAGTCGCTCCATTGCCACCCATCGGGCAGGGCCGTTTTCGACAATTCCCCCACCACAAACGGGTCGTTAAAGAACAAGCGCCAACCCGAGACCGTTTGATCGTCAAAGCGCAGCAGTTTGCCCGCATCATGAATGTGCGTAATCATTAACTGACCATCCACATCGGAACCGGTGTTGAAAATGCCAGCGACAGTGAAATTGCGCTGACTGGGAATGCGGCCCAGCGGTGTAAATTGGCTCGCACTGGTGACCATCAAACGCACTTTGTCGCCCACCGACACATTCAGATTGCGCGCCAGCGTATGGCCGAGAAAGACGCGATATTCCCCTTCCATTAACGATGCCAAACGCCCTGCAATCAAATAGTCGCCAATCGGGTCATGTTGGTTCGGCGCGATGCCGACCATCAATCCGGCCGAAAGTTGAGAGGCACTTTGAATCACAGCTTCACTGCGAACAATGGGTTCGGGTTCACGTTGCGTGGAGAGTGCGCGGATGAAGGCTGGCGCGGTATCGGTCAGCGCCGTTTTGTCCTGCGCTTGGGAAATCACCGCTTGTGGCAATACGCCAAGGATGCGGCTTTTGAGCTGCGCTTCAAAGCCATTCATCACGGAGAGTACCGTGACCAACGCCATCACACCGATGGTGATACCGGCGGTGGACATATAAGACACGAATCGACTGAACCGGTCACCGGAACGTCCGCGCAGATAGCGTAGCCCGATGAAGGTAGAAATCGGATGAAACATAATGAAAACCAATCAAATAGGATGGCGCTACTGTAACGAGAATCCAGCCAAGGTTGTAGTTTTTCTTTGCTAAATCTCTGTAAGAGGCGCTTTAATTCACACCAATAACAATGACATACCTTGATTACTTGGTCCGTATGACGATAATCAACACAGAGGTGAGAAGGAACACACTATGATTGACCAAGAATATTTCACGGTGCATCACGCACTGAACATCAATGTTGAGCCGATGCCGGCCGACTTTCTGCTGCCTTCTCCACTGGATTTTGAAGCTGAAATTCCGGCGCCTTTCGTCGTGGCAAGCGAATTCAGCCAACTGGATCAACTCAACGATGCCGCCAGACTCGAACTCAAAAGCAGCGATTTCAAACATGTTATTCAGCTGTTGGAAACGCAAAACTCCAAGCTGAATTTGCTCCTGAGCTTTATGCTGTCGCAGCAAGACGATCCGGCCTATCGCACCTTCACGATCAGCTTCGGCGCCAGCCAATTTACCTACCGTGCCAAAAACGCGGTGCAAGCCGGACAACAAGTGCGCGCCAAACTGTTTTTGGAACACCCAGCCGCAGCGATTTACTGCTATGGCCAAGTAACGGCTTGCGAAGCTGAAGACAATCAGTTTATCGTGACGGTACGTTACGAACTACTGCGCGATGCCGATCAAGATCTATTGATTAAAGCCGCGCTCTACCAACAGCAAAAGCTGCTGCGTCAACGCTCTTTAGACCGAGACAAATCATAAGCGTTACCATGACAACACAAACTTTATTCTCTCTGCCTGCCGCCTCTGGTGCGGGAGACAAAAAACACGTTGGTAATCTTCATGGCGCCAGTTTGGCGTTAGCCATTGCCGAGTTGGCCAATCAACATCAAGGCCACACACTGCTTGCCGTGCCGGATCCACAAACGGCGCTCAAACTGTTGCAGGAAATTGAACAGTTCAGTCAAGCAAACGTTGCCCTGTTCCCCGATTGGGAAACATTGCCGTACGATAATTTCTCACCGCATCAAGAAATCATTTCTGAACGTATTTCGCGCCTGTATCAACTGCCGTCGCTGTCGCAAGGCATTACCATTGTGCCAGTGAGCACACTACTGCAACGTCAAACGCCGCGCGATTATCTGCTGCAACATACCTTGATGGTTAACCGAGGCGATCGGTTCTCATTAGATAAATTACGCGTACAACTTGAAAATTCTGGCTATCGTCATGTCGACCAAGTCTTTGGCCCGGGTGAATATGCCAGCCGTGGGTCGATTCTGGATCTGTTCCCCATGGGCAGTGCAGATCCATATCGCATCGACTTCTTCGATGATGAAATCGACACCATTCGCACCTTTGATCCCGAGAATCAACGTTCCATTGACGAGATCGACGCGATCCGCCTGCTGCCTGCGCATGAATTCCCCACCACCGAACAGGCGATCGAGGAATTCCGTACCCGCTGGCGTGGCCGATTTGAAGCGCGTCGCGAGCCAGAATCGGTCTACATGCAAGTGTCCAAAGGCACTTGGCCGGCGGGGATTGAATATTGGCAACCGCTGTTTTTTGACCACACCGAAACTCTTTTTGATTACCTGCCCGCTGGCAGTCAACTGCTGAGTGTCGGCCAGTTAGAAAACGCGATCGACAACTTCCTCAGCGATGTCGACTACCGCTACGATCAACGCAAAATTGATCCGCTGCGTCCGCTGTTGCCGCCCGATGAATTGTGGCTGAAAAAAGATGAGCTGTTTGCGCGCTTTAAAACGCTACCGCAAATCCAACTCAGCTTAGCGCCGGTAGAAGAAAAAACCGGACGCGTGAATCCTCGCGTGCAACCCCTGCCCGATCTTGCGGTGCAGCATCAGAACAAAGAACCTCTGGCTGCCCTGCGCCAATTTAGCGAAAGCTTTGCCGGTAAAGTGATTTTCTCGGTTGAATCGGAAGGTCGCCGTGAAGCCCTGCTTGAACTGCTGCAACGCATCAAGCTGCGCCCGCAAAGCAAAGCTGATTTTATGCAAGCCTATCAGAGCGACGATAAGTTCTCGCTGATCTTGGGCTCTGCCGAACACGGTTTTATCTTCGGTGATCAGCAACTGGCGCTGATTTGCGAAAGCGACTTGTTGGGCGATCGCGTCATTCAGCGACGCAAGAAAGAACGCAAAGTCACCAACAGCGATGCTGTGATTCGTAATCTGGCAGAACTGAAACCCGGTCAACCGGTGGTGCATATCGATCACGGCATTGGCCGCTACGTGGGTTTGCAAACCCTTGAAGCGGGTGGCATGACCACCGAATATGTCACGCTGGAATATCAAAATGACGCCAAGCTCTACGTACCGGTTTCGTCGCTAAACCTCATCAGCCGTTACTCTGGCGGCGCCGAAGAAAGTGCGCCGCTGCATAAATTGGGCGGTGAAGCTTGGGTGAAAGCGCGCCGTAAAGCCGCCGAAAAAGTGCGAGATGTGGCCGCCGAGCTGCTGGATGTATACGCCAAACGTGAACTCAAACCGGGTTATAAATTCCAGCTCGATCGCGACCAGTACGCCACGTTTAAATCAGGTTTCCCATTTGAAGAAACCGACGATCAAGCAATGGCGATTAACGCCGTGATGTCGGACATGTGTCAACCCAAAGCGATGGATCGTCTGGTGTGTGGTGATGTGGGCTTTGGGAAAACCGAAGTCGCAATGCGCGCTGCGTTTGTTGCCACCGATAACGGGAAACAAGTGGCGGTGTTGGTCCCGACGACCCTGCTTGCCCAGCAACATTTCGAAAACTTCCGTGACCGTTTTGCCAACCTGCCCATTCGTGTGGAAGTGCTATCGCGCTTTAAATCGGCCAAAGAACAGAAAGCCATTTTGCAAGACGTGGCCGACGGTAAAGTAGACATTGTCGTCGGTACCCACAAACTGCTTTCAAGCGACATCAAGTTTGCTGATTTGGGTTTACTGGTTGTCGATGAAGAACACCGTTTTGGTGTGCGCCAGAAAGAGAAAGTCAAAGCGATGCGTGCAGACGTCGACATTCTCACCCTCACGGCCACGCCGATTCCGCGAACGCTGAACATGGCCATGAGTGGCATGCGCGATCTGTCGATCATCGCCACGCCACCCGCGCGCCGTATGGCGATCAAAACCTTTGTTCGTCAAAGCGAAGACAGCGTGATCCGCGAAGCCGTACTGCGTGAGATCATGCGGGGTGGTCAAGTGTACTTCCTGCACAACCAAGTCGAAAGCATCGACAAAGTCGCTGCAGATCTGGAGAAACTGATCCCAGAGGCTCGTATCACGGTGGCCCATGGGCAGATGCGTGAGCGCGAATTGGAACGCGTGATGAACGACTTCTACCACCAGCGTTTTAACCTGTTGGTGTGCACCACCATCATTGAAACCGGAATCGACGTACCAACCGCCAACACCATCATCATGGATCGCGCCGACTCTTTGGGCTTAGCGCAGTTGCACCAGTTGCGTGGGCGCGTGGGGCGTTCGCATCATCAAGCATACGCGTACTTGCTGACGCCGCATCCGAAAGCGATGACCAAAGATGCAGTGAAACGCCTTGAAGCAATCGCCTCCTTGGAAGACCTCGGTGCGGGCTTTACCCTCGCTACTCACGATTTGGAAATTCGCGGCGCAGGTGAACTGCTGGGCGATGAGCAAAGCGGTCAGATTCAGTCGATTGGTTTTACGCTCTATATGGAGATGCTGGAACAAGCGGTTGAGGCATTGAAGTCCGGCAAAGAGCCATCGTTAGACGACCTGCTGCGCGAGCAAACGGAAGTGGAACTGCGAATTCCTGCACTGCTGCCAGATGATTACATTCCAGACATCAACACGCGTTTGTCGATGTACAAGCAGATTGCCAGCGTCGCTGACAGCGACGAGCTCACCGAACTGAAAGTTGAGCTCATTGACCGCTTTGGTAAACTGCCGGATGCGGCGCTGAACTTACTGGCCATCGCCGATCTCAAGCTCGATGCGGCGCGTTTGAAAATTCGCAAAATTGAAGCGCACGAGAAAGGGGGTTACATTGAGTTCTATCCAAATGCTGACATTAACCCGATGTTTTTGGTTAAACTACTGCAATCGCAGCCGAAGAAATTCGCAATGGAAGGGCCGACCAAGTTCAAATTTGCCTTACCTCTGGTCGATCGCAGAGAAAGAATTCAATTTGTTGCAGACATGCTGAATGAATTCCAGCAAAATCTACTTCCAGCAGCCTAAGAGCGTGACGCTCTTTTGATATACCTGACTGACTCAGCGTGGCCTCAGGCGCCACGCTCTGTTCAACCGGGACAAGAAGACCGTGCTGTGGCACGAATTACGGAGTCATAATGAAAAAGCTGATCCCACTATTACTTTTGCTGGTGTCCATGCCAAGCTTGGCGCAGCGACAGTTCGATATTGAAGTGATCCTCTTCAAACGCGCAGTGGATGCAGAAAAAGTGAGTGAATCATGGCCAAACAGCCTGCCAGAAATCAACGTCTCGCGCGCAGGCAGCTTCGGTGATACCAGCTACCGTCAATCAAAAGGCGTGCAAATGCTGGCTTACTCTCAATATCAGTTGAACGACGAAGTCCAAAAACTGAAAAACCATGCCGGCTTCCAAGTGTTGTTGCACACCGCATGGCGTCAAGGTGACCAAGGCCGAGCCTCTGCACCCATCTTCCATATTCAAGCGGGCAAAGACTATTCGCAGCAGTTTAACCCTGACGGCAGCGAAGTGGGCAAACAGGCAACCACGGATACGCCCGTTAGCGGCGTGGTGGAAGAGAGCATCGCCAAGCCCCTGTATGAACTTGACGGCACACTACAAATTTACGTTCAACACTACTTATATGCCGAAGCCATGCTCGATTTGAAAGAGCCAAGCGTGCGTGATGTGGTGATGCAAGATGCGCAACTCAACCTGAATGTCGCGCCAGACGATCAAAACGCCACCGTGCAAGCCGGCAATTTGGAGTCGGTATCGCCAACGGTGGATGTGGAATCCTTCCTCAAGAGCTACCGCATGGATCAAAAGCGTCGCATGCGCAGTGGTGAAACGCACTACTTGGATCACCCGCTGATGGGCATGATCATTCAAGTTCGCCGCGTCAATCCGAACTAAATCAACCGAAAAGAAGCGCCCCTTGTGGGCGTTTCTTTTATACCGACAGGTTCTCTATACTTAAGCCAGTTCATCGCCTATCAGTCGAGACTTATGAGCCCTGATTTTCAGATCATCACCCAGCGCCTACAATTACGCTTGATCAGCCTCGATGAAGCCACGGAGCTGAGACGCTGTGTCTGTCACTCCCCTTCCCTTCATCAATGGATTGATTGGTGCTCCGCGCAATTTTCCCTACAAGAGGCTGAACGCTTTATTCTCGCCACGCGTCTGAACTGGGTCAAAGCCGACGCTTACGGATTCGGGGTGTTTGATAAAAAGCAGCAGACACTGATTGGCATGGTCGCCATCAACGAGTTTTACCACACGTTTAATATGGCCAGCCTCGGCTATTGGATCGCCGATGCATATCAGCATCACGGCATGGGAAAAGAAGCGCTAGATGCGCTGATTGAGTTCTGTTTTAGTCGCCTTGAATTGACGCGGCTGGAGATCGTGTGCGATCCGCTTAACGCAGCCAGTCAGCGCCTTGCAATCGCCTGTGGCGCCGAGCAAGAGAGTATCGCTCGAAATCGTTTTCTGTTCGATGGTGAGCCCAGAGACGGCATTGTTTATTCGCTGATTCCGGAATAATAAAAAAGCCCCGAAAGGGGCTTTTTAGAAGCCATTAATGCGATGGCTTAGTGCAATTTCAAGTTTGGACGCAACACGCGATTAATTCGTCCAACCAACATCATCAAACCCGTTTTGAAGATGCCATGCAGCGCCACTTGGTGCATGCGATAGAGTGAAATGTACACCACGCGCGCGATACGACCTTCCACCATCATCGACCCTTTGGTCAGGTTACCCATCAGGCTACCCACGGTTGAAAAGCGACTCAGCGACACCAACGACCCGTGATCTTTGTAGACATACGGTTTCATTTCACGTCCAATCAGTTTCGCCACGATGTTCTTAAACGCGAGGCTTGCCATCTGGTGCGCAGCCTGAGCGCGCGGCGGAACAAACGAACCATCCGCTTGTGTGCATTGTGCCAAATCACCAATCACGAAGATGTTCTCATCACGTGTGGTTTGCAGTGTCTCTTTAACCACCAACTGGTTAATGCGGTTGGTTTCTAAACCCGCAATGTCTTTCATGAAATCAGGTGCTTTGATGCCCGCAGCCCAGACCATGATTTGTGCGGGAATTTTTTCACCATCTTTGGTGGTCAGGCCATCGGCGTCTGCTTGGGTCACCATAGTCGCGGTGCGAACATGCACACCCAACTTGGTGAGTTCACTGTGCGCCGCGGCAGAAATGCGTGGTGGCAGAGCAGGTAGAATGCGTTCACCCGCTTCAATCAGGTTCACGTTCAGCTTGCTTGAATCTAAATCGCCAAAGCCATACGCATGCAGCTCTTTCACGGCATTGTGCAGCTCTGCTGACAACTCAACGCCGGTCGCACCTGCACCCACAATTGCGATGTCCACGGTACCGTTGCCATTTTTGGCATGCAGTTTCAGGAACTCGTTATTCATTTCAGTGCGGAAGCGATTGGCCTGTTCAGGGCTATCTAGGAAGATACAGTGTTCGCGAACACCAGGGGTATTGAAATCGTTAGACGTGGAACCAATCGCCAGTACCAGAAGGTCGTATGGCAGCTCACGTTTTGGCATCAACAATTCGCCCTGCTCGTCTTTGAGTTCGCTCAACGTAATGGTTTTGTTGTCGCGATCAATCGACTCAAGGCTACCCAATTGAAACTCAAAGCTGTGGTTTTTGGCGTGGGCACGGTAACTCAGCGCATCCACCCCTTCATCCAGAGAACCGGTTGCCACTTCGTGCAACAGCGGTTTCCATAGGTGGGAAGATTTACGGTCTACCAGTGTAATGTCTGCGCGGTTTTTGCGGCCCAGTGTGCGGCCCAGTTTGGTCGCAAGTTCAAGACCACCAGCGCCGCCGCCTACTACAATAATGCGTGTCACAACAACAATCCTCAAAACAAATATCAATAACTATGGCTCGGCACGATGACTCGCACCGAAAGAATTCTTTGTAAACTGTCGTCTGGGTATCGATGTCAGTTTTAACTTTTGTTGTTTTTATTTATCGACACGTCAATTGGGCTAAAGCGTGGTTAACGCAAAAATTCGGGCAAGTTTTCTTGCTTGCTCTTTCTGTTTTTTTGATATCTATCAAATTATTTTGTGCGAAAGCACATTATATAGAGGTAAATTCCCGGTGCAACCTAAGAATTCTCTGAATTCGGTACTTTTTTTGCGAAAAAAAACGACCCCAATCAGGGGCCGTTAAAACGTTGATTATTTGTACCGTTTACGCATTTTTGAACGCTTTCATGGTCTGCAAATGCTGTGAAATCTTCTTAAACTTGTGCGATTGCGCTTCATCCCAAACGATCTCGTAGTAGTCTTGAAGTTCATTCGCCGTGTCCTGATTGTTGAGGAATTCATCCTCACGCGACAAAATCACCAAGCAGCGCCCCTTATTCTTCACTCGGTACTGTTCCACACATTTCGTGGCGATGTCGTCGTATTCTTCTGGGCGGTCAATTCGGCCAACCATGTTACGTTCCGGATGCAGGTTCGGATTGAAAATCACCTGCTTGATGCCACATAGAAATCCAATTCGCTCAGACCAGTAGCCTCCCAATCCAACGCCACACACAATAGGATGCGGATCATTCGACTGTTCAATCGCTTTATGCACTTCTTTCAATAAGTGTTGCATGTCGTGTTTAGGGTGCAGCGTGCTGTAGTTGATGAAGCGCACATCGTCGTCGATGAATTGAAGCTGCATGACTTTCTCGTGGTTCCCTGGGCTGGTTGAGTCAAACCCGTGCAAATAAATAATCATAATATCCCCCGATTCCCTTGGATTTCTAATCTACCACGAACCGCATGGTTTTTACGGCTTAGCATTTAATTTACCGCAACAAAGCGTGCAAACAGTGATCCTAACTACAGAATGTATCTTTAATATGCAACGCCTGCTGGTAATAGCTGTCATCGCCCCATAACTGATACGCCAACAAGTACCACAGCATCGCCATCATGGTGGTGCGCGGTAACCACGCTTTCACACCATCGACCCACACATCGACATCATCGATGTCTCGCAACTGGCAGTAGCGAAAAACCGAATCCAGTATTTTTTCGCCCGCGACATTGATACTCAGCGCCAAATCCATCCGCGGATCAGCGATGGCGGCATACTCCCAGTCGATCACTTTATTGCCGTGTTCCGTCTTCACCATGTTGTAGCCCGCCAAATCGAAATGGCACAGCGCATAAGGCACATCTTCAATGTTGGGCGGATGACGCCAATCGCGATAGAGCTTTTCGATTTCATCCGTTTTCAATTCGGCTTTGAGTTGCATCCAATAATGGTCGACCCGTGCAGTGAAGCTAAACGGCGCCACGGGAATGCGTGAGATGGTGAGCTCGTGAATGCGAATCTGCGTACGCAGCAAAGCATCAAATGGCAAGTGATGGGTCAGCGATTCCCCTTCAATCCATTCCACCAATAACCCTTGATCATTGATGGTGACAGGCGCTGGGCCAATCTGGGTGGATTCAATCGATTTGAGAATCTGAAATTCTTGAAAGCGGGA
This sequence comes from Vibrio sp. CJQ_6, assembly GCF_043106745.1. NCBI lineage: Bacteria > Pseudomonadati > Pseudomonadota > Gammaproteobacteria > Vibrionales > Vibrionaceae > Vibrio > Vibrio sp. CJQ_6. The sequence continues at coordinate 82,596 of NZ_JBICMV010000012.1, read as the reverse complement.
AATAGAAAAGGCTTTTGTAATGGCTGTGGCGGGACGCCACACGTAAGCCAGGCCATGCTGGCACATCACTTTCCAGCACCGATTGGTGAGCCCTCCCGTCAGCGTTTGTGCGTATTCAGGAGGGTATGCAAAGAAATGAGTTAAGGACTGCAGCGTCGGATCGAGCTGACACGCTTCTCGCCATGACATTCTCGCCATAACTCACCTCTTATCGTGGCTGTTTACATTCCAAAGAAACTTTTAGACTGCTGTTTGCGGATTTCAGTTTCATCGGCCCATTCAATGAGACCGGTTTTTAGATCCATCAAACGCATGGTCATTTTGTAATACACGTCAGTGTTGCTGCCCGCATTTTTCACGATGCTCGACAAGTTGCCATACAACATGTATTCCGCGCCCACCATTTTACCAAACTGAATCGCGGTGCTTTGGTTCACAAGCTCGTCGTTGTTCTGGAACTTCAACTGATCGCGAACCGCTTCAACGCGGTCCATATCAACAAAACGGAATTTACCGGAGTTCAGCATTTTGGTGCTGATAGTATCCGTGATGGATTCGGTATCGATGTGTTCACTGGTTTTGTTCTTGATGCGCTCAACAAAGACGATCGGGCGAGAATCACGCGTGATCGCCGACACGGAGCCAGACATCATCATGCTGTCGATCATATCCGCAGCGATTTTCTGCAAGTCGGTCGAACCGAAATCCACCGTGACTGTTTCAACCGCTTGTGCATCACCATAACTGACTTTGTTTGAACAACCGCCAAGGATCACGGCTAGACCCAACAATGCAATAATACTTTTTTTCATTTCAAATCCTCTAAACTTACACAGCTCAATCATTTGATGCACGAATCTGAACACGGAACTGAGTTCCATTCGGATTCACAGAAACTTCAGACAGGGACACGGTCTCTTCGCCACGAATAATCACTTGCTTCCATGGGCTTGGCTGCGTGTTCACTTCGAGCCCTTCATCGTCATACCAATAAAAACGGTATTGCAGATGTTGGTCGCCACGGTAGTTACTCAGCAGACGCACCACACCACGCGTGTGGCCATCAAAGGCCGTGGTCGCGATATCTTCAATCTGCAAACGCCCTGCCAGCACATTATCGCCAATCAGAACCCGTTGCGTGTTGCCATCGACTCTCAAGCCGGCGGTATTGTCTGCACACCCCATTAATACAAGCGCCGTCAATACACTCACGAACCATTTTTTCATCACAATCTTCCCAACTGTTTGTGCCATAACGTAGCATGGTTGCCCTGACGTGATAACCACACCAGAGTTGTGCCGCGTGACGGCACGGAAAACGTATAAGTTTGACCACCAACCTGCAGGCTTTGTTCACCGGCTGTTACCACCGTACTGGTTGCACTCACGGCGCCCGGTAGCGTTAACCAACTTCGCGTGTCCGGTTGCTCAGTCAACGTATTAAAGATATTGAAGATCAAGCTCCCCACATCATCGCCTTTGGTCGCTTCTTTACGCAATTGATCTTTCGCCACCACACGCAGTGCTTGGCGTATCACGATCGTCGGCATACGTTCGCGCAAATCGCGCTGCGCCATCAAATCGACATCGGTCAGGCGATCACTCGCCAGTGATTCGCCATTGAGTACCAAGGCGGAAAACCGCGGCGCACTCTGCGTGCCATAGTAAGGCAGCGCCAAAGAATACAATGCCGTATTCCCACGGCTGTCAAAAAGCGGTAAAGAAAGTCGCCAGCTTTCCAACGCTTGCACGACGCCTTGCTCATCGAGCACAATCACGCGCCCTTGTTGATCATTCAACGATTGGCTTTGGCCATAGCGCTGGGTTAACTGTGCTAAATCCTCACGCATGCCAAGCCGCTGAGCCACGCGAATCGTGCCGTCAATCACCGCGCGGTTATCCGGCGCAACAGCCAGTGCACGGCGATAATCCACGTAGGCACTGTTTAAGTCGTTCGAAGCTTCATACAACAACGCGGAAAGATACAACAAATACCCGTTTTGGACGGCCTGTAAGGTTTTGCCCGCATCGGGATAGCGTGCCAGCACGCTGCCCAAATTCGGCGTCACCCCTTTAGACTGCATCTCTTGCTGCGCTCGTTCCAACTCAGCCTCGCGCGATTTCCTCGCTTGCTCTTGCACCTGATTTGCTCGGCGCATTTCCACCAGCGCACCTTCTAAACTATTGTTTTGAAGATAGTTCAAACCGAGGTAAAGATGCAAAAATCCCAACTCGTAATCGGCAGGTGTGTATTCATTGAGGTTGTCGTTCACCGCCAAGGCGCCAACGCTGCTTGCGGTTGAACTGAGGGAGATCACGGCTTGATCCTGTTGACGACGAATTGCCGTGTCAGACAGCTCAAACGCCGATTTGCTCTCGGGGTATTGGCGATTGAGAAAATAGACGCGCCCTTTTTCCAGATTATCCAGAATATCTCCGGCCACGTAATCGGAAAACTCGTCGGTCGCCTGCTGATAATCCCCCGACTTGACCGACTGGTACAAATCAGCGTTCTGCGCACTGTAGTGGCTAAACAGATTTCCGGCGGTAAAATTGGCGCAGGCGCTCAGCCAGACACACGTAAGCGAAATGGTCAGGTGTCGTATATGAAACTTCACTACAAACTCCGCTGAACGGCGATGACAACACAGCCCGGCGTCAACCGAGCTGTGTTAGAAATTAACTCATTAATAGCGGGCCCAGCGGACGGCCGCCGACGAGGTGCATGTGAATGTGGTACACTTCTTGGCCGCCATGCGAGTTGCAGTTCACCAACAAACGGTATCCATCTTCTGCAATGCCTTCCTGCTCAGCGATTTTCTTCGCCACAGTAAACATACGACCCAACGCCAATTCATCTGCTTCTTCAACATCGTTCACGGTAGGGATCAACTTGTTCGGAATGATCAAGACATGACTTGGCGCACGAGGATTGATGTCACGAAATGCGGTGACTAAGTCATCTTGATACAGAATATCAGCAGAGATTTCTTTACGGATAATTTTGCTAAAAATGGTTTCTTCAGACATGAAGGGCTCCATCAGACGTGTTTTGAAATATCGTAGTTTGACTGAGTATGCGACAAGGCGTATGAAAGCTCAATAAAAAACACTGTTCACTTAACAGAAACCCACTTTGGCCACCCACAAAAAAATAGTTTTGCCGTATACGTCATAAAATGTGCTTCTCGTGCTCCATACAATAATGATTCTTTTGTTAATTTTTTACGAAAATTTTGTCACCATTATTTTTATATTTGTCATTACTATTCTTATAAAAGAACGATTGTATCAAGGGAGAGAACTATGCAAGGTTCTGTAATCAGGCGCATGTACGCCGGCTTTGCGCTGATCATCATTATGTTTGTCGTCACTGTGGCAACCATGATGCAAGGCATGAGCCAGATCCATTCCAATTTCGAAGGCGTCTCCAACACCGCCTTACCACTCGTCTCACTATCCAACAAAACCAGCGTTCAACTGCTTTCCGCAGACAAATCATTTAAAGACTTTTTGACCACGCAGAACCGTGAACGCATGACCGTCACCCGCAATGAATTTGCCCAAGCCAAGGACGATTTCAGTGCGGTGTTAAACGAACTGGCCAACGCCAGCACCAGCCATCCCGATTTACAAGAGCGAATCGAGGCGCTCAAGCAACTGGAAGCTCGCTACTTTGATGAAGCCAACGAAGCCATGAACAACTATCAAGCGATGTTCTCGGCGCAAGATCAGGTACAAAAATCGACCCGTGAATTCCAGCGTTTGCACTCTGAGCTGAGTGTTGGCATGAAAGAGTACGTCGACGATCAAAGCAGCATCTCGGTCAAAGTCATGGCCAAGAGCTACTTCATTAAATTGAAAGATGCCGAAGTGATCACGTCCGATGCACTGGCAAGCTCGGATATGGACTTCGTTGAAAAAGCGGTGTTGAAAAACAAAAAAGCGGTGACGCACCTGAACTACGCTTACCGCGGCCTGACAACGCAATTGCCGGCACTGAAAAAAGTGTTTGATGAATCGGTCGAAAAATTCACGCAAGACATTGGCCAAAAAGGCGGCGTACTGGATCAGCACAACGAGTACCTTAAAGCCCGCAACGCACTGTACGACAACATCGCCAACCTCGCCGCGGAAGTCGACAATGCGATGACGATTCTGGACTCGTTCAACCAAACCGCCACCCAAGATTTGGATAACTCACTGGCGGAAGCTGGCAATGTGTATCAGCAAGGGGTTTATAAAGCCATTGGCATTAGCTTGGTGGTGGTCTTGCTTGCGGCGGGGATCGGGTATCACATCGCCCATAGTGTTCGTTCACCACTTAAGTCGATCTTAACGACCTTAGAAAGCCTGACACAAGGTGACATGACGCCGCGCATTCAGATTACACATCAAAACGAGTTTTCCCGCCTCAGCGGTCACATCAATTCTCTGGCGGATAACCTGCACGACATCCTACGCCAGCTCAATCAAGCATCCGATGATTTGACAGACACCGCGAATCAGAACCAATCGACCTCGCAAGGCGCGCAATCCCAACTGAGTACGCAACGCGAGCAAACCGCCAGCGTGGCCACCGCCATGACGGAGATGGCGCACTCGGTGCAGGAAGTTGCGCACAGCGCGCAAAACTCACTGGAAATGGTTCAACAGGTGGAAAGTGCCTCTGAATCGGGTCGCCAGATCATGAGCAACAACATCAGCACCATTAACCAATTGGAAACTCGCCTCAATGACTCTGTGGATGCAGTCAGCCAGTTGCGCCGAATGAGCAGCCAAATTGGATCGATTTTGGATGTGATTCGTAACATCGCTGAACAAACCAACCTATTGGCCCTCAATGCGGCCATCGAAGCAGCGCGTGCCGGTGAACAAGGGCGTGGCTTTGCCGTGGTCGCCGATGAAGTGCGCGTGTTGGCGCAGCGGACCACGGAGTCAACGTCTGAAATCGAAACCATGATCAGCAACCTGCAAACCAGCTCCAGCTCGGCCAGCAAAGTGATTGAAAGCTGTATGCAGGACATGGAACAGTCGGTTGAACAAGCATCGCAGGCCAACAGTGCCATGGAAGAGATTCAAGCGTTGATCATTGAGATCAGTCAGATGAGTACGCACATTTCTCAAGCCGCAGCTGAACAAAGTGAAACCACCACCGCCATTGCGCAGAGCATTGAAGACATTAACCTGATTGCCGACAAGAGCTATCAAGCGATGAGCGAAATTGCACAAACCAGCAGTAACCTGACACAACTGGCGAACCAGCAAAGTCATTTGGTTCACCGATTTAAACTCTAACAGAGATTCGTCTCACACCGCCTGCTGTGTTAGCGCGGTGTCAAATATTGACCTTGGGCGACTTTTATTCGGAGTCGCCCTTGTTTTTTGTGCGCTGCGTCGTTATATGAGTAATACGGCTTGCAACACAACTTCTCCAAACATCTCAATTTTTGCAAGCCAAACATGAGGATAACGTATGGCCGTTCATGTTGGCATCATTGACCAAGATCCGGTTCGCTTGGTCACTCCACTACTGGATAACCGAACCATCAGTCGCCACATTGTGTTCATTGGCGATAGCTCGCAAGAAACGATGTACGCCCGTTTGCACACGGTACTCAATGAGCGCGATATTACCTCTGAATTTTTCGAAATTCCTTCCGGCTCAAACATTGCCGACATCAAAGCCTCAATCCGCGAACTCGCAGAAGATCTGAAACAACGCAACATGGACGTCAAACTCAACGCAAGTTGTGGTCTTCGTCACCGTTTGTTGTCGGTCTATGAAGTGTTTCGGACGTACCATTGGCCTATTTTTGTCGTCGAGCCAAACAGCGACCGCTTATGCTGGCTCTATCCTGATGGTAATAAAGACACGCAAGTGCAAGACCGCATCACTATTTCCGATTATCTCACCATCTTTGGCGCGCGCGGCGAGTTCAACCAACAAAGCCTGCCACCACAACTCGATCAAAAATTGTATGAATTGGGTGAACGTTGGGCGAGTAACGCGTTGGAACTTGGCCCAGGCCTTGCCACACTGAACTACTTGGCGACCACTTGCCGCAAAGAGCAGCGACTGGACGTTGAATTGTCAGACAAACAACAAGGCTATCGTGAACTCAACTTGCTACTGAGCGATTTGGTGGAAGCGAACATCGCCACCTATGACAAAGGCATTTTGACCTTCGCGAATGAAGATGCACGACGCTTCTCAAACGGTGAATGGCTTGAAACGCTGGTGCACAGCACCGTACGTCAGATCCAAGACGATATGCCCACCATTCAAGACCGTTCGCTGAACGTGCAAGTGTATCGCCAGTTGGGCGATCGCGAAGTGCGCAACGAACTTGACGTGGCCACCGTGGTGAACAACAAACTGCACATCATTGAATGTAAAACCAAAGGCATGCGAGATGACGGCGATGACACGCTGTATAAGCTGGAATCATTGCGTGATTTACTGGGTGGCCTTCAAGCGCGAGCCATGCTCGTCAGCTTCCGTCCACTGCGCCACAACGACATCACTCGCGCAGAAGACCTTGGCCTGGCCTTGATTGGCCCTGATGAGCTCAAAGATTTGAAAACGCATCTGAAAAACTGGTTTGCCGCTGCCGGTGGCAGCGAAGAAATCTAACCCATGAAAAAAGCCCGCTAAGCGGGCTTTTTAGTATTCGGCGGTAACGACTTAGCAATCGTCTTCGGTGAAGTTCGAAGGCAACGTCGTTTTCATCTGGTTCCAGATGTGCGCACTGGCAATACCATATTGGCGAATAACTGCCGGAATTTGTTCGCGGTCGCCGGTTGAACAGATGTCCAATAACTCACGGTAAAACTTCATCGCGAGTTGGCGCGCTTCTGGGTTGGAGAAGTAGTAGCTTCCCACGCGATCGTACAGCTTTCTCAGACCATTAAAGATCAAACCATAGATTTGGTTACCAGAATGGAACGCCAAACGTTGGAATAGCATGTAATCGTAGAAATTGAAGGTTTTAGCCAACAACAATTGCTGACGCTTCGCTTCATCTTTCTCACCATCATCTTTCACGTGTTGCACAATTTTCTCAGCGTATGGCGATGACGCAATAAATTCATCCCAAGACGTCGCTTCCATCAGTGATTCACACGATTCAATCACGTTCGAAATAGTGCGTTCGCTGTTCTCTTTGTTCACCTTAAATGCATAGCGCATAAAGATAGGACTGATGTTGGTACGCGCCGCCAAAAGATCCTCAACAATGCTGGTTGCATTTTCTGCATCCAACGTCATCAACGTATCCAAAATATGCAAACCGGAGGTTTCCATAAACTGGTTCACTTTCGTTGGCTTGCCATGTTGAATGGTTAACCACCCATCACGTGCTAAGCGTTGTAAGACTTCGCGAAGCGTTGTACGTGTTACACCAATCAGTTCGGAGAGCTCTCGTTCGGCAGGGAGAATGGAGCCTGGTGGAAAACGGCCATTCCAAATGCTTTCAATAATGTATTTTTCTGCAAAACCTGCTGGACTTTTTGCCTTGATGACCATTAAGTACTTTTCCAGTTTTCTATTTTTTTGGGTCGAATGGCACTCATCATACCACTAGTTTTCATTCAGCGGAAACAAACCATTGGTAAACTGGTAACAACCACTCAATTAGAGTTTTAGCTCTATATGAAATTTATTTCTTTGTATTAAGGCTGTTTTATTGTGAAATAAACGTTTCAATATGTTTCAAAGTATTTCAAAATAAATATTCCAGCCATAATAAAACTCAAGATAAAGAGAGATTGCTCACATTATTATTTTGATAAATTTCAAACTTAACTTACCAGAAAGTCATATTTTTCATCGTTAAACTTTCCTTTACTGGCAATGTCATTCCCTATCACCTTCCAAATGAATTTTTTATAAGTTTTATGGTATGCTGGCGCCACTTTGATCGCGTTTCTTCACGAAAAACCGGTGAGTGGTTTGTCAATTGATGCTTCGTTATTGACTAAATCACGTCTCACTGTATTGTTGCGGTCAAAGCACGGAGTGCTTGTTTTTCTCAGGGAGTGACTCAGTAAATCGGTCGGATAACATCCACTTGTTGATTTTCTAAGTCATTGTTGGAAAAGATTTTTGTATAGACGTCCGTCTAATTTCTTGAATTAGATCCAAAACGGGCACATAACTTAGTCTATTAATAACTAAAGTAAGAGTAATCACCATGCCGATGTCGCTAGGAAGCGCATTTATCAAAAACTTCTTAGGTAAAGCGCCAGATTGGTACAAAGTTGCCATTATTGCCTTCCTTATTATCAACCCGATTGTGTTCTTTTTTATTAATCCGTTTGTCGCTGGATGGCTATTAGTCGTTGAATTTATTTTCACGTTGGCTATGGCATTAAAATGTTACCCGCTACAACCTGGTGGTTTATTAGCAATTGAAGCAATCGCAATTGGAATGACTAGTCCTGCGCAAGTTAAGCATGAATTAGTCGCCAACATTGAAGTGTTATTACTGCTGGTTTTTATGGTGGCAGGCATCTACTTCATGAAGCATCTGCTGCTATTTATTTTTACCAAAATTTTACTTGGCATCCGCTCAAAAGCGCTGCTTTCCGTAGCGTTTTGTGTCGCAGCAGCCTTTCTTTCCGCTTTCTTGGATGCATTGACGGTCATCGCGGTCATCATTAGCGTTGCAGTTGGCTTTTACTCGATTTACCACAAAGTCGCCTCAGGACAGTCGTTTCACTCTGCACACGACCACACGCAGGATGAACATATTTCTGAACTCACACGTGATGACTTAGAGAACTACCGCGCCTTCTTGCGCTCACTGTTAATGCATGCCGGTGTGGGGACAGCACTTGGTGGGGTGACCACCATGGTGGGTGAACCACAAAACCTGATCATTGCAGACCAAGCAGGCTGGTTCTTTGGTGAATTCCTGATCCGCATGGCGCCAGTGACCCTGCCCGTATTCCTGTGTGGTATCGTCACCTGTGTGCTGGTCGAGAAGTTTAAAGTCTTCGGTTATGGCGCTCGTCTGCCAGCCAACGTACGTCAGATTCTGATCGACTTTGATACCGAAGAACGCAAAACCCGAACCAACCAAGACGTTGCGAAGCTGTGGATTCAAGGCGCCATCGCGGTCTGGTTGATTGTCGGCTTGGCGATGCATTTGGCCGCTGTTGGTCTGATTGGTTTGTCGGTCATTATTCTTGCGACCGCCTTTACCGGGGTGATTGAAGAGCATTCAATGGGCAAAGCGTTTGAAGAAGCGCTGCCGTTTACAGCCCTGCTGGCCGTCTTTTTCTCGATTGTTGCAGTGATCATCGACCAAGAGCTGTTTAAGCCCATCATTGATGCGGTATTGCACATTGAAGATAGCGAAACGCAGCTTGCCTTGTTCTACATTGCCAATGGCGTACTGTCGATGGTTTCGGATAACGTCTTTGTCGGCACCGTTTACATCAACGAAGTCAAAACGGCCATGATGGAAGGCATCATCACACGCGATCAGTTCGACCTACTGGCCGTGGCGATTAACACCGGTACCAACCTTCCTTCAGTCGCGACACCGAACGGTCAAGCGGCCTTCTTGTTCTTGCTGACGTCGGCGCTGGCGCCACTGATTCGTTTGTCATACGGTCGCATGGTTGTGATGGCTCTGCCATACACCGTGGTTCTGACACTGGTTGGCTTGGCGGGCATCGTATTTTTTGTTGACCCAATGACCAGCTATTTCTACGACATGGGGTGGATCACACACCACAGTGTACCCGCGATGGGAACGGTCGTGTCTGGCGGTCACTAAAAATGTGTTGAACCGGAAACTTTTCCGAGATAAAAAGCTCTGAGTTATCAGAGCTTTTTTTTATGTTGAACCACTAAGGATTGTTACGTGAACTTTCTATCCGGCCTTAACTCTTTTTCTCGATCTCGTCTTTCTTGGGCCTTGCTTCTGGCTTTCGTGGTGTTCTTTGAAGCCTGTGCCTTGTTCTTTCAGCACGTCATGATGCTGGCGCCCTGCGTCATGTGTATCTATGAACGCATTGCGATGCTGGGCATCGGCGGAGCCGCCGTGCTGGGCTTGATTGCGCCACACAACCCACTGTTTCGTTGGCTTGGACTGGCCGCATGGGCTGGCAGCGCTTATAAAGGCTTAACGCTGGCGATGCAGCATGTCGAGTACCAATTTCACCCGTCTCCATTTGCAACGTGTGACCTGTTTGTCATGCTTCCCAGTTGGGCGCCATTGAACCAGTGGTTCCCTTGGATGTTTGAAGCGTATGGTGATTGCAGTAAAGTGGTATGGCAGTTTTTGAATTTGTCCATGCCCCAATGGTTGGTGGTGATTTTTGCCGCCAACTTGATTGCTCTGGCAGTCATTGTGATTGCGCAGTTTGTTCATGCGAAACGTGCATAAGTACCGAGCGTTGCATCACCCGACCTCAACGTGTCAACTTGATTGAGGCCGGTACAAACCTTATTTAGGACAGTACAACGGTTAGAAAAAAGGCGCCATCAGGCGCCTTTTCTTTGGATGACAGATTAATCTCTTACCGGAGCGGGCGCGAGCACCTCACGGTTACCGTTGTGTCCAGGGGCGCTGACAATGCCCTGAGCTTCGAGCTGCTCTACAATGCGAGCAGCACGGTTATAACCAATCTTAAAGCGGCGTTGGACACCAGAAACCGAACCACGGCGGCTTTCAACCACATGCTCCACCACTTGGTCAAACAGTGGATCCATCTCTTCATCACTTTCCATCTTCTCTCCCGGCAACAAAGCATCTGGGCCTTGATCACCGTTGGTGATTTCTGTGATGTAATTCGGTTTACCGCGCGCTTTCCAGTTGTTCACCACCGCATGCACGTCATCATCGGATGCAAATGCACCGTGAACGCGAATGGTATGACTGGAACCCGGTGGCAGATACAACATATCCCCCATCCCCAGCAGCGATTCTGCGCCGCCTTGGTCAAGGATGGTGCGTGAATCCGTTTTGGTTGACACCGTAAACGCGACACGCGTTGGAATGTTCGCCTTGATCAGGCCGGTAATCACATCAACGGATGGGCGTTGTGTCGCCAGAATCAGGTGAATCCCCGCAGCACGCGCTTTTTGCGCCAAACGTGCAATCAGCTCTTCGACTTTCTTACCGACCACCATCATCAGGTCAGCGAATTCATCGACCACCACCACGATATAAGGCAGTTTTTCCAACAGCGGCGGTTCAGGATCCATACTGTCCCCTTCTTGCCACAATGGATCATGAATGGGGTGCCCAGCTTCTGCGGCCATTTTTAGCTTGTCGTTGAAGCCTTTGATGTTCCGCACACCCAAGACGGACATCAATTTGTAGCGACGCTCCATCTCGCCCACACACCAACGCAGGGCATTCGAGGCATCTTTCATGTCCGTCACGACTTCAGACAATAAGTGAGGAATGCCTTCGTATACCGAAAGCTCCAACATTTTCGGGTCAATCATGATGAATCGAACATCTTCCGGCGTCGACTTGTACAACATACTCAGAATCATCACGTTCACGCCCACGGATTTACCTGAACCCGTAGTACCCGCCACCAACACGTGCGGCATTTTCGACAAATCAGCCACCACGGCGTCGCCCGCAATGTCCTGCCCCAACACCACGGTGGTCGGTGATTTCGATTCTTTAAACTGCGTGCTGCTGATGACATCAGACAAGTAAACCGTCTGGCGACTCATGTTTGGCAGTTCCAGGCCCACATAAGGTTTACCCGGAATCACTTCAACCACACGCACGGCCATCGCAGACAGAGAACGCGCCAAGTCCATCGACAAGCTAGAAATACGGCTCACTTTAACGCCCGGCGCCAAATCAAGTTCAAAACGCGTAATGACAGGCCCAGGGAAGATATCCACCACCTGTGCCTGAATCTTGTAATCGGCCAATTTAGATTCAACCAAACGAGCGATCTGCTCTAACGCATCACGGTCAATGAAGTTTTCACGTTTTTCAGGATGGTACAGCAGCTCCAGTGTTGGCATCGGCTCTGCCGGTTTGGGCAGGTTCACATTTTGCTGCACCAAAAACGGGTTCTGTTTCGCAGCCATATTCGCTTGTGCTTCCGACACCAAATTCTGGAATGCAGCCACATCCTGATCGCTGTCACCCTCATCATCTTCGTCTGCGTCATCGACAGGTTCTACAGAATAGTGTGGCGCATCGTCTATCGCCTCACTCACCGCCGCGGGCACATTCAAGGCAGGCTCTTCTTCCTCATCCAGAATGTCGAAATTGGAAATCGTCGGTTCGATGTGAGAGTGATCGTCTTCCACGTCATCAATGGTCTGTGTCAACGCCACCGGATCCACTCGCGGTGGCAGAGGTTCGGAAATCGATGGTTCAGGTTCAAACACCGGTGTTTGCGGTACTTGTGGCGATTCTTCCCATGGTAGCGCATCAGCGAAGTCATCTTCTTCTCGCGCGACCATTTCTAACTCTTCAATGGTTGCACCAAGCTGGCGACTTCTCGAGTGCTCAAGGTCATCGTCATCTTCTTCCGTATAAGTGTACAGGGGTGCGGTGTTGACCACCGGCTCTGGCTCAACCTGTGGTGGCGTCGTGTGAATCGGCTCTTGGCGCTCTGGGATGTGAATGTTAAAGCGACGCTCTTCAGGCTCAATAGCGGCCTCAAACGCAGGTTGAGGCGCAATCGGTTCCATATCAACCGACGAGTTCAGCACCGGCTCACTCGCTTGCGAAACCTTCGGCTCGGCAACCACAGGGGTAACCAGTTGCGGTGCGACAACTTCCTCTTTTTCACCACGCAGGCGATTGATCAACCAATGGAAGCCACGGATACTGTTTTCACCGAGGCGCTCCACCATGCTCAGCCAAGAGATCCCCGTCAACAGCGTGAAACCAGCGCCCCACAAAAACAGCAGCACTAAGGTGGTTCCCAAGACGTTCAGCGTCGGCAAAGCCAAGCTAGTGAGGACATCCCCAACCACACCACCGGATGAAAAGTACCAAATATCATCGAAGTTGATGTCGGCTAAACCGCAGCTTGTTAGCAGCAGAACCACCAAACCCAGTAGACGAGTCCCCCACAACATGAGGTCAATCGACTCATCTTCATCACGATGACGCAGCAGGATCCACGCAGTTGCGGTCAAGATGATCGGCAAAGGATAAGCCAGAGACCCAAACACAAAAAACAGCGTATCGGCCACCCAAGCGCCAACAATACCGCCTGCATTTTGAATATCCGATCCCCAAGCCGTTTGCGACCAAGATGGATCGGCAGGATTGAAGGTGAGTAAGGCGACTGCCAGTAGAATGGATGCAAGCACAGCCAGAATAAGACCGCACTCACGGAGACGTTGAGCACCATTCAAACGAGGAGACTGAGGCTCTTCACTCGTTTTGATAATGGTTTCGACTTTATTGTTGTTCTCTTTGAACATAAACCAACTTGATTATGATTATGGCCAATGTGACTCACACTATACGCACATTGGTGGGGTGAAAACAGTCCGAGCGGCAAAAGCCGCTCGGTTTGTTCGAAGATTTAACCATATCAAGGTCAAAAACCCAATTAGCGAAAGTCAGAATGTGGAAAGAAGTACCACTATTCTGACAGATTCTAATTAACGTGTTTTGATCACTAGCTGGTTGGTCTGCTTCACTTCTTCCATTACCACGTAAGTTCGAGTGTCATTCACGCCTGGCAGGCGCAGCAATGTATCACCGAGTAGTTTACGATAGGCACCCATGTCGGATACGCGAGTTTTGAGAAGATAGTCGAAATCACCTGATACCAGATGACATTCTTGGATATCATCCAGTTTCTGAACCGCGGTATTAAACTGTTCAAACACATCAGGAGCACCACGGTTAAGCGTGATTTCCACAAACACCAAAAGCGAAGCGTCAAGATATTGCGGGTTCAACAACGCGGTATACCCCGTGATATAACCCTGACGTTCTAATCGACGAACACGTTCCAAACATGGGGTTGGAGAGAGTCCCACACGCTTAGACAATTCTACGTTCGAAATACGACCGTCTTTCTGCAACTCATTCAAAATGTTGCGGTCGATACGGTCTAAATCCTTGGACGGCCTTTTATAGTTGTCTGCCATTTTTTATTCCACCTTATTACTTCCTTGCAAAAAAATATACTACAACTTTTTAATATTCAGTATCAAATTACTTATTACACTAACTATACTAGCCATAAATTCGATACAAAAACCCTACAATAGTCAATACAACCACACAAACATAAGGAGTCAGGATGATCATTGGCGTACCAAAGGAAATCAAAAACCACGAATACCGTGTGGGTATGATTCCAGCAAGCGTTAGAGAGCTTGCCTCACATGGGCACCAAGTCTTTGTTGAAACAAATGCCGGTGCCGGCATCGGCTTTTCAGACGATGATTACATCGCTGTAGGCGCATCCATTCTTCCTACTGCTGCAGACGTATTTGCGAAAGCAGACATGATTGTAAAGGTTAAGGAACCTCAAGCTGTCGAGCGAGCTATGCTCCGAGAGGGGCAAATTTTATTTACGTATTTACACCTCGCTCCAGATTTTCCACAAACTGAAGAGCTAATCAAGAGCAAAGCTGTCTGCATAGCCTATGAGACTGTAACAGATAATATGGGTCGCTTGCCACTATTAGCACCAATGTCTGAAGTTGCGGGCCGAATGTCGATTCAAGCCGGCGCCCTAACACTGGAAAAATCGCATGGTGGCAGTGGCTTATTACTCGGTGGCGTCCCCGGTGTCGCACCGGCAAAAGTGGCGATCATCGGCGGTGGCGTGGTGGGAGCCAATGCCGCTCGCATGGCGATTGGCTTGCGTGCCGATGTCACCATTCTTGATCGCAACATTGATACGCTGCGCAGACTGGATGAAGAATTCCAAGGTCGTGCCAATGTGGTGTATTCCACCGAAGATGCAATTGAACACTACGTGCTGGATGCCGATTTGGTGATTGGCGCCGTATTAATCCCAGGCGCGGCTGCGCCGAAATTGGTCACCAAAGCGCACATTCGTCGCATGAAACCCGGTTCTGCAGTCGTGGATGTGGCGATTGACCAAGGAGGCTGTTTTGAAACCTCGCACGCCACCACACATGCCGACCCGACATATATCGTCGACGATGTGGTGCATTACTGTGTTGCCAATATGCCCGGCGCGGTGGCTCGCACTTCAACCTTTGCGCTCAACAACGCGACCTTGCCTTACATTGTTAAATTGGCAAATAAAGGTTATCAAGCCGCGTTAACATCCGATCCCGGCTTTATGAAAGGACTGAATGTCATTCACGGCAAAGTAACATGTAAAGAAGTCGCCGAGAATTTCAATTTGGCGTATGTCGCTCCGGCCGAAGCCATCGCGATGTTCAACTAAATCAGACCGCGTGCAATAGCCGGGCGAATGCCCGGTTATCATGCCTGCCAAGCGTGGATGAGTATATTTCTTGGCGTCACAGTTCGTTCACAAAACTCCGACACTTCAACCTGATAGCCCCGCTCTTGCAAATACATGGCTTTATCTAAGACCAGCCACATTTCGATCAGACGCAGAAACCCCAATTGCACTAAGCTGAGTCGCTCCATTTCCCAAAAACGTTGCTCGCCTTGGTATTGATAATGGGCAAAATCGACCGTCGGCAACGCGATTCCTTTGTGTTGCGCAGCCCAATGGCAGAATGCTGTAAATCCATCACTCAATTGCGATTTTTTAATACTTGGCACGGGTTGATAGGCGGTAATGCCCAATTCCGCTTTCAGCAATGCATCAAAGCCGAGCCGATAGCTCATCTCTTCAAATCGGTGCCGCCGCACACGCTCACCGCCCGTGACCGTTTCTTGCAATGGAATTCTCAACTCTTGGCGAGTCAACGACAGAGAAGACGTTTGCGCGAGCTGCGATAAGCATTGATAGTGCGACGACTGGGTGAGATGGTAACAGCAGGGAGAAAAGCTGATCGCTTGCAATGACGCATCGGTCGCGTACTGCATCAAACGCACATGCAAGTCGCCGCACGCATGCAGTGCTACTGCATGCTGCTGCGCAGAAAAACACGCTCGGCTTTGTTCATCAAACGCATCTCCCTGCACAAAGCGCATCGGTAAATGCAACGCGTCGGCGTCTTGCTGCCCTCGTTTACATAGCTCGGTTTGATATTCAAAACTGGTGACGTGTTGCCTGGTTTTACTCGCCAACACGCGCCCTAAATAACCTTTGCCCGAGCACCACTCCAACCACGCCTGCCCACGATGCAAGCTCACGACCGCACCACCGAGTCGGCGAATCTGCTCCAACTTTCGCCCCGGGATCCCGCTTTCAATCGCGCTCGTCTGGCAATCCATCAAAGGCGCTGGCGGTAATTGAATACGCTGCCACGTTTCTGCCAAACCGTCGACCAAAGGCGACAGACTCGCTAACAGCTCAGATGGAGAGGTTTTTAGTTGCTCGATTGTTGGCTCGTCTAAATGATGCAGCCACTGGTCAAGTAAAGGATAGGCCTGCGCCCAAGGCACACAGGCTTGCGCGCTTGCATGAAACGACTCAAACCGCCACAACGGCTGCGTGTGAGTCAGAAAGTGATCCAGATGTAGAAAAAGTTCGCGCATTCGGCCCCCGAGTTGAAGGCGCTATTGTAGGGCCAACACAAGGAAGATCAATGCGACAAATCAGCGCACCGGCAACTCGATATCGCGAAACATTTCTTCAATTTCATGGTTGGATTTCAACGAGATCGCGCGTTCAACCACCGGACGCGTTAAGTGCGGCGCAAAACGTTCCATGAAATCATACATATAAGTACGCAGGAATGTGCCTCGACGAAAACCAATGCTGGTTGTGCTGGCACCAAAGATATGACTGGCATTGATGGCCACCAGATCGCTGTCTTGAATCGCATCCATCGCCATACTGGCAATCAAGCCGACCCCAATCCCCATGCGAACATACGTCTTAATCACGTCCGCGTCCGTGGCGGTAAAGACCACGCGCGGCGTCAACCCCACTTGGTGAAACGCAGCGTCCAATTCTGAACGGCCAGAAAAACCAAAGACATAAGTCACCAATGGGTAATTCGCCAGCTCTTCAACACTGATGTGATCTTTCTTTGCTAAGGGGTGATCTTTCGGCACCACAATGGCTCGGTTCCAGTGATAACACGGCAGCATAATCGCGTCGTGATAGAGATGCAGCGCTTCAGTGGCGATGGCAAAGCTCGCCGACCCTTTAGCAATCGATTCTGACATCTGAGCCGGCGTCCCTTGATGCATGTGCAAAGAGACTTTCGGATAACGCGCCGTGAAACCTTTGATCACCTCGGGCAGCGCATATCGCGCCTGCGTGTGCGTGGTTGAGATATTCAGCATCCCCATTTCAGGATGCGTATGTTCCCCCGCGACCGACTTGATGCTTTCGACCCGCGACAAAATCTCAGTTGCAATGCGAACAATGTCTTCGCCAGCTTGCGTCACCTGCGTTAAGTGCTTCCCACTGCGTTCAAATATCTGAATGCCCAGTTCATCTTCCAGCAAACGAACCTGCTTACTGATGCCGGGTTGTGAGGTATAAAGACTTTCAGCGGTGGCAGAGACGTTTAAGTTGTGATTGACCACTTCAACGATGTATTTCAGCTGCTGCAACTTCATAATTGACCTGTGTATCCTTACGGAGTGCTACATCACGTGTTTATAGTTTATAATTATTAGTTATAACGCGTCGAGAACATAATTCAAAGCACAACCCCGAAATTGTTTTTGAATGTATTCACCTTTTTGCGTATTGAACAAAAAATTGCCACCGAGCACCCAAACTCAGCATTCTGTTGCAGTTTTTTGGTGGTAAAACAGGAATAATGAAAATTATAAAATAGTAGGTGTAGTGAAAAGTTAGGATAGTGTATCCTTCATCATTAGGCCTTGGGAAATGTAGACACGGATTATATGAATATCGGTTTAATTATCGCTCTGATTGCCATTCTGCTGGTTTTGATTCTGGGTTATAACATTATGCTCCAGTATAAAGTCAAAGTAGAAACCGCTAAGAAGCAGGAATCTTCGCGTTACCTGACGATTATTGATGCCACTGAAGATCTGATTGGTAATGCGCATCACATGCCTTTTAGTAAAGATCTCTTGGTGTGTCTGAACAATCGCATTTTGGACGCGCTACAAAGCATGTACGAGCTGGATCCGAAGAACAAGCAGTTGGCGCAGCGTATCGAAAATATGGCCGCGCAAATCAAAAACCTGCAAGACAACCATCCGGGTAATGAAAGCACCACGTTTAAAGTACCAAGCAGTGATAAACAAGCGATCGTGATGTTGAAGTTGGTGAAGCGCCTACGCGATACCATTCGCAGTGAGCACAACAAAGGCCGCTTTGATACGCAAGCCTACGTCACTGAAAATGCGCGCTTAGAAACCATTCAAATTCGCATCAACATCGAAAACGTCATTAAGCGTTCAAATGATGCCATTGTGCGTGGCCAACCGGGCACCGCCGTGCAGCTTCTGCGCAAAGGGCTGGAAGTGTTAAGCACCAAAAATGATACCTACTCCAACCAAGCCCGAGAAAAGCTACAAGGCATGTACGATGAATTACAGCAACGTCGTCAATCCAAAAGTGCGGCAGAACTGCAACAAATCGAAGAGAAAGAGCGTAATAGCGATATGGAAGCGCTCTTTGGTGAAAAGAAAAAATGGTAATATACTCGCACTAAGAGTACCGATTCATTGAAACAAAGGTCGCCAATGCGGCCTTTTTTATTAATAAGATCATGACGAATACCCCAGCAATTCAACAACTTCTAGAACCAATTAACCAGTTCTTGCACTGCGAAACACCGGACGCGTGGATCGAAGAGGCACGCCAACCACACAACTTACCAACGTTGCTGTTGGATCACCTGCTGTGCGAGCTCAAGGCTGGCCAATCCGCCATGTACCTGATCCGCAAATATGCCGTGGATAAAGAGAGTCAACACTCGCTGTTGGAATGGTTTAAACCATACGAAGATTTTGCGTATCGCAACACGGGATCCATTGAAACACTAAAAGGCAAAAGCCAGATTTCTAAAGCGATCATGGCGAAGTCTGCATCCCCTTACAGCCAAGACTTAATCGACAAGATGGTGTTGTTGATCAAAGAGGAATTGCATCACTTCTATCAAGTGTTGGAAATCATGGACAGCCGTAACATCGCTTATGAATCGATTCCTGCCAGCCGTTATGCCAAAGGCTTGCTGTCACACATGAAAACTCATGAGCCACAAACCTTGATCGACAAACTGATCATCGGCGCTTACATTGAAGCCCGTTCTTGTGAACGTTTTGCGCGTCTCGCACCTCATCTTGATGACGACATCGCCAAATTTTATGTGTCCTTATTACGCTCTGAAGCGCGCCACTATCAAGATTATTTGGCCTTGGCGGAGCAAATTGCCGGTTGTGATATCAGCGCACGCATTGCCTACTTTGGCCAACTCGAAGCGGATTTAATCCTGTCAGACGATGAGGATTTCAAATTCCACAGCGGTGTTCCTACTCACCGAATCAAATAGAAAAAGGTCAGCATGTGCTGACCTTTTTGATCATGACGGCCAGGAGTGTCCAAACGTTAAAGCAATGATGCGTTAATCGCCGCCAGCACCTTGGCAGGCTCCGCAGCTTGCGTGATTGGGCGGCCAATTACCAAATAGTCGGAACCGGCCTGAATCGCCTCATACGGCGTCATAATGCGGCGTTGGTCGCCGACATCAGAACCAGCAGGACGAATCCCCGGCGTCACCAGCTTAAACGCCTGCCCGAGCGACTGTTTGAGCATGGCCGCTTCCTGCGCCGAGCACACCACGCCATCTAAACCTGAGTTTTTGGTCAAGGTGGCCAGTCGCATCACTTGTTGTTGCGGCGCTACATCTAGGCCAATACCAGCCAGATCACGCTGTTCCATGCTGGTCAGCACCGTCACACCGATCAGTAACGGGCGATCATTGCCATAAGGCTCAAGGATTTCACGAGATGCAGCCATCATGCGTTCACCACCACTGGCATGCACGTTCACCATCCAAACGCCAAGCTCTGCAGCTGCGCGAACAGCTTTAGAACAGGTGTTCGGAATGTCGTGGAACTTGAGGTCAAGAAAAACGGAAAACCCGCGTTTGTGCAGCTCGCGTACAAACTCTGGACCAAACAAGGTAAACATCTCTTTGCCCACTTTCAATCGACAGCTTGCAGGATCGATTTTATCGACAAATGCCAGCGCATCCGCTTGATTGTCATAATCCAGTGCCACGATCACTTTTTGGTCGTTCATTTCTACTCCTAAGATACGCGTTGAGCCTAAAAAAATGCAGCCTCTACAGCTGCATGTCTTATCAAACCGGCGGTTAGCCAATTCTTTGATTATTCTCCGTCCAAACCACGAATCGGTTTGATCGAGCCCCATCCTTTACAAGATGGACAATGCCAATACAGGGAATGGGTGGAAAACCCACATCGACGACAACGATAGTGTGGTTTTGCTTTCAACTGCTCACCCACGAGCTTTTGCAGCGTCGACAAACTGGCCTTTGCCCGTCCCTCTTCCGCTTCAGCAATATGGTAGTCAATCAGGCGATAGAAGCCTTTCATGGTCGGGTTCTTCACCAACTGGCGAGTCAGTAATTCTTGCGCCGATGCCACCCCTTCATGCTGTGCCACCAATTGAGCCAGCATCAGCTCAGCCGATACACCAGCTTTATCGGAGATGCATTGGCGAAGAAACTGCACCAACTCCTGCTCTTGCCCAAGATGGTGGTAGCACTCCGCCAACGTTGGCAGCACTTCGCCGATAAAGTCGATGTCTTGATCCAACACCATTTCCATGTATTGAATCGTTTTTTTGTAGTCTTCGCTTTCTAGGTACAACTTACCCAATGAAATGCTGGCACGAACGCACTTCGGGTCTTCCTGAAGTGCCTTCTTAAAAAGTTGGATCGCTTTGTTATCGTGGCCGTCGGCTTTTTCTTGCATCGCCAATTCACACCAGAAGTGGGCAATGCTCGCTTTCATACGTTTACGCCCCATTTTGACCAGTGCATGAGCGCAATCAATGGCTTTATGCCACTCACGAGTTTGCTGATAAATTGCGGTCAATTGTTGCAGAGCCGATTCGCGGTGCTCAGGTTCATCGACCAATTGTTCGAAAATGCGTTCAGCGCGATCGAGGAAACCGGAGACCATGTAGTCTTTCGCCAACTGTTGCAGCGCTAAGTTTTTCTGTTCGATGGTTAAACCCGAACGAGAGATCAGGTTTTGGTGGATACGAATTGCGCGGTCAACCTCGCCGCGAGAGCGAAACAGGTTGCCCAATGCCAAGTGGGTATCGATGGTCTCGTTATCCACTTGCAATAGTTCAATGAAGTGATCAACCGCTTTGTCTGATTGATCAGACAAAAGCAAGTTCAACCCCGTCACATATTGACGGGAGATCTGATGGGAATGTTTCTGCTTGTCTTGCTGGGCACTACGATTACCCATATACCACCCGTAAGCGGCGGCGATTGGCAATAACAAGAAGAGAATTTCTAACATCTAAAAACGACCTTACCCGATATTCGCTTTTTGCTCTGACACATCGTGAGACGACGTTTGTTTTTTCAGTTTTCGGTTCAGCTTGCGAATCTCAAGTTTGGATTTCAGGTGCATACTACCAAAAATGATCCAAGCGATCAGAAAGCCGATCACAAAGACCGATCCGAGCAGCGTTGACAGATGGAATTCACCCTGCGCCAACAGATAATTGAACGTCACGATCTCCTGATTTTGAGATCCTAACGCCAACGCGATCAGAAAGAGAGCAAGTAACACCACGATTTTTATTATTTTCATAATCTATTACCTATTCACGAATTGGCTACCTGATTATGCAGGAAAACAGCCCGACAAACCATGGCTATCGAGCACACACCCGCAAAAAAGCGGCACGCTAAATCAGCATGCCGCTTTATCCAAGAATCTTTACGTAAATCAGATATTTTCGTTTACACGTTCACGGAGTTCTTTGCCTGGTTTGAAGTGTGGAACGAATTTACCTTCCAACTCTACTTTCTCACCAGTTTTCGGGTTGCGCCCGACTCTTGGCTCACGATAGTGCAGGGAAAAACTGCCGAATCCACGAATTTCGATACGGTCTCCTGCCTCTAGGGTGTTTGCCATGTGCTCAAGAATATCTTTTACCGCGTCTTCGATCTCTTTTGCAGACAAATGTGTTTGCTCAGCACAGAGTCTTTCAATCAATTCAGACTTAGTCATAGTTTCCCTCATCGAGTTTTTATCCTGATTATAGTCAGTAATATCAATTCCAACAAACACTTGCTTAATATTGTAGAAAATTTCTACGGCTTCGCTAAATCTTTTTTTGCTCACAAGATTTATTTTACTTGGCAGTTCGAAATTACAAGTCAGAGGAAAGATAAGAGAGGTGTTGAATGAAACATAAAAAAAGGAGCCTCACGGCTCCTTTTTAATTAGCGATACGGAATTATTCGCCTTTAGCAGCTTTGAAAGCGTCTGCCATTGCGTTACCGAATGCAGCGTCATCTTGTTTGTTGATAGATGCCATTGCTTCTTGCTCTTCAGCTTCGTCTTTCGCTTTGATAGACAGGTTGATTACGCGGTTTTTACGGTCAACGCCAGTAAATTTCGCTTCAACTTTGTCGCCAACGCTCAGGATTAGAGAAGCGTCTTCTACGCGGTCACGAGAAACTTCAGAAGCGCGGATGTAACCTTCAACGCCATCTTCTAGCTCGATAGTTGCGCCTTTCGCGTCAACTGCAGTTACAGTACCGTTTACTAGAACGCCTTTCTTGTTGTCTGCAACGTAAGCATTGAATGGGTCATTTTCCATTTGCTTAACGCCTAGAGAAATACGCTCACGCTCTGCGTCTACTGCTAGAACTACTGCAGAGATCTCGTCGCCTTTTTTGTACTCACGTACAGCTTCTTCGCCTGGAACGTTCCAAGAGATGTCAGACAGGTGAACAAGACCATCGATGCCGCCTTCTAGACCGATGAAGATACCGAAGTCAGTGATTGACTTGATCTTACCAGTAACTTTGTCGCCTTTAGCTTGCGCTTCAGCGAATGACTGCCATGGGTTAGCTTTACACTGTTTCAGGCCTAGAGAGATACGACGACGTTCTTCGTCGATATCAAGAACCATAACCTCAACTTCGTCGCCAACATTAACAACTTTAGATGGGTGGATGTTCTTGTTAGTCCAATCCATTTCTGAAACGTGTACCAGACCTTCAACGCCTTCTTCGATTTCAACGAAGCAGCCGTAATCAGTCAGGTTAGTTACACGACCAGTCAGTTTGTGACCTTCTGGGTAACGTTTAGCGATTGCTACCCATGGATCTTCGCCAAGCTGTTTCAGACCTAGTGATACGCGAGTGCGGTCACGGTCGAACTTAAGAACTTTAACTAGGATCTCGTCACCAACGTTCACGATCTCAGATGGGTGTTTAACACGTTTCCACGCCATATCAGTGATGTGCAGAAGACCGTCAACACCGCCAAGATCAACGAATGCACCGTAGTCGGTAAGGTTCTTAACGATACCTTTAACTTCAGTACCTTCTTGTAGAGTCTCAAGAAGTTCGTCACGCTCAACGCTGCTTTCTGATTCGATAACAGCACGACGAGAAACAACAACGTTGTTACGTTTCTGGTCTAGCTTGATTACTTTGAACTCTAGCTCTTTGTTTTCTAGGTGAGCTGTGTCACGGATAGGACGTACGTCAACCAGTGAACCAGGTAGGAACGCACGGATGCCGTTCAGTTCAACAGTGAAACCGCCTTTAACTTTACCGTTGATGATACCAACAACAGTCTCAGCTTCTTCGTAAGCTTTCTCAAGAACGATCCAAGCTTCGTGACGTTTCGCTTTCTCACGAGAAAGTTGAGTTTCACCGAAACCGTCTTCTACAGCGTCTAGAGCTACGTCAACTTCTGAACCAACTTCAACTTCAAGTTCGCCAGCAGCGTTCTTGAACTGTTCAGCAGGGATAGCAGACTCAGACTTAAGACCAGCATCAACAAGAACGTAACCGTTCTCGATCGCTACTACAGTACCTTTAACGATAGTACCTTGTTGGAATTCAGTCTCGTTTAGAAACTCTTCAAAGAGTTGAGCAAAAGATTCAGTCATTTAATTAATCTTCAATAAGTAAACGTCCACGGGTGTCCTACCACATGGGGTTATTAAATTCGCCAGTCATCATCCTTGCGACCGACGCTCTTAACTGACGTGGTTTATTCCGCCAGCTTCGATTCGATATATTGTAGTGCTTTTACCACCACTTCGTCGATAGACATTTCAGTGGAATCCAGCAACAGCGCATCCTCAGCAGGGCGTAGTGGCGCCACTGGGCGGTTACGATCGCGATCGTCACGCTCTTGGATTTCGCTCAAAAGGGCGTCAAATTTAACATCAAGCCCCTTGAGTTGCAACTGCTTGAAACGACGACGGGCGCGTTCCTCCGCACTTGCATCGAGGAAAATTTTGGCTTCAGCCTGAGGGAAGACCACGGTTCCCATATCACGGCCATCGGCAACCAAGCCTTTGCCGTCGGCAAATGCGCGTTGTCTGCGCAGCAGCGCTTCACGAACACGGGGTAAAGCAGCCACTTTCGACGCAGCCATGCCGGTTTCTTCTTTGCGCAGCTCTTTCGAGACATCTTCGCCTTCCAGAATGACTTTCACCAAATCACCCTCAGCGATGAACTGAACATCCAGATGCGTCGCTAGCGGCACAAGTGCGTCTTCGGATTCGGTGTCGACACCATGATGAATTGCAGCAAGCGCAAGCACACGGTAGATGGCTCCAGAATCTAAAAGATGAAAACCGAGTTTGTTAGCCAACAGCATGCAAAGTGTGCCTTTACCCGCTCCGCTTGGTCCATCAACGGTAATCACCGGTGTATGAGAGGACATGTTTTACTCCACTTTATTTTTGTTCGCGACTGACGTTGTCTGCGATTTACCGGCGGCAAATTATAAAGGGATTCGAGGTCAGGCGCTAGGATGGATGTAAAAAAGGACGCATTTTTAAGCAAAAACTACGTAAGAAAAACTCAGATCGAAGACCTGAGTTTTTGACGGTGATAACGGCAACTTATAACAGAATGCGGTCGTCATTTTTGGCCACTATCGAAGGGCCGATACCTTTTACCTGAGTCAATTCCTGTTTGGATTGAAAAGCACCATTCGCTTCACGGTACTCGACAATGGCCTGTGCTTTTTTCAATCCAATGCCTTTGAGTAAGGTTGCCAACTCTTCGGCTGGGGCGGTGTTGATGTTGACCGTGATTTCAATTTCATCACTCACCTGCGCGCTATCAGCGGCCATCGCATGCGTGACGGGCCAGCAAATCGCCAGCAGAAAGGCCAGGCAATATGTGTTGAACTTCATCTCATGTGCTCCTTGCAAATCATCAGAGCAGCGATGATAGGGCAAGCGCTTTCATTCAGCACAGAGGGTTTAAACAGAAATGAAATGGGCTGCAAACGCAGCCCATTTTGTCAAACATATCAATTACACTCAGAGCAATTACTGGCTCACAGCGTAATATTTGATATCCGCATTTTGGCGCAATACGCTGAGCACACCCGCCAGATCTTGTTGAACGCCCATTCGTGCCAATTGCGCACCAATCTGCTCGTTGTATTGTGGATTCACTTTCGCTTCCACTTTATCCAACTCAACCACCACGATGTTACCATCAA
Organism: Vibrio sp. CJQ_6; assembly: GCF_043106745.1. NCBI lineage: Bacteria > Pseudomonadati > Pseudomonadota > Gammaproteobacteria > Vibrionales > Vibrionaceae > Vibrio > Vibrio sp. CJQ_6. The sequence goes on along the minus strand of NZ_JBICMV010000012.1, from coordinate 56,821 downwards.
AGTCTTTCGCCTGCGCGTAAGTCACGGCACCATCAGCAGGTTTAGCCATCGCATACACCGTACCAGCCAGTGGAGAACTGCGGTCGATCATGTTCAGTTCACCGAACGCCAGTTGATGTTGTTCAAGTAATGACAGATCACCTTTTTTCAGACCATCCACCAATTGACTTGCCAACGCCAAAGCTTGTTGTTCACCTTTCAATTTCGACAGCTGCGCAACCACTTGGTCTTTCACTTCGTTCAGTGGCAATACCATTTCAGGACGTGACTCTTCAACACGAACCACAACCACGTGTTCAGGCGCCACTTCAATGGCTTCGGAGTTCAGGCCGTCTTCTTTCACTTCTGGTGACTGAATCGCTTTCAATACGTCTGCGTTGTTAAGCGCTTTCGGTAGCTGCTGTTCAGAGACGAAGTCCGTGCTGACGATGTGCGCAGAAATCGCTTTGGCAGCATCGTCCAGCGAATCTGGAGATTCAAACGCCACTTTTTCTAGTTCGGTCTGTAACTCATAGAACTTGTCGATCGCCTGTTGGTCTTTTAGCTCAGATTTGATGTCTGCTGCGACCTCTGCATACGGCTTCGCAACGGGCGCTTTCACATCGTCTAGTTTGATGATGTGGTACCCGAAATCTGATTTGACCAAACCACTCACGTCACCCGCTTTCTTGAGTGCAAACGCTGCGCTTTCAAACGCAGGATCCATGGTGTCATGTTCAATCCAACCTAATGAGCCACCCTCTTCTGCACTGCCGATGTCTTGCGATTTTTCTTTCGCGAGTGTTGCGAAGTCGGCACCTGCATTCAACTCGTCAAGAATGGCTTGCGCGGCTTTCTCATCATCACCCTGAATCAGGATGTGGCTCACTTGACGTTGCTCTGCTGATGAGTACTTGTCCATGTGGCTTTCATAGTACTGCTTGGCTTGCTCATCACTAATGGTGATCGCGTTCTTCAGCTGTTCAGCCGACAATTCGATGTAAGACAGTTTGACCTGTTCTGGACGCGTGTAACGTTCAGAATTTTGTTTGTAGTACTGCTCGATTTCGTCATCGCTCAGTTCAATACTTTTTGCAAACTCTGCCGGTGACAGCGTGATGGTGCGAATGTCACGCGTTTGTGTGATCAATTCACCTTGCGCTTCCACTTCACCTTTCAGTGTGAATTCGCTGCCTTGCAATGCAGACAGAAGCTGGTTACGCACGAGGTCACGACGCATGTATTCAGCGAACGAGTCAGGTGAGAAGCCAGCACGGCGTAATGCAGATTGATAGATCTCTTGATCAAATTTGCCATCGGTTTGGAACTGCGGCATATCCAGAATCATTTGGCGAATTTGGGTATCGCTCACACGTAGACCCAGCGCTTGCGCGTGTTGGTCCAGTAGCAAATCGTTGATCATGCGATCCAGTACAGATTTACGGAAAGATGCGACGTATTCAGGATCTGCCAATAAATTAGAGAAGTAATCACCCAGTTGCGATTGCATGCGATTGCGTTCGTTCTGGTAGGCTTGTTCGAATTCACCACGGCCAATTTCTGTGCCGCCGACTTTGGCTGCTGCGTTATTGCTGCCGCTGATCAGGTAGTTACCTACCCCTGCGAAGATAAAAGAAAGGATGATTAGTCCTAGGATAATTTTTACCGCGATGCTGTTCACGCCTTCGCGTAATCGATCCATCATAGTTTTACTGCTCTCCGGGTTTGAAGTGACACACTTCAGCCAAAATTGAATAGCGCGATAATATCAGAAAAAGAAATGCGCATCAGTATGATGCGCATAATTTCAAAAGGTTCGAATTAATTTTGCCTCAAAGCGGCAAAACCATAATTCTAATTAGTTGCAAGCGTCTTTAAGTGCTTTGCCTGCTTTGAACGCAGGAACTTTAGCTTCTGCGATTTGGATTTCTTCACCAGTCTTCGGGTTACGACCTGTGCGAGCAGCGCGAGTACGGACTGCAAATGTACCAAAGCCAACAAGAGCCACCTGATCGCCAGATTGAAGCGTGTCGCTTACGGCTTCAATGAATGCATCAAGTGCACGGCCAGCTGAAGCTTTAGAGATGTCAGCGTTCGCTGCGATTTGTTCTACTAATTGTGTTTTATTCACTGTGAATTCCCCTTCGGTCACCAATTATTATTTTGTTCGGCGCCTATTTCGTTCCATTAATGTTAAAAACTGGCCTAAAGCCTTGTTACAACTGGGCTGGAGGCCTAGTGAGTAACGTTAGCGCCCAAAAAAAACGCTGACAAGCCTTTTTCAGCCTATCAGCGTAAACTTTTACTTATTTTTGCTGCACATCACTATTTTTTAGCGTCAAACTCGACACCAGTCGGGTCATTTTCAAGTGCAACCTTCAACACTTCATCGATCCAGCGTACTGGGATCACCTTCAGATCAGCGATGACATTGTCCGGAATCTCTTCCAGATCACGTTCATTGTCTTTCGGAATCAGAACCGTTTTGATGCCACCACGGTGTGCGGCCAACAGTTTTTCTTTCAGACCACCAATAGGCAAGACTTCACCACGCAGGGTAATTTCGCCGGTCATCGCCACTTCCGCTTTTACCGGATTCCCCGTCAAACATGAAACCAAAGCAGTACACATCGCGGTACCGGCACTTGGGCCATCTTTTGGTGTTGCCCCTTCCGGCACGTGTACGTGAATATCGCGTTTTTCGTAGAAATCGGGGTTGATACCCAGTTTGTCTGCGCGAGAACGTACCACGGTCATTGCCGCCTGAATCGATTCCTGCATGACATCGCCCAGCGAACCGGTTTGCGTCAGCTTCCCTTTACCCAGCATTGACTGCGTTTCAATCGTCAGCAGATCGCCCCCAACTTCGGTCCAGGCCAAGCCAGTAACCTGACCGATGCGGTTGAATTCATCCGCTTTACCAAAGTCGAAACGCTGCACGCCAAGGAACTCTTTCAAGTTCTCTTGATTCACGGTGACCGTTTTCACGCCGCCATTGAGCAGAATTTTCTTCACAGCCTTGCGACAGATCTTAGAAATCTCACGCTCTAGGCTACGCACACCCGCTTCGCGTGTGTAGTAACGAATGATGCCAATAATTGCCGAATCTTCAATCACGATTTCGCTAGGTTTCAAACCGTTACGTTCGATCTGTTTGTTCACCAAGTGGCGCTTCGCGATGTTCAGTTTCTCATCTTCGGTGTAACCCGACAAACGAATCACTTCCATACGGTCGAGCAAAGGACCTGGAATGTTCATTGAGTTTGAAGTCGCAACAAACATCACATCCGACAAATCGTAGTCCACTTCAAGGTAGTGGTCGTTAAACGAGTTGTTCTGTTCTGGGTCAAGCACTTCCAACAGCGCAGAAGCAGGGTCGCCGCGCATATCAGACGACATTTTGTCGATTTCATCCAACAGGAACAGTGGGTTTTTCACCCCAACTTTAGCCATTTTCTGAATCAATTTACCCGGCAGTGAACCGATGTATGTACGACGGTGACCACGGATTTCCGCTTCATCACGAACACCACCCAGCGCCATGCGAACGTATTTACGCCCTGTGGCTGCTGCAATTGAGCGACCCAGCGAGGTTTTACCCACACCTGGAGGCCCAACAAGGCACAGGATCGGGCCTTTCAGCTTGTTGATGCGGCTTTGTACCGCGAGGTATTCCAGAATACGTTCTTTCACGCGCTCTAGGCCGTAGTGATCAGCGTTCAAAATCTCTTCTGCTTTCGAGAGATCTTTTTTCACTTTGGAACGTTTGTTCCAAGGCACGCTCACCATCCAATCGATGTAACTGCGCACAACCGTCGCTTCGGCTGACATCGGAGACATCATTTTCAGCTTTTGCAGTTCCTGCTCAGTTTTCTCGCGTGCCTCTTTTGGCATCTTCGATTCATCGATTTTCTGTTTCAGCGCTTCGAATTCATCTGGCGCGTCATCCATTTCACCCAGCTCTTTCTGAATCGCCTTCATTTGCTCATTCAGATAGTATTCACGCTGAGATTTCTCCATCTGCTTTTTCACGCGGTTGCGAATGCGCTTTTCAACTTGCAGCAGATCGATTTCAGATTCCATTTGACCCATCAAGAATTCCAAACGCTCAGAGACGTCCAAAATTTCCAGCACTTTTTGCTTGTCGATGAGTTTCAAAGGCATGTGTGCTGCGATGGTATCGGCAAGGCGCGCCGCCTCATCGATGCCGTTCAAAGACGTCAGCACTTCCGGTGGAATTTTTTTGTTCAGCTTGATGAAGCCTTCGAACTGATTGATCGCACTGCGAACGATCACTTCTTGCTCTTTGTCATCAAGTTCTGGGGTGAGCATGTACTCAGCTTCTGCCGAGAAGAACTCACCCTCTTGTATTTGGGTGATTTTCGCGCGCTGCTGACCTTCTACAAGCACTTTCACAGTGCCATCTGGCAGTTTCAGTAGCTGGAGAATGGTTGCAACTGTACCGACATCAAATAGATCGGTGATTTTCGGTTCGTCGGTTTCCGGCTGTTTTTGCGCGACCAGAAGAACCTGTTTGTTGTTGTCCATCGCTGCTTCTAGGCATTGAATCGACTTTTCACGACCAACAAACAGAGGAATTACCATATGTGGATACACCACCACATCGCGCAGAGGTAGTACAGGGATCTCGATACGCTCGGAACGTTCCAAGTTCATATTTATCTCTCTTCCGCTTTTCTATATACCGCAGTATATGGGGGCTAACTAACTGGATTCAATGACAGAATAAAAAAAAGGAGGTATTAAATACCTCCTTTGATGTTTTAACGTTCTGTTTTACTCAGCGCCAGCGGCCTGACTTTCGCTTCCGGTGTAAATCAGCAGCGGCTCAGACTCACCGTTAATCACGGATTCGTCAATCACCACTTTCTCTACTTCGGTCATCGAAGGCAGTTCATACATGGTCTCAAGCAAAACGTTCTCAAGAATAGAACGCAGGCCACGAGCCCCTGTTTTACGCTTCATTGCACGAGCGGCAATGGCGCGAAGTGCATCTTCGCGGAACTCCAGATTCACATTTTCCAACTCAAACAGAGCAGCATATTGCTTGGTCAATGCGTTCTTGGGTTCACACAGAATTTGAATCAGTGCTTCTTGATCCAATTCTGTCAATGTTGCGGTCACAGGCAGACGACCGATGAATTCTGGAATCAAACCATATTTCACCAAATCTTCCGGTTCCACTTGAGTAAACAGCTCACTCAGTGATTTACTTTCATCTTTAGAACGAACTTCAGCACCGAAACCGATACCGGTTCCCGTTGCCACACGTTGTTCAATCACTTTATCTAGGCCAGCGAATGCACCGCCACAGATAAAGAGGATCTTCGAAGTATCTACCTGCAGAAACTCTTGTTGAGGGTGCTTACGACCACCTTGAGGTGGTACAGAAGCGACTGTGCCTTCAACCAGTTTCAAAAGCGCTTGCTGAACCCCTTCACCAGACACGTCACGCGTGATTGATGGGTTTTCAGCTTTACGTGAAATCTTATCGATTTCATCGATGTAGACGATACCGCGTTCAGCTTTAGCAACGTCGTAATCACATTTCTGGAGCAGTTTCTGGATGATGTTTTCTACATCTTCACCCACGTAACCAGCTTCCGTCAGTGTGGTCGCGTCCGCCATAGTGAACGGTACGTCTAGGAAACGAGCCAGTGTTTCCGCCAGCAGTGTTTTACCACTACCAGTTGGACCGATAAGAAGAATGTTACTCTTACCCAGTTCCACACCTTCACTCGTTGTATCACCGTTACGTAAACGCTTGTAGTGGTTATAAACTGCAACCGCGAGCACTTTTTTCGCGTGTTCTTGGCCAATCACATAGTCATCTAGATGCTCACGAATCTCACGAGGAGTCGGCAGTGCTGAAGATTCTTTCTTCGGCAACACATCTTTGATTTCTTCACGGATAATGTCGTTACATAAGTCGACACATTCGTCACAAATGTAAACAGATGGACCTGCGATTAGCTTGCGAACTTCGTGCTGGCTTTTGCCACAGAAAGAGCAGTACAGCAGTTTACTACTACCACCCTCTTTGCTTTTGTCTGTCATTCGCTAACCTCTTAGCCTTTACTCGTTATGGTTTGAGTGTATAACAATTTGAACCAAATTGCGTTAAACAATTCCCGGAACTGTTACTCGCCGCGATGGGTCAAAAGTGCGTCCACCAAACCATAGTCTACTGCTTGTTGCGCCGACATGAAGTTGTCACGGTCGGTGTCACGTTCGATCACTTCAAGTGGCTGACCGGTGTGGTCTGCCAACAAGCGGTTCAGCTTGTTCTTGATGGTCAGGATTTCCTGAGCGTGGATCTGAATGTCTGAAGCCTGGCCTTGGAAACCACCCAAAGGCTGGTGAATCATCACACGTGAATTCGGCAGCACATAGCGCTTACCTGGTGCACCACCAGCCAGCAGGAATGCGCCCATTGAACAAGCTTGTCCGATACACAGCGTGCTCACGTTTGGCTTAATAAACTGCATGGTGTCGTAAATCGACATACCCGCAGTCACGCTACCGCCCGGAGAGTTGATGTATAGGAAAATATCTTTATCAGGGTTTTCAGATTCTAAGAAAAGCAGTTGAGCCACGACAAGGTTTGCCATGTGATCTTCCACTTGACCCGTTAAGAAAATCACGCGGTCTTTTAACAAGCGAGAATAAATGTCGTATGAACGCTCTCCACGAGACGTCTGTTCCACCACCATGGGTACTAGCGCGTCAATAATTGGCGACATTACATTTTTTTCTTGGTAGCTCATAGTCTTATGTCCCTAAAATAAATGGCCCGGATGATGGGTATCACACGGACCATTGTTAGCAGAATAGGCGACGTGTCGTCAACCTTTCTACGTGACAACTTGCTTATTACGCAGCAACTTGTGGGTTCATTAGCTCGTTGAAGCTAATCGCTTTCTCAGTTACTTGTGCTTTAGCAATGATAGCGTCGATCGCTTGCTCTTCAAGAGCAACGTTACGCATGTTGTTCATCATTTGCTCGTTTTGCTCGTAGTAAGCAATCACTTCAGTTGGATCTTCGTAAGCAGTCGCCATCTCTTCGATCAGCGCTTTCACTTTCTCTTCGTCTGCTTTCAGCTCTTCAGCTTTGATCACTTCACCCAGCAGAAGGCCGACAACAACGCGGCGTTTTGCTTGTTCTTCGAACAGTTCACGTGGCAGCTGGCTAGCCGCTTCCATGTTACCGCCGAAACGTTGTGCAGCTTGCTGACGCAGAACGTTGATCTCTTGGTCAATCAGTGCAGAAGGAACGTCGATGTCGTTCTCTTTGACTAGACCTTCAATCGCTTGCTCTTTGATGCGCGCTTTGATTGCTTGCTTCAGTTCGCGATCCATGTTCTTACGAACTTCTGCTTTCAGTGCGTCAACGCCGCCGTCAGCAACACCAAATTTAGCAACGAATTCGTCGTTCATTTCTGGCAGTTCACGGGCTTCAACTTTGTTCACTTTGATCGCGAACTTCGCTGCTTTACCTTTCAGGTTTTCAGCGTGGTAATCTTCTGGGAAAGTCACGTCGATTTCGAATTCCATACCTTTGGTTTTACCCGCGATACCGTCTTCAAAACCTGGGATCATGCGGCCTGCGCCCATTTCCAGAGGGAAGTTTTCAGCTTTACCGCCTTCGAATTCAACGCCGTCGATTGAACCAACGAAGTCGATAGAAACGCGTTTGCCTTCTTCTGCAGCTTCGTCAACTTCTTTCCAAGTTGCTTGTTGCTTACGCAGTGTTTCCAGCATTTCAGCCACATCAGCTTCAGTGATTTCTGCAGCTGGTTTTTCAACAGTGATGTTTTCCAGACCTTTCAGTTCAACTTCTGGGTAAACTTCGAAAGTTGCTGTAAAGACTAGATCTGCGCCTTCTTTCGCTTCCACTGGAGCAAATGTTGGTGCGCCAGCTGGGTTGATCTTTTCTTTTACGATCGCTTCGATGAAGTGGCGTTGCATCACTTCACCAAGAACGTCTTGACGTACTGCTTTGCCGTACATCTTAGCAACCATCTTCATTGGCACTTTGCCTTTACGGAAACCATCGAAACGACGGTTTTTCGCGATGTTGCGTAGTTCAGCTGACACTGCATCTTCGATGTTTGCAGCTGGAACAGTAATATTCAGACGGCGCTCTAGGCCTTCTAGCGTTTCAACAGTAACTTGCATTGTTTATAAACCTCAAAACTGGCTCAGGGCTCCTGAGCGTCATGAGCCAAAACTACGTTTCGGCTGCATCCTTGTGTTGCACTCCTAAGAGCACTTTTAACTGTAAATATTGAGCATCGATATTCAAAAGCTCAGTCAGCCTGAATACCGGACTAATGAGTGATATCTTTGTCGATTTACGTCGAATAAAGGTATCTCTGATTAGTCTCAGGACAAAAATTTAGACGCGACATTCTACCGACCTCAAGTTTAGCTGTCGAGCTAATCCCCCGTCAGGGAAAGGTCAATGTCCTAAAAACTCAACCAAGTGCTAAAAATTCCACCAGATAGAAAGTGTGGATGGCTCTGAAATGGGGACAATAAAGGCTTTTTCAAGGGAATCGAGGCTTTTTTTTCCTCAAAAGCTTAAAAAGAGATCTTGCTCTTGTTTTGCACTCTCATTTTGCCATCTTTTTGAGCACGGCAGCGACAACACCCAGTATCATGAATCCTTCAGAAGGATTGTAATTATTGGACACTCAGGATGCTGTCGATTCGTAGGCTTAGCCTGCTGTTTTTTATTGTCTTTATCACGGTAACGGCCATTGCCACGCATTTGGTTTGGCGGTATCAGTACCAGACGTTGCTGCTTGACCATCAATCACAGTTGGATAAATTCTCCAGCTTGATCACCGCCAAGTTGGACAAATACGCCCACATTCCGCGCTTACTGTCCAAAGATAAGGAACTAGTGGATGCGCTCATGCACCCCACCAACACCGCTCAAATTGAAGTCACCAATCGGTATCTGGAACAGGTCAACGACGTGATTCAAGCCGCGGACACCTATCTGCTCGATCAATATGGCAACACGCTTGCCGCCAGCAACTGGAACTTAGATCGCTCGTTTATCGGCCGCAATTTCGCTTGGCGTCCCTATTTCTATCAATCCATTGCGGGGGCGGATAGCCAATATTTTGCACTAGGATCCACATCCGGGCAGCGCGGCTACTACTATGCTTACCCGGTGGTTTATGCCGCAGAAATACTCGGTGTGGTGGTGGTCAAAATGGATCTATCTGCCATCGAAGAGAACTGGCAAAACCAGCGCAGTTATTTTGTGGCCACCGACCCCAATCAAGTGGTGTTCATGTCCAGTCAGCCAGAATGGCTGTTTAAAAGCGTGGAAGACTTAAACAACGCAACACGCGATCGCATTCGCAGCAGTCGCCAATACCTCGACAAACCGATCGCCTCGTTAGGCTTAAACGGCGACTTTACCGCGCAAGAAACGGAGTGGTTCAACTATCGACAAGGTTGGATCAAAGGCGACTTTATCGTCTCCAGCCGCAGCTTGAGTAACCCCGATCTCACCATTCGCGTCCTCTCGCCTAAGATGAATGTATTCTGGGATGTGTTTGGCTTTGTGATGATTCTGACCATGGTGTTTGCGATTGTCTATCTCGCGCTATTGCTTGCGCATCATCGTCAAGTGCGCCAACGCCAAATTGAGCAATTGCAGGTGGAAGCCAAACAGAAGCTAGAATTTTTGGTGATGGAACGCACCGCCAAACTGCACGCTGAAATCGACGAACGCATTCGAGCCGAACAAGCGTTACGTCAAACGCAAAACGAGCTGATTCAAGCGGCCAAATTGGCGGTACTCGGTCAAATGTCGGCCAGTATCAGCCACGAACTAAATAACCCATTGGCCGCGATTCGTAGCTTTGCCGATAATGGCCGTCGTTTTCTCGCCAGCGGCAAGTCAGAGCGCACCGATGAAAACCTCGCGCGCATTTCTGGCCTCACCGAGCGCATGGCGAAAATCAGTGAGCAATTGAAATCTTTTGCACGCAAAAGTAGCAGCGATGAAACCGCGGACGTCCAACTCTACCCGATTGTGGTGTATGCCAAAGAGCTGATGCAGCCCCAGTTCAAATCGCACTATATCGACCTCAACATTCAGACGCCGCAAGCGCCCGTGTGGGCCAGTGTCAACCCGATTCAGTTGGAACAGGTTCTGATCAACCTGCTGACCAACGCCATGCAGGCTTTGGACGGGCAAGAATCTCGCTGCGTTGCCATCACGCTGCTGAGCGAAGAGGACGGCACGCTGATTCATGTCGATGACAACGGCCCCGGCCTTGGCCAAGACAAAATTGAGCATCTGTTCGAACCGTTTTTTACCACCAAACAGAATGGGTTGGGGCTGGGTTTGTCGATTTCCCAACAAATTATGCAGAGCATGAATGGCAACCTCACCGCGTCAACTTCGCCCTTGGGCGGGGCGCGCTTCACCATTCATTTGCCTGCATTGGCCGCCCCCACCACAGAATCAACGCAAGGAACGTAATATGTGCGACGTATTTTTTATCGACGATGAAACCGATATTCGCATTGCCATTGAACAGAGTTTTGAACTGGCAGATATTCGCGCGCGTTTTTTTGCCAGCGCCGAAGAAGCGCTGCTGGCCATCAAACAAGCGGGGTTACCGCTGGTGGTGGTGACCGATATTTGTTTACCGGGATTGAGCGGCCAAAACCTGCTGTCTACCATTCGTCATCAAGACGCGGACGTGCCCGTGATTTTAATTACCGGGCACGGTGATATTTCGATGGCAGTACAAGCAATGCACGACGGCGCCTACGACTTCATAGAGAAACCCTTCGCCCCCGAGCGCTTGATGGAAACTGTCAGCCGCGCGATGGAAAAACGCAAACTGACACTCGAAAACCAACAGCTCAAACGTAGTCTGAAAGCCAGCCAAACACTTGGCCCGCGAATCATCGGCGAAACCGCTAGCATTCAAGAACTGCGCGAGACCATCGCGCATATCGCAGATACCGATGCCGACATTTTGCTGTTTGGCGAAACTGGCACAGGGAAAGAACTCATTGCCCGTTCGCTACATGAACAGAGCTCGCGCCGCGAGCAGAATTTCGTCGCGGTTAACTGCGGCGCGGTGCCGGAAAATCTGATTGAAAGTGAACTGTACGGCCACGAAAAAGGGGCGTTTACTGGCGCCGATGCCAAACGCATCGGTAAGTTCGAACACGCACAAGGCGGCACCCTGTTTCTGGATGAAATTGAATCCATGCCGATGCAGGCGCAAATCCGTTTGCTACGTGTGCTGCAAGAGCGCGTGATTGAACGAGTCGGTTCGAACGAGCTCATCCCTCTGAATATTCGGGTGATTGCCGCCACCAAAGTCGATCTGCGACAAGCGGCGATGGAAGGGACATTTCGTCAAGATCTTTACTATCGACTCAACATCGTCACGCTTGATTTACCGCCGCTTCGCGAGCGCAAAGAAGACATTCCAACCCTGTTTCACCATTTTCTGCTCGTTGCCGCCGCACGCTATGGCAAAGCTGCAACGGCGCTCGCCAGCCAAGATCTACAACATTTGATGAATCACGACTGGCCCGGCAATGTGCGAGAGCTGCGCAATGTGGCCGAGCGATTTGTATTGCTAGGTAAGCTGGCACAATTGGATGACGCACCAGCCACCACCACCCTCAGCCTAACCGACCAAGTGGCCGAATTTGAAAAAGTCGCCATCGAAAAAGCGCTGGTTGAGTGCAACGGCAGTATCAAACACACCATGGAAGTGCTGGCGATTCCGCGTAAAACCCTATACGACAAAATGCAGAAATATCGCATTGATAAAGAGATGTACAAAGCCTGAGCAGGCTTGGCGAACGAAGAACAGGCTTGGCGCCCTCGCGAAGGAGGTCGCACAAGCCTGTGAACAAGGAAGTCTAACTTTTCTAAATCATGCACGGCACGGGATTACTTGGTGATAATTTCCGGTCCCATCAGCATGGTCGGTAACCACGTCGAAACCCAAGGCACGTACGTGACGATGAGCAGGAACAAGAACATCACACCAACCCACGGCAGTGCCGCCTTGACCACATTCATCATCGACATTTTCGCCACCCCAGCGGTGACAAATAAGTTGAGCCCGACCGGCGGCGTGATCATGCCGATTTCCATGTTCACCACCATCATGATGCCAAGGTGAATCGGGTCAATACCCAATGCAATCGCGATCGGGAAGACCAACGGCGCCACGATGATCAGCAGACCGGATGGCTCCATGAACTGGCCACCAATCAGCAGCAACACGTTGACCACAATCAGGAAGGTGATTGGGCCTAAGCCTGCCGACAGCATTGATTCGGTGATCATTTGCGGTACACGTTCTTCTGTGAGCACATGTTTCAGAATCAGTGCATTGGCGATGATGAACAGCAACATGATGGTCAATTTACCGGCATCAAATAGCGTGGCTTTGGTGTCTTTATGGATGAGTGACTCAAACACTTTGACGATCGCCGGTTTGGTGTTGGTCTTGTCGGCAAACGGTCCCATGTCGCGGTAGATAAAGTTGGCGATCAGAAATGAGTACACTGCCGCAACTGCCGCCGCTTCAGTGGGCGTGAAAATCCCCCCGTAAATGCCCCCCAGAATGATGACCACCAGCAGCAAGCCCCAGCTCGCATCTTTCGCGGCCGCTATCGCCTCTTTCCAACCAACAAACGGCTGTTTAGGCAGATTTTTCACACGCGCCGTGATGTAAATCGCGATGATCAGCATCAAACCCGCCAGCAGGCCCGGAATCACGCCACCGAGAAACATACGGCCAACTGATACGTTGGTCGCCGCCGAGTACACCACCATCACAATCGAGGGCGGGATCAAAATGCCCAACGTACCCGCGTTACAAATCACGCCAGCGGCGAATTCTTTGGTGTAACCATTTTTCACCATCCCCGCAATCACGATACTACCGATCGCCACCACGGTAGCCGGTGACGAACCCGACAGTGCCGCGAACATCATACACGCCACCACGGAAGCGACCGCCAAACCACCACGGAACCAACCCACCATCGCAATCGCAAAGCGAATAATCCGTTTTGCCACACCACCGGTCGACATGAAACTGGATGCCAAAATAAAGAACGGAATCGCCAGCAAGGTGTAGTGCCCTTCAAAGGCGTTAAACAACGTTTGTGCCACCGACGCGAGGGACGCTTCAGAGTGCCACATCAAAAACAGAATACTGGACAACCCCAGTGAGACCGCGATCGGCACGCCTGCAAGCATGAAGCCAACCACCATCAAAAATAACAGCAAAATCGCCATGGTTTACTTCTCCTTCCCATTGTCGCGCGATTCAGGCGTCGCCATCATGGCTTCCCCTGCACCTTTCAGCTCTTCCTTCAGCGCTTCAAGATCTTCTTCTGCTTCGTGACCCGCAATGATGCGATCCAACTCGCCCGTCAGCACCTGATAACCCACTTGCAGAAAACGCAACGTCAGCAGCGCCATGCCCAACGGCAACGCCATGTAAGGAATAAAGCGCGGCATTTTCTCGTACGCTTCGCCTTCGTTTAACCAATCCGCTAAAAACTGCAGCATGTCTGGCATCGGAATATCGTCCGTTTCATACCAAGCGCGCTCAGAAACAAACGGATACCAATAGTTCCAAGACCCAATCAACAACAGAATGGAGAAAGCAAGACAGCAGCCGACCGCAAACAGGGCCATCAGCTTGCGTCCGCTCTCTGGGACAAGGTTGATCATCACATCAACGCCGATGTGGAAGTGCTTTTTCACGCCATAGGAAGCGCCCACCAGTACCATCCATGCGAACATGAAAACGGTAAGCTCAAGGGCCCAAAGAATATTGTCGTTGAATAGATAACGCATAATAACGTTGACGAAAGTTAACAACGTCATGGCACCGAGGAAGAAGGCGATTAACGTCTCTTCGACCTTATCGGTTATGTTGCCGACTTTAGAAAAGAATGACTGTTCCATGTGATACATCGCTCTATAAGGCTTTAATTATGGTGAGAAATGGCCTCATTGCCCGATACAATGAGGCCCACTTCTATTACTTGTTGTTCGAAGCTAGAGCGGCTTCGATCAAGTCTGAACCGATGTCTTTCTCGAATTTCTTCCACACCGGTTTCAGCGCATCAACCCAAAGCTGGCGCTGCTCTGGCGTCAGTTCACGCACTTTGCCACCCGCTTCGATGACGTATTGCTTGTTCTGCTGTTCCACTTTGTTGGATTCTGCGTTTCGTGTTTGGCTCACTTCTTTCAGAATGGTGGTCAGTTGGTCACGGACGTCTGTTGGTAGGCCGTCCCACCACTTGGTTGACGTCACCACCAGGTAATCCAGAATGCCGTGATTGGTTTCCGTAATGCCGTCCTGTACTTCAAAGAACTTCTGGCCGTAGATGTTCGACCACGTGTTTTCCTGTCCATCAATCACTTTGGTCTGCAGGCCGCCATAGACTTCGGCAAACGACATTTTCTGAGGGTTGGCACCCAACTGTTCGAACTGAGCCACCAGCACATCAGACGCCTGAACGCGGAACTTCAGACCTTTCGCGTCAGCTGGCACCAGAATGGGTTTGTTGGCGGAAATCTGCTTCATGCCGTTGTGCCAGAATTCCAGCCCTTTCACGCCACGACGGTTCATCGCATTTTTCAACTTTTCACCCGCATCCGAGTTTTGGAAACGGTCGACGGCATCGACATCATCAAAAAGGAACGGAAGGTCGAAAAGGCGGAACTTTTTGGTGAATTTTTCAAATTTAGACAGCGATGGCGCAGCCAGTTGAACATCCCCGTTCAACAGCGCTTCCAGTACTTTGTCATCATCGTATAGCGTTGAGTTCGGGAACACCTGCATACAGGCTTTACCGTTCATCTCTTCGTTAACGCGTTTTTCTAGCAGTGAGGCAGCAATCCCTTTCGGGTGTTTGTCTGTGTTGGTCACGTGGCTGAACTTGATCACGATTTCACCCGGATCACAACTGTTCGCAGCAGCATTGAAGCTTGTGACAGCAAGAATAGAGGCAGTTAACAGGGTAAGCGGCTTTAACATTATAATTCTCCTTGGTTGGATGCATCAGTCCCATCTATGGGTACTGCATGTTTCCTAAAGAGCAATTACTAAGCCAAGTGGTTACAAATTGTTAATAATCCTTATTTAACAGTAAGTTGGAATTATCCATGAGCCGAATGAGTCATCCACGATGAATTCAAGTTACTCAAAATGGGTGGAAAATGACCCATCAAAAATCGGGTGTTGGGTCAATTTCCGCCAAAAATGAATATTGTTTATTGATGAACGAGTTATTGATACACGAGTTATTGATGAACGATAGGGTCTGGGTTGCCATCGGGATCGCCCTCGGCATAACCGGACATGCTCGGCTGACCGCGCGTGACAAGCAGTACGCCGCACATGTGTGGCGCCGCCATGGACGTTCCATTGTAAGTGACTGTTCCGCCCCCCGCTTTGGTTGATAGCACCGACACCCCAGGCGCGGCATACTCGACGTCAGATCCATAGTTCGAGAAGTACGCAAAGTTGTCGTTATTATCGATGGCCGATACTGTATACACATTGGGATGAACCGTGCTCGCAGGCGTGTACAACGAGGCGTCATCTGCTGAATTCCCTGCGGCAATTGAAAACAAGATCCCGGCATCTGCGGCGGTTTTGATCGCAGTATCCAACGCTTGCGAGTAGCCTTTCGCGCCCAAGCTTAAGTTGGCACAATCCCCTGAGGCCGCTGCCTCAGCAACGTAATCCACGCCGGCAATCACTCCAGAAATCGTTCCGCTACCAGCATTGTCGAGCACCCGAACGGGCACCACCGTGACGCCCGCAGCCACCCCCACAACATCCATTGCATTGTTGATCGCCCCGACGGTTCCAGCGACATGGGTGCCATGGCCATTTCCATCCGACGTTTGATTGGGCTTGCCGCGTGAGAAATTTCTCCCAGAGCGAGCATCCACATTCAAATCCGGATGTTTATCGTCAATGCCGGTATCGATGATCCACGCTCGGGCATCGTCGCCACTCATGTCCACAAAACCGCCTACACGCTTAATACCCCAGGGCGTGGTTTGTGGCGGCTCAGTCGACGTTCCGCTATCGCCATTGTTCGGTTTATTGCCCCCACGCGGCATCGCCTGCACGGCCAGATCCGGCTCGATGTAATCAATGTCAGGGAAACGATGTTGAAGTCCTTGTAGCGCTGTCAGTGGCATCTGCACCGCAAACCCTTGCAGGGTATGTTGATAGCGAAACAGCACCGCTCCGCGCTGGTTTTCAATCGCGGCCAACACGTGTTGCGCGGCATTTGGTGAGGCATCCTTCTTCAGCACCACGATGTAACGGTCCGTCAGATCCACGCCGGGATGGACAACCGCCCATGACGCAGATGACACAAGCAGGGAGGCTAGTGTGAGAGAAATCGTAGTTCGGCGCATAACGTCTTTCCATGTGTGATCACAACATGGTTCAATTATAGCCACTAATGATAGAAATGTTATTTAACGAACCGTTCGAAAAGGTCAGTCCATTCGAAGAGGTAAGTGCACCCTCCGTCTGAGTCATGCATTGACCCAGCCGCACCCCCGTGCTGGTTGCCCAGACCTCCCCCGAGTCCCTGAGCAGCTGTGGAGAGTGCACTTAAAGCGTTGAAATCATGACGCATTGGAAACCGAAAGTCCCCGATATGTTCACGATGATTGGTATACAGTCACACAATATTAGACCAAAAACCACGGACCAGTTGTAACAATTTGTCTGCATGGTTTGACGTCCATCATGGCATACGGCAATCCATGGACATCAAACCCAGACGTGGTTTACCTCGCCGCTTTGACGGCGTTGGCCAGTCGCTGCGCCGCCTCACGCGGATCGGCCGTGCGGTCTGCCGCAAAGTTGCTGACCACATCAAAAATAGCGGCCTGCACGTAGTTGGTGGTCGCCATGTCATGAGCCACACTTGGCACCAGCGATGCGGTTTTTGCCGAGGATTTAAACTCACGCATCGAATCCACGGCGCACTGGTCAAAGGACGACATATCCATGTCCGTGCGTACCGGAATCGAGCCTTTGTTCAAGTTAAACACCTTTTGAAATTCAGGATCCAGAATGGTTTTCGCCAAGACCTGCTGCGCTTGAATACTGTCGTGATCGTTCAGTTCAAAAAAGACGAAACTATCCACGTTGTAGATAAACGCCCCTGCCGTGCCCAACGCGGGCACGCAAACATAATCTTTGCCCGGTTGTTTGCCCGCAGCCGAAAACTCGCCTTTGGCCCAGTCCCCCATGATCTGCATCGCCGCTTCCCCTTTGATCACCATCGAGGTCGCCACGTTCCAATCTCGCCCCGGCGCGCCGCCGTCAACGTAACGATGCAGCCGCTGAAACTGCGTAAACACCTCAACCATTTGCGTACTGGACAAGGTCTTCATGTCTAAGTCGACAAACGCCTTGACGTACCCTTGGGCGCCGAGCATATCCAGCGCCAACGTTTCAAACACCGTCACATCCTGCCAAGGCTGTCCCCCATACGCGAGCGGAATATACCCGGCGGCTTGAATTTGATCGGCCGCGACAAAGAACTCATCCAAGTTAGTAGGGATCTTGGCGCCAGCCTGTTGAAATACCTTAGGATTGGCCCAGATCCAGTTCACGCGGTGCACATTCACCGGCACCGCCACGTAATCTTGGTGATATTTCATGACGTCGGTGATCATCGGCGGAATGAAGGAATCCCACCCTTCAGTTGTTGCCACCTCGTTTAAGTTGGTCAGAAAGCCCAAGCTCGCCCATTCCTGAATATCGTGGCCTTTAATTTGTGCCGCAGCTGGCGGATTGCCCGACACAGCCCGCGTTTTCAGCACAGTCATCGCACTTTCGCCGCCCCCGCCCGCGACCGCAAAATCATTCCACGTGTAGTCCTGCTGCTCGAGCATCTCTTTCAACACAGTGATGGATTTCGCCTCGCCGCCGGAAGTCCACCAGTGCAGCACTTCCACTTCGCCAGCCGAAGCATGAGAGACAGACAGCCAGAGTGCCGCGGTGAGTAAACATTTTAGTCGATTCATGATGAGCATCCGTTGCGTCACACGTCGATGGTCGGCGGAATAAACACTTGTACCAATAACCCCCCTTGGAGCGAGTTACTGATGATCAAGTCGCCGCCGTGCCCGTGCAGAATGTTACGACAAATTCCCAGCCCCAAACCGTGTCCTTCCCCATCCTCTGACAGACGGAAATAGGGTTCAAAGACGGCGTCCAATTGGCTCTCCGGAATCCCCGGACCTTGGTCATGAATTGAGATCACCACCCATTCCGGCGTTTCATGGATGCTGACTGTCACGTCATCACCATACTTAACCCCGTTGCCAATCAAATTGGTGAGTACACGTTTCATCGCCAGCGGCTTCGCGACCAAAGGTTCCATCTCAACCGGTTTGAAATGCACCGTTTCACGCGCAAAGTTATACCCTTCAGCAATGTTCAAAATCAGTTCGTTCAGGTCGATGTAATCATTGTTTTCGTGCAGTTCGGTGTCGCGCACACATTGCAGCGCGCCTTTGACCATCATTTCCAGCTCATCGAGATCGCGGTTAAACTTCTCGCGTTTGACGTCACTTTCCAACAGCTCGGCACGCAATCGCAGACGCGTGATTGGGGTTTTCAGATCGTGTGAAATGGCAGCAAAGAGATGCTCGCGATCTGACACATAACGACGAATGCGCTGCTGCATGCGGTTAAACGCACGAGTCGCAGTCACCAACTCGCTCGCCCCTTCTTCGCGTAATGGCCGCTGGGCGATATCGAGGCTGAGATCGTTCGCCGCCCGTGCCAGATTTTTCAGCGGCCGGACCTGACGTCGCATCAGCAAATAAGTCAGCAGCAGCAAAATCGTCGTCGAAAAGAACAGGAACAGAATCTGCTCACGCCCGAGAATGTTGTCATCGAGTTTGACATACGGCGCGGGCAGCAAAGCCGCGACGTAAATCCATTCGTGTTCACCGAGTTCAATCTGCACCACCAGCACCGGCGGATTCAGCGGCTCCAGCGTTAAGGTGTGATACGCCCACGATTTCGGCAGATCGCTCAATAAAATATCGTTTTTCAGCAAACGTAGTTTTTCCGGCCGGGTGAAATCCACCAGAATATTGCCGACGTGCGTCAGTTTCTGATGCAAGACGTCCTGCACAGCCTCAACCGACGCCAACTTGAGACTAGTGTCTTCAATGGGCTCGACGATGAGCTGCTCTTTATTAAACGAAACAAAAAAGCGCGTGCCGCCCATATTGCGGATCTGATCGAGGACAATGTGACGATACTTGACGGGCAGAGACTGGAAAAAAGTCACGGTTGACGCAAACATGCCCGCCATACTGGCGGAAGCCGAACGAATGCCTTCCAACTCATTGGCTTTGGATTGACTGTACCAAATCGATGTGGCGACGCCCTGTGCTAGCATCACGGCCAACAAGGTCAACAATAAGGTCCGCGCCACCAGCGACGTGGGTTTGATGCGTGTCCATACGCGATGTATCGGCATGTCAGTACTCGCGTTGAACCGGTACCGACAAGATGTAGCCATTCCCGCGCATGGTTTTGATGTAGTTCGGGAATTGAGCACTCTCGCCCAGCCGTTGACGTAAACGGCTCAATTGCACGTCGATGCCACGTTCAAAAGGCAGCGCTTCACGTCCACGGGTGGCAAATGAGATGGTGTCGCGATCAATGACTTCATTCGGACGATTGAGAAACAGCATCAACAGCAGGTAATCACTGCCCGACAATTCATGCACGTCTTCTCGTTTCAGATGAACGATGTGATGGGTCAGCGTATCCAGTCGCCAATCACCAAACACAATATGAGACGGCGTGGGTTCTTCCGGCTTCTCCTCATTGACTTGCACGCGGCGCAGCAGCGCTTTGATTCGTGCCATCAACTGACGGGGGCTAAATGGTTTGGCGATGTAATCGTCGGCACCGATGTCCAAACCGATGATTTGATCGGTCTCGTCCGAAACCGCCGTTAACATGATGATCGGCACATTGGAATCGCGTCGCATCTTTTGACACAGGGTAAAGCCATCCTCGCCCGGCAGCATGACATCCAATAAGACCAAATCTGGATAGCCATGATCTGTCAGGTATTGTGCCAACGCGCGACCATCGGAAACCGTGGCCACGCTGAAACCAGATTTGCTCAGATATTCATCCAACAGTTCACAGATTTCGATGTCATCATCAACGACTAAAATATGCGTGTTTTCCATTTCCCACCCACCGAAAGCACGATTTGGCACAGTGTAACAATCCAGTTCACTATTCATCATTGATATTTATGTAAAGTTTGAATCCATCCAAGATGGCGATCACATTTTGATGGCATCATGAACACGCCGTCTGTTCTGCGATGTTTCGCGGCGCGCATGGGATAAAAAACCCGGTTCAGGCCGGGTTCTCTCAAGACAATATGTTGCGGTGAAGGCGCGTTTAAGACGAACAGCTGATTTCGAGCTTCTTGCCCCACTCGGGCGGCAGTTTGGCGTACGCTTCGGCGTCCGGTTGTTCATCAAAAGGATGCTTCAACACCTGCGCCAATCGCAACACTTCGCTGTCGTCGCCCTGCTCCGCTTTGTCGATCGCAATCTGCGCCAAGTAATTACGCAGAATATATTTCGGGTTCACTTGGCGCATTTTGGCGCAGCGCTCATGGGCGCTCACAACCTGACCTTGCTCATCGCGCTCCAATGCACAACGGTTCAAATAGCGCGTGAGCCACGCCAGTGCCGCGTCACGGTCAAGACACAAATCCGCCACATGCTGCACAGGCTGAGTATCCAGAGCAGACAACTGACGCATAAAGCGCGTGTAATCTACGTGGTGTGTTTCGAGCAGTTCAAACAGATCATGAAACAGCTCACCGTCTCCCTCTAGCCGAGTCGTTAACCCCAATTTGTCGCGCATCAAGCCGCTAAAATATCCGTTGAGCTGCGTTTCATAGGCGCTCAATGCTGCTTCTAAAGCCTCGCGTTCAATCAACGGCGACAGCGCATGCGCCAGCGCCGATAAATTCCACAACGCAACGCGCGGCTGCTGATCGAACGCGTAACGCCCTTGGTAATCGGAGTGATTACAGATATAACCAGGCTCGTAATCGTCTAAGAAGCCGTACGGGCCGTAATCAAACGTCTGACCGAGGATCGACATGTTGTCGGTATTCATCACCCCATGCGCAAACCCAACCGCCTGCCACTGGGCAATCATCTTCGCCGTGCGATCCACGATGTGGTCAAACATCGCCGCATACGGCTGCGCGGTCTTCGCGCAGTGCGGGAGATACCATTCGATGACTTTGTCCGCCAACAATTTAAGTTCGTCATGCTGCTCGGTATAAAACAGGTATTCAAAGTGCCCAAAGCGAATGTGACTTTGCGCCACACGCACCAGCAACGCGCCGCACTCTTGCTTTTCGCGATACACCGGCGTGTCACTGCGCATCAAGGCCAACGCGCGGGTGGTGGCAATGCCCAGCCCCGCCATCGCTTCGCTGCACAAATATTCTCGAATCGACGAACGCAATACCGCGCGACCATCGCCCATTCGCGAATATGGCGTCAGACCCGCGCCTTTCAGATGGATGTCGAACACCTCGCCTTGCCGCGTCGCCATTTCCGCCAGCAATAAACCGCGCCCATCCCCGAGATCCGGATTGTAGACCCCAAACTGGTGACCAGCGTATTTCATCGCTAATGGTGAAAATGCGGCGGGTAACTGCGCGCCAGACAAGCTGTGCCGTAATTCATCATTGGGGGTAGAAGGCAGGCCAAATTGCTGCGCCAAATCGTGATTCCACGCGACCCAACGAACATGGCTGAGCGGTTGCGGTTGCACCGGCGTGAAAAACGCATCAGGTAATGTGCTGAAGCGGGTTGTTAATGTGACGCTGTCCCAAACCGACATAACACCATCTCTTGTTCAACTATTTGCGTGCAAGTTAGCAAATACCTGAGTGGAATACTAGGTTTTAACTGAAGCGCCTTCTCGAAGCGAAAGGAAATTTAAACGGCAGTAAAAACCCCAGCAGCAAGCTGGGGTTCTCTTCATTACACTTTTCTTCACTACACTAAGCAAAATACGCCGACGACGGTGACCAGGGAGAACACGAGCGTTCTGCCTATCACTCCCAATACACTCGGTTGAATCATTTCTACGTGCATTTGTCTCTCCCCTTTGAATGTGACACTGTTATGACAATATGATGAAGTTTTATCCAATTCTCAAGCGCCAACAATATTAATTTTTTGTTACATCGCAGATGACAAAAGGCAACCAAGACAAAGGTTAACGTCTACGCTTTAAAGGCGCACAATAGCGTTTTGAGGCTGAATACCACGACAGGTGACCGTATGTTATCGATCTTCGATATTTTTAAAATTGGCGTAGGCCCATCCAGTTCACACACGAATGGCCCGATGATCGCAGGCTTTCAATTTCTGTCTGTCATACCCGATATCCAGCAGGTTTCGCGTATCCAAATCGACCTGTTTGGGTCGCTGTCTCTGACGGGCAAAGGCCATCACACTGACCGAGCCGTGATCCTCGGCTTGCTCGGGAACCAACCAGACACGATCAAAATGACCAGTGCCACGCAGGCCATGCAACGCGCGATGGACGATGCTGTGCTGCATTTGGGTGCTCAAAAAGAGATTCCGTTTCACTACACCAGCGACCTG
This sequence comes from Vibrio sp. CJQ_6, assembly GCF_043106745.1. Taxonomy (NCBI): domain Bacteria; kingdom Pseudomonadati; phylum Pseudomonadota; class Gammaproteobacteria; order Vibrionales; family Vibrionaceae; genus Vibrio; species Vibrio sp. CJQ_6. The sequence goes on along the minus strand of NZ_JBICMV010000012.1, from coordinate 34,062 downwards.
CTGTTCCACAGTGAAAATTTACCGCTGCACGAAAACGGCATGACGCTGTCCGCGTTTGATGCCCAAGGCGTCATCGTCGCTTTTGAAACCTACTACTCGATTGGCGGCGGCTTCATCGCCACCGCAAAAGAGCTCGAACACGGAACATCGGAATCAGCCATCCACGTCGAGTTTCCGTTCAAATCAGCCGAAGAGCTGTTGAAAAAGGCTGAACGCAATGGCTTGAGCCTCGGCGGGTTGGTGCTGCGCAACGAATCGGCATGGCGCGACATCGATACCATCGACCAAAAGACCGAACAGATTTGGAAAGTGATGTCGCTGTGCATGCAGCGCGGTTTTGATACCGAAGGCATTTTGGAAGGCGGCCTCAACGTGACTCGCCGCGCGCCTGCGCTACTCAAAAAGCTGGAAGCCAATGCGGCCATTGAGAACGACCCCATGGAAATCATGGATTGGATTAACTTGTTTGCGTTCGCCGTGAGCGAAGAAAATGCTGCTGGCGGGCAAGTCGTGACCTCACCGACCAATGGCGCAGCGGGCGTAATTCCCGCCGTGTTGATGTACTACCACCGCTTTATTCGTCCACTCGACACCAAACAGCTCAAAGATTTTCTCGCCGTCGCAGGCGCGATTGGTATTTTGTACAAAACCAATGCCTCCATTTCCGGTGCCGAAGTGGGCTGTCAGGGGGAAATCGGCGTGTCTTCGTCCATGGCAGCGGCAGGATTGACCTCTTTGCGCGGTGGCAGTAATGAACAGATGTGTATCGCGGCAGAAATTGCGATGGAACACTCGCTGGGCATGACCTGTGACCCCATCGGCGGCTTGGTACAAGTGCCATGTATTGAACGCAATGCGATGGGCGCGATGAAGGCGATTAATGCGTCGCGTATGGCGTTGAAACGCACCAGCAAATGCTTAATTTCTCTCGATAAAGTGATCGATACGATGTATCAGACGGGGAAAGACATGAATAAAAAATACCGGGAAACGTCGCTGGGCGGGCTGGCACTGATTCATCTCGCGCCGCCCTGTGAGTAAACGCCGGCTTCGCGCGCAACCTAGAAAACAATCCTGAACAGCGCATGACGCGAACAACCTCGCGTCAACCTTGAAATCATTGGCCTGGCAATGACGTCAGGCCAGCAAATTCAAATGCGATTGCTGCAGCAGTTTATCAATGGTTTGACGCTGCACAATCCACTGATAACTCAACGATAAAATACAAATTTCATACATCCAAGCCAGATAAGACAAAAGGCCAAATCCCAGCGCCAAAAGCCAGTTGCCGTCGGCCGGAACATTCGAGAACAGAAGGCCCGAACTCATCGGAATGAGGCCCGTTAACACGAACAGAGATCGCTTGTGCTCCTGCGATAAGCGCCACGCAAACCGCAACCCGCGCGGCTCATCATCAATCGCCGTCGCTGGAATGACTAACCCGCAGCGGGAAATCAGCCACACCATCATCAGCACTGTCACTGCCGTGATCAGCATCTGCGTCCAGAATCCACTCTCTTCATGAATTAGCCCAATCGCGCCGCTGACCGACACCCAACTGAGCATCATCACCAACAGCGTCACGCACATCAACAACCAATACCCGATGATCCGAAGCTCGCGCATACCGGGCACTGGCGCCACGTCGTTTGCTGCGCTTGAACGGGTCAACAGAATGTCGCGATGCAAGCGTACCGTCGCCCACGCCATAGCCACCAAAAACACCAACCCAAACAGGATCTGCATCGGTAATGCATCCGTCTCAAAGCCATACACGGGAGCCATTTGCGACACCAGAGTGACGGCCAGATAAGGCCAAGTGCAGCGCACAAAGATCCGCCAACGGTCTCTCATCAAGTGAGCCGAAGTGACTAACGTATACAAAATCGGTAAGGGGTAATGTTTCATGATCCATGCTCGGCGCTTCGCGTCCTTACAATATGACTCAAATTGCCTAGCTTTACAGTGCAAACTGCGTGACGTGCCTCAAGGGAACAACACGAGTTACTAATACAATAATGACTAATGCACGGCGAGCCCGCGAATGAAAACAAGCGGTTAAATCTTAGCCCAAACCTTGAATTGACCGCACAAGTTGTCCAGTATGGATCCATGAAGGAAGCCACTGAGGACAGTAAGTGTATGAGTAGTGATACACCGCGTTTGACACTACGTGTGATAGAAAAAAGTGATTATCCCGAATTAGCAGCACTCATGGATCTGGTTTTTCACGATGTGGGCGGCGCTTGGCCACGCATGACCATCATGGATTTAATTCACCAGTTCCCCGACGGCCAGATCTGCATTGAGGACAATGGCAAAATCGTCGGCGCCGCGCTCACCATCAAAGTCGACTACAACCGTTTTTCCCTCCCCCACGTCTACACCGACATCATCAACGAACACAACGTCATTCAACACAAAGCCAACGGCGATGCCTTGTATGGGCTTGATGTGTTCGTCCATCCCGATTATCGCGGGTTACGCTTAGGGCGACGCCTGTATGCTGCGCGCAAAGAGCTGTGTCGTAGCGATAACCTCAAAGCGATTTTGGCCGGTGGCCGCATTCCCGGTTTTGGTCGTTACGCCGACACCATGGACGTGCCGGAATACATTGAGAAGATCAAGCGCCGCGAGCTGTACGATCCGATCTTGTCGTTCCAACTCTCCAACGACTTCGACGTCAAACGTATCATGCGCCATTATTTGCCCGAAGATGACAGCTCGCGCGGTTACGCCACCTTGCTCGAATGGGACAATTTCTTTTATGAGGAAGACATTCATTCGATTCATGACGTGGAAAAAACCTTGGTGCGCATTGGCATTGTGCAGTGGCAAATGCGCGCCATGCTGAGCGTGGAAGATCTGATTGAACAGGCAGAGTTTTTTGTCGATTCGCTCTCCAACTATCAGGCCGATTTTGCGCTGTTCCCCGAGTTCTTTAACGCGCCGTTGATGGGCTTGAAAAAAGACCAGAATACGGTTGAAGCGATTCGCTTTCTGGCGTCATTCAGTGAAGAAATTAAGCTGCGATTCTCCAAGCTGGCCGTGACGTACAACATCAATATCATCGCGGGCAGCATGCCGGTGTTGGAAGATGGCCAGTTGTACAACGTGGCCTATTTGCTTCACCGGGATGGCACCATTGATGAACAGTACAAAATTCACATCACACCGCACGAAAAACGCGATTGGGTGATTGATGGCGGCAATCAAGTTCAAGTGTTTGAGACCGATGCCGGACGTGTGGGCATTTTGATTTGTTACGACAGTGAATTCCCAGAACTGGGGCGGATGTTGGCCGAGCAAGGCGTGCAGATCATCTTCGTGCCGTTCTGGACCGACACCAAAAACGGCTACCAACGCGTGCGTTTGTGCTCGCAAGCACGTGCCATCGAAAACGAATGTTACGTCGCCATTGGCGGCAGTGTCGGCAACTTGCCGCGCGTCGATAACGTTGATATTCAGTACGCGCAATCTGCGGTGTTCTCGCCGTCAGACGTCTTTTTCCCGCACGATGCCACCATCGCAGAAGCCAGTCCCAACACCGAAATGATCATCTTTGCCGATGTGGATCTCGACAAGTTAAAGCAATTGAATACTGAGGGTTCGGTGACCAACTTGCGTCATAGGCGCATGGATTTATATGGCGGTTTCACCCACACCAAGTGATGAAACTTGTTGAGAGCCGTCACAATAACTAGTCTGACCAGCATGCACTCCCCATTTTTGGCGGAGCGCATGCTTTTTCAATTTGGTAATCACGCCACTTTTCCGATCAGCGAGTTACCCCTTCCCACGTCTCTAGTGCAACAAGCGTCGCATTTTGCAAATCAACAACCCTTTAAATTTCAATTAATTAACGTTCATACTCCTTTAGTATAAGTGCCTTATGCCCCCTCTTGCACTTCGTGCATAAACTTTTTATACCTATAGAGAACCCGCAAGTTTTTGCGAGCAATATCCCACTTTATACCCTAATTACTGGTGAGGACTACGCCATGTTAAACGCCCTTGTTTCCCGTCAATCTGCTGTGTTGCTTCTGTGGTTTACCTCTCTGGCGGCTTTCGCCAGCAGCGATGCGATCCTCACCGTCGACAATCAAGGTCAGAAAGCGTATTTCAGCCTTGAGCAGTTGCTCACGCATGCCGACAAAGAGATCGTCACCAACACGCCATGGACGGACGATTCCACCAAATTCGTTGGCGTTTCAGCCAAAGCGTTACTGCATATGATTGGCGTCGAAAAGGCCGATCTCAAAGTGACGGCACTCAACAACTATTGGTCGACGATTCCCTATGACGACATCGAAAAATACAACCCGCTGTTTGCCGTCAAAAAGAACGATGACGTGATGAGTGTGCGTGACAAAGGGCCGATCTGGGTCATTTACCCGCTCACCGAGTTCAATGAACTCAATAACGAAGTGCTGCACAGCCGTATGGTGTGGCAAGTGAGCCAAATCGAAACGTTGCGTTAACCGCAACCAACTGAGTGTGCAGGTGCCCTATGAGTCGCAGCGTCGCTTTCTTCATCTTATGTGTGTTTGGACTGTTCATCTTCTCCATCTGGACGTTGGTGAAGTTCAACGACACCTATAACATGCTGACGAAGCACACTCAGTTGTCGGCGTGGGCTCTGGCACAACTCGAAATCGAAACGCTGGAGTTTTCCTCGCAACTCGACACCTACCTGGTCAATGACACGCGTTCATCCAGCAAACTCAATTTGAAATACGACATTTTGTGGAACCGTTACGACACCTTCCTCAACAGTGATGAGACGCGTGAAATTCGCTCACAATTTGGCTCTGGCGAAGTGGTTGCCGCTGCGTTTAACGTGCTGCGTCGGTATGAAAATGCGGTACTGAAATCCGACTTAACCGCACTGAAAGACTTTTCTGCAGAACTGAAAACGTTGATGCCGGGCATTCGCAACCTCATGATTGTGAATTTCACCGGCGAAGAATCCGCGCGCAATCGCGCCATCATCGCCCAAAACAAACAAACCGTGCTGTACGACATGCTGCTGATCTTGTTTGTGCTGGCGTACATTTCCTTGCGGGTTTATAGCGATGCGAAGTATCAACAATTTATGGCATGGCACGATCCGCTGACCAAATTGAAGAACCGCAACTACCTGCTCAAACAGATTGAAGTGTTGAGCAAACGCAACCATCACTACGCGCTGATCTTACTCGACATCAGCCACTTCAAAGAGATCAACGACATCGTCAGCTATGAATATGGCGATAAAATTCTGATGGAAATCAGCGAGCGCATTCAAGACAAGTGCGATAAGTTTTCCTTTCTGTGCGCGCGAGCCGGTGCAGATGAATTTGCGATTCTGATTAACCGCAGCGAGTTCAACTTTGAGTTTTTCGTCAAGTCACTGCTGAGCGATTTAACCACGGTACTTCACCGACTCGACCCTTCGAAGCGCATGACGCTCTCAACCGGGATCGCGCTGAGCCATGAGATGAGTGAGCACACCAAACGCTACCTGAAAAAGTCTTCCGTGATCCTCAACAACGCCGATTTGGCACTCCATATCGCCAAGCGCCACCCCACGGAATCGGTGGTGTATTACAGCAAAGAGATGGAGATTGAGCATCGCAAGAAACGGAAACTATCAGAAGAATTGGAAGTGCTGCTCAACACCAGCCATCAAAAACAGCTGTACATGGCCTTTCAACCCATCATCTTGCGTCAAAGCGAACGCTTAGGCTGCGAAGCGTTGATCCGCTGGAATCATCCCACTCATGGTTTTATCAATCCAGAATACCTGATTGCGATTGCCGAAGAGTCGGGACTCGCTAAAGCGCTTGGCCGCTGGATCATGCAGCAAGTTTATCAAGCGCTGTCGGTCGATTGGCTTGCGTTTAATTCGCGCATTGAAGTGGCCATCAACTTGTCCGATTCGCTGTTCGATGAAGAGTTACCGGCGTTGGTGTCCGATATTTTTGCCTCCAACATCAACTATCTCGACGCCATCGTGTTGGAAATCACCGAGACCATGACGCTCGACGAAATCGATCGCAGTGTGAGCATTATTCGTCAGTTGGAAGACATCAACATTCGCTTGTCCCTCGACGACTTTGGAACTGGCTGGTCATCGCTGTACAACCTCAACCATCTGCGGTTTAACAAACTGAAAATCGACAAATCGTTTGTGCGCGACCTCAATAGTTTGGAGCGCCAGAAGTTCTTCATTTCGGCCATTGTGACCCTGTCGCATCAATTGGGTATCAAAGTGGTTGCTGAAGGCGTCGAGGATGAAACGCAGCTTCATCGTCTGCAAGAATTAGGCGTCGATGAGTTTCAGGGCTACTACTTTTCTAAACCGGTCACCAAAGAAGAATTTGCCCGCTTTAGCGATCAATATTTCGCGCGTGCCCAACCGGTTTTGAGCGCTGCTGAATGAGACGGGTCACGTGGGATCGCCAATCGTGTTAGCTGCTCCCAGAACTGGCGTGACCACGCTTCAAAAATACACCAATCCATGTTAATACATCGCCTCTTATAAAACTTGTTTAATAATTAATCTATCAAAAATAACCAATCACACGTCAGAGGCTTTATGACTACCCCAACACTGGAAGAGGCGAATCGTCGACCGCTCGCTGTCCGAGAACTCAAACTCACCAAACGCATCGCCATCTGGCTGAGCCAGAAACAGGTGACGCCCAATCAAATCTCATTACTCAGCATCGCATTCGCGCTGGTGGGTTTTATCAGTTTGATGCTACATCATTTCTATCCGTCTGCGCTGTTATTGCTCTTGGCCGCAGGCTGTATTCAACTGCGCTTACTGTGCAATTTGTTTGATGGCATGGTCGCCGTTGAAGGCGGCAAAAAAACACCCGCTGGCGAACTGTTTAATGATGTCCCCGACCGCATCGCCGATCCGCTGTTTATCGTCGGAGCAGGCTTTGCCACACACTCACTGTTCGGCATGGATCTGGCTTGGATCTGCGCCATTCTCGCGGTCCTCACGGCGTATGTACGCGTGCTGGGCGTCAGCATGAACGGCCCAGCCGATTTCTGCGGCCCGATGGCCAAACAGCATCGCATGGCGTTGCTGACCGCATCTCTGGTGATTTTGTGCGTCTATCAAGGGCTGCACCTACCGCTGCATTTCCTCAGTTATACCCTCGATTTCGCACTGGCGCTGATGTTGTGCGGCTTGGTGATCACCACGTGGCGCCGCTTGGAGCACATCTACCATTTCCATCACGCGCAATTTGCAAAGCAGGACGCCCAACCACATGTTTAATCTTCCCGTTCACGCTCAACACGTCATGCTGACGATCGTCGCCGTACTGCTCGTCGGCACGGTCTGCTATTTGTGGTTGTCACGTCGTCATCGGGATCGTGATTATCTCGAGCTAAAACTGCGCATTCGCTCTTGGTGGTGGATGGTGGCCATCGCGTTTGTGGTGTTGGCACTGCCGCTCAACTACACGCTGTTTTTCATGGGATTTTTGAGCTTTTTGGCGCTGAAAGAGTTCCTGTCGATCGTCCCAACTCGCATGACCGACCGTCGCGTCATTTTCTGGGCTTACCTTTCCATTCCGTTCCAATTTTACTGGTTGTCGATTGGTTGGTACGGCATGTTCATCATCTTCATTCCGGTGTACATCTTTTTGTACCTGCCGATGGTGATGGTGTTGATTGGCGATACCAAAGGGTTTATTCGCTCGGCCGGTATCATTCACTGGGCCATGATGCTGACGGTATTCTGCATCAGCCACATGGCGTATCTGCTGGTGCTGCCGAGCCTGAATCCAAATGCAGGTTCATTGGGCATGCTGCTGTTTTTGCTGGTGATGACTCAGTTTAACGACGTGTGTCAGTACGTGTGGGGTAAGAGCTTTGGCAAACACAAAATCGTGCCGAAAGTTAGTCCGAACAAAACCTGGCAAGGGTTTATCGGTGGCAGTGCGACGGTGATTGTGGTGTCCTATTTCGCCGCCCCTTACCTGACGCCACTGACCCCGATGCAAGGCTTAGTGGCCGGCATGATCATCGCGTTTAGCGGCTTCATTGGCGATTTGGTGATTTCATCGGTTAAGCGGGATCTGCGTATTAAAGACACCAGCCAGTTTATTCCGGGCCACGGCGGCATTTTGGATCGCATCGATAGCCTGATGTTCACCGCGCCGCTGTTCTTCCACTACATCTACTATCTCTATTACTGAGGCCCTCATGGCAAGACTACTCAAACTGCTGTTTGTGCTGCTGATCGTCAAGCCGCTGGTGTTTATTGGTTTGGGACTCAACATCATACAGCGACACAATCTCCCCGAGCAGGGGCCGATGATCATCGCCGCCAACCACAACAGCCATCTCGATACCTTGGTGTTGCTGGCGCTGTTTCCGATTCATATGGTGCATCGCGTGCGCCCGGTGGCGGCTGCCGATTACTTTCTCGCCAATCGCTTTGTGGCGTGGTTGTCCCTGAATGTGATTGGCATCATTCCGATTCGCCGCGCGCCATCTGCTTCCCAGCGCGACGCCGTTTTTGACGCTTGTCATGCGGCATTAAATAACGATGAAATTCTGATTATTTTCCCCGAGGGCAGCCGCGGGGAGCCGGAGATCATGAGCGGATTGAAAAAAGGCATTTATCATTTAGTGCGCGAGCACTCCGGCGTCGCGGTGCTTCCGGTGGTGATGCGAGGTCTTGGGCGCTCACTGCCCAAAGGAACTGCGATGCTGGTGCCTTTTAACTGCGATGTGGTGATCGGGAAGCCGCAAACCGGATTTACCAGCGCGCAGCACTTTATCGACGCCATGCAAACCCAATATCAGCAACTCGCGCAGCACTGCATCACGCAGACAGGCAGCGCCGATGCGCTCGATGGGGAAGCGGGATAAGCAGGAAACACAGTAAAATGGTAAAACGCGGCAATGGCCGCGTTTTTCTTTACCAGTAACGTTCGTGAATGTAGTTCCCACCCGTCGCCTGACGAAATGGCGGCAACCCTTTGTCGCGCAAGGTACTGGCGGTGTCTTTGATCATCTCCGGATTACCACACATCATTACAAAGCTGCGTTCTGGCGCCAACTCTAACTCACTTACAGTTTGCAGCTCACCTGAATCAATCAGGGCCGGAATACGTCCGCTCATCGCGTCGTCTACCGCTTCTCGGCTCACCACGCTGTGATAACGCAACCGCCCCTGATACTGTTCCACCAGCGTTTGAATCGCTTCGCGATACACGCGGTCACGGTCATAACGCACGCCGTGCACCAATACGATATTCGGTTGGGTCAGGCGCTGATCCGCGAGCAGCGACAGAAATGGGCCAATCCCCGTCCCAGTTGCCAATAGCCATAGATCTTGTGTGAAGTCAGGGATCGACGGCTGAATCAGATCGCCGTAGGCCGAATCGCCCATCCATAAAGCGTCACCGGCGCGAAGTGATTGCAGGCGCGGCGAGAGCTTGCCTTGTGGATGCGCCACAATCAAAAATTCATGTTCATCCGTTTGAGCCTCTGGCGCATTCACCAACGAATAGGCGCGACTCACGAGGTTTCCCTCCTCATCACTTAACCCCAATTTGGTAAATTGCCCTGCAGCAAATGGCAACGCAGCGCCGCGAACGCGCAACGAAAACTGCTCTGGCGTCCAGTCGATACGTTCGATCACGTGTACGGGGTTAAACCCTGCGAATTGACTCATGACGTTTCTCCTCACCGATTATCTTTGAGTGACGTTACGCCCCTTCACTCATTAAGTAAAGTTTTTGCCTTACTTATTAAGTTAATGTTTTGTTAACACACTCACCGACAACTCTATGCGATGACGGCTAGAATAATTAGTCTAATCACAGCCCAAACAAGGAATAAAAGAAGATGGAAAACTTACTGCAGGACTTTCCAGTCGTGACCGAAATCCCGGTGGCATGGGGCGAAATGGATGCCTTACAGCACGTCAATAACGTGGTCTATTTCCGTTATTTTGAAACCGCGCGCATCGATTATTTTCGTCATATTCAGTTGATGGAAGACATCGCGATCACGCAAATAGGGCCCGTGCTGAGCGAAACACAATGCCGCTACAAAATCCCGGTGACTTTTCCCGACACGCTGCTAGTCGGCTCACGGGTGAGCGATGTGCAGGCGGACCGTTTCTCGATGGAATACCAAGTCGTGAGTAAAAAGCTCGGCAAAGTGACCACCACCGGCAGTGCCACCGTGGTGATGTTTGATTTTAAAAACAACACCAAAGCGCAGTTGTCTCAACGCATTCTTGATGCGATTCAAACCCTGCAAGATCTGCCTTCCTGATACGGTTCGACACCTACCTGCAGGCTGCTAGCCACAAGGCAGCCTGAAATACTGCATTCGTGCCGATGTGAGCCATGGCGGCATATACCCAAACAACTTGAAGTTGCAGGTAGGCGGCAAATGAGTGAGTCCCCATGAGCATAGATACGCTATGTGATTGGGGTGAATGAATGCAGCCAACACCGCTGCAGCTTCAAGTAGGAAGGGTATAGTGGTTATAACTAATTCTCATGTTGCCAGCGTGTGAATCGTATTGCGCATTCACGCGGCTGCGCTTATTGTTTGGCCTTTGTCGTCCTCTTTTCATTTGGAGCCCTTCATGAACACCGCACTTCTGGGCATGTTTATTCCCACCTTCTTTTTGGTCTCAATCACGCCAGGCATGTGTATGACACTGGCCCTGACTCTTGGCATGAGCATCGGCTACAAACGCACGCTATGGATGATGATTGGCGAGTTGATTGGCGTGGCATTGGTTGCCGTCGCGGCCGTGGTGGGAATTGCAGCCGTCATGCTCAATTACCCGTGGCTGTTTACCGCCTTCAAAACCGTCGGTGCCTGTTACCTGTTCTATCTTGGCGTGCAAATGTGGCGCTCCAAAGGCAAATTGGCGCTCACTTCAGAGTCCGACACGCACTATCAGGGCAGCGATTGGGGCTTAATTGTTCAGGGCTTTGTCACCGCAATCGCCAACCCGAAAGGCTGGGCATTTATGATTTCGCTACTACCGCCATTTATCGATCAATCGGCCAGCCTGACACCGCAATTAATTTTCCTCGTGTCGATCATCATGGTGTCCGAATTTGTCTGCATGACGCTCTACGCCACTGGCGGTAAAGGGTTAAAACGCGCCTTGGGCAAATCGCAAAACGTCCGTGTGATGAATCGCGTTTCCGGTTCCCTGATGATGGCGGTAGGCATTTGGCTCTTTGTCAGCTAAACGTTGTGAGCTAAACGGTCCTTTATAATTTATGACCTATCAAAGCGGCCTTGCGCCGCTTTCTTTACATGGCTTTACACTCCTAACAATCCCCATTAAATTCAACAAGTAATGTAAAAATTGGCACTCAATCGAAAACCCAATTGGTTCATTTGGTGTTTACAACAGAATTCAAGCGCGTATATTTATGAGCCATAACATCAAATAAACCAAAAGGTGATGAAATGACTATCTATACCTACTCGCGCTTTTCACCCCGCAACCCAGATTTTCAGCAAGATATGGAAGCGCTCATAGCAGCCTTCCCCGACGCTACACACATTGAAGATTCCGCTCGCGGCCGTATGCCAGCCATGGAACGTCCAGACTTTGTTGCCTTAGTCGACACACTGCAAAGCGGCGACACACTGGCCGTCAACTGGCTGAGCAGCATCAGCAAAGATTTCCAGCAGTGCCAACACGTATTGCAACTGCTGATGGAGAAAAACGTCACACTCAAAACCACCAAACCCGCCATGACAGTGACTCCGGGCAGCGAAACCGCAGCGGCAATTGCACTGGTGCTGGAAGGGTATGGACAAGCGGACACGCGCCATCGCTTACACGCCGCAGAAATGGGCCGCCGCGCCCTGCGCGAAGATGACCGCGCGTGGAAAGAGAAATTCCGCGGCCGTCCGGCCAACAAAGAGAAACACATGAAAATCGCAGGCCTGCTGCTAGAAGGCAAAACTCTGGAAGAAGTCGCACAAATCTGCGATTGCAGCCTGTCGACGGTGAAGCGCGTCAAAAGCCGAGTGAGCGAACACGATGACGAAGGCGCGCTGCGTCGCCGCGGTCATGGCCGCCACCGTCATGGGATGCATCGCGGTGATCACCGTGGTGAAGGTCGTGGACACCGAGGCCGCCCAACGGACAGCGAAGCATAAGATCCCGACAAACGTCAGGAAACCAAACGGCGCCTGATGGTGCCGTTTTTTATTTGAATCAAATCATTCGAAGATGGAGCACTAACTCATCCGCAGCGACGCAGTTGCGGTGAACGTTGCCGCGTCGAGTTGCGCTGCGGTAAAGGGGATGTCGTGCAGTTGTTTATGGGCAAACTGCTGCAATTGCGTTGTTCTGCCCAGAGATTCAACGCCATCCCGCTGGCCGTGGCTGAGGATGCCTTGGACGGTGATGCCCTGCTCATCCCACGTCGCCAACTGGATATACGCACTGCCAAACAAAATATGCGGAAAACCGTTTTGTTCAAGCGGAGCGGGCATTTCGCCATTGAGGAGCCCTTCTTGATACGAGCCGCCATGCAAGGCGATTTTGGTTTTATCCGCCGTCTCAAACAGCGCCTCGCCCCACGCGGTATCGAGCGCAAATCCCAACGCATTCAGTTCATCAACGGCATCGGCTAACGCCTGTGTGATGACCGGTCCATTCGCCTCACGGGTATCCAATTGAGAGCCCAGTGTCGGATCGCCACTGCTGGGGACGTTCAACACATTGAGTTGCACCATACGGTTCCAGAATAGATGGAATAACAGCGCGCCTTGGCTGGTCGCATTGTTCTTGCGATCCCATCGACTCAGCACTTCGCACGCGTGGCACACCGCGGCGGAAGCAGAAACGCGTCCAACGCTTAAGATCTGATCAAGAAACGTTTCTGCGGCGTAGTTGCGGTTATCAAAGATGATCGGCAACACCTTGTCTGGCGTGATGGAACCTTTGGCCGTAAGCTCATCCAGTCGGCGCGTTGACATGATCAACCTTGGGTCATAACGCAGCCCGGCGGCAATGTGTTTCCCGACTTGATACGCCGCTTTGTGCTGGCCAAATACCGACGGAAAGTCCGGTTGAACGGCCCTGTATTCAGAAAACTTATAGCTGTTGTTGGTGTTTTGAATGATACCGCGCGAGATGACCGTCGGGTAAAACGACGCTGGCGCCAGCAATGGTCGGCCATCGCTGCCACGCAAAAAAGCATCGGAGCGCGTACCATCCAGCACATTAAACGCCGATTCCGCATCGCCAACATGGCGCTGGGCCATGGCGTCATCATTCAGCGGCGGCACGTTGCCCGCGACCACATAAGCCACCTCGCCGTGGCGGTCGGCCACCACCAACTGGCACAAAATCCCCCGCTGCGATTCGATGGCCGCAACAAAGTCTCGGGTCGACGTAGTTTTCGCCGCTGCCAGAAACTGATCCAGCCCGCGCGCATTCTGCTCTCCGGGGTTGGTGATGGCATACCAACCTTGCGGTTTACCCGCGCGGTGCGGCAGGTAATAGAGCACCCCGAGTTCTGATTCAAGGAACTCATAATGGCGTGTCGCAATCTCGCCGGATGCTTCTAACACCTCGACCGCCACGGCGCGAACCGATAATGGACGGTTTTCACCATCGACTCGATAGCTCAGTGTCTTGCCTGAGGTATGAATCGCCATTTTCTGCAGCACAAACGGCGTCACCGACGCCGCATCTAAAATGCTCCACGCCACATCGGCGTTATAGCCAGTCATCGGGAGCGGAAAACCAAGAAATGACGTGCCTGCGACGTCTAGCTCGCCGGGAATAGTCAAATGGTACTGATGCATGTAAATGCGTTGCTGATGCGGCGTTCTTTTCCAGGCCGAATGGGGGTTGCCAAGCAATATAGCACGGTCTCCGGCGACAACATCGCCACCAAATGCCCAGGCGTTACTGCCAAAGCCGCCTTCCACTTCAACCGGTATCGCATGCGGTGAATCAGCCGTGTCAGGTGCAGATTCCGCACGCCATTGCTGCGCCGACGAAACAAGGTGCGGGCCAATTTCAACCAGCTCTTTCATGATGCCAAAACGCATCGCGGCCCTCACCACGTCTTGCTCGGTAAAGGTCACCAGTGGCTCATCGGCGCGCCAACGCTGTTTCTCCTCTGTCGGCATCTGATCCACATAATGATTCAATCCGCGCACGTAGCCTTGCACGTACTCACGTGTTTGCGTGCCGAGTTTTGCCAGTTCATTTTCGACCCACTCAGGCGGCAGACGTAAACGAAACATCAGATCGGAATTCAGGTTGGTGGTTTTGAGAAAACCGATGGTGGAGAAACGCTCCGCACCATAATGTTTTGAGCGCTCACCTCGCAAGGTGATCACCTGCCCGGAGAGTTCACACAAGCGGTCGCGCGCATGCACGTAACCGTAGCCAAAACCCAAACTTGCATAATTCTGCGCTTCGATGTGCGGAACATCATGATCCGTCCAACGAATGTTGACCTGATCCCATTCGTGTTGATTCATACCGTTAAAGCCTGCCTGTCGTATTGAATTGTCTTAGAAAATTTAACGAGAATGATAACACATATCATTTACACAAAATCCCCTGTGCAGATCAACTTTCAGTGCTTTGTTGAGTACGCTTTTCACTAAGAGACTGGGCGAGAGGGAAAGCCCGTAGGTTGCACAACACGAATAGGCAAATAATCGCGCTGTGCAGTACCTCTCGATAACGCAACGCAATACTCGATAGACTGCCAATCATTACTGAGAGTGTTCACAAAAGCTTCATAAATAAACCACAATGATAAAAATAGCTCTGATTGACGACCATACCATCGTACGTTCCGGATTCGCTCAGTTACTGAATCTGGAGCAAGACATTGCTGTTGCCGGCGAATTTGACAGCGCCAGCGACGCCTTTCGCGGATTAACTCAAATGCCTGTGGATGTGGCGGTCATCGACATCTCGATGCCGGACGAAAATGGTTTGAGTCTGTTGGAAAGGCTTCGCCAGCACGATCCGGCGTTCAAAGCCATCATTCTCAGCATCTACGATTCCGCCTCTTTTGTTAAAAAGGCGCTCGATGCCGGCGCTCAAGGCTATCTGTCTAAACGGTGTGGCCCGAGTGAACTGGCGAGCGCCATCCGCACCGTGGCGGCAGGCAAGCGCTATTTGTGCGCCGATGCGTTGGTCAATCTCAGCAACCCGGACATCAACAATGTGCTGGCCGATCTGACCAAGCGCGAGTTGGAAGTGTTTGATCAGCTGATACAAGGCAAAGAGGTTAAAGAGATTGCGCAGGCGCTGTTTCTCAGCCACAAAACGGTGCATGTGCACCGTGCAAACATCCTCAGCAAACTCAACCTGACCAATAATGTCGATCTGATTCGTTTTGCCATACAGCACCATTTGCTAGCGGAAGGCTAAGTATGCCGGGACTCGTGTTTACGCTGACCTTCAGCTTTCTGCTCTACAGCATCAGTCAGTTCAGTTTGTGGAACATCAGCCAATATCTGAGTCAAGCCCCACTGCACGCGTATCTCTTATTTCCCACGGGCCTGAGATTGGCGGTTTATCTGCTGGTGAAGCCCGCTTACCTCTGGGTACTGATCCTCAGCGATCTGCTACTGGCGGGTGCGATTCTGGTGTATCTGCCCACCGAGGCGGATTCGGTGTTGTTGCTGATGCCGTTTGTCGCCTGGTTTGCGACCTCTTTTGCCCGCAAGCGCTGGCAACACCTCACTCTCTATTGGCAAAAACTGCTGTTGATTGTCGCGCTGGTCATCGTACACAGCGCAGCCACCGGACTGACGTTCGTGCTGCTCGGTAAGCCACTTCGCATCAACGCCGACACCATCACCGCCGTCACGGTCGCATCGCTGACTGGCGGAATCGTGTTGACGCCGTTTCTCTATCTGGTTGCTGACTACCTGCGCCATCAGACCTGGTCGCCCCTGACACCGCAACTCATCCATCAGGATGTAAAACTGAAGCCGAAAATGCTGGTCTGGAGCCTGTTTTTCTTCGCCTTAGGGTTGCTGGCTGAACTGACTCTGCTGGATCAAATGAAGCCATTTGCGCTGCTGATCATCATGTTGCCAACCATATTCATGGCCTACCGTTATGGCTGGCAAGGGGGTGTACTGGCGAGCAGCTTGAACTGCATCCTGCTCGCCACTGCACGTCAGATCAGCGGCTCATTTGACTCCGATCAGGAGCTGCTGATTTTCATGTCTAGCCAGGCGTTGGTTGGTCTGGGACTGGGGATCGCAATCAGTCGTCAGCATCAGTTGGCCCTGCTGGTGCAGAAGGTCAACCTCCGGCTGGCACGGGAACTGGAAGAAAAACAGCATCTGGCTCGCCAACTGGTTTCCGTCGAGGAACAAATTCGCAAATCGGTAGCCAGAGAACTGCACGATGAAATCGGTCAGAACATCACCGCGATACAGATCCAATCCATGCTGGCACAGCGGCTGGCCGAAGATGAACAGGCCCGGAACGCCGCCTCAACTATTCAGTCTCTGGCGATGCGAATCCACCGCTCCACCCGTCAACTGTTAAAGCAGTTGCGACCCCATATCCTTGATGAGCTTGGGCTGGAACATGCCATTCGGCAGTTGATCCAAGAGATGCGTTTCAGCGAACAAGGCATTCAGGTTGGCCTTAATATTGGCGTGGATCCGCAAAAACTCGACGATACCACCAGCGTGACGCTGTTTCGCATCGTGCAGGAGCTGCTCAACAACGTCTCCAAACACGCCAAAGCACGCACTGTTAACATCAGCCTGTTCCCCGGCAGCGATATGGTATTAGAAGTGAAAGACGACGGCGTTGGCCTGCCAGCGGACTGGCGCATTCGTGGTCAGGGTCTGAAAGGATTGGCTGAGCGGGTGTCCGCGCTGGGTGGCAGTCTCAACGTCACCACGCCATCTTCGCCTACGGGCGGTACGCGCATAATTGTTAACCTGCCCACAAAATCATCACCTACGGACTAAAAACTAGGAATATTTCCTAGATGAATACAACTCCTTCTCATGTTTTTCCTGCTCCTTCTCTCTAGGATCAGATTCAACAAGGACAAACAAGCATGAAGATTGTGCCGACACTCAACAACAGCACAAACATGGACACCAATCAGGCTTACCGCTACTGGCGCATTCAATTGATGGTTTCCATGTATGTCGGATACGCCGTCTTTTACCTGACCCGTAAAAGCTTCAACTTCGCGCTGCCGGGCATGCTGACAGATTTAGGCCTCGACTATTCCGATCTTGGTCTGTTAGGCACCCTGTTTTACCTCACTTACGGCGTCTCCAAGTTTGTGTCCGGGCTGATGATAGACCATTCGCGCTCACGCTACTTTATGGGGCTGGGTTTGCTGGCTACCGGCATCGTCAATATCGCCTTTGGCTTCAGTTCATCCTTGTTGGCGTTTACGTTACTGTGGACAGTCAACGCGTTCTTTCAGGGTTGGGGCTGGCCGGCCTGTGCCAAGATCCTGACCAGTTGGTACTCGCGCAGTGAGCGGGGCTTCTGGTGGTCCATCTGGAATACCTGCCACAACTTGAGTGGCGCGCTGATCCCGGTTGCGATTGGCTTTATCAGCCTGAATTTTGGCTGGCGTTACGGGTTTATCGTGCCCGGCTGTGTGGCAGTACTGGTTGGCATCTGGCTCTGCTATCGCATTCAGGAAAAGCCGACTGAAATGGGATTACCCTCGGTCGGACAATGGCGCAACGACGCACTGGAACTCGAACATGAAAAGGAAGGGCAAGGCCTGCCCTTTAATGTTGCGGTGTATCGCTATGTACTGACCAATCGCTACATCTGGCTGCTGTGTGGATCTTATCTGCTGGTGTATGTCGTGCGCATCGCGATTAACGATTGGGGCGCGCTGTATCTGGTTGAGCGCCATTCCTTTGATGTGCTGAGCGCCAACAGTGCCGTTTCGATGTTTGAAGTAGGCGGATTTCTGGGCTCGCTGTTTGGCGGATGGGGTTCGGACCGATATTTCCATGGTAACCGCGCGCCAATGAATTTGATTTTTGCATTAGGCATTTTTGCTTCGGTCGCGGCGCTGTGGCTGACCCCCGTCGACCACATTGGCTTTCTGGCCGGATGTTTTTTCTGTATCGGCTTTTTCGTCTTCGGCCCACAAATGATGATCGGCATGGCCGCTGCCGAATGTGCCAGAAAAGACCTGGCAGGCACCGCCACCGGATTTATCGGCTTGTTCAGTTATCTGGGCGCCGCACTGGCGAGTTACCCGATGTCTCTGGCTATCGAGCATTGGGGCTGGGAAGGCTTTTTCTGTTTGATTACCGCGGCAGCAGCCGTGATCAGTTTGCAACTGCTGCCGTTTATAAAAGCTCAACAACCGAATTCGGACGATGAGCTACCAATATGATGAAAACTCTACCATCCAACAACGTGACAATGCTTCGCTTGGTGACCTGATTGGCGTTTTTGCCTGACCGGGGATTCTGGCAGGCATAAACAAGAGGGAAAACCCAATGATTGTTAACGCAAAACGTACGCTGCTCGCACTAAGTATCCTCGGTTCGGTGATGGCTGCGCCTACTGCTCAGGCTGCCGGGCGTCTGGTTGTCTACTGCAGCGCCACCAACGCCATGTGTGAAGCGGAAACCAAAGCGTTTGCCGACAAATATGATGTGAAAACATCCTTTGTTCGCAACGGCTCAGGCAGCACGCTGGCTAAAATCGATGCTGAGAAAAATAACCCTCGTGCCGATGTCTGGTACGGCGGCACACTCGACCCTCAATCTCAAGCGGGTGAAATGGACTTGCTGCAAGCCTATCAGTCTCCTCAGCTTGATAACATCATGACCAACTTCCGCGATCCAGCCAAACGCAAAGGGAACTACTCATCCGCCGTCTACATGGGCATTCTGGGCTTTGGTGTTAACACCGAGCGTCTGGCAGAAAAAGGCATTCCGGTCCCTCGCTGCTGGAGCGATCTGACCAAACCGGAGTATCAGGGCGAAATTCAGATTGCTGATCCACAAAGTTCAGGCACAGCCTACACCGCGCTGGCCACCTTCATTCAGCTTTGGGACGAGCCAACAGCCTTTGAATACTTCAAACAACTCGACAAAAACGTCTCTCAGTACACCAAATCAGGCGTGACTCCGTCACGTAATGCTGCACGCGGCGAAATCGCCATCGGCATTGGCTTCCTTCATGACTATTCGCTTGAGCAAGCCAAAGGTGCACCACTGGAGCTGATTTCTCCTTGTGAAGGCACTGGCTACGAAATTGGCGGTGTGAGCATTATCAAAGGTGCCCGTAACCAAGACAATGCCAAACTGTTCGTTGACTGGGTGCTATCGAAAGAAGGTCAGGAACTGGCATGGCAACAAGGCGAATCGTTCCAAATTCTGACCAACACCTTGGCAGAGCAATCGCCGAATGCCCTCAATCCGAAAGACCTCAAACTGATTAATTACGACATGGAAACCTACGGTTCTTCCGATGAGCGTAAGCGTTTGATCACCAAATGGGTGAACGACGTCAAGATGGGCAACTAATCCATCGGTTCTTTCTGACCGTCCTCTGACGGTTTTCCTCACCTGACACTCAGTCTGCTGGTTCTGGCGGGCAGGCTGAGTGCAGCTCAAAAAAAGGTTCCAACATGAACGAGCGAATTCAGGCTTTGAACCTCACGACCAGCCAGCCACGGCGCATCGATGCCGTTTTTTACTGGCTTGGCGTGATGGTGTTTAGCTTTATCCTTCTGCCATCCTTTGCTTTGGACTATGGTCTATTTGAATCGACCGCAGACGAGTTTTACGACGCGATGGGCTGGAGCTCTGTCAACATTTCCTGGCTCTGGTTCAGCCTGCCTCTGTTTCTGATTGTTCGCCCACTGCAACCCGCAGGACGCCAGCACAAAGCCCGCCATTATCTGGATATCGGCTATTCCGCGCTGTGCATGCTGGTGATACTGATCAGCTCCTGGCTGACGCATCAGGGGTTGGGTTATTCCACCATCTTGCTGTTTATTGCGCTTGGCGCTGTCATGACCACGGCTTTCGCCCGCCTTGAATATTTGGGCGGCGACCATTTTGTGATTGGGTCGCTCATCAGCATTATTTTGCTGATTGCCATTTTCATTATTTTTCCAAGCATCGCGATTTTTCTGCCGATGTTCAAAGATGAGATGGGCCAATGGACCGCGTGGCAATTTATGGAGATTCTCTCGCAATCTCATACCCTGTCGGTGATCCGCAACTCCATCGTTCTGGGTATTGCGGTGGGGGTGGGTGCGACGTTCTTTGGTTTGATCTTCGCCATTTACACCACGCGCATCGCCAAACGGTCGGCGTTTATTGCCCGCGTGTTTTCCATTCTGCCCATCGTGACACCGCCGTTCATCGTCGGACTCGGCGTGACCTTAATGCTGGGTCGCTCGGGTTACATCACGGAATTGATGGTGGACTGGTTCGGGCTGCAAAAAACCAACTGGTTATACGGCTTTACCGGCATTTGGCTGGCTCAGGTTCTCGCCTTTGCGCCAATGTCGTTCATGATTCTGGATGGTGCCCTCAAATCCCTCCATCCGTCACTGGAAGAGGCGTCTTACACGCTGAAAGCCAACCGTTATCAGACATTCTTTGGCATCATTATTCCGCTTTTGAAACCGGCACTCGCTAACTCGTTTCTGATTATTTTCGTGCAGTCGCTGGCCGATTTCAGTAACCCGTTGGTGCTGGGCGGAAGCTTTGACGTTCTGGCGACCCAAATCTACTTCTACATCGCCGGAGCACAGCTCGATTATGCCTCTGCCAGTACGCTGGGTTCTGTCCTGCTGCTGTTCTCACTGGCCATCTTTGTCGTCCAGTATCTGTGGATTGGGCAACGTTCCTACGTCACGATTTCCGGCAAAGCCTATCGTGGCGACGTGCAGGATATGCCAGCGTCACTCAAACTGGGCGTCACCTTGACGCTGTACGTCTGGATGGTGTTTAACGTGCTTCTGTACGGCAGCATCTTCTTTGGTAGTTTCACCGTGAACTGGGGGGTGGATTACACGCTCACACTGCAAAACTACATCAACCTATTTGGCAACGGCATGTCTGATGGTGCCTGGCCGTCACTGATCACGACCATGATTTACGCAGGTGTCGCTGCGCCAATCACCGCCCTGTTCGGCTTACTGATTGCGTATGTGGTAGTTCGTCAGCAGTTCTACGGCAAAAAGGTCATCGAATTCTCAACCATGCTCTGCTTTGCCGTTCCGGGCACCGTGGCGGGGGTGTCGTATATTCTGGCGTTTAACGATGCGCCTATTTACCTGACAGGCACCGCGGCAATTGTAGTGATCTCGATGGTGATGCGTAACGTGCCGGTGGGCATTCGCTCCGGTATCGCCGGACTTGGTCAGCTTGATAAATCACTCGATGAAGCGTCATTGAGCCTGCGCGCCAGTTCCCTGCAAACCATTCGTCACATCATCCTGCCACTGCTGCGCCCGGCGATTCTGTCGACACTGGTTTACAGCTTTGTGCGTGCGATGACGACGGTGAGCGCGATTATCTTTCTGGTTACCCCGGAAACCCGTGTTGCCACGTCGTACATTCTGAACCGCGTCGAAGATGGCGAATACGGGATCGCCATTGCGTATGGCTCTGTCCTGATTGTGGTGATGTTAGCCATCATTCTGTTGTTTGATTTATTGGTCGGTGAAGCTCGTATTTCCCGCTCCAAAGCCACCAACCAAGATTCCTAGGAGATGTCACCATGGAAAAACAAAACTTCGTTGTACTGAAAAACATCTGCAAGCGATTCGGTAACAATACCGTGATCGGTCATCTGGATTTGGAAATTAAGAAAGGCAGCCTGGTGACCCTGCTCGGTCCGTCGGGTTGCGGTAAAACAACTGTACTGCGTTTGGTGGCAGGACTGGAAAAGCCCACCAGCGGCCAAATCTTTATCGACGGTGAAGATGTGACGGAACGTTCCATTCAGCAGCGCGACATCTGTATGGTGTTTCAGTCGTACGCCCTTTTCCCGCATATGTCCTTGTATGAGAACGTGGCATATGGGCTAAAAATGCTCAAACTCCCGGCCGAAGAAATTCGCCAGCGGGTCGATGAAGCGTTGAAAATCGTCGACCTAGAAGGCATGGGTGAGCGCTTTGTCGATCAGATCTCCGGTGGCCAGCAGCAACGCGTTGCCCTCGCCCGCGCTCTGGTACTCAAACCCAAAGTGCTGTTGTTTGACGAGCCGTTGAGTAACCTAGACGCTAACCTACGCCGCAGCATGCGTGAAACCATTCGCGAGTTGCAACAACGTTTCGACATTACCTCGCTGTATGTCACGCACGATCAGGCTGAAGCCTTTGCGGTATCGGATACGGTGATCGTGATGAAAAGCGGGGAGATCATGCAGATTGGCTCGCCGCAAGAGCTCTACAAGTCGCCGAAATCGATGTTTATGGCGAACTTTATGGGTGAAGCGAACCTGTTTCAGGGCCATTTCGACGGCGAGCGTATTCACATTCATGGTTACGCGATCGATGCCGACCCAGAGGCGACGCAAGGCAAAACGAAGGGAGAATATCAGATTGGTGTTCGCCCGGAAGCCATTACCCTGAATACGCAAGGCGAAAACAGCCAAGCATGTGAAGTGCTCAAATACGCGTACATGGGTTCAATGTATGAAGTCACAGTCAAATGGCACGATCAGGAACTGCTGCTGCAACTCAACTCAGCCCAATTTCGCGATGAACTGACCAAACACGCTTATCTCGAGTTCAACCCGAGAGGGCTGTTCTTGCTCCCTGCCGACGAGGTTTAGTTCATTGTCGGCAAACCAAATCAACCCCACTTCGGTGGGGTTTCTCTTTCATGCTTAGCCGTCCCTACCATACTGAAACATAAACAATCCTCGTTTAGAAACGAGTTTTGGTATGCCATCGAGATCATTCATCTGCATTACACCTCTATCATTCTCTGTGCTGAGAATGTTGAAAAGCTCTACCAGATAGCTTGAATTCTCGATTGTGAAGTGACAGATCTTTAATCCAAAGATCGCCCTGACTTTGGATTAAAAGAAGCTTAAGCTCTTGAGCTTTTTTACGAACAACTACCTTGCTCTCGCAGTGTCGATTTCTACTTGTAAAGTTCCTGCTGCTGTTCTGGAGAAACACCACCCACATCACTGATAAGTCAGTATCTTTTCTGCTTTTATGCATCCTTTGGTATAGTCATGAAATGCATTTGTACAGAGCTGGCTAATCGCATGGAATCGACAATCAATAAATCAAAGCTATCTGAAACCGACATCATCACAAAATTCATTCTTCCTGCTATCAAAGGTGCGGGATGGGATGATATGTCGCAGATTCGTCAAGAAGTAAAACTACGTGATGGTAAAGTCATTGTTCGTGGTCAGGCAGCAGCGAGGAAAAAGGTCAAATCGGCAGACATTGTTCTTTACCATAAACCGAGCATGCCTCTAGCGGTTGTCGAAGCAAAAGCGAATAAGCATGAAATCGGCAAAGGTATGCAACAAGGCCTAGATTACGCCAGCTTACTTGAAGTCCCTTTTATCTTTGCCTCAAATGGTGACGGTTTTATCTTCCACGACAAAACCAACACAGCTCAACTCGAAACTGAAATTCGACTTGAAGACTTTCCAACACCTCAGCAACTATGGGACAAGTACTGCGTTTGGAAAGGTTACAAAACCGAGCACCTTCCCGTCATTACTCAAGATTATCATGATGACGGTAGCGGAAAGTCTCCGCGCTACTATCAGCTACAAGCGATAAACAAAACCGTAGAAGCGGTAGCCGCAGGACAAAACCGTGTACTGCTGGTTATGGCAACAGGTACGGGCAAAACTTACACTGCATTCCAGATTATTTGGCGACTGTGGAAGTCCCGAGCCAAAAAACGCATCCTATTTCTAGCGGACAGAAACATTCTGGTCGATCAAACTAAGACTAACGATTTCCAACCGTTTGGTACCGCTATGACCAAAGTCACAGGGCGAACAGTCGATCCAGCTTACGAAATCCATCTCGCTTTATATCAAGCGCTGACTGGGCCAGAAGAGCACCAAAAAGCATACAAACAGGTCGATCCTGATTTCTTCGATCTCATTGTTGTTGATGAGTGTCACCGTGGCAGTGCCGCTGAGGACAGCGCATGGCGTGAGGTTCTTGAATATTTCGGTTCAGCAACGCAAATCGGGCTAACCGCAACACCGAAAGAAACCGATATCGTTTCTAATACCGAATACTTTGGCGATGCTCTTTACACCTACTCTCTAAAGCAAGGCATTGAAGACGGTTTCTTAGCCCCTTACAAAGTTGTGCGTGTCGATATCGATGTAGATTTACAAGGTTGGCGACCAACCAAAGGGCAAGTCGATAAACATGGTGAAGTCATCGAAGACAGGATCTATAACCAGAAAGACTTCGACAGAACCATGGTCATTGATGAACGCACAGAGCTTGTTGCACAAACCATCACCAGTTATCTCAAGCGCACCGACCCTATGGCGAAGACCATTGTGTTCTGTAATGACATTGACCATGCAGAGCGTATGCGTCGGGCGCTAATCAATTGCAATCCTGAGCAAGTTGCTAAGAATGAAAAATACGTAATGAAAATTACTGGTGATGATGAAATCGGCAAAGCTCAGCTTGATAACTTCATCACCCCCAAAAAGGCTTACCCTGTTATCGCGACCACCTCAGAACTCATGACAACCGGTGTCGATGCAAAAACTTGCAAACTGGTTGTTCTTGACCAGGGCATTCAGTCGATGACCAAGTTTAAGCAGATCATCGGTCGTGGTACTCGTATTGATGATCGTTACGGAAAGCTCTGGTTTACCATTCTCGACTTCAAAAAGGCAACTGAACTGTTCGCGGATGAGCGCTTTGATGGTGTCCCTGAGCGAGTTAAAGAGACAAAACCAGAAGACTTCGATACCGATGAAGGACTCGATGAGATCATCGATGATGAGGATGAGCTTGAACAAGACGATCCATTTGAAGGGGAAGATATCGACCCTGAAAGCATCCATGAACCAGAAGCTCCATACGACTCAGGTTCATCTCCTTCTGACGGTGGCAATTCCGATGATGATTGGCAGGATGAAAACCGAGTGAGAAAGTTCCATGTCAACGGTGTAACGGTGAAAGCCATTGCCGAACGTGTTCAATACTACGATTCCGACGGTAAACTCGTAACCGAATCGTTCAAAGACTACACCCGTAAGACGATGGCAAAACAGTTCACCTCGATGGATGACTTTGTTAAGCGCTGGCAAGATGCCGATAAAAAGCAAGCAATCATTGATGAACTGGCAGAGGAAGGCATCATCTGGGAAGCATTAGAGCTGGAAGTCGGCAAAGATCTCGACCCATTCGACATGATTTGTCATGTCGTGTATGACCAACCAGCACTCACCAGAAAAGAACGCGCTGACAACGTCAAAAAGCGCAACTACTTCACTAAGTACGGAGAAACGGCTCAGCAGGTGTTGAACAACCTACTGGACAAGTACGCAGATGAAGGCGTTCAAGAGCTTGAGAATATTCATGTACTCAAAGTTAAGCCTTTTGACGAGATGGGACGCCCTGCTGAGATCGTCAAAAAGTGCTTTGGCGGCAAAGCGCAGTATTTAGAAGCGATTACTGAGTTGGAAGCTGAAATATATCAATCAGCTTAATCACCATTTAAACCAAGCTAGGGATTCTTTAGCTTGGTTAACGACACCAAGTCACAATGCATATCTATATTTTTGGTAACCTAAATTCAGGCAAAACAACCTTAAGCCAACAAATACAAAGACGTTTGCCTGAGTTCCCTTATTTATCTTTAGATGAGTATCGAATTCGCTTTGGCGATGGAACCGAGCAAGGTGAGCAACTTGCTTGTGAATACTTCCTTGCAGCGGTTAAGCAACAGGAAAACGCGATTGTTGAATTTACTGGATACGGTCAAACAGCGAACCTTCTCACCAATCAATTAGATAGGAAAACAGGTATATCAATCTGTTGCACTAGAGATATTGAGCAGAGCATCAATTCAATTAACGACGAGAAATACTCAGAAACCCCTTACCCATCGTCCTACAAAAAACTGCAAGCTGTTGATGAAGCTATTATATTTTTGAAAGATAAAGTCATGCCGACAGCACTAGAAACTCACTGGCAAAGACAGATTTGGCAGTCTTACTGTTTTGACTTTTCTGATAACTTTGATGCCTTCTGGGCGGCCTTTCCATTATCTCAACACACTTGGGTCAGTAAGCTGAATAAAGTATTGAGCACAGATACAAGCGCATCTACAGCGCTACTTTACGGAAGCTTGGGGGCTAATCAGTTAACAAAGCGCTCCGATATCGATTTATTTATTCAGTCATCGATTTCGGTTCAGAGTTGGCATGAAAGACTCCTCAGATTGTTCGGTGAACAATTGGCTCATACCGATATTTTGGGGTCGAAAATCACTCTTAGGACACAAGACCGTTTGCTGATAGAAATCGTTGTAGGCCAATCGCTGTCTGACATTTCTCTTTATTATCGTGAATCACAAATCTACAACGTTCATTTCACTATTTTAAAGGGTGAGCTTGGTCTTGCAGAACAATTAGACGCCGTTACCAAAACACATACAAGCGAGCGAAAGCAAGCCAAAGAGTTGGCCGCTCAGGTTTACTTTTTATTTTGCTCCTTACCGAACCTTATCGCTAACAACGACAGTTACAAGTACCACTTTCACTGCGCTATCATCCAGCACTATTGTGTTCAGCTAGAACATTTATTGCTAAGTGAGTTTAAACACAACTACCTTCCCAAACATGCCGCTATAACATTGATTAATTTCCCATGGCAAGTATTTAACTGCTCAGCAACTCATATCAGTACAGCGCAATATACTGAGCTTTATCAGTACCTCATCACACTGTTCGAACGGCTTAGAAAGAAACAACTGATTAAAAGTAATGGCTATTTCTCTGTGGAGAGTTGCTTTCTCCACGAGATCCCTAGTGAAGATAACAAGGCTTAAAAATTGAAACATCATCAAATAAAAACAATCAACTACCAACTGTGGCTAGTGCTGATTCTGACAAGCTTAATACCATTAATCTACTCAACTACACGAATCCATTTCTTGGGCAGCATCCCTAGCCCATGGACTTTTAGCATTGCAGCACAAGTTGCATGGCTAAATGTAGGATATGAAGTCCTCAGCGAAGCATTACTTATCCCTCTAGCATTTATTCTAGGCAGAGTGATTCATAGTAATGAAGCTTTTCGCGAACGAGCCAGCCTATCTCTTTTGGTTACCTTAATTTGCTACTTTGTGGTGACCTTAATGGTATTGTGGCTAGCCCCGAATTTTGTAGATGCTATGCAGCAACAGGCTGAATTATTGACCCAAACGATCCAATACATTCGATTGGAATCTGCCGCTATTCTACTTTCCAGCGTCTATGCTTTTTTGTCTTTGGTTCTCGTCCTAAAAAATGAACGCAAGGCGTTGTATGGACTTCTAGTAGTACAAACGCTCATGACAATCCTTTGTGACAGCGTCTTTGTTAGTCAATTCGCCTATTCCCTTCAGTTAGGCGTGAATGGTATTGCGCTGAGTAATATCGTAGTCAATAGTCTTCTCGCGCTGTTTGCCCTGATTTATTTATCTAAATCAGGGATCACGCTGAGCTTCAAGTTTTCTAGAAGAGATCAATCGCAGTGGCTTAAAGAATGGGCAAAGATTGGATGGAAGTCAGGGCTTGAGTCGCTCGTTCGTAATACTGCCTTTATTGTCATGATTCTTCAGCTTATCAACCAAGTACAACAAGCGGGAACGTTCTGGGTTGCGAATCAATTCATTTGGGGTTGGTTACTCCTTCCCGTTTTGACATTAGGACAACTGGTCAAGCAAGATGCCGCGACGAATGATGGATTAACATCTGAGCGAGTCAATAGCTACCTTTGGATCACGTTAGGAATCATTGCTGTTTGGATGCTCACCGCACCGCTTTGGAACAGCTTTATCGCCAATGTCATGGGGATAGAGAACCCAGAATCAATCACCAGTCTAGTTTGGCTAATGGTTGCGTTCTATGTCATTTTCAGCTTAAACAATGTCATCGACAGTTACTTTTATGGTATTGGACGCACGGATTTAATGTTGTATCAATCACTTATCGTAAACACCTTATTTTACGGTTGTGCTTATGTGCTTTATCAAATCGGTGTCTTTGTCCCTACGCTTGAACGAATCGCCATAATGTTCGGCTTGGGCATTACTGCTGATGCGTTCATCACTTGGGTGTTGTACCTTGCCTTACGGAGCAAAGTGAATATGAATCAACAACCCGTAAGCCATTAATTTATATAGTTCTCATAGATATAAATGCCCACTAACCTCCATCGTTATTGGGCTCCGCCTCTCCCCTTTTCAGTACTCACACTAACGTAGCAGTGCTATAATCTGCCCCAATTTTTTCAGTCAGTTAGTAGTAGAACTTTATGTCAATCAGTTCAGTGATCAAGTCTATTCAAGACATCATGCGTAAAGATGCAGGTGTTGATGGTGACGCGCAGCGTTTAGGCCAAATGTCGTGGCTTTTATTCCTAAAAGTGTTTGATGCTCAAGAAGAAGAGTTAGAGTTCGAGCAGGATGATTACCGCGAACCCATCACAGCAAAATACTTATGGCGAAACTGGGCGGCAGATAACCAAGGCATTACAGGTGATGAACTGCTGGAATTCGTCAATGATGACCTATTCCCTGGTTTAAAAAACCTAACTGCACCGAAAGACACCAATCCTCGTGGTTTTGTGGTGAAAGAAGCCTTTAGTGATGCTTTCAACTACATGAAAAATGGCACACTGCTGCGCCAAGTGATTAACAAGCTCAACGAGATCGACTTTACTGACTCTAAAGAACGCCACCTGTTCGGTGACATCTACGAGCAAATCCTCCGTGACCTACAAAGCGCAGGTAATGCGGGTGAGTTCTACACCCCTCGCGCGGTGACTCGTTTTATCGTCAACAGACTGGATCCAAAGCTAGGCGAACAAATTATGGATCCCGCCTGCGGTACGGGCGGTTTCTTGGCTTGCGCGTTCGATCACGTCAAAGAGAACTACGTGACAAGCACGGCCGACCACCAAACGCTGCAAAAACAAATCCATGGTGTAGAGAAGAAACAACTGCCACATTTGCTGTGTATCACCAATATGATGCTTCACGGCATCGAAGTCCCTGTGCAGATCAAGCACGGCAACACGCTTAACAAGCCGCTTTCAAACTGGGACAGCAATATCAATGTGATTGCAACTAACCCACCGTTTGGCGGCACAGAAGAAGACGGGATTGAAAAGAACTTCCCAGCCGAAATGCAGACTCGTGAAACGGCTGACCTTTTTTTGCAACTTATTGTCGAAGTATTGGATAAAGAGGGTCGCGCTGGTGTGGTATTACCTGATGGCACCTTGTTTGGTGAAGGTGTAAAAACCAAAATCAAAAAGATGCTAACGGAAGAGTGTAACCTGCACACGATTGTTCGCTTACCTAATGGCGTGTTCAACCCATACACAGGTATTAAGACCAACATTCTGTTCTTTACCAAAGGCCAACCGACCAAAGAAGTGTGGTTCTATGAGCACCCTTACCCAGAAGGCGTGAAGAACTACAGCAAAACCAAACCAATGAAGTTTGAAGAGTTCCAGCAAGAGATCGATTGGTGGGGTAATGAGGCCGATGGATTCGCTAGCCGCATCGAGACCAAGCAAGCTTGGAAAGTGTCGATTGAAGATATAATCGAGCGCAACTTTAACCTTGATATTAAAAACCCGTATCAGGACGAAGTCGTCAGCCATGATCCTGAAGAATTACTAGCGAGCTTTCAGCAGCAGCAACAAGACATTAAAGCACTGCGTGACCAACTGAAAGGCATTCTCGGTGATGCGCTTAGCTCTACCATTCAAGGTAAAAAGCAAGGTGGAGAGCAATAATGGCAGTCGACCAATCTCCGATGAATAAGCTAATCACCGAGCATATTGATATTTGGACGTCAGCAGTAAAGACCAAATCGACCTCTGGTCGTGGCAGCAGCAAAAAGCTAGAGCTTTATGGTGTTAAGAAGCTGCGTGAGCTGATCTTAGAGTTAGCGGTGCGAGGCAAGCTTGTTCCTCAAGATCCGAATGATGAGCCTGCTTCGGTGTTGCTTGAGCGTATTGCGCGAGACAAAGCGCAGCTTATTAAAGATAAAAAAATAAAGAAAAACCGTAAACAGCCTGAGATTACTCAAGAGGAAATCTATTTCTCTGTACCTGAAAATTGGAGTTATGCTCGCTTAGAAGACATATATGATGTTCGTGATGGTACTCATGATAGCCCCAAGCCAACTAGTAAAGGATACCCATTAGTAACGAGTAAAAACTTATCATCAGGTAAGCTAGATCTTTCGACAGCAACATTAATTTCGAAAGAAGATCACTTGAAGGTCATAGAACGTTCTCGCGTTGATAGGGGGGATATCTTATTTGCTATGATTGGCAGTATTGGTAACCCTGTAATAGTGGATACAGATATTGAATTTAGCATTAAAAACGTGGGGCTTTTCAAGTATTACAATCCTAAAGATTCTTCTCCAAACTTCTTAAATTACTTCTTGAAGTATGCTGCTGAGATAATGAAGAAGCAATCGACAGGCGGTGTTCAACCATTTGTATCGTTAGGTAAGCTTAGAGGTTTTGTAATGCCAATTCCTCCAATATCCGAACAACACCGTATCGTCGCCAAAGTCGATGAGCTAATGGCGCTCTGCGACCAGCTAGAGCAACAAACCGAAGCCAGTATCGAAGCGCATCGAATGCTGGTAACAACTCTGTTGGACACACTCACCAACTCTGCCGATGCTGACGAGTTAATGCAAAACTGGGCGCGAATCAGCAAACATTTCGATACCTTGTTCACCACTGAAGAAAGCATCGATCAGCTTAAGCAAACCATCCTACAACTGGCAGTGATGGGTAAGTTGGTTCCACAAGATCCAAGCGATGAACCTGCTGCTGAGTTACTGAAAAGAATAGCGGAAGAAAAAGCACAGTTAGTCAAAGAGAAGAAAATCAAAAAGCAAAAGGCGCTACCGCCGATTGCTGAAGATGAAAAGCCGTTTGAACTTCCTAATGGGTGGGAGTGGTGTCGAATT
Organism: Vibrio sp. CJQ_6; assembly: GCF_043106745.1. NCBI lineage: Bacteria > Pseudomonadati > Pseudomonadota > Gammaproteobacteria > Vibrionales > Vibrionaceae > Vibrio > Vibrio sp. CJQ_6. Next base: position 2,864 of record NZ_JBICMV010000012.1, on the reverse strand, counting down.
CAAGATGTAGCTCTATTTACTACATCGGGTTCTCGAGATTGGGCTAAATATTACTCTGACTCTGGTGCTCTATTTGTCACCATGGGCAATTTATCCCGAGGCAGCTACGAGCTGCGTTTAGACAATTTAAGGTTTGTACGCCCACCTAAAGGGGGCGAAGGCTCTCGAACTAAATTGGAGGCGCGAGATCTATTAATTTCCATAACAGGTGATGTCGGTAACTTGGGATTAATTCCTGAAGAGTTTGGTGAAGCATACATAAACCAACATACGTGCTTATTACGATTTATGCCAGAATGCCAAGGAAAATACTTCCCTGATTTTATGAGGTCTCCACTAGCTAAATATCAGTTTGATGCTCCACAACGAGGTATTAAAAATAGCTTTAGGTTGAGTGATGTTGGTGAAATGCACTTACCGCTTCCTCCTCTAAATGAACAAGTCCGTATCACAGAAAAAGTTAGTGACTTGCTCAGTATATGTGAGCGCTTAAAAGTCAGACTTCGAGAGTCTCAAATCACCCAATTACACCTCACCGATGCAATTGTTGAGCGAGCAGTATAACGATGAGTCTATACAATATCGCCAACAAAAACCTCACCGCACTCACACCGACCACCTTTGCAGCCGAAGGGCTGCAAGAGCGGCACGATCTACAAGAAGCGCTGAAAGGCTGTATTGATGCCATCGCGCCTGATTGTTTGGTGATATCAGAGGAGTTTTCAGACTGGGAAGACAGTCGTCGCCGTATAGACCTTCTAGCCATCGATAAAAATGCCAACTTAGTCGTCATCGAGCTTAAGCGTGATGATGTCGGTGCGCATATGGAGCTGCAAGCGCTGCGCTATGCCGCAATGATCTCTACCATAACGTTCGATAAAGCCTGTGACTACTATGCACAATACCTGAAGAAAGAAGGCCAAGAGATTGAGGCCCGCGAAGCCATTCTGGAGTTTGTCGATCTCGATGAAAACAGCTTGGATGACTTTGGTAATGATGTTCGAATCGTTTTAGCCTCAGCAGACTTCGGTAAAGAACTCACCACTTCTGTCTTGTGGTTGCGTGACAAAGGCATCGATATCAGTTGTGTGCGCCTCACGCCCTATCGCTACAAAGAAGATGTACTGATCAATGCTGAGCAGATCATCCCTGTTCCAGAAGTGGAAGAGTACCAGGTGAAGTTCCGCGAGAAGCGTGCTGAGCAGCGCACAAGCGTTCAAAAAGGCGAAAAAGATTACTCGGAGTACCGCTATAACGGTAATACCTATAAAAAGCGTCACCTCGCGCTAGCGTTAGTCACGGACTGGATTGAGAAGCATCAGCCACAAAGCTTGAATGATGTGCTCAACGCATTTAACGAACCAGTAAGACGACGCATTGCCATCCTAGCGGATGAAATCCCTCAAGGTAGAATTCGCCGTTTCCACAGCGATGAAGACGCGCTGATTACGCTGCCTAACGACGAGGTGATAGCCATCACCAACCAGTGGAGCCTCAGCAATATCACTCGATTGATTCACTTTGCAGAGCAAAGTGGCATGGTTATAGAAAAAGTTAGTCGATGATACCTGCATGAGACACTAATGGTGCGGATCAGTGTGTGTTTGAAAAGAGGCGGCTATAAATCCTCAAAACGACAAAGGCCTGACAACTTCATAAGCTGTCAGGCCTTATAGAATAAATGGCACGCCCTGTAGGATTCGAACCTACGACCACATCCTTAGAAGTGATGTAGTCACAGGATTACACACAATTACCTAAAGTTACATTGCCATTTAAAATCAACGAGTTAATGACAATCAATAAGATAACAGTATCACTTATAGTTACATTTGGCTACACTAGACTAAACAGTAACCCGACTACATAGCCGACTACGAAGTTTAGCTAATAGCAGTTCATTCAAGGTAACTAATATGTTAACTGTAAAAGAGATAGAAGCATTTCCTGCAAAAAAAACTGCTTACTATAAACCAGATAGTACAGGCGAAAGAGGAACTGGGCGCTTAACTGTTCAAGTAACTCCCGCAGGTTCTAAGATCTTCAAGTTCAAATACCATAAAGAGAAGAAAGAAGTTTTCATCGCTTTGGGTAAGTTCCCTGCTCTAACTTTATCTAAAGCACGTGATCTAGCTAACGAGTACAGTGAAATGCTCTCTAAAGGATTAGATCCAAAAAATGAGCTAGAAAGGCAGTCTGAAGAGAAGAAAACAGCAGAACGTGAAAAAGATCAATTAGGCACCTTTGAGCAACTTATTGAGTTCCATAAGCAGAACAAACAAGATAATGGAAATCGTAGTCACGAAGACGAATATCAGCTCATAGTGAAAAATGTGTTCCCTCATCTCGACATACATCGAAAAGCGAAAGATTTTGAAACTGAAGATTTTTTGGACATATTAGCAATCCCAATTGAAGAAGGATTTGTGGACAAGAGTAATAAAATTCGCTCCATTCTGCATGCGGCATTCAACTTCGCTTTAGGGTACGAAAATAACCCTAAATTCAGAAAAAGAGAAACCAAATTCGCTCTTGACCACAATCCGATATCGAAAATACCAAAACAACCTGAAAAAATTGGTTCACACTTCCTATCTTGGAATGAAGTAACCCAATTACTTTATGACATGGAACATAGATTTGATGATTTAAACCTTGCATACCAAACCAGACAAGTGCTAAGGCTTTGTTTTTACTTGGGAGGGCAACGACCTCACGAAGTGGTAACGATCAAATGGTCGCACATAAATTTTGATCAAAAAACTGTTCTTGTCAGCGAAGCTTTCCAAAAAACAAAGAAAAATCACATGCTTCCTCTGACTAACTCTGCAATCCAAATACTAGAAGAAATCAGAGAACAAACG
>NZ_JBICMV010000011.1:0-1023 GCF_043106745.1 Vibrio sp. CJQ_6 | reverse complement strand
GGCTCGCTTCCCGCTTAGATGCTTTCAGCGGTTATCGATTCCGAACTTAGCTACCGGGCAATGCGTCTGGCGACACAACCCGAACACCAGAGGTTCGTCCACTCCGGTCCTCTCGTACTAGGAGCAGCCCCCTTCAATCTTCCAACGCCCACGGCAGATAGGGACCGAACTGTCTCACGACGTTCTAAACCCAGCTCGCGTACCACTTTAAATGGCGAACAGCCATACCCTTGGGACCGACTTCAGCCCCAGGATGTGATGAGCCGACATCGAGGTGCCAAACACCGCCGTCGATATGAACTCTTGGGCGGTATCAGCCTGTTATCCCCGGAGTACCTTTTATCCGTTGAGCGATGGCCCTTCCATTCAGAACCACCGGATCACTATGACCTGCTTTCGCACCTGCTCGAACCGTCATTCTCGCAGTTAAGCGGGCTTATGCCATTGCACTAACCTCACGATGTCCAACCGTGATTAGCCCACCTTCGTGCTCCTCCGTTACTCTTTGGGAGGAGACCGCCCCAGTCAAACTACCCACCAGGCACTGTCCTCAACCCGGATAACGGGTCTAAGTTAGAACATCAAACATACAAGGGTGGTATTTCAAGGTCGGCTCCAACGCAACTGGCGTCACGTCTTCAAAGCCTCCCACCTATCCTACACATGTAGGTTCAATGTTCAGTGCCAAGCTGTAGTAAAGGTTCACGGGGTCTTTCCGTCTAGCCGCGGGTACACTGCATCTTCACAGCGATTTCAATTTCACTGAGTCTCGGGTGGAGACAGCGTGGCCATCATTACGCCATTCGTGCAGGTCGGAACTTACCCGACAAGGAATTTCGCTACCTTAGGACCGTTATAGTTACGGCCGCCGTTTACCGGGGCTTCGATCAAGAGCTTCGACCGAAGTCTAACCCCATCAATTAACCTTCCGGCACCGGGCAGGCGTCACACCGTATACGTCATCTTACGATTTTGCACAGTGCTGTGTTTTTAATAAACAGTTGCAGCCACCTGGTATCTGCG
>NZ_JBICMV010000010.1:0-11985 GCF_043106745.1 Vibrio sp. CJQ_6 | reverse complement strand
TCACAACGCTTGGCATTTTTAGTTTGTATCAGCTTAAGTGTTTACTGCACAATAGTTTAGGTCTGGTGGTATGCGTTGTTCACCACTTAACGCAGCGTTATGTAGCTTTATAAATATTGGTGTTTATATCCAGTCGTCTTTGGCCAACGGCGCGTAGACAGTTCGTTTAGCGCAAAGTGTGGCGCGCATTATGTTATCGAAACGTCTGTGTGCAATGTCGGTTCCGTTCGTTAGGTCTTCCTTACACAAAAGCGATATTTGGCGCTGGTCGATTTGAATCCACAGACGCAGGTCTTTTTGCCTGTCAAAGTTCGTGAACCATTTCAGGTAATTAGGGGGCGGCAAGATTCGCTTCTTGTTCAGCTTCTCTTGGGTGGTAAATTGAATCTGAAAGGCAGGCTACATAACAAAGCGTTCAAGCGGAACTTGGCACGCGTGGCATTTTTGGTTTGCAGTTTGTTTAGTGATTAAGGCGTAATGCGGTCACGTTTGTAGTGCGTGCCTGCGCCCCTTAACGCGGCGTTATGTAGCTTTATAAATTTTGGCGTTTATATCCAGTTGTCTTTGGCAAATGGTTCGCGGATAGTTCGTTTTGCGCAAGGTGTGGCGAGCATTATGTTATCGAAACGTCTGAGTGCAATGTCGGTTCTGTTCGTTAGGTTTCCGCTACACAAAAGCGACCGTTGTCGCTGGATGATTTGAATCCCCGGGCGCTGGTCTTTTTGTCTACCCAATTTCGTGAACCACTTCAGGTAATTTGGCTGCGGCAAGATTTGCTGCTTGTTCCGCTTTTCTTGGGTGGTAAATTAAAGCTGAAGGTCAGGCTACATAACAAAGCGTTCAAGCGGGACTCATGCCGCGTGGCATTTTTGGTTTGCGGTGAGTTTTGGTGGTGAAAGTGGTCTGCGGAAACTTGGTATGTGCAGCAATCACCCCTTAACGCGGCGTTATGTAGCTTTATCAATCTTGGTGTTTATATCTAGTTGTCTTTGGCCAACGGCGCGTAGACGGTTAGGTTGGCGCAAAGTGTGGCGAGCATTATGTTATCGAAACGTCTGTGTGCAATGTCGGTTCCGTTCGTTAGGTCTTCCTTACACAAAAGCGATATTTGGCGCTGGTCGATTTGAATCCACAGACGCTGGTCTTTTTGTCTGTCAAAGTTCGTGAACCATTTCAGGTAATTAGGGGGCGGCAAGATTCGCTTCTTGTTCAGCTTCTCTTGGGTGGTAAATTGAATCTGAAAGGCAGGCTACATAACAAAGCGTTCAAGCGGGACTCATGCCGCGTGGCATTTTTGGTTTGCGTTGAGCTTTTTTGGTGAGAGTGGTCTGCAGAAGGTTAGTTTATGCGGCATTCGCCCCTTAACGCGGCGTTATGTTGCAGGAGGTAAAATGGACTTAAGTATCTACAAAATAGAGCCTTTAGCTTCAGAGCATATCAAGGAAGTTACCTCCCTTTGGCGCGATTCAATGGCGGAAGCTTTAGGTATAAATCCTGTTCATACCTTTGAATCTCAAGCTTACTTTCTCGAACATATTCTACCCAATAGTTACCAGGTTTTCGTTGTCGTACGCACCGATATTTCTCGTCCAGTTGCCTTTATGGCTAGTTCGGAAACAGAAATAAATCAGCTATATGTTGCCCCTAATAGCCAAAATCAGGGTATAGGTTCGTACTTACTGAACCGGGCTAAAGGCCAATCTAATGGCTCACTTACTTTACGGACGTTTGAAGTTAATGAAAAAGCTCAGGGCTTCTATCGTGCACATGGTTTTGTTATTCGGCCTGGAAACAGTGAAAATGAAGAAGGGCTTCCAGACTTAGAGTGTCAGTGGGAAGGTTAGGTTTACAACATAACAAAGCGTTTAAGGCAGATTCCCAACGCTTGGCGGCTTCAGTTCAAGGTTTAGCTTAAGTGTTTATGGCACAATGGGTTAGGTAAGGTGGTGGCGTTGCTCACTACTTAACGCGGCGTTATAACTCAGGAGAACAAATGGCATTCGCTAATGTAAGAGTGTTAGTTTCTGAAAAATTGAACAACCTTGATAATGAGCAAATTGCGTATTTGCTTAGTTTCATTTTTTTCCTTTCAATGTTGCCACTGTCTAAGATTACTGATTTTCCTGTTTATTGGCTTAGCTTTGGAGCATGTATCTGTGGTTTGAGCTTCTACTTAATAGAGGCAGTCGAGAGAGTAATAAACAACCTGCTAGGAAAAACGATAGCTAGCATCGTCATTGTAGGTTGCACGACTTTCAACTTAGCTATGGCACAATCTTTTGTGAATCATGCGCTAGAAGCCCCAGTCACTCCTTTTGGCTACACAGTTACAATTAGTTCAATATTAGCAATTCCGTATACCGCATCGCTTTTTTTGGCTTTCGGCTTTGCGCTTTGGTTTTTGTTTATATTGCTCACTTCGTTTCTTCGGCTAGAGCAGTTTTCGTTGAAAAAATTAGCTCGCCTTTCTGAGATCAAGAGGCTGTTTAATGACAACCCTTTAACTCTCGTTGGTCGAATGTTTGGAGCAATTGTTTTGTTCTCTGTTGCTCTAAGCTTTCTTGGTGACAACAAAGGGTATATGGATGCTACTTCCAAGTTTACTCGGTGGTTTGCATACAACCTAGAAATGGAGCAATTTTCATACTGTGACGTTGATGAAAAACAGAAAGTTGCATATCTTGGTTCAAATAAAATAGTTATCGGTAATGAGCATGAAGGCGCGTATACGTTCAGCGTCCGAGACTGTGAGACTGAGTTATAACAAAGCATTTAAGAGTGATTCGCAACGCTTGGCATTTTCGCTTCGCTCAAGTATAGCCAAGCGCCGCTCACACCTTAATGCGGCGTTATGTAGCTTTATAAATATCGGTGTTTATATCTAGTTGTCTTTGGCCAACGGCGCGTAGACGGTTAGGTTGGCGCAAAGTGTGGCGAGCATTATGTTCTCGAAATGTCTGCGTGCAATGTCGGTTCCGTTCGTTAGGATCTCCCAACACAAAAGCGATCTTTGTCGCTGGTCGATTTGAATCCACGGGCGCTGGCCGTTTTGTCTACCCAATTTCGTGAACCATTTCAGGTAATTTGGGCACGGCAAGATTCGCTGCTTGTTCTGCTTTTCTTGGGTGGTAAATTGAAGCTGGAAGGAAGGCTATATAACAAAGCGTTCAAGCGGGACTCATGCCGCGTGGCATTTTTGGTTTGCGGTGATTTTTGTGGTGAAAGTGGTCTGCGGAAGGTTGGTTTATGCGGCATTCACCCCTTAACGCGGCGTTATGTAGCTTTATCAATCTTGGTGTTTATATCTAGTTGTCTTTGGCCAACGGCGCGTAGACGGTTAGGTTGGCGCAAGGTGTGGCGAGCATTATGTTATCGAAACGTCTGCGTGCAATGTCGGTTCTGTTCGTTAGGTTTTCCCTACACAAAAGCGATATTTGTCGCTGGTCGATTTGAATCCACAGACGCTGGTCTTTTTGTCTGTCAAAGTTAGTGAACCATTTCAGGTAATTTGGGCGCGGTAAGATTTGTTGCTTGTTCAGCTTTTCTTGGGTGGTAAATTGAAGCAGAAGGCAGGCTACATAACAAAGCGTTCAAGCGGGACTCATGCCGCGTGGCATTTTTGCTTTGCAGTGATTTTAGTGGTGAAAGCGGTTTGCGGAAGGTTGGTTTATACGGCATTCACCCCTTAACGCGGCGTTAGTTCTATCCAGTTGTTTCGAGCATCTGGAATGGAGTACAATAAACAAAATTTTTCCTCGGTAAGTTATTGTGATTGAAGATGTTCCTGGCTTCTTAGATGGGGTTAGCTCTTGGCTCTTAAGTGAGGGTGGTTGGTTTTTTCCACTAGCCTTGTTGCTAACTAATATTACGTTTAAGTGTTTCGTAAACAATCGCCCTGATCAAACGGATTTTTGTCAATGTATCGTGACATTGCCTGCAGAAATGAAGGTAATTGCATGCTCTTTTGTGTTTGCAGCGGTTTTGAATTCAGCCTCTAAGCCTTTAGAGGCTTTAAGCATGCAAATGGTTGCTGTGGTCTTTCTTTTATTGCTAGGTTTGTCAATTGGGGTGTTTAACTCATGTAAAGCGAGTAAGGCAACAAAGATTGAAGGGAGCGTTTTCAAGTACGTTATTGTTTTCGCCTTAATTGGCTACTTTATGCTAGTAGCTTCAATTGATTTAATGAAATATACGGTGAGCTAAATGGAAGTCTTAGAAATATTATCAAAATCATTAATTACTAGCTTCCCTACATTTTTGGTGTTAGCTGCAGCGGTTGTGTGCGTGAGAGCTTTAATGCGTCAATATCTTGAAATGAAAAGAAGTTACGATTACAAAGAAGATCGTTATAGACAAGATATTGAAATTCGAATCCAAGAGCTTACTCAAGAAATACAGTCTTCGAAAGAAAGGTTTGAGTCTGTCAATCATCTAGTTCTTGATGGGAATGAGTCCAAAGACGGCATTTTAAATAGTCCGATGTTTGAAAATGTAAAGGTAGAGCCAAATACTGCATTTGTATTAACTCCTTTCAATAAAAACTTCGATGAAGACTATCAAGTAGTTAGGGATTTTTTCGTAGATTTTGGTTATCGATGCCAGAGAGGGGATGATGTCATTGTCTCACATAACGTCTTAGGGCATATTTTAGAACAAATGGCTCGCTCTGAAGTTGTTGTCGCAAATATTACCGGTAGAAACCCTAACGTATTCTACGAGCTCGGTATTGCTCATGCTTTAGGGAAAAAAGTCATTATTATTGCTCGAAGCCCTAAAGATATTACATTTGATATTTCTAATAATCAGGTGGTCATCTTCAGTAATCACGCGGAGCTAAAGAAGCAACTACATCATTGGTTAGTGTGGCTACTTAAGCGATAGAAAATAGAACTAACAAAGCATTTAAGAGTGATTCCCAACGCTTGGCATTTTTGATGCCATCGTTGGGTTTTGTGTTTATGGTGGTATGGTTAGGTTCTGTGGTAGCGTTGCTCACACCTTAATGCGGCGTTATGTAGCTTTATCAATCTTGGTGTTTATATCTAGTTGTCTTTGGCCAACGGTGCGTAGACGGTTAGGTTGGCGCAAAGTGTGGCGAGTATTATGTTATCGAACCGTCTGTATGCAATGTCGGTTCCGTTCGTTAGGTTTTCTCTACATAAAAGCGATATTTGTCGCTGGTCGATTTGAATCCACGATCGCTGGTCTTTTTGTCTCCCCAATTTCGTGAACCACTTCGGGTAATTTGGCTGCGGCAAGATTCGCTGCTTGTTCAGTTTTTCTTGTGTAGTAAATTGAAGCTGAAAGACAGGCTACATAACAAAGCGTTCAAGTGGGACTCATGCCGCGTGGCATTTTGGGTTTACGGTGAGTTTTGGTGGTGAAAGTGGTCTGCAGAAGGTTGGTTTGTACGGCATTCACCCCTTAACGCGGCGTTATGTGCTAAGTGTACAAACACTTCTTTACTAATAAACTAAAGGGGCTTTAGGCAGACGTATTGAAGGGTAATTAGTTGAGAACGTCTGTTAATTGTGCTTTTTAATGGTGACCAATGTCACATTTATGAATTAAAAAAGAGCTGGGTTTTAGTCTATTTTATGGTGATTTTTTCGCCTGCTAAGTTATTTGAGGCAAAAATAAGCCTCAGAACAAACGCTGATTTTTGTTTAGAGTACCAATTTATTGTCTAAATACCAAGTTAGTTATCTTCCGAATTATGCAGTCATATAACGCCCTATTAAGGTGTGGTTATGCTCGATCGTTTTTTTGTTCATTGGTTCTTGCGTAGTTGACCAAAAGAGATGTTTTCACTAATTTTGAAACCGAGTTAGAGCTTTACTAAGGAATTGATATGAAAGGTAGTGGTGACAATGATAGGCGTCATTTGATTGAGAAAAATATCAAACTAAATCCAACCCAACAGGGCTCTGATTGCTACTTGAGGTATATTTCTCTAAGCGCATTGATCAAATCCACTTTGGTAGGGGTAGCCGCTATTATTTGGGCTTTATCGCATTTCCAGATTTTCTAGCTAGGCAAGTGTAGATAGCACATAACAATCTGTTTAAGAGTGATTCGCAACGCGTGGCATTTTCACCATGCGTTGGTTTTAGTGTTTAAGGTGGTATACGTGAGCTTCGGTATTGCGTTGCTCACACCTTAACAGGGCGTTATAAACCTATGGAGGAATAGTGGGTAGCAAAATTCCAGAAGCGATTCGAGCGAATGGCACTTTGGTGTCCGCTTTAGGCTTTGAACAACAGCCTTTTGGTAAACTTTATTGCTGCATCGATGGGTGCAGCGCAGAACTTAGCTTTGTCAAAAGGCATAACAGGAAGTATGAGTCAAAAACGGTAGAAATCGCACCTTGTTTTAGACTAAAGAGATATGAGCAACATAGCTTAGGTTGCAAATTTGATTTATCTGGAAGATTAGAACTTGTTGCTAAAAGATCGGACTCTGAAGTATTCAGAGCCGTTTCAGCATCTCAATATGAGTTTCGGTTACACATACTATTGAAAGCCCTATGGGAGTTAACAGATCATCAGGTGAAACGTAAGGGAGCCAGTTGGGGATCTGCAGGTGAACAAGACAAAAAGTATTCAAACAAAGGACGCTTAACAAATTATTTGCGCACACTAAAACAGATACTAGAACTAAGAGAGTTATGTGAAGAAAAAGAAGAACTTTCTTCTTTAGTGACACTTGATTTTAAGGGGCACAAAATACCTTGGAATCAGTTCTTCTTTGATGTCAGTAATTTGTTTGAGTTTTTGAAATTCTATAAACCTGAGCAAACAACACCGCCTTTGGCGATATCAGGGCACATAAAAGAAATTAGCCCACCAACAGAAAAATTTCGATACTATCAAATCAAGTTAGAATCTCCATTCATTGAAGTGAATGAGCAAGGTGTCATAAATAAACCAACACCTGAAATTACAGTTAAAGATCCACGGCTTTTGAAGTACTTTAAAGTTGGGGCTGAGTATATATTTTTTGGTATATGGTACGTTCGAAAAAGATCCAAAAAAGGACGAGGTGAAAATTCCCATATCAAGTGGGTATTTAATAATATAGTTCTCAATATGGCTTATAAAGATCACTTCATCGAAATCGGTTTATAACAAAGCGTTAAAGAGGGACTTGGCACGCGTGGCATTTTTACTATGCGTTGGTTTTTGGTGATTAGGGTGGTATGCGGCAGCTTTGGTATTGCGTGCCTGCGCCCCTTAACGCGGCGTTATGTAGCTTTATAAATTTTGGCGTGTATATCCAGTTGTCTTTGGCAAATGGTTCGCGGATAGTTCATCTATCGCAAGGTGTGTCGAGCATTATGTTATCGAAAAGTCTGCGTGCAATGTCGGTTCCGTTCGTTAGGTACTTCCTACACAAAAGCGATATTTGCCGCTGGTCAATTTGAATCTACAGGCGCTGGCCGTTTTGCCTACCCAATTTCGTGAACCACTTCATATGATTTGGCTGCGGCAAGATTCGCTGTTTGTTCAGCTTTTCTTGGGTGGTTAAATTGAAGCTGAAAGGCTGGCTACATAACAAAGCGTTCAAGCGGGACTCATGCCGCGTGGCATTTTTGGTATGCGTTGATTTTGGGTGGTGAAAGTGGTCTGCGGAAGGTTGGTTTATGTGGCATTCGCCCCTTAACGCGGCGTTATATCAACTGTTTGAATTTTGGAGATCGTGTGGTGACGACGAGTAGCAATCATAAATATACCCAGTTGAAGTGGATGTACTCTGCACTTAGTGGTCTTTGTTCAGCATACTTTTTGGCTTTGTTTAGTGGTTCGTCTTCTATTGATGATTCGATATTTCTTCAATTATCGACACTGTTTTTTGCTATATGTTTACCCACATTTGCAACTTTCGCTTTTGCACATGTTTTCATGTCAGAACTTAACGCAAGCGTGGAACATTGCGATGAAGCCCTGAACGAAGATTGGGTCAAGAGAGTTACGATTGGAGGATTTTGCTGTTTAGTACTCGCATTCATTTGTTTAATTGGGCACTTCTCGATAAACGCAATGTTGGGTTTTATTTTGGTATCAGTACTTTGCTTTTATTGTTTTGGCGAATTTGTGCGTAAGCTAACGTCGATTGTTAATCGTCAGCGTTGATATAACAAAGCATTTAAGAGTGATTCGTAACGCTTGGCAGTTTCGCTTCGCTCAAGTATGGCCAAGCGTCACTCACACCTTAATGCGGCGTTAGTTGTATTTGGATACTTATGAACGATAACCAAAGAACAAGAAAACTACGAAAAAAAGCGGTGACTTATTTTCTAATATTGTTGCTTCCATTTGTAGTTACTGTGTTAACAGATAAGTCGAATGGACGTGGCCTGTTGTTGATTGCGTGGCCATTAGGGTCTGTTTGGTATTTCATTACCTACAGATACATAGCGAAAGGTTATGAGTGCCAAATGACGAAACATCTCGCATTTAGTAGAGGTGGTGGTGGAACGTTTCACGGGATTTTATTCTATCTTTCCACCTTTATTATCTTAATGTTGGTTGTGGTTTTAATCCGTGGAACATTTGGTCTATAGCAACTAACAAACTGCTCAAGAGGGATTCGCAACGCGTGGCATTTTTACTATGCGTTGGTTTGGGTGAGTAAGGTGGTATGCGACAACTGCGGCATTGCGTTGCTCACCCCTTAGCAGGGCGTTAGGCATCACGAAAGTATTGGAGTCTCATATGATAAAAATTCAAGTTGGATATCAGGCTCAGGCTGAAGAGCCTATATTCCTTCTTAGCTCTGGTCATATTTGTTGTGGTGAATATAAATATCAAGGGCGTATGAAAAATGATTTCAAAGGTGTTTACCAAGCAATATTGGATTTGGTAAACCATAAAGTCACTGATGATGTGCTAGATGTAACAAAATACCAGTATTGGAATGCCTTAAACATATATGAAGAACTCATAGCCAAAGAATGGAAGAAGTCGGTTAGTGCTAAAAAGCTACACCAGTTAAGCATCGAAACGGAAGTCTGCTTAATGATCGAACCCATTAAGACTGAGTTCAAACGAGCCGTACGTGCAAGATGGCTTCGTGAAAGTAAAAAATACGAGTTCGAAGACCCTAAGCGGCCAGCTAAAGGTTGGCACATATTTATCGCACCAGAAAAAAGATGAAACTATTGCCTAACAAACTGTTTAAGAGTGATTCGCAACGCGTGGCATTTTTACTATGCGTTGGTTTTAGTGTTTAAGGTGGTATGCGGTAGCATCGGTATTGCGTTGCTCACACCTTAACAGGGCGTTATGTAGCTTTATAAATTTTGGTGTTTATATTCAGTTGTCTCTGGCAAATGGTTCGCGGATAGTTCATCTATCGCAAGGTGTGGCGAGCATTATGTTATTGAAACGTCTGTGTGCAATGTCGGTTCCGTTCGTTAGGTTTTATCTACGTAAAAGCGATCTTTGTCGCTGGCCGATTTGAATCCCCGGGCGCTGGTCTTTTTGTCTACTCAATTTCGTGAACCATTTCAGGTAATTTGGCTGCGGTAAGATTTGTTTCTTGTTCGGCTTTTCTTAGGTGGTAAATTGAAGCTGAAAGGCAGGCTATATAACAAAGCGTTCAAGCGGGACTCATGCCGCGTGGCATTTTTGGTATGCATTGAGTTTTTGTGGTGAAAGTGGTCTGCGGAAGGTTGGTTTATGCGGCATTCACCCCTTAACGCGGCGTTATGTTTCCGAGTCCCCCACGTTTAGTAGACACTTTTGTGATGTGGTTAATAGAATGAAATTTTCCTGAGAATAGCTCCTAACAGGCTTTGTTTTCTATGCTAAAAAGGTATTCCTTTTCACGAACAAGGAGTACGGAAATGGAAGTAGATGCCTGGGACTTTTCTGAAAGTGAGTTCTGGTACAAACAAAACCTTGATGCCCTCATGTTTGATGCAGAATACGAAGGTGACAGATATGTTTTCGCTATTCCAGTTGGTGTCATAAATGATCACTTTGGCACGGATGACTCAAAAGAAGATGCTTTCGATAACTATCAAGAAAACATCGGCGATTTTCAGGATATGGCAGCACGTTTCGCTTCAGATGTAGAGTCTGACGATGAAACTCCTCATTATTTTATTGGTTCCGACGATTTTTCTGACTACTTCTAATGGTCAGGGCATAAACATAACAAACTGTTTAAGAGTGATTCGCAACGCGTGGCATTTTTACTATGCGTTGCGTTTAGTGTTTAAGGTGGTATGCGGAAGCATTGGCATTGCGTTGCTCACACCTTAACAGGGCGTTAGAAATCTAAAGGATAGTGTGTGAAGAATCTAAATGAGTACAGACTAGAAAGTAAAGATTACCAACTTAAGGATAACAGTACCATTGGTGACAATGGTGTAGAAGTTTACTTTCGAAACTTAGAAGACAAATTAATCGGGCATATTAATAATGCTGACTCCGTGTTTGGCGCGGTTGCTTGGTTGACTAGCGAGCCGATACTTAACGCTCTGTCTCATAAGAATCATGTTCAAATCATTGTCCAAAAAGAAGATTTTCTCAAGCCGGACACTGACGACAATAACGGACTGTATTACAACAAAAAGCTGCGTAAAAAGTATGAGGGGTTAAGTTGTAATATATTTAGAGGGGAGTTTATGGATTGGCTGTTGGGAGTTACGATAATGTATCCCAACGAATCAGGAGAATATGATGACAGTTTAGAAGCAGTTCGTTGCGTAGGGAATTATAACAAAGACAAGAAACCAGCCTTCCCAAGGATGCACAATAAATTCTTGATATTTGCAGATGTGGAAATTTTTGATGATTGTGGTTATCCAGTTAATATTGTAAAGCCTTATGCTGTATGGACGGGCTCGTTTAACTTCTCTCATAATGCTACCAACTCATTTGAGAATGCTGTTTATATTACAGATCAAAAAGTAGTTGATGCTTACTTTAACGAATATACACAAATAGCAGCTATCTCAGAGCCTCTTGATTGGACCAGTGATTGGATTGCTCCTCAGTGGAAGCTATAACGATTTATTTCTAACAAGGCGTTTAAGGCAGATTCGCAACGCTCGGCATTTTCGGTTTGCTTTGGTTTTAGTGTTTACGGCACAATGATTTTGGTTAGGCGGTCAGCGTTGCTCACTACTTAACGCGGCGTTATGCGACGGGGCAAAGTTTTTGGTTTCTTCAAATTCGTTGTCTTTGGCCATTCGTTTTTCAGTGTCGGCAAATCGGCATTGCCGGCTTAAATTCTTGAATCACTCAAACCGTGAAACATGCCAAAGTTCGTGAAGTTGCCTCATTAAAAATCGCATTTGGTTGTGGAAAACTATCAGGCGCAAAGTGTGAAAAACGCAAGTTTATGAAAAGTCGGTATTCGCTGAAATTCCGGCTCGTTAAGTTTCTCGCAAACAAAAGCTAATTCTTCGCTTTAAAACCGCGTTCCGCGCTTGTGGCAGCATTTTCGTGAAAAGTTGAGTTCGCTGGTTCTTGAATCACAAAAAGTCATTTGCGCGTTTGAGGTTTTTCGTGTTTAAGGTAATGTTTTCGTAGCCAATTTGGCGTTTGTGTACAATTCGCATAACAAACAATTCAAGCAGATTCGCAACGCGTGGCAGTTTTGGTTTGCAGTGAGTTTTGTGTTTAAGGCGCAATGCGGTCGCTTTTGTATTGCGTTGCTCACTACTTAATTGGGCGTTATGTAGCTTTATAAATATTGGTGTTTATATCCAGTTGTCTTTGGCAAATGGTTCGCGGATAGTTCATCTATCGCTAGGTGTGGCGAGCATTATGTTATCGAAACGTCTGTGTGCAATGTCGGTTCCGTTCGTTAGGCTTTCACTACACAAAAGCGATCTTTGTCGCTGGCCGATTTGAATCCACGGGCGCTGGTCTTTTTGTCTACCCAATTTCGTGAACCACTTCAGGTAATTTGGCCGCGGCAAGATTCGCTGCTTGTTCAGCTTTTCTTGGGTAGTAAATTGAAGCTGAAAGG